>DATHRK010000025.1:0-54517 GCA_035465395.1 Longimicrobiales bacterium | reverse complement strand
ACGGAGATGCTGGCGGATCTGGACAAGGAGACGGTGGACGTCGCGCCGAACTTCGACGACCGCCTGAGCGAGCCGACCGTCCTGCCGTCGAAGCTGCCCAACCTGCTGATCAACGGCAGCAGCGGCATCGCCGTCGGCATGGCCACCAATATCCCGCCCCACAACCTGCGCGAGGTCGTCGCCGCCTGCGTGCGCATGATCGAGGACCCGGACGTCACGTCCGAGCAGCTCATGGAGCACGTACGCGGACCGGACTTTCCGACCGCCGGCTACGTGCTCGGCCGCAACGGCATCCGCGACGCGTACACCACCGGCCGCGGGCGCATCGTCATGCGCGCCCGGGCGCTGGTCGAGGACGACGAGGGGGCCAAGCCGCGCATCATCGTGACGGAGATCCCGTTCATGGTGAACAAGACGCGACTGATCGAGCAGATCGCGTCGCTGGTGCGGGAGCGGCGGGTGGAGGGCATCACCGACCTGCGCGACGAGTCGGACCGGGAAGGGATGCGCATCGTGATCGAGATGCGCCGCGACGTCGTCCCGCAGATCGTCCTGAATCAGCTGTACAAGCACACCCAGATGCAGTCCACGTTCGGCACCATCCTGCTTGCGCTGGTGGACGGTGTGCCGCGCGTGATGGACCTCCAGCAGCTCATCCGCCACTTCCTCGACCATCGCCACGAGGTCGTCGTCCGGCGGACGCAGTACGACCTGGACCGGGCGCTCGACCGCGAGCACATCCTCGAGGGCCTGAAGATCGCGGTCGACAACATCGATGAGGTCGTCGAGATCATCCGCGGCTCGCGGGACGCCGACCAGGCGGGCGAGCGGCTGCGGGATCGCTTCGAGCTCTCCGAGCGCCAGTCCAAGGCGATCCTCGACATGCGCCTGTCCCGGCTCACCGGGTTGGAGATCGAGAAGCTCGACGAAGAGCTCGAGGAGGTCCGGGCGATGATCGCCGACCTGCGCGACATCCTCGGCAGCGAAGATCGCCGCTACAGCATCGTCCGCGCAGAGCTGAACGAGATGGCCGAGAAGTTCGGCGACGACCGCCGGACCGAGATCCTCGGCGACTTCGAGGAGCTCACCACAGAGGACCTGATCGCCGACGAGGAGATGGTCATCACCGTCTCGCGTGCCGGCTACATCAAGCGCCTTCCGGTGGGGACCTTCCGCAGCCAGCGCCGGGGCGGGCGCGGCCTGCAGGGGATGAACACCAAGGACGACGACTGGGTGGAGCACGTGTTTCGTGCGCGCACGCACGACGTCCTGATGTTCTTCACGCGGCGCGGGCAGTGCTACTGGCTCAAGGTCTGGCAGATTCCCCAGGCCGGGCGCGCGGCCCGCGGCAAACCGATCGTCAATCTGCTCTCCCTGGACGCGTCCGAGCAGGTCGCGGCGCTGCTTCCGGTGCGCGAGTTCTCCGACAACCGCTCGCTGGTCTTCGCGACCCTCAAGGGCGTGGTCAAGAAGACGCCTCTGTCGGCCTACCAGCACATGCGCAGCGTCGGCCTCAACGCCATCAACATCTCGGAAGGCGACGAGCTGATCGACGTGCAGGTGACCGACGGCGACGACGAGATCATCCTCGCCACCCACGAAGGCATGGCCATCCGCTTCCACGAGGCCGACGCCCGGCCCATGGGACGGGCGACGACCGGCGTGCGCGGCATCCGCCTCGGCGCCGAGGACCACGTCGTCGGCATGGTGGTCGTGCGCCGCCGCACCGCCGAGGACGCGACGCTGCTCACCGTTACCGAAAGGGGTCGCGGCAAGCGCAGCGCGGTGGACGACTACCGCCTCCAGAAGCGAGGCGGGAAGGGCGTCCTGAACTTCCGCATCACCGACGCCACGGGGCGGATCGTGGCGGTCAAGGAAGTGCTGCCGGGCGGCGAGCTGATGCTGATCAGCCGCAACGGGGTGATTAACCGGCAGCGCGCCGACGAGATCCGCGTGATCGGGCGCGCCACGCAAGGCGTGCGGGTCATGGCGTTGGACGAGGGGGACGAGCTCGTCGACGTCGCCCGCCTCGCCCGCGAAGACGAGGACGGAGAAATCGAGCCCGGCCCCCTCGGGGACGCCGCGACCGATGACGCGATGACGAGCGCCGGCCCGGACGCCGGCGCAGCCGCCGACGCCGGGACGGAGGCCGCGCTCGCGGCCGACGTCGAGGCGTCCGGCGAGGAGGTCGAATGAGCAAGGTCGTAACCGCAGCGGCCATCGAAGAGGCTGCACGCACGCTGCCGGCGGTCGTGGTTCGTACGCCGCTGCTGCCGGCTCGCTGGCTGAACGAGAGCCTCGAGGCGGTCGTGCGCCTGAAGTGCGAGAACCTGCAGCTGGGGGGCGCCTTCAAGATCCGGGGCGCCTACACCATGATCTCGCGTATCCGGCCCCAGATTCGCAGGCGCGGGGTCATCGCCTACAGCTCGGGCAACCACGCCCAGGCGGTCGCCCTCGCGGCGCGCTTCTTCGACGTGCCCGCCGTGGTGGTCATGCCGGAAAACGCGCCTCCCATCAAGGTGGATGGTGCCCGGCGGATGGGTGCGGAGGTGATCCTCAAGGGTCGGACATCGGAAGAGCGGCGCAAGAAGGCGGAGAGCATCGCCAACAAGCGAAAGCTCACCATGGTCCCGCCGTTCGACGATTTCGACGTGATCGCCGGCCAGGGGACCGTCGGCCGCGAGATCATGCAGGACTGGCCGGACGTGGAGGCGGTACTCGTGCCCGTCGGCGGCGGCGGGCTCCTGAGCGGCATCGCCGCCTGGCTCAAGAGCGCGAACCCCGGGTGCAAGGTGATCGGCGTGGAGCCGGAGGGCGCCGACGCCATGCGCCGCTCGCTGGAGGCCGGCGAGCTCGTGTCCGTGCAACCCGACTCGATCGCGGACGGCCTGCTGCCGGTCCAGCCGGGCGAGCTTACGCTGCGCCACGCCAAGAAGTTCGTGGATGGCGTCGTCACCGTCTCGGACGAGGCGATGGTGGAGGCGGCGTTGCACCTCTTCACGCGCTCGAAGCTGGTGGTAGAGTACTCCGGCGCTGCGGCCGTGGCGGCGCTGCTATCGGGCGCCTACGAGCCGAACGGCGGCCGCGTGGTCGCAGTGGTCTCGGGCGGCAACTGGGACCCCGGCGTGGCGTCCGACCTGCTGGCGAACATGGCGCTGCCGGACCTGCCGGTGCCGCGAGCCAAGGAGGACGAGGAGGGTGCCGAGGACGCCTCCGCCGACGCCAAGGGCAAGGGGAAGGGCGCGGCCGGCGCGAAACCGTCTCACTCGCCCGCGAAGAAGGCGGCCTCTTCCCAGAAGGCCGCCGCGCCAGCGGCGTCCACCAAGAAGGCGGCCTCGACGAAGAAGTCCGGCGCGGCGAAGAAGAAGGCTGCCCCCCCGAAGAAGAAGGCTCCGGCGAAGAAGGCCGCGTCGTCCAAGAAGAAGGCTGCGCCCGCGAAGAAGAAGGCTCCGGCGAAAAAGGCCGCGTCGTCCAAGAAGAAGGCCGCGCCCGCGAAGAAGAAGGCGTCGACCAGGAAGTCGGGCTCGAAGGCGTCCTCGACCAAGAGTGGGCGCAAGGCCTCGAAGTGAGCGACGCCCCCGATCGGCCGCTCGTGGTAATGCCGACCACGAGCCTTCTGGAATCGGGGATCGACCGGGGTCCGGTCACCTACCTGGACAGCCGTTACACGCGCTGGATTGAGCGGGAAGGCATGACCTCCGTGCTGGTGTCCCCGGCCCACGACGACGACTCCGTCCGGCGCCTGGTCGGGCTGGCGCACGGCCTCGCGCTCGCGGGGGGCGAGGACCTGCACCCGTCGGCCTTCGGGGAAGAGGCCGACCCCCGTCTCGGCGTCGTGAACGGCCCCCGCGACCGCCTGGAGCGTATGGCCCTGGACATCGCGTCGGAGGCGGACCTCCCGGTACTCGCGCTGTGTCGCGGCATGCAGGTCCTGAACGTCGCCCGCGGGGGCACGCTGTGGCAGGATCTGCCCTCCGGCCGGCCCGGGTCGGTGGAGCACAGGCAGAGCGGCGCCTGGCACGCGACGAGCCACGCCGTGCGGGTCGCGGCGGACTCGCGCCTCGCCGGCATCACCGGGTCGCAGTCCTTCGAGGTCAACTCCTTCCATCACCAGGGCATCCGCGAGTTGGGTGTCGGTCTGCGCGCGGTGGCCTGGGCCCCGGACGGCCTCGTGGAGGCGGTCGAGGGGGAGTCCGGCTGGGTCCTGGGTGTCCAGTGGCACCCCGAGCGACACCCCGATGACGCGGCCGCCGAGCACCCCGACCGGCTCCTCTTCACGGCGTTCGCCGAGGCCGTGAAGGAGCGCGCCAGCTCCCGCCCTCGCGCGGCGTAGCCGCGACCGCGACGCCACCCCGGACTGCGCGGTGACCGAGCCTCAGCCTGGAGACGATGGTCCGAGCGAGCGGCCCAGCCTCACGAGCGTGTCGGGTCTGCGGGTGGGCCACGCGAGCGACCTTCCGGCGCGCACGGGATGCACGGTCGTGCTCGGCCCGTTTCGCGCGGCGGTGGACGTGCGGGGCTCGGCGACCGGCACGCGCGAGCTCGGCGCCCTCGCCCCCGATCACCTGGCGGCTTCGATCGACGCCATCCTGCTGACCGGCGGCTCGGCCTTCGGGCTGGCGGCGGCGGACGGCGTCACGGGATGGTTGGAGGCGCGCGGGCTGGGATTCGACGTGGGCGTGACGCACGTGCCCATCGTCGCGGCCGCCGTCGTGTTCGACCTGCACGTGGGAGACCCGGACCGGCGACCCGATGCCGCCATGGGCGCAGCCGCGTGCGAGGACGCGCGCACGGACCCGGTGGAGGAAGGACGGATCGGCGCCGGGGCGGGCGCCACCGTCGGCAAGGGCGCACCGGGGGCCGTGCCCGACGACGGGGGGGTCGGAAGCTGGGCGGTCTCCGTCGGACCCCACGCGATCGGGGCTCTCGTCGTGGCGAACGCGGTGGGCGAGATACGCGACGCGGGGGGCGAGGTCGTGGCCGGCGCCCGTTCGGCCGACGGCGCTCGAGTCGACACGCCCCGCGCCATCGTGGACGCCTTCGGCTCCGGGACGGGGTCGGGACCGGGGAGGAACACGACGCTGGCGGTCGTCGCCACGGACGCTCCGCTCGACCGCGTGGCGCTGGGCACTCTCGCGCGGGCAGGGTCGTCGGGGCTCGCCCGACGGGTTCATCCGTACGGGACCCCGTTCGACGGCGACGTCGTGTTCGCTCTGAGCACGTCGGCAGCCGCCGGTGCGGTGCCTCCCGCCGAGTTGCTGGCGCTGTGCACCGCGGCGGCCGAGGTCTGCGCCGAGGCGGTGGTCCGGGCCGTCCGCGGCTAGCCGTCGGCCTACACGTCGGGAGGCGGATTCCCCATCGAGTCCGACGCGGCGTCGGCCGGGTCCTGCCCCTGATCGGTCGCATCTCCCGCGCCGCCAGCCGAATCGGCCGGCTCGAGGTCGGCTTCCGCGGAGTCGACGGCCTCGCCGGCCAGGTCGCGACCCGGATCCGGATCCTCCACCTCGGGAAGCGGCGGCGGGAGCGCCGGCCCCGGTGGCGCATCGCGAGCCCCCGCGCCTGCCTGGAGCAATCCGAGCAGCCGGTCCCTGCGCCAGGCCATCCGTCCGGGCCGGTGCGCGGGGTTCGACGTTCGCGGGTGGGGCAGCGTCGCCGCCAGCGTGGCCGCCTGGTAGATCGTCAGGTCGGCCGCCGACGCGCCGAAGTACTCGCGCGCGGCCGCTTCGGCGCCGAACAGCCCGGGTCCGAATTCGGCGTAGTTCAGGTAGAGCTCGAGGATCCGGTCCTTGGAGACGAAGCGTTCGATCCGACGGGTGGCGATGAGCTCCCCGATCTTCCTCAGGAACGAGCGATCCGTGGAGAAATACAGGTTCTTCGCCAGCTGCTGCGTGATGGTGCTACGTCCCTTCACCGCGGCGCTGTTGCGCCGGAGGTAGCCGACGGCGTCGGCAAGGGCACGCCGATCCCCGGGGTCGCTCCACGAGAACTCGTCATCGCCCTGGTAGCGCAGCTCCTCGCCGATCGCCGCCCAGTCCACACCGTCGTGCTGCCAGAAGTTGCCGTCCTCGGCGGCCACCACCGCCCTCTGGAGGTTGCGCGCGATGCCGTCCAGCCCTACCCAGGAATGCCGGATTTCGAGATCCTCGCCGGCGTCCCGAGCCTCGGCGAGGCGGGCGCGCATGTGCGCGCTCAGCTCCGGCTGCCACCAGCGCAGCGCGATCGGCGTCGGCACCAGGACATAGACGTAGAAGACGACGCCCGCTGCCAACGCGAGGAACGCGTAGTCCAGCGCGCGCCGCCAACCCGGAGACTTCGCCACGTCCGACCCAGGCTCGACACCCGACTTCGGCTCGACACCCGCTCCGGGCTCGTCAGCCGCTCCCGGCTCGACACCCACTCCGGGCTCGTCACCCGGCTCATGCGTGGTGCTGTTCGACATCGATGGGACGCTCCTGCACGCGGGGGCGCTCCCCCGCAGGGCGTTCGGGGAGGCGCTACGGGAGACCTTCGGGACCGTGGCAACGGTGGACGATCACCCATTCGCCGGCAAGACCGATCCGCAGATCGCTCGTGAAGTGCTGCGGGCCGCAGGGATCGTGGACCGGGAGATCGAGGCCGGCTTGCCGGCGCTCTTCGACGCGTACCTCACGCGGCTTCAGCTCGGGCTCGGCGTGAAAGGGGACGCCCCCCGGGTCCTTCCCGGCGTGGTGGCGCTCCTCGACGCGTTGTGCGCGGACCGGGGCGTCGTCCTCGGTCTGCTGACCGGCAACCTCGCCAGGGGCGCCGAGCTGAAGCTCGAAGCTGCAGGGCTCGGCGGGCGGTTCGCCTTCGGCGCCTACGGCTCGGATTCCGCCCAGCGCCCGCACCTACCGGCTTTCGCTCTGGCGCGCGCGGAGGCTTCGGGGGTGCGGGTCGGGTCGCTGGTGGTCGTCGGAGACACCCCGCTGGACGTGGCGTGCGGCCGCGCCGCGGGCGCGCGCACGGTGGCGGTCGCGACCGGGGGCTTCGGCGTGGAGGAGCTGACGGCCTGCGGCGCGGATGTCGTGCTGCATGATTTCGAGGACACGACGCGCGCGGTAGCCGCCCTGCTGGGCTAGACAGGCCGTCGAAGACCGGCGGCGCTGCACTAGACCGGAGCCGGGGGCACGTGTAGTGTTCGGCGCCGCGAAACACGCCGTCGATCCGCCGGTGTACCCGCAGCCGAGGGGATCGTCGTCGCCAGTCAGGAGGTGTCGTGAGCAGGAACCGACGCGAACGCGAGAAAGCCGCATCCCGCACGAACGGGCCGGCGCTGATCCTGGGGGTCGTCGTGGTCGTCGCGCTCCTCGCGGGGGCGTGGGCGCTGTTCGGGCGGAACAGCGCGGCCACCGAGCTCATAGCCTATCCCGAGGGTGAGACGCCGGATGCGGCGACGCTGATCGAGCAGGCCCGGGGCATCACCAAGGGTGATCCGTCGGCGCCGGTGCACATCATCGAGTTCGGCGACTTCCAGTGCCCCAGTTGCCAGGCGTTCGCCATGGGCGTCGTCCCGGCTCTGGAGTCGGAGTACATCGACAAGGGGCTCGCGCGGTTGACCTTCTACGACTTCCCTCTGACGTCGATCCACCGCCACGCGGTGCTAGCCGCCCGCGCGGCGCGTTGCGCGGGCGCCCAGGATCGCTACTGGGACTACCACGATGTCCTGTTCGGACGGCAGGGGGAGTGGTCGGCGGAAAACCGCGCGGCGGACGAGTTCGTGGAGTACGCCGGGTTGCTGTCGATGGACGTCGACGCGTTCGAGGACTGCCTGCAGAGCGACCGTTTCGCCGCCGAGGTGAGCGCCAGCGAACGCCTCGGAAGGGAGCTCCGTGTGAGCGGTACGCCGACGGTGTTCGTGAACGGTCAGCTCGTCCAGGGCAACAGCGCGGACGCGGTGCGCGCGGTGGTGGACGCCGAGCTCGGCCCCGCCGTCGAGCCGGCGACGGAGGGGTCGTGAGCGGCGAGGCTGTCACCGTCCGCCTCGTATTCGCGGACCGCGGGTCGTTTCACGAGCTCGACGTGGCGCTGCCCGCCGCGCTGCTGACCCGACGCGAGCGCATCATCGACGTGATTCGAGAAGAATCGGACGTGCTCGCGCGGCTGTACGTCGACGGCAGGCGCCTGGTGGCGGCCTACGTGCCGGACGCCGAGGCTTGAGCTCGGCCTAGCCGCCTTCCTCTTCCGTCCCCCCGGTCGCCGCCCGTTCGAGGGCGGCGTCCAGCACCGGCACCCATTCCTCGAACGACCGCACGCCGACGAACAGGTCCCGCTGGTCGATGATGAACGCGGGCGTGCCCGACGCTCCGGTCTGCGCGGCCGACATCAGATCCTGGATCAGCACCGGCGCGACGAGGTCCTCCTCGACGCATCGCTGCCAGGTGCCCGCATCGGCGCCTTCCGCCTCGGCGATCGACGCGAACGTCGCGGTCGGGTCGGCGCCCTTCGCCCACTCGGCCTGCCGCGCGAACAGCGCGTCGTGCGCCCCCCAGAAGTCCCCTCCGGCGCCCCCGATGCACATCGCGGCTTCGGCCGCCACCCACGCCCGCGGGTGGTTTGGAAGGGGATAGTTCACGTAGATCCAGCGCACCTTGCCGGGGGCGATGTACGCGCTGTCCAGCGCCCCGAGGACCTCGTCGGTGAAGCGACGGCAAAAGGGGCACTCGAAGTCGGCCAGCTCGAAGACCGTCACCGGCGCGTCGGCGGCGCCCTTGATCCGCGCGTCGGACGCGCGCCGGGTCACCACGGAGTCCTGCGCAAGGGTCGGCGTCGCCGCCGCGCCCCAGAGCGCGAGCAGGCACGCCGCCGCGGATGCGGACCGACGGGCGCGGGCTGGATCGAAGTCGAGGTTCATGCCAGGCCCTTACGCCTCGCCCCCCGCTATCGTTCCCGGGCCGACGCCCCGATACGCGGCCCACGCGCGCGCGAGCGGCCACTCTCGCAACGCCTCCGGGGGCCAGTCGCCTCCGCGGGCCGCGGCTTCGATACGCGCCGCCTCCTTCCGGGCGCGGGCGGCCGCCTGTGGTCGGATCCCGCCCGGCGACGGCGGCCTCGAACGCGTCCTCATCGAGCACCCGCGTCTCACCGTCCGCGCCGAGCCAGACGTCCAGCATCAGGTCCTCCGTTTCCCACGCGAGCGGCGCGGAGAAGACGGGAGGGGAAAGGACGTTCGCGTAGTAGCCCGTGAACGCGCCGGCTCGCGTGTGGAAGCGGCCCACGTCGTACCAGGCCCCCGGCACCGTCAGCCACACGACCGGCGCACCCGGCTCGAGCACCGTCCGGCCTTCGACCCGCAGCGGCGAGCGAACGCGCGCCGCCGGGAGCAGCGTCACGATGCCGCGTTCGTCGTGCTGTAGGACGGGCTGACGGAACGTCCGCGCGGCGCGGTCGGGTCGGCGGTAGCGGATGGCGGCGATCGGCAGTTCAGACTCCACCATCGTCCACCGTCAGCTCGAGCACGCGCCCACAGCCCGAGCACGGCAGCCGGTGCGGCGCCCGCAGTCTGGTCGGCCGCTCCAGCGCCTGCTTCGCAGCGCAGCCGGGACACGTTCCCGTCAGCGCCAGCAGCGTTCGCCGCTCACGCGCGCGCCTGAACGCGAGCACCAATCCTGCGGTGAGAACGATGGCAGCCCACGGCACATGGGGCGGCACCAGGGCCGCCAACGCGGCAAGACCCACGGCGGCGGCTGCGGCGAGGAACGCGCGGGAGGCCCTCCAGCCGGGACCTCGCTCGACGACCACGACCTTCGCGGGCGTGGGTGCGTTGCCGAACAAGCGGAGCCGCGCCACCGCGATCGGCACGCCGGCGGGCGCGGATGCCGCCTCGGCCGGGGTCGGGGCGTCCGGGGGCGCTTCGGACATTCCACGAAGCTATCGTCGCGCGGTGGCGCCGCCCAGACGTTCCCGGCGTCTTGCAGGCCGAAGAGCGCCGGCGGTAGGATCCCGACCCCTGGTGGCCCGATGCCGGCAGTATTGCACGAGGAGCGACGTGTCCCAGCCGTTCGACCCGAAGAGTCTTCACGCCGAGTTTCGTGACGAGGCGCGCGGCCAGTTGAACGTCCTGGACGAGGCCCTGGCGGAGGCGGAACGCACGGGGACGTTGGGGGAAGAGCAGCGCTCGGAGCTGGCGCGGGCCCTGCACACGCTCAAGGGCAACGCGGGGATGCTGGGCTTCGCTCCGATCTCCTCGTTCGTGCACGAGCTGGAAGAAGTCTTCCGCACGCCGGTCGAGTCATGGACTCCCCGTCTGCCCTCGCTGGTGCGGTCGGCCGCCCTTCTGCGCGCGGCCAGCGTCGCCGCGGGCACCGACGACGAAGCGGAGGCGTTCGCCGCTCTGGAGAGGCCCGATCTCGACGCGCAGCCCCGCGACGCTCCCACCGAACAGCCGGATGAGCCGGGACAGGTGGAGCGGGTGGTCGCGTCGTCGAGGGCGGACGAGCTGACCCGCGTGCCGTTCCACCGTCTCGATGCCCTCCTCGGAGGGGTCGGCGATCTGATTTCGGTATCCGCCGCGCTCACCTCCATGATGGAGGACTACCGCGAGGGGCTCGACGCATGCGGCTTCCGGCGTCCGCTCGAGGCCTACGCGGCCCGCGTCGCGATGATCGTCGACGAGGTCCGGCGGACCGTCATGGACCTCAGGCTGGTCCCGGCGGGCCGCCTGTTCACCCGCTTTCCCTCGCTGGCCCGGGACCTGGCCGTGCGCGCCGGCAAGTCCGTTCGCGTGGAGATCGAGGGCGAGAGTACCGAGCTGGACAAGTCGACGCTGGACGCCCTCGCCGAGCCCCTCCTCCATCTCGTGCGCAACGCCGTGGCCCACGGCATCGAGGGACCCGACGAGCGGGCTCTCCAGGGCAAGCCGGCCTACGGCACCGTGACCCTGCGCGCGGCCCGTGACGGCGAGAAGGTGCGTATCGACGTCGAAGACGACGGGCGTGGCCTGGACTTGGAGGCGATCGAACGCGGAGCGCGCGCCCGCGGCTGGGTGGCCGAAGGCGAGGAACTCACGGAAAGCGACGTCACGGAATGGATCCTACGGCCCGAGTTCAGCACGCTCGACACGGCCGCCGAGGAAGCCGGCCGCGGCGTCGGTCTGCACGCGGTCCGGCGTACCACGACGGAGCTGCACGGCTCGCTGACGGTGAAGCCCCTCGACCAGGGCACGCTATTCACGATCATGCTGCCGCTGCGCGTGATGGTCGTGCCCTCGGTGGTTTTCGAGGCGGCTGGTGAGACTCTTGCATTGCCGGCGGCGGAAGTGATCGAAGCCGTGCGGCGCTCCGACGGCGCCGTGACGACGGCCGGACTGGCTCGGGTGGACGGCATGACGGTACCTGTGGCCTCGCTGGCCGCCGTCTTCGGGGGCACGGCGCGAGAGGATGGCGAGCCGTACCTGCTGCTGGCGCACGGGCCCGCGGGGCCGATCGCCATCGAGGCGAGCCGATTGTACCACCGGCAGGACCTGGTCGTGCGCGGCATTCCCCCATACCTAGGGTCGATCGAGGGCGTATCGGGCGCGGCGGTGATGCCCTCCGGGAGTGTCGTGCTGCTGCTCGACGCGTTGCAGCTGCCCGACCTGCTGAGCGGGAGCCTCCGCGGGGCGGAGGCCCGGCATGCCTGACCAGGGCGACCTGCAGACGCCCTCGCGCGGGCGCGAGGACTCCATGGGCGACGCCGTCCAGGCTCCGGAGGGGGACGCGCTGCCGCCGCTGCCCGCCAAAAAGGACGACATCGAACCTCAGGAGCAGGCGGCGGCGGGGCCCACCGGCCCGATGCTGCTGATCCTGATGTGCGGGGGCGAGGAGTACGGCATCCCCGTCGAGCAGGTCCGAGAGGTCGTCGAGGCGCCGCAGGTGACCCGCGTGCCGCTGGCTCCGAAGCACGTCGCCGGAGTGGCGGCCGTGCGCGGCGACATCCTCCCGGTCGTGGACCTCGGGGAGCGTCTGCACGCCCGCCCGACGGTCGAGGCGATCCGGATGGTGACGGTGGACGCCGGCGAGATGGGCCGGGTCGGCCTGCTGGCCGACGACGTCGTCGGGATGATCCAGGCCTCCTCCGTGGAGGCGATCGATCCCGTCCCGCCGGACGCCGCCGGCTCGCTGCCGCCGAACGTCGCGTCGGGCGTGTACGCGCCCTCGGACGACAGGGTGGTCGTCCTGCTGAATCTGGGACCGCTGCTGGCGATCGACATCGCCGCGAAGGAGCGCTGATGGGCTGGTTCAGAAACCTGAGCGTCTTCAAGAAGATCCTGACGGGCTTCGCGTTCGTCCTCGCCGTGCTCGGGGGGTCGGTCGCCTTCGTCTGGCTGCAGGCCGGCGAGATCGAAGAGCTCAACGATCAGTTCAGGGAAGCCGACGCGTTGCTGACGCAGGTCGAGGCCTTGCGTCTCGCTCTGACGGACCGCGTCAGCAACTTCCGCTATTACATGATCGCAGGCGACGAGGCCGCGCTGCAGAGCCTCCGCGAGTCCACCGACCGGCTCGAGCAGAGCCTCGATCGGGCGCGCGGCGTGTCGGAGGCGGATGAAGACGTACGGACGACCGCGCAGCTCGACACCGTCGCGGCCCTGGCTTCCACCGTGAGCAACGACATCATCGAGCCGGGCGTCCAGGTCCGGCGCGTGATCGACGAGGACGTCACGCTGGAGGACGTGCTCTCGGAAACGGACTTCGCCGGCCACGTCGCGATCGCCGACCGGCAGCGCGCGGTCCTGGAGAGCGTCCTGGACCGCCAGAGCGCGGATGTGCGCAGCGCCCGCGAGAGGCTCGATGTGGCGCGCAGGAACATCACGAGGTGGTCGCTCGGGCTCCTGGTCTTTGCTGCCCTTGCCGCCCTGGGCATCGCCTTCTGGGTGGGGAACCGGATCTCCGACCCGCTCAAGTCGGCCGTGCAGTTCGCGGGTCGCGTCTCCGAAGGCGACCTGACCGAGCGGATGGACGTCGTCGCGCGCGACGAACTGGGCACGCTCCAGGGAACCCTCAACCGCATGGCCAACGACCTGTCCGCGCTGGTCGGCGAGATCAACGCGACGACCTCCCAGGTGGTCGCTGCCGCGGGGCAGATCGAGACGTCCTCGGCCCGCCTAAGCGAGACGGTCGACGCGCAGGTCGCTTCCGCCGAGGACACCTCCAGCTCCATGGAGGAGATCGCCGCGCAGATCACGACGGTCGCCGAGAGCGCCGCGTCGCTCGCGACCTCGGTGGACCAGACGAGCAGCAGCATCTCGCAGATGGGGCGCTCCATCGAGGCCACCGCCGAGAACGCCGACCGGCTCGGCTCGGCGGTGGAGGAGTCGTCGGTCACGATGGAGGAGATGGCTGCGTCGGCCGAGCAGGTGGGCCGCAACGTCGAGGAGACCCGCCGGCTCGCCGCGGGCGCCGAGAGCGACGCTCGCGAGGGCGGGCAGGCCGTCCAGCGGACCATCGAGGGCATGCGCCGGATCCAGACGGAGATGGGCGCGCTGGTCGACGTGATCGAGGGGCTCGACAAATCGACCGGGTCCATCGGGGAGATCTCGGAGCTGATCGAGGACCTCGCCGACCGCACCGACCTGCTCGCGCTCAACGCCTCCATCGAAGCGGCACGCGCCGGCGAGCACGGACGCGGATTCAGCGTCGTCGCGGGGGAGATCCGCCGGCTGGCCGAGCGCGCGGTCGAGTCGGCCCAGGAGATCACGGCGACCATCGAGAGCATCCGCGCGGACGCCGGGCGCGTGGTCACGCGCGTCGGCGCCCTCAACGAGCGGACCGAAGAAGGCGCAGAGCTCGCGTCCGAGGCGGGCCGGGCGCTGGAGAAGATCATCGACTCATCGGGCCGAACCCGAAAGCTGATGGAGGACGTGCGCACGGCGGTCAACGAGCAGGTCGAGGCCTCGGCGCAGGTGCGGTCGGCCACCGACCAGATCCGTGATTCGGCGGAGGCCATGCGGCTCGCCACCAACGAGCAGGCCGGAGGCAGCCGACAGATCGTCCGCGCGGTGGAGGACATGAACCGCCAGACCCAGGCGGTCTTCGCGGCGACCGCCGAGCAGAAGCGCGGCGGCGCGCTCGTGGTGGAAGCTACCGAGAGCGTCAGCCGGGGCGCGCGCATGGCGCAGGGGGCGGTCCGCGACCTGGTGAAATCCGCCCAGTCCCTGGGCGAGCAGGCAGAACGCCTGCGCGAGCTCATGGCCCGGTTCCGTGTCTGACCATCCCCTCCCCGCCGATGCCGACGCGTCGGTAGGGCCGCCGCTCGCCGACGAGGACTTCGCCCGCCTCGCGCGCTGGGCGGCCGATCACATGGGCGCGCGCATCGCCCCCGACCAGAGGGAGCGCCTGCGCCAGCGCCTGGAGCCGATGCGCGCCGAGCTGGTGGACGCCTCGAGCTGGAAGGACCTGTACCGCCGACTCCGCATCGGGCACGACCGGGATCGCCTCGCCGCCGACGCCGTCCGCCGCCTGACCAACAAAGAGAGCTACTTCTTCCGCGAACGCGCCCACCTCGCGTTGCTGGTCGAGGAGGTCCTACCGGCACGTCTCCGCGTGATGCGCCAGGAGGGACGCAAGGAGCTGCGCGTGCTGAGCGCCGGCTGCGGGCAGGGGCAGGAGCCCTACTCGGTGGCGATGGCGGTGGCCGACTCGGGCAGGCTGCCGCCGGGCTACCGGCTGGATATCCTCGCCGTGGACGTCGACGTCGCGGCGCTCGAAGCGGCGCGCGCGGGGGTCTACACGGCGCACTCGCTCCGCGGCGTGGCCGAGGACGCCCGCGAGCGTTTCTTCCGTAGGGTCGACCGCGGACGCTTCGAGATCCGTCCGGCGTTCCGGCGCGACGTGACGTTTCGCCAGGCGAACCTGGCGGGAGCCCACTGGGAACGGGACGTCCCGAGCCAGGACGTCGCGTTCTGTCGCAACGTTCTCATCTACCTCAACGAGCAGGCCCAGGCCGAGGCGATCCGGTCGCTGTACCGGGTGCTGGCTCCCGGGGGATACCTCTTCGTCGGCCACGTCGAGCACCTCCGCGCGGCCGCGGGCCTCTTCGAGGTGCACCGGCGGACGGACGCGACGTGTTACAGGAAGCCCGCCGAATGAGGGCCAGCGCGTCCTCCGGCCAGCGCGCCGTCCGCGTGCTGGCCGTCGACGATTCCGCGTTCATCCTGCGCGCGATCGAGCGCATGGCGGCCGACTGGGCGGGCGTCCGTCTGGTCGGCACGGCGAGGAACGGCGAAGAGGCCGTCGCGGAAGCCGCGGCGCTCGAGCCGGACGTGATCATTCTGGACATCTCGATGCCCGGCGTGGACGGGTTGGAGGCGCTCGCCCGCATCATGTCGGCCAAGCCCGTCCCCGTGATCCTCTTCAGCTCCCTCGCCCAGGCCGATGCGGACGTGACGCTCCGGGGCCTGGAGCTGGGAGCGGTGGACTTCGTGGACAAGGGGTCGGCCGGCACGGCGATGGACGTCCACGCGCTGGCCCCCCTGCTGCACCGCAAGATCCTCGACGCCGCCGGTGCGTCGCCCGTCGACCCGCGCGAGCATCCGGCGTTGCCCGCGATCGAGCGACCGCCGGAGGTCGCCCGAGCTCCCTCCGCGTACGACCTCATCGTGGTCGGGACGTCGACGGGCGGCCCCCGCGCGCTGGGTCGCATCATCCCCCGACTGCCGGCCGACTTCGGCGCGTCGATCGTGGTGGTCCAGCACATGCCCGAGGGCTTCACGCGGAGCCTCGCCGAACGTCTCGACCGCAACTCCGCGATCCCTGTATCCGAGGCCCGCCACGGCGCTGCCCTCGAGCCGGGGGAGGCGTTCATCGCTCCCGCCGGGATGGAGTTCTCCGTCCAGTCCGATGGGGAAGGGGTCCTGCGGGCGCACGTGGGCGCTCCGACGGGCAGGTTCCGGCACGCCCCGTCGGTGGACGGCGTCCTGCTGAGCGCGGCGGATGTCGTCGGACCGCGGGCGATCGGGGTGGTCCTGACGGGCATGGGCGAGGATGGGGCCGAAGGTCTGAAGGCCCTCCGCGACGCCGGCGGCCGCACCATAGCGGAAAGCCGCAACACGACCATCATCGACGGCATGCCGCGCGCCGCGCGACCCGCCGCGGAGATCGTGGCACCGCTGGATTTCATCGCGCAGGTGCTCGTCGACCTGAGCGCGGGTCGCCGCTCCACGCAGGGAGGCTGAGTGGCCAGGGTCCTGGTCGTGGACGACCAGCGCATCTCCCGCGAGACCGCGCGCGGAATCCTGCTCGAAGCGGGACACGACGTGGAGGTGGCGGAGGACGGACCGGGCGGCCTGAAGGCGGCCCTCGAGTGGAAGCCGGACGTGATCGTGCTGGACCTGAACATGCCCGGCATGGACGGCTTCGCGGTCCTGGAGGAGCTGCAGCGAGAGGAAGCGACCGCGCCCATTCCCGTGCTCTTCCTCACCGCGGAGCCCCCCCGCGACGAACTGGTGGTGCGTGGGCTCGGTCTAGGGGGGTTCGACTTCGTGACCAAGGGCGGCAGCCGCTCGGAGCTGATCGCGCGCGTAGGAGTGATGGCACGCGTCAAGCGGTCCTACGACGATCTGGCGGCGGTCGCGCGAATCTCCGACGCGTTGATCCGGGAACGCGAGCCACAGGCGATCGCGACCGCGTTCGTCGCCGACCTGTTGCCTGCCTTCCGCGCGGGGGCCGCGTTCGCTTACTTCGCCGGGGATGACCGGGATGCCGCCGCGGCCATCGCCTCGCGGCGCACCGACAGCCCGACCGACGTGACCGGAGTCGAGCTCGGCCGGAGCCTCGTGGGCGCGCCCTCCGGCGCGGTCACCGTGGGAGACGCACCGCCGCCGGTCGCCGGCTGGATGGAGAGGGCCGGCTTCGAACGCGGCCTGGTCACCGGGCTGGACCTCCAATCCTCGGAGCCCGCCGTGGCGGGCGTGTTCTCCGAGGACCCGGCCGCGTTCGGCCACGACGGCGACATCCGCCTCCTCCAGTCGCTGCTCGGGTTGGCGGCGGTGGCGGTCGACAACGCGCGCCTGTACGCAAGGACCGTGGAGCAGGGCGCGCGCCTCAAGGAGCAGGCCGAGCGGCTGGAACGAGCGATGACGGAGCGGTCGCGGTTCTTCGCCTCCATCAGCCACGAGATCCGCACGCCCATCACCGCCATCGTCGGCTACTCCCAGCTCCTCGAGGACGGCATCCTCGGCGAGCTCGACGAGCGCCAGAAGGAGGCGGTGCAGAGCACGTCGCGGAGCGCGGAGCATCTGCGCGAGCTGGTCAACGACATTCTCGACATATCCCGGCTGGAATCGGGCAAGTACGCCACGACCATCCAGGCGGCCGATCTGTCCGAGCTCGCCGAGGACGCGGCGATGTCCCTGCAGCTCCAGGCGGAACGCAAGAACCTCGCGTTCGAAATCGAAACGCCGGGGCCGCTGCCCGTCGAGACGGATCCGGCCCGGGTGCGTCAGATCATCCTGAACCTTCTGTCCAACGCGGTGAAGTTCACCGAGGAGGGGAGCGTGCGGATGACCGTCGGCGAGGGCACGGACGGCCAGCGCGCGGCGGACGGGCAGGCGTGGCGATTCGTGCGCGTGCGCGACACGGGCCCCGGCATCCCGGCCGAGGATCACGATCGCGTGTTCAACGAGTTCGAGCAGGTCCACGCGACCAGCGAGGCGGGCGGCACCGGGTTGGGGCTGGCCATTTCCAGGAAGCTCGCCCGGCTGCTCGGAGGGGACCTGCTGGTGGAGAGCGCCGAGGGGGCGGGCAGCATCTTCCGGCTTCTGCTCCCGGAGCGGGCGCCGCCGCAGGACGGTCACGTCGAGGCGGGCTCCCCTCGAGCGCAGGAGGATGCGCATCGAGCCGGGGAGGGCTCGCCTCGAGCGCAGCGCCACGAGGCCACTTCCCCCGCGCCCTCGACTGGGGAGGGGCCGGCCTAGGTTTCCGCCTCCTCTTCGTCGCCGTCGGGCTCCCCCCAACCTCCCCCGCCCGGCGACAGCACCACCAGCTCGTCCCCCGCTCTGGCGCGGACGCCGCCCTTGGCGGGGAGCGTCCTCTCTCCACCTTCGGAGCGGAGCGCGTCACGCCCGGGGGCTCCGGCTCCGCCCCCGGAGCGGCCGCCCGGGCCCCGGTCGCGCCGCTCCGCGAGCAGGTTGACGTCCGCGTCGCACAAGAAGCGCACCTCGCGGCGGAGCCCGTCGCCTCCGCGGTGCCGCCCCGCCCCTCCCGACCCCCGCCGCAGCCCGTAGGCGACCACGCGCACGGGATAGGCGTGCTCGAGCGCCTCGATGGGCGTGTTCAGAGAGTTGGACATGTGCACGTGGGCGCCCGACAGCCCGGCTCCCGTCGGGCCGCCGCCCGCCCCGCCGCCGACCGTCTCGTAGTAAGCGAACGGCTCGCCGGTCCGGGGGTCGATTCCGCCCACCGTGATGTTGTTCATGGTGCCCTGCGACTGCGCTGGGATCATGTCGGGGAGCGCCAGCGCGAAAACCTCGAAGAGCACGTCGGTGATCCGCTGGGAGGCTTCCACGTTCCCGGCCGCTACGGCGGCGGGGGGCAGGGCCGCGACGACCGACCCTTCCCGCGCGAGCACCCCGATGCGGCGCATGTCACCGCCCCCGGCCGGCAGCTCGACCTCGAGCAGTTCCTGGACGACGCAGCGGAAGACGTAGCGGACGCACGAAACCGCGATCGCCGCCACCGCGTTGACGCCGCCCTGCGCTTGATCGTCGGAAGCCCGGAAGTCCACCGTCGCCCGGTCCCCCTCCACCCGCATCGTCGCCCGGATCGCGATGGGGCCGCTGCCGTAGCCGTCGCCGTCGAGCGCGTCTTCGGCGGTGTACGTGCCGTCCGGGATGCGGCGGATGCCCTCCGCCAACAGCCGGTCGGCGTACTCCCGCAACTCGCGCATGGCGCCCGCGATCGCATCGAGGCCCCATCGCCCGGCGATCTCGAGAAGCCGCCGCTCGCCGGCGAGCAGGGAGGCGATCTGGGCCTGCAGATCGGCGTCCCGTTCCCGGGGCGTGCGCACGTTGGCCAGGAGGATCCGCCAGACGTCGTGCACGCGGACGCCGCCGCGCTGCAGCCGAACGGGGGGCAGGCGCAGGCCCTCCTGGAAGATCTCGCGCGCGAGCGCCATGCTGCCCGGCGCCGCTCCACCCACGTCGGCGTGGTGCGCGCGGCTGGCGACAAATCCCAGGGGGTTCGTGCGTTCTTCGGAGTAGATCGCGGACACGAGGGTGATGTCGGGGAGGTGCGTGCCGCCGCAGAACGGGTCGTTGACGGCCGCGATGTCTCCCGGATCCAACGTGCCGAGGGTATCGCGCACGGCGGCCACGGACATCGGCATCGCCCCGAGATGGACGGGCATGTGGTCGCCGAGGGCGACGACTTCGCCCGACCCATCGAACAGCGCGCAGGAGTAGTCCCGGCGCTCCTTGATGTTCGGGGAGAAGGCCGCCCGGCGCAGCGCGGCGCCCATCTCCTCGGTGAGCGCGCCGAAGAGGTGGCGAAAAACCTCGATCCGTGCGGGCGCCGCGACGCCGGTTTGCGTCATGCCGCCGCCCGGCTAGCTTCGCGGCAAAACATTTGCGCACCCGATGGGTATACGCGTCCGGACGACGACGCCCGAAGGGCCCGTCCGCGGCACGCTTCGTTCACGATAGATAGGGGGATGACTTGGGTAAGAAGGGTACGAGCCTGTTGGACCGCGCTCGCGACGAACTGTACAGCCACATTCACCGTTGCGGCGTTCTGGAGGCGGAAGCCGACCAGATCGACGAGTGGATGGACGAGACGATGGAGTTCATCGCCAAGCGCTATCCCGATCTCGGAACGTCCGAGCTCGATCAGCTTCGCACGCTGGGCACGCGCTTCTGTCAGCCGGTGATTCAGCACGGTCGCGAGCATACCGCGGTCGAAACCGAAGGCGCAACGGCCGCTTGATCGCGATCGGCAACCGGCGGCCCGGCGCCAACGGGCCGACGTAGCCAGCGCGCGGGGGGGCTTCACGCCCCCTTTTTTCATACTTCCGGTCGACGCCCGGCGTGAGCCTCGCGGTTCCGCCCGGGCGGCTATACTGTAGATGAGCCATGTACGGATCGCCACGGGTCGAGCAGACGAGGGGTTGGCGGGCGAGTAGGGGGCGCCTCGCCCGGGTGGCGCTCGTGGTGGCCCTGTCCGGGCTGCTCTCCGCCCTCTACATCCTGCAGGTAGAAGCCGCCGACGAGTACGCGTTGGTGGCTCGCCAGAACCGCCTCCGCCCCGTGCCCGTGCGCGCGCCGCGAGGCACGATCTACGACCGCCACGGGCAGGTCGTCGCCGAGAACGTCGTGGGCTACGAGGTCCAGATCATGCCGGCCTCGGAAGACTCGCTGCGGGCCCGGATCGCGCGCCTGGCACCGGTGTTGGGCCTCGACTCGGCGGTCACGGATGTCATCCTGCGGCGCTGGCGCAGGCAGAGTCACCTGCCCGTGACCGTCGCGCGAGACGCGTCGCCGGTCGCCGTCGCGCGGCTGCAGGAACGCCATCGGCTCTACCCGGAGGTGATGGTCAACGAGTATCCCAAGCGTCAGTACTCGGCAGGTCGGGCGGTGTCCAACATCGTCGGCTACGTCAACGAGATCGACGCCGAGGAGCTCGAGTCGGAGCGCTTCGCCGACTACGAGCAGGGCCGTTGGATCGGCAAGACCGGCCTGGAGCGCGAGTACGAGGAGTTGCTCGGCGGGGTCCCCGGCGTGCGCTACCTGGAGATCGACGCGCGCGGCCGCATCGAGAGCTTCCTGCCCGAGGAGCTGGGCATCCCCCCGATTCCGGGGCGCGACCTCCACCTCTACCTCGACCTGGACCTGCAGCGCTTCGCCGCGGAGCTGTTCGAGGACGCGGAGTTGTTCTTCGGACGGCCCGTGCGGGGGGGCTTCGCGGCCATCGACCCGCAGACGGGCGGGGTCCTCGCGCTCTACAGCCACCCGACCTACGACCCGAACCTGTTCGTGGGCGGGATCGACACCGAGACCTTCGACCGGCTGAACAACGACCCGGCCAAGCCGCTGATCGAGCGGGCGTCCGGAACGAAGCAGCCGCCCGGGTCGACGTTCAAGTTGCCGGTCGCATCGATGGCACTCCAATTGGGGGTCATCACCCCCGAAGAGTACATGCCGATCTCGTGCACCGGCGGGATGGCCTACCAGGGCCGCTACGCGCGGTGCTGGGGCGTGCACGGCCGCCAGAATCTGCGGCTGGGCATCAAGAACTCCTGCGACGTCTATTTCTATCAGGTCGGGATCCGAATCGGGCTGCGCCGGTTCCTGGAGGTCGGCACCGCGATGGGGTTCGACGGCCGCACCGGGCTCGACCTGCCGACCGAGACGCAGTCGATCTTTCCCGAGAGTCCCGAGGAAATGGAACGCCGGTGGCTTCACTATCCTCCCCCCGAGAACGAGATCATGTCGCTCTCGATCGGGCAGGGGCTGGTCACCACGAGCCCGCTGAAGATCGCGCAGCTGTTCGTGCCGCTCGCCCGCGCCGACGCCAAGGCGCTGGCGCCCAGGCTGGCACGCACGGATCGCCCCCAGCCCGTCGTCAACGACTTCGGCATCACCAAAGAGCAGATCGACATCCTGCGCGAAGGCATGCGGATGGTGGTCTCGCCCGGGGGGACGGCCCCGCTGACGCAGATCCTCGGGTGGGACTTCATGGGAAAGACCGGGACCGCGCAGAATTCGCAGGGCGACGACCACGGCTGGTTCGTGGGCCTGGGTGGGCCGACCGACGGTCCGCCGGAGATCGTCGCCGCGCTTCTCATCGAGCAGGGCCTGCACGGGTCGGACGTCTCCGGGTGGGTGGGCAACGCCGTGAACTTCTACCTGAGCCGCAAGCACGGGAAGGAGTTCGTGCGCTACGCGACGCCCAGGGAGCGCTACCGCATGGGCCTCGGCGCGTGGCCGGCCAGGGTCATGACCCACTACGACAACCTGCTTCCGGACGCCGCTCGCCCCGCTCCAGCGACCCCGGCGGAGGACGAGGCGGGCTAGCAGCGTATGCGGTACGCCCCGGGAGCCGAGACCGGTGCCGGATTCGGCGCCAGGGTGGCCTCGATTCGGGCGCGGCCGGGGGTGACCGGACGGCTGGCGAGCGGCCTCCGAGCCGAATAGGTTGCTGCGACCGCGGATCAGGATGGGATGCGCCGACGCAGGCGCTGGCAGGTCAGCGACCTGTTAGGGTGGACACGAGCTAGAGCCCCACATGCCCACAGCCTTCCTCAGTTCCGAGGAATACGACGAGCGCGCACAAGAACTCTACAACGAGGGCCGGTACGACGCGGCGCTGAGGCTGCTGCGCGAGGGACTCGGCCTGTACCCGAACGCCGTCGACCTGTACGTCGGACTGGGCTTCGCGCACCTCGCGCGAGAAGAATTCCCGTGGGCCCGCAACGCCTTCGAGAAGGCCCTCCTTCTGGATGAGGACAACGAGGACGCGCTCATCGGCCTCGGGGAGGCGCTGCTGCGGCTGGGGGCGTACGCTTCGGCCCTGAGGGTGTTCGCGAAGGCGCGCGAGGGTGCCTCGGGGTCGGACGCCCAGTTGCTGCTCAGCATAGGGCGGGCGCTCTACAGGCAGGGCCTCGGGCCCGAGGCGCGCGATGTCTTCCTGGACGCCCTGGAGGTCGACGCCGAGCTCGCCGATGCCCACGCAGGTCTGGGCTACACGTTCCACCTCGACGGCCAGGTTCGGCGGGCGCGCGCCGCACTCCGCCGCGCGCTCATCCTGGACGAGGAGCACCACGAAGCGCGCGTCTTTTTGGCCCACCTGCTCTACGACGGCGGGCGCTGGGAGGACGCGCTGTCCGAGTACCGTCGCGTGCCGCCCCCGGAGCACTGGGACGCTCTTGCCCTGCGCCGCACAGTCGAGCTGATCGCGGCCCTCGAAGGCCCGGATTCGGACGCGTCGGAGACGCCGTGGAAGACCCGGCTGCGCGCCCTCGAGCGGGAAACGACCTACGTCGACCGGTTGCTCGCCGAGATCGAAGCGAGGGGCGTCGGAGCGGAGGGTCGCCGTGCCGACTGATCCGCGCTCCGGCGCCGCGGTCGGGAGGCTGTACGAGGCGCTGGCGGAGGCGCTCGCGAAGCGCGGCGGGCCACCCGCGGCCGACGTCACGGTGTCCGAGATCTACCAGACGCTGGTGCCGTACGCCCACGCCCGCGCGGAGCTCGGCTTCGAAATGAACGCCGACTACGAACACGCGTTGATGCGGCTGATCGCCGGTGAAGGGGGATACGCCACGCTGGAGCAGCCGGAGGCCCGGGCGCAGGTGGCGCGCGAACTGGAATCGCAGAACCCGGACGTGACTCTCTACCGACGGTTCGCCGCTTCCACGGTGCGGCTCTCGCCCTCACCCACGCCCCGCGCTCCCGACGTGGTTTCCGGGGGCGCCTCGCCGTCTCCGGAGGCCGGGAGTCAATCCGCCCCGCGCTACGTGTCGCTGACCAACTCCCCGGCCTGGAACCGGCCCGCTCCGGCGCCGGCCGCGCCCACACCCGACGCCACGCTCGGCGCGGTCGCCGCCGATCCAACGGAGCCAGCACCGCGCCGGCGGGACTCGACCGGCGTCGCCCGGGGCGAGGCGCTCGACGGCGCGGCCGACGGCGAAGCCAGCGAAATCGAGCTGCTCGAGCGTTCCGAGCGGGCGCTGGACCGCGGCCTCGCGCACCTGTCGACCCTCCTCGATGAGGACGCCGGCGCCGGTGACGAGGGTACCGACGCCGCAGCCGACGGCGACGCCCGGGAGGCCGCGACGCCCGCGTCCCGCCCCGCCGACTGCGGCTCGTGCGGGCGGGCGCTGCCGACCGACCGGGAAGCCCGATTCTGCCCCTATTGCGGTAGCGAGCAGCCCACGGTGTGCGCCGCCTGCGGCGACGACATGGCACCCGACTGGCGCTACTGCCCCGCCTGCGGCGCCGAGGCCTGAACGCGGCCTTTTTCTCTTGACCGCCGTCCCCCCTGGCTCTAACATCGCCCGCTCGTGGCAAAGGGATTGCAGCAAGACATCCGGGCCGGATGGCTCATCCGGGACGAGGACCATACGAGGAGATCCGTGATGCGCACGACCAGATGGTTTCTTTCGCTCGCCCTGGCGGGCGTATTCGCGCTCGGCGCGTGCGGCGGCGACGCCGAGGACGGGATGGACGACGCGGCGATGGACGACGCCCCCGCCGAGGCCATGGACGAGGCCATGGACGAGCCGGCGGAGATGAACGGCGGAGCGCCCCAGGTGGATGCGTCCATGCTCCCCGAGGGCGTGACCCAGCAGATGATCGACGCCGGGCAGCAAGTCTTCGCCAACGCGGGCTTCTGCTACACCTGCCATGGGCAGGACGGCATGGGCAGCCAGATCGCGCCTAATCTGACCGATGACACCTGGATCCACGCCGAAGCCGGCAATCTCGACCAGATCATTGCCGTCATCACGGAAGGCGTCGCGGAGCCCGTCGAGTTCACCGGCCCGATGCCGGCGATGGGCGGCGCGCAGTTGACGGAGGCTCAGGTCCGGGAGGTAGCGTCGTACGTGTGGGCGCTCTCGCACGGCGGCTGAGCGGTACCGTCCGCATCCGTAACAGAGCCGTCCTGAGGGCCGACGCGTCGGCCTGGCCGGCCCCGAAAACGCCGGCGCCCCCCTCGGGCGCCGGCGTTTCCGTGTGCGCATCGCGGGCCTTCGCGGCGTGCCTGGCCGTCGCCGGGCTGCTTCTCGCCGCGTGCGCCGAAGAGGGGCCGCCGGCCACGGTCGAGCTGCCCGACGGAGCGGTCGAGCTCCCGCCATCGGCGCAGGTGCACGAGGTCGGGATCCGTCGTGAGGGCGGCGGGCCCGAGCGGTTCGACCCCGATATCCTTGCCGCGCACGTGGGGGACGTGGTGCGTTTGACGAGCGAGACCCTGGATAGCCACGCGCTGGCGTTCCGCACGGCGCGCCTGTCGGCGAGTCAGCGCGAATTCCTCGAAAGCACGGGACAGGACGTGGGCGGGCCCCTGCTGGAGCGAGGCCACGCGTGGGTGCTGAACCTCGAAGGTGCGCCGCCCGGCGAGTACCCGCTCATCTGCCTGGTCCACGACGCGGGGGCCCGCATCGACGTGACGGCGGCCCCGTGAGGGTCGCGCTCATCCCGGGCGACGGCATCGGGCCCGAGGTCGTCGCGGAGGCGCGCCGGGTGCTGGAGCGGGTGGCCACGGCCCACGGCCTCGAGCTCGAGATGGAGACGTTCGATCTCGGCGCGGATCGCTACCTGCGCACGGGCGACACGCTCCCCGAGCGCGATTTCGAAAGGCTGCGCGACGGCTTCGACGCGATCCTGCTGGGGGCATTGGGGGATCCGCGCGTGCCCGACAACGCGCACGCCCGCGACATCCTGCTCGGGTTGCGTTTCCGGCTCGACCTGTACGTCAACCTGCGTCCGGTCCGTCTCCTGCACCCGGACCACAGTCCGCTCAGGGACGTGGGGCCGGGCGACGTGGACCTGCTGCTGGTCCGCGAGAACACCGAGGGGCTGTATACGGGGTTGGGCGGGACGCTGCGCGGGGGCACGCCGCAGGAGCTCGCGGTGGAGGAGGACGTCAACACGCGCCACGGCGTAGAGCGCGTCGTCCGCGCCGCCTTCGAGCTGGCGCGGGCGCGTGGCCGCAGCCGCGTCACGCTCGCGGACAAGGCGAACGCGATGCGGCACGCCGGCGCGCTCTGGCGGCGCGTCTTCGAGGAGGTCGGTTCCGGCTACGGGGACATCGGGCGGGAAGCCCGGTACGTGGATGCGCTGGCGATGGATCTGATCCTGCACCCGTCCCGCTACGACGTGATCGTCGCGTCCAATCTCTTCGGCGACATCCTGAGCGACGTCGCCGCGGGACTGGTCGGCGGACTGGGCCTGGCACCGTCCGTCAACTACGCGCCGGGCGGTGGCGCACTCTTCGAGCCCGTGCACGGCTCAGCGCCGGACATCGCGGGTACCGACAGGGCGAACCCGTTCGCGGCCATCCTCACAGCGGCATTGTTGCTGGAGCACGCCGGGCACCAGGCGGCGGCCGACGCCGTCAGGACCGCGATCGACGCGGCCGTGGCGGCCGGCGAGACGACCCCGGATCTGGGGGGGCGTCTGGGGACGCGCGACGCCGGAGAACGGGTCGCGGATCGAATAGCGTCGTTTCACGAATCGGAGTAGACCATGGGCACGCAGGGACACGACCGGGAGGTCGTCTTTCTTTCCGGCCGGAGAACCCCCTTCGGAACGTTCGGGGGCTCCCTGAAGGACTTCAGCGCCAACGACCTCGGGGTGTTCGCGGCCGAATCCGCCATCGCCCAGGCCGGCATCGAACCCGCCGACATCGACCACGTGATCTTCGGCAACGCGCTCCAGACGTCGGCGGACGCCATCTATCTGGCCCGCCACGTCGGACTGCGGGCGGGCGTGCCCCAGGAGGTGCCCGCGCTGACCATCAACCGCCTCTGCGGGTCGGGATTCCAGGCGATCATCAGCGGCGCGCAGGAGATCCTCCTCGGCGAGGCGGACGTCGCGCTGTGCGGCGGCAGCGAATCGATGAGCCAGGCGCCGCACGTCCTGCGAGGGGCCCGCTGGGGAGCCCTTCGCCTGGGAGAGGCCGGCGGCCACTTCGAGGACCTGCTGTGGGCGGCTCTGACGGACAGCTTCTGCCAGCGCTCCATGGCGCAGACGGCCGAGACGCTGGCGGAGCGCTACGGGGTGACGCGCGAGGAGGCCGACCACCTCGCCCACCTGTCCCAGCAGCGGGCGCACGCGGCCTGGGAGGAGGGGCGCTTCGCGGCCGAAGTGGAGCCCGTCGTGGTCGAGACGCGCAAGGGGCAGACGACGTTCGAGACCGACGAGCACATGCGCCCCGACACCACCCCCGAGGCGCTGGCCGGCCTGCGCCCCTACTTCCGCAAGGACGGCCTCGTGACGGCGGGCAACGCGAGCGGGATCGGGGACGGCGCCGCCGCGGTGGTGATCGCCGCCGCCGACTCCCCCGAGGCCGCCGCGGGCAGCCCGCTCGGCCGCCTGGTGTCGTGGGGCATCGCGGGAGTGGATCCGGAGATCATGGGCATCGGCCCGGCGCCCGCCGCGCGACGGGCGCTGGAGAAGGCGGGGATGAGCATCGACGACATGGACCTCGTGGAGGTGAACGAGGCGTTCGCGCCGCAGTACGCTGCGGTAGTGCGCGAGCTGGGGCTCGATCTGGAGCGCACGAACGTGAACGGCGGCGCCATCGCGCTGACCCATCCGCTGGCCGCTTCCGGTACGCGGATCACGGTGCATCTGCTGCACGAGCTTCGCCGGAGAGGCGCCCGTTACGGGTTGGGCAGCGCGTGCATCGGCGGCGGCCAGGGGGCCGCCGTCGTCGTGGAGGCGTTCCAGTGATCCGGCCATCGCGGTGGCTCGCCCGGCGGCGTGGCCTGGTTGGCGCGCTCGTGGCCCTTTCGATCGCGGCAAGCGCCTGCGCGACGCCGCCGGAGCGCATCGCCCCCGAACCCGAGGGTCCGGTGATCGGGCCCGGCGCCCAGCTCGTCGTCTGGGAGGTAGAGAACGATGAAGCGCTGGACCTCTGGTACCACGGCCTGGCGCTGATGGGCGCACCGCAGCCCGGCGAGGAGGCGTCCTTCCCGCTGCCGTCCTTCCGCGTCGGGTACGGCGACATGATCGAGCGCGAGAAGCGGAGCCGGGGCGTCTACCCCACGCCCCTGGACACGGCCGTCGCGGGTCTGCGCGCGCGGATCGAAGAGGCCGGGGGAGCCGAGGCCGTCCAGAACCTCTCGTTCGTCCCGCTCTTCCTTCCTCCGCCGTGGACCGTCACCGCTGCGATGACGACCTGGACGCGGGCCGAGGGCGATCCGTCCAAGGCCGGCTCGGCGGCCGCCGGCGCGGTCGTCAACAGGCTGAACACCCTGATCACCGAGGAAGAGGTGCGCGCCGCGGCGATGGAGTTCTCCAACCTGCTGGAGACCGAGGCCCAACTCTTCTACCGCGAGTACCGCGTCGCCCACCTCCAGGACCTGCGTACCACGGTGACCGCGGTGCGCGAGACGTGGCGGGCGCTGCGCGAGCAGCTGCGCACGTTCCTGGACTATGTACAGCTCGAGGGTGGGGACCTGCTGCTGTCGCCGGCGCTGGGCCCGGAGGGACGCTCGCTCACGTCCAACGTCAGCCGGCCGGTGGTGGTGACGCAGTTGCCGGAGCCTGGCCAGCACGAGGCGGCCGTTTGGGGCTTTCTGCACGAGCTCCTGTACGCCCTCGTTCCCGACGTGATCGAGGACGAGGTCGCGCCATCGGAGATACAGGAGACCGGTCTGCAGACGCTCACGACGCGCGCGGCGGTCCGCGCCGGCGAGATGCTGCTCGAGGAGCGCTCGCCCGTGCGCCTGGAGGCCTACAGGGCGCATTTCGTCCGGGCCGCGGATCCCACGGTCCCTGCCGCGGAGGCCGGCACGGCCGCGGCGCTGGCGCGCACATTTCCACTTCCGGATCGCCTGGTGACGGGCCTGCGGCAGGCCATCGAGCTGGCGAATTCCGGGATCTGAGGACCCGATGGACGGCGCGGGCGGAGGCTCGGGCGGCCGGGCAGCGGGCGGAGGCCGGGCACCGCTGACGACGCGGGGCCCCTCGGCCGGGGCGGTCGAGCGCGTGTCTCGCGAGCGACTCGAGCTGGTGATCCGCAGGGCCGCGGAGCTGTACGCGCGCGAAGCCGATACGGGCGACCTCCTCACCGAGGAGGAAGTGCTGCGGATCGCCGAGGAGCTCGGGCTCCCCCCCAGGCTGGCCCGCCAGGCCCTCTACGAGGTGCCCTCGGCGGACGTGGAAGCCGACGAGGGTGTCTCCCGGCGGCTCCTGGGAGACGCCGCCGTGGTCGCCGCGCGCGCGATCGCGGCGCCCGAACGCTCGGTCGCCGCGGCGATCCAGGAGCACCTGATCCGGCGCGAGTACATGAGCGTCGTCCGCAACCGGCAGGGACGCATGAAGCTGGCGCCCGCGAGCGACGTCGCTTCGGCGATCGCGCGCAGCTTCAAGCGGTCGGGCAAGCGATACCTCATCGCGCGCAGCGAGGAGGTGGACGTCTCGGTCCGGGCGCTCGACCCGACGACGTCGCACGTGGTCGTGGACGTGGATCTGGCCAACAAGCGCGGCGAGCACCTGGCCGGCGGCGTGCTCGGCGGTGCCGCGATCGGCGCCACGGTCGGCGGCGCGGCGTTCGCCGGCGTCGCCGCGGCGCTGGGCGGCATCGGCGCCCCGGAAGCCCTGGCTCTGGCCTCCGGGGCGGGCCTGATCGGCCTGGCCGCCGGCGTGGGCACCGGCCTCAAGATGGCCGCGTCATCCTTCCGCAAGCGCCTGCAGGTGGCGCGCACGGAAATCGAGGGGCTGCTGGACCGCGTGGAGGCGGCGGCTTCCGGATCGAGGCTGCCTCCCGCGCGCTGACTCCGACGACTCGGGGCCCCACTGGCCCCGGCAACTGATAGCGGACTCCAGGGAGAGATACGGATGGGGAAGATCGAGACGGTCGCCGTGATCGGCGGTGGCCTGATGGGAAGCGGCATCGCCGAGGTCAGCGCCAAGGCGGGCTACGACACGCTACTGCGAGAGATCGATCAGGACCTGGCCGACCGCGCCCGCGGCCGGATCGAAAAGAGCCTGGGCCGTGCGGTCGACAAAGGAAAGCTGGAGGCCGCCGATCGGGACGCGGCGCTGGAACGCCTGACCTGTGTCACCGCTCTCGCGGACCTCGCCGACGCCGACATCGTGATCGAGGCGGTGACGGAGGATCTCCCGCTCAAGAGGGAGATCTTCGGTGAGCTGGACACCCTGTGCGGGCCCGAGACGATCTTCGCGAGCAACACCAGCTCGCTCACGATCGTGGACATGGCGGCCGCGACGAATCGACCCGACCGGATGGTGGGGCTCCACTTCTTCAACCCGGTGCCCGTGATGAAGCTGGTCGAGGTGGTGCGCACGATCGCCACGAGCGATGAGGCGTTTCGCGCCGCGTTCGACTTCGCCCGGTCGCTTGGCAAGGAGCCCATCGTCGCCAAGGACACGTCGGGGTTCATCGTGAACCGCCTCCTCGTCCCCTACATGCTGGACGCGATTCGCGGCCTGGAGTCCGGCCTTGGCACCGTGGAGGACATCGACAAGGGGATGACGCTGGGCACGGGCTACCCCATGGGGCCGTTCGTGCTGGGCGATTTCGTGGGCCTCGACACGCTCCACAAAATCGCCGAGATCATGTTCGACGAGTTCCGCGAAGCCCGCTTCGCTCCCCCGCCCTTGCTGACCCGCATGAATTCGATGGGCTACTACGGTCGGAAGAGCGGCAAGGGCTTCTACGACTACTCGGGCGAGACCCCGGTTCCGACCGACCTGGGGTTGTAGGCGCAAAAAAAGGGGCGGACCCCGCCAGGGCCCGCCCCTCTCGCCGGCGCAGCTCGGAGCGTCTCGCGATCAGCCGACCAGGCCCCAGAGCAGTTGAATGAGGAGCGCCGTGATCGCGATCGGGCACAGGAACCGGATCAGGAAGGACCACGTCCGCCCTAGCGGGAACCGGCCGTCGTTGGCCCGCACCTCCTCGCCGACGGCGTTCACGCCCCACACGTAGCCCGCGAAGATCGAGATGAAGAGGGCTCCCACCACGAGCGCGTACTGGCCGAACACGAGGAAGAGGAACGAGAGGAAATCCATCCCCACGCCCGGAAGCTCGGTGAGCCAGTCCACGGCGCCGTTCGCGAGCGCGCTCGGCACGCCCAGGACGAAGGCCGCGATGCCGATGCCGATCGCCGCCTTCCGGCGGGTCGTGTTGCGCTCGTCGACGAAGTACGAGGTCACCACCTCCAGGAGGGAGACGCTGGAGGTCAGCCCCGCGATCGCCAGAAGCAGGAAGAACATCGTCCCGAAGATCACGCCCCCGTACGGCGCCGGCGGAATCTCCGTCAGAAGCGACGTGAGCGTCACGAAGACCATCCCCGGACCGCTCTGCGTCGGGTCCATCGACGCATGGAAGAGCGTCGGGAAGATGATCAGCCCGGCCATGATCGCGATCATCGTATCGGCCAGCGTCACGAGGATCGCCGAGCTGGTCAGGTCGTCGCGCCTGGAGATGTAGGAGCCGTACGTGATCATCGCGCCCATGCCCAGGCTCAGGCTGAAGAACGCCTGGCCCGTCGCCGCCAGCACCACGGAGCCGGTGACTTTGCCGAAGTCCGGCCGCAGGTAGAACTCCAGGCCCGGACCGGCGCCGCTCAGCGTCACCGCGCGCACGATCAGCAAGAGCAGGATCACGAACAGCATCGGCATCAGGATCTTGGTCCAGCGCTCGATCCCGTCCTTCACCCCCTGCACGACGACGACCACCGTCAGGACCATGAACGCCGCGTGCCACAGCAGCGCGTTGCCGGCGTTGCCCGCCAGGTCGTTGAAGATCGCGCCCGTGTCGGCGCCCTCGCCGAAGGCGCCGCTCAGCGTCTTGAGCACGTACGCCAGGCTCCAGCCGGCGATCACCGAGTAGAAGCTCAGAATCACCAGGCCGGCGAGCACGCCCAGCGCGCCCACGACCTTCCAGGGCGTGCCCGGCGCGAGCGCCTTGAACGCGCCCACCGGGTTCCTCTGGGTCCGCCGCCCGATGGCCAGCTCGGCCAGCATGACCGGCGCGCCGATGGTGACCACCGCGATCAGGTAGATGATCAGGAACGCGGCGCCCCCGTTCACGGCGGCGGTCGTGGGGAAGCCCCAGATGTTGCCCAGCCCGATGGCGCTCCCCGCGGCCGCGAAGATGAACGCCATCTTCGAGCCCCAGACGGCCCTTTCGGCGGGTGGTGGCGTGCTCGTGGTCTGCATCGGACTCCCGTCCTCGGTGGCGCTTCGCCGCCCGATGGAGGCGGACGACGCATAATGCTCCGCTAGGGAACGTACGAATCGCTGCTCAGGTGTTGACGCGGCGGGCGAATGTGCGTACCCCCACGCGGCGAGTCAATCAGCCGAGCTTGCCCTCCCGATGCAGCTCGTGGGCGTACGCGTGGTAGACGTCGCGGTGGAGCAGATAGTCCTCCGACCAGATTTCGAAGGGTGGCAGCGGCAGGTAGCGTTCGAGCTCCTGGACGACGAGGAGCGCGATCTGGAGGCGGTCGCGGCTGGAGAAGTCCACCTTGCGCCCATCCAGGACGCGGGTGACCAGGGTGTCGAAATGGTCCGCCGGGATCAGCGAGATCAGGTGCGCCATCTGGTCGATCCGGTAGGACTCGTACAGCGACCGGAGGTGCGGAATGGTGACCCCATCGTCGGCCGGCGAGCCGATGTCCGGCACCAGCGTCGACGCGTGCTTGCCCAGCAGGCCGCGGAACCACTGGCGCAGGTCGGCCGAGTACCCCTGGCGGCGGTCGTGCACCTCGATCGCCGAGCCCAGCAACGAGAGGATCAGCGGCCTGCCCAGGCCACGCGCGCGGTTCGCCAGCGCGGGCTCGGTTTCCTCGATCCAGAGGTCGGCGGTGCGCACCTCGGGCTCGGTGGACGTCCCCGACGAGGGGCGGAACGACAAGTAGCCGCGCCAGGCACCGTCATCGGTGGGGTAGGTGACCAGGAAGACGGTCCAGCGCTCGCCCGCGCGCTCCACGAAGCCGAACGACCTCCCGCGGGCCCTGGGAGGGGCCGTACTGGGCGGCAGCGTGGGGTTGCCGGGCCGCGTCGAGGAGTCCGCGTGCACGGACACGCGGCGCTATTCGCTCCGAACGACCCGATAGAGGTGGTTCCAGGTGCCCGCCACGGCGGCCACACCCGCGAGGAGAAGAAGACCCCCCACCAAACCCCACCCCATCAGCCAGTCGAATCGAGCGTTCTGCAGCCCCTCCAACGCGCTCAGCAGCGACAAAACGGCCATAGCGATCCAGAGGAGGCCGATTCCGCCTCCGATGGCCATCACGGCGCTCTTGCTCATGTCGGTCAAGCTCCGCGGCGAAACGAGCATGACGGCCGGGGCTCGGTGCTCCCGGGCCTTCGATTCGAGTAGCGAATATAGGGGCGGATTGCCTGCCGCCGAAAGGCGCCGTTGCGCCCGGCACCGGCTTTGCTCATCCTCCGCGTCCCCGGCATTCCGGTCTACCGCCAGGAGCATCGAATGGGCATTGCGCTGCCGCCGTTTCCCCAGGGCACGAGGGTACGGGTCCGCCGAGCGGATCTGCCGATCGAGCCCGATCTCGTGAACCGCGAGGGCGTCGTCGTCCGTGCGACGCCCTACGAGCCGGCGCGCGCCGGCGTGCAGCTCGACGGCGAGAGCGACGTGCGGTTTTTCGGGGCCGACGAGTTGGTCGAGATCGAACGGCCGTCCGTGGATCCCGGACGGGACGACGCCCGCAAGCGGCTGGCGCGCCCATGACCGAAGGGACGGACCTCGCGGGCAGACGCGATGTCGCTCCGCGTGCGCCCTTGCTGCGCGGCGGCGCGGAGGCCTCGCCGCCTGACGGCGCCTCTCCGCGCAGCGTCACCGAAGCGCGCGAGGCCATCGCTGCGACCCGCGAGCGGATGGCGCGCACCGCGGACCTGCTGAAGAGTCGCGTCGAGCTCGCAAAGGGCAGGCTGGAGCGCAGGCTGGACCTGGGCGCCAAGATCCGCCAGGCGGTGGCGGGGCGTGAAGCGGTTGCCATCGCGGGAGCGTTCGCCGCCGGGCTCGTCTGGGCCCTGATCGGACGCAAGAAGCGCCTCGACCGCGACGACATGGAGGCGCTTCACGACTGGACCGAGCATCGCGCGCAGATCAAGGCCGCGCTCGATCTGGAGGATTTCGAAGACTAGTTCGCCGGGATCTCAGCTCGATCCCGGCGAGCTGCGGCAGCGCGCTAGAAGGGCAGGTCGTCCTCGGGCTGGAAGGTCGACTCCGGCGAGGGCGCGCTCACCGGCTGCGCGTCGCCCCGCCACCCCGCCGAGGTGCCTCCGCCCGGTCCCGCGCCTCCGCTGCCGAGCATCACGATGTCCCGCACCACGATGTCCGTCCAGTAGCGCGTGACGCCGTTGTCCTCGGTCTGGCTGTATTCGATCCGGCCCTCGACGTAGAGCCGGTCGCCCTTCTTCACGTACCGCTCGACGATCTCGGCCAGCCGGTCCCAGAACGTCAGACGATGCCACTCGGTCTTCTCCTGCTGTTGCCCGGAGCGGTCGGAGAAGGTCCGATTGGTCGCGAGGGAGACCTTGGCCAGGCGGGTGCCCGAGCCCACCGTGCGTATCTCCGGCTCGGCGCCGACGTTGCCGATCAGCATGACCTTGTTGAGCGAGCGACTCATCGCGCTATATCCTTGTCTCGTAATGGCTTGAGGGGCCGACTTCCCGAGGCCCTGCACAGCCGGAACGGTACCCAGCGAGGCCGCGCGCCGCAAGGCGAGAATCGGCCATTGGGGGGCTCAGGCGGCCGACGTGCGGCCGGCATCCTCCTCTCGGACGCCGGCGTGCGCCAGGTACGCGGCCTGGAGCGCGCGGGCGACGGGGCCCGGGCGGCCGTCGCCCACGGGAGCGCCGTCGACCCGCGTGACCGGCATCACCTCGGTGGTCGTGCCCGTGAGGAACAGCTCGCTGAACGCCCCCAGCCGGTCGGCCGGAATCGGCTCTTCGCGCACCTCGACGCCCACGTCCGCGGCCAGCCCCAGCACCACGGCCCGGGTGATGCCCGGCAGGATCTCCGTCGTCGTGGGATGGGTGATGGCTACGCCGTCCTCGACCGCGAACAGGTTGGAATGCGACCCTTCCAGCAGGCATCCGCCCTCGACGAAGAGGGCCTCGAACGCGCCGTTCTCGTGCGCTCGCTGGTTGGCCAGCACGTTGGGCAGCAGCGCGATGGACTTGATGTCGCGGCGTTTCCAGCGCTGGTCGTCGACCAGCAGCGCTCCGACGCCGTCCCGGTAGCGCTCGGCGGCGTGGCGGGGATACGCCTGCGCGGCCGCGTACACGGTGGGGCGCACGCCCTCGGGGAACGTGTGGGAGCGCCGCCGCGGGGCGCCGCGGGTGACCTGCACGTACAGCGTCGCGTCGCTCCTCTCCAGCCCGTTCTCGGCCAGCAGGCGACGGGCGATCGTCTCCAGCCCGCCGGCGCCGTCCCAGTCGATGGTGAGCTCGGACAGCCCGCGGCGAAGGCGCTCCAGGTGCTCCTCGAGGAACACCATGCGGCCGTCGTAGACCCGCACCACCTCGTAGACTCCGTCCGCGAACAGGAAGCCGCGGTCGGCGACGGATACCCGCGCGTCGGAGGCGTCCACGAATGCACCATCGAGGTAAACCATGCGTCCCTTCGCTCCAGAGTCGTTCGCGAGCCGCGGGACGCCTGGTGCCGCCCGAGCGGTCGGATTAGTGTGCCGCGCCAGGCTCCGCTGCCCGCCGGCCGCCCCGACACCGGCCGCCGGGCGCTGCGACTCCCGCGATCCGAGGACCGATGTCCGAATCGTACGACTTCTTGAGCGTCGCCCGCGAGGGGGCCATCGCCACGATCACCGTCAACCGCCCCGACAAGCTCAACGCGCTGAACGACGCCACGGTGCGTGAGCTCGCGGACGCATTCGAGAGCGTCGGCGCCGACGCGGAGGTGGGCGGCGTGATCCTGACCGGCGCCGGGGCCAAGGCGTTCGTCGCGGGCGCCGACATCGGCGAGCTCGCAAGGATGGGACCTCTGGACGGCGTGGAGACGTCGCGCCGGGGCCAGCGGACGCTTCGCGCCATCGAGACGCTCGGCAAGCCGGTGATCGCGGCGGTCAACGGCTTCGCGCTCGGCGGCGGCCTGGAGATCGCGCTCGCGTGCCACCTGCGCGTGGCGTCCGAGAACGCGCGATTCGGCCTGCCCGAGGTGAAACTCGGCATCATTCCGGGGTACGGCGGCACCATTCGGCTGGCGCGCCTGGTGGGCCGCGGACGCGCCCTCGAGCTCATCCTGACCGGCGCCATGATCGACGCCGCCGAGGCGCACCGCATCGGCCTCGCCAATCGCGTCGTGCCTACGGGGGAGGCGCACGCGGCAGCCACCGAGCTGATGCAGGGCATCCTCGGCAACGGCCCCGTGGCGCTGGCGATGGCGCTGGAGGCCGTGGACGCCGCCTACCACCAGACCACCGAGGACGCGCAGCGCCTGGAGTCGAACCTCTTCGGGCTGCTCGCCTCGACCGACGACATGCGCGAGGGCATGAGCGCGTTCCTGGAGAAGCGCGCGGCGGACTTCCAGGGGCGCTGACGCGCGGGCGCGTCGCGGGACGCCGACACCGCGCCGACGAGGCCACCGTCTGGCCGCCGCGTGGGCGCCGAGCCTTCACCTCCGCGAGCCCCGACGGGTTGCCTCGCGCGCGTGCGCGCGCGTAGATTCACAGGTCCACGGAGCAGGCCCGTCAGAGGGAGCACCGAAGCGATTCCGTCGCTCATCCCGGAAACCGAAGCCAAGCCCACAGCGCCCGAGGCCGCTGCGGGGGTGCGTACTCGCGCGGTCTGCCGGTCTCTGCGCCTGCGCGATTTCCGGAACTTCACGAAGGCGGACCTGACGGTGCCGGGCGAAGGTGCCGCGCTGATCGGGGCCAACGGCGCCGGCAAGACGAACCTCGTCGAGGCGATCTACTACCTCGAGCTTTACCGCTCCTTCCGCGGCTCGCCCGACGAGCAGCTCGTGCGCTTCGGCGAGCCGGGTTTCCACGTCTCCGGAGTGTTCGACGTGGGCGATCGGCAGGTCGAGGTGGGGGCCGGGTACCTCAAGGAGGGGCGGCGCAAGCGGGTGCGAGTCGACGGCAACGAGCCGGAGCGCCTGGGGGACGCGCTGGGGGCAGTGGGAGTCGTGGTCTTTTCGCCCTCCGACATAGCACTGGTGGCCGGTTCGCCGGCGGACCGGCGCCGCTTCCTCGATATCCTGCTCTCGCTCAACGAGCCGGGGTACGTGGACGCCCTACAGCGCTATCGCCATGCGCTGCGCCAGCGGAATACGCTGTTGCGGGACCGCAGGCCCGCCGCCGACCGCCACCCCTGGGACGAGGCGCTGGTCCGCTGGGGGGTGCCGGTGCTCGTGGCGCGCGAGGCGTGGGTGCACCAGTACGCGGCGCCCTTCGCCGAATACTGCCGCGCGGTGGGCGATGGACCGGGCATGACGATGGGGTATCGGGGCACGACCCACCCGCCGGGCGGTCCGCGGCCGGAGGCGCCGGCGGCCGCGGACGTGGACGCGTCGTTTCGGGACGCGCTGGAGCGCAGGCGGAGCCGCGAGGAGGACCTCGGGTCGACGCTGGTGGGTCCGCACCGCGACGATCTGTCGCTTCGCCTCGTGCGCGAGGACGGCAACGACGTGGATCTGCGCGACTACGGATCCGGCGGCCAACGTCGCACGGCCGCGGTGGCCCTCCGCCTCGTGGAGGCGGACACGATCCGGCAGCGTCGGGAGCGCGAGCCGATCGTCCTGCTGGACGACATCTTCGCGGAGCTCGACGCGACCCGGAGCGGTCGGTTGATGGCCCTGCTGGGGGACGAGCGGCACGGCCAGCTGCTGGTGACCGCTCCCAAGGAGATCGACCTGGGTCAGGACCTGCCGGTGCAGCGCTGGGGCATCGCCGCGGGGGAGATCCGGACGTGAGGGTGAAGCGCAAGCGACTGGAGCCGCTCGCCGACGCGCTGGCTGCGTACCTGGAGTCGTCGGGGATCGCCGCCGGTGCGAAACGGCGGGCCGTGTTCACCGAGTGGCGCGACCGGGTCGGCGACCGCATCGCCGACGTCGCCGCGCCGCTGCGGCTGGACCGCGGGACGCTCGTCGTGGGCGTCCGTTCAAGCGCATGACTGATGGAGTTGAAGCTGATGGAGAGGCAGCTCGTCGAGCGGATCAACGCGAACCTCGACGAGGGCCGCATCGAGAGCATACGACTCGTCCTGGGCGACGCCGTGGCAGGCGATGGGGCGGGGCGGGGACCGACCAGAGGGGGCGGGTAGCGATGGCGGACAAGCGGAAGGGCGGGGGAGACTACAAGGCCGGATCGATCCAGGTCCTCAAGGGCCTGGAGGCGGTGCGCAAGCGTCCGAGCATGTACATCGGCTCCACGGGGCCGCGGGGGCTGCATCACCTCGTGTACGAGGTGGTGGACAACGCGGTCGACGAGGCGATGGCCGGATACTGCTCGCGCATCGACGTCACGATCGCGCCCGACGACTCGATCGTCGTCGTGGACGACGGGCGCGGCATCCCCGTCGACATCCACCCGGTGGAGAAGAAGCCGGGTGTGGAGATCGCCATGACGACCCTGCACGCCGGCGGCAAGTTCGACCGGGATTCCTACAAGGTGTCGGGCGGCCTCCACGGCGTGGGCGTGAGCGTGGTGAACGCGCTGTCGGAGTGGCTCGAAGTGGAGGTCCGGCGGGACGGCAAGATCCACCGCCAGACCTACGCCCGCGGAGAGAAGACGTCCGAGCTCGAGGTCGTCGGCAAGGTGCCCAAGAAGGAGACCGGGACGCGCGTCGTCTTCAAGCCGGATCCGGAGATCTTCAACGAGCTCGCCTACAATTTCGACACCCTGTCGAACCGCCTGCGCGAGCTCGCGTTCCTGAACCGCGGCCTCGTCATCACGCTCGCCGACCAGCGCGTCGAGGACGGCGCGAGCCCGCGCGAGGACCACTACCACTACGAGGGCGGGATCCAGGAGTTCGTGGAGTACCTGCGCGGAACCCGCAAGCCGCTGCACGCGAAGCCCGTCTACTTCTCCGCCGAGCGCGAAGAGGCCGAGATGGAGCTCGCGATGCAGTACGACGAGGGCTACAACGACAACACGTTCACCTTCGTCAACAACATCAACACCCACGAGGGCGGATCCCACCTCACCGGCTTCAAGGCAGCCCTCACGCGCACGATCAACGACTACGCGCGCCGCAACAACCTGCTCAAGAAGGATCTCGATTCGCTGTCCGGGGACGACGTTCGCGAAGGCCTGACAGCGGTTCTGTCGGTGCGCGTCAAAGAGCCCCAGTTCGAGGGTCAGACCAAGACCAAGCTCGGCAACTCGGAGGTCCGCGGCGCCGTCGAGTCGATCGTCAACGAGAAGCTCGCCGAGTTCCTCGACGAGCACCCCTCCGACGCCAAGCGCATCATCGAGAAGTCCGTCCAGTCGGCGCGCGCCAGGATCGCCGCGCGCAAGGCGCGCGACCTCACGCGGCGCAAGAACGTCCTCGAGGGGAGCGTGCTGCCCGGCAAGCTCGCCGACTGCTCGATCTCCGACCCGTCGGTGACGGAGTTGTATCTGGTCGAGGGCGATTCGGCGGGGGGAAGTGCCAAACAAGGCAGGGACAGGAGTTATCAGGCGATTCTGCCCCTCAAGGGCAAGATCCTGAACGTCGAGAAGGCGCGCTTCGACAAGGTGCTCTCGAACGACGAGATCGCGACCATGATCACCGCGATCGGCACGGGCATCGGCGAAGACGAATTCGACGTCGACAAGTCGCGGTATGGGCGCGTGATCATCATGACCGACGCGGACGTGGACGGGAAGCACATCCGGACGCTGCTACTCACCTTCTTCTTCCGCCACATGCGCCAACTCATCGAGGAGGGCATGGTCTACATCGCCCAGCCCCCGCTGTACCGGGTTTCGCGCGGCAAGAAGGAGTTCTACGCCTTCTCCGACAGCGAGCGCGACGAGTACATCGACCGGCTCAAGAAGGGCAAGGACGGCGGTGTGAGCGTGCAGCGGTACAAGGGCCTCGGTGAGATGAACCCCGAGCAGCTCTGGCGCACCACCATGGACCCCGACAGCCGCACCATCCTGCAGGTCACCATGGAGGACGCGGTCGAGGCGGACCGGATCTTCAGCACCCTCATGGGCGACGACGTGGAGCCGCGCAGGAAGTTCATCGAGGACAACGCCAAGTACGTGAAGGTGCTGGACGTCTGAGGAGGGTGGCCCGGCGGACAGTCCGCTCCTTGGATGCACACGGGGGGACGGTTCGGGAGGACCGGCCCAAGGTACGTGGGCCTGCGGCGCCCTCACGACGCACCCCGCCGCGCCCGCGCCGGGCTTGACACCCTCTTCACCCACATACATACTGGTCGGTATGTCGAAAGAGACTGCTACCGGGACGTCTGCGGCGGAGACGCGGGACCTGCTGCTGGACGCCGCGTTCGAGCACATGTACATGCACGGCTTCAGCGGTTCCGGCATCAGCGAGATCCTCGCCGACGCAGGCCTCACCAAGGGCGCCTTGTACTACCACTTCCCGAGCAAGCTCGCGCTGGGCTACGCGGTCGTGGAGGAACGCGTGGTGCCCCTCGTGCGTGAGCGGTACCTCGCGCCGTTTCGGGAAGTGTCCGATCCGGTAGAGGCGGTCGAGAGGATGGGCCGGCGCATGCAGGAGGAGCTCCTCAAGGAGGGGATCCTGATGCGGGGCTGCCCGCTGAACAATCTCGTGCAGGAAATGTCCGGCATCGACACCGGTTTCCGGGAGCGACTCGCCGCGATCCTCACGGAGTGGCGGGCGACCGTCGCCGAGGGGATCGAACGCGCGAGGGCCAAGGGCACCGTGCATCAGGACGTCCAATCCGACGCCACGGCCACCTTCGTCGTCGCGTCCCTTCTGGGGGCCATCGGTTTCGCCAAGAACGCCCAGGACACCGGTCCCTTCGAAGCGTGTCGCACGCAGGTGAACGCGTACATGGCGACGCTTCGTCCCGACGGCGCCGTGACTGCTTCCTCCTGACCGCCTCGAGGATCCGATGGGACGATGACGAACCTCGATAAAGATACCAACCGGTTTGTATACCCGCAGGGCGAAGCGAGACGCGCTTCGCCGTTCACCGTGACCGCAAGGAGGAGAGACATGTCCGTTGCTCAGAACAAGGCCGTCCTGCGCAGGGGGGCCGAGCACTTCAACGCGCCCACCCGGCGCGCCGGTTGGCTGGAAATCCACGCGCCAGAGGTGCAGGCGCACGGCCTGGCGCCTCAGCCGCTCGATCGGGACGGCATCGCGGCGTTCTACGCTGTGCTCTGGGACGCCTTTCCCGACCTGGCCATCACCGTCGAGGACATGGTGGGGGAGGGGGACCGCGTTGCGTGGCGGCTCAGCGTACGTGGCACCCACCAGGGCAGCTTCCGCGGGATCCCACCCACCGGGGAGGTCGTCGACTTCGGTGCCCACTACATCTTCCGATTCAGGGACGGGGCGGTCGTCGAGCGCTGGACGAACTTCGATCGGCTCGGGGTGCTCGCGCAGCTGGGCGCCGTCGCCGTACCCGCCTGATGGGGCGGGGGCGACTCCGTCGGGGCGCGGGCGTGCAAACACCTACGAGGGGAGTGCAACCATGAGGACCGAGACGGATCGAGCGCTTCGCATCGTGCTCGTCGCGACGGGCATCGCCTTCACCGTGGGCATCGTCGTGCTCATGCGCGTGTGGCCTTCCGGCTGGAGCTGGACTCCGGGTCAGCCTGAATACGAGCAGATGATCCTGGGGGTCTACGCGACCCTTGGGATCTTTCTGCTTCTGGCCGCTCGCAACCCTTCCCAGCATCGCAGCCTGATCCTGTTCACGGGTTGGTCGAGCATCGTGCACGCCGCCATCATGGCGATCCAGGCGCTGCGTGAAGTGAGTGAGCGGGGACACCTCGTGGGCGATGTCCCGGCGCTGATGGTGATCGGTGTCGCTCTGCTGGCCCTTGCCCCCGCGCGGGAGGCGCGTGTGGGAGAGCGTGGGAACGCAGACGGCACCTCGCCGACCGCGGCGCTCGGTGCGGTCGACTCGGAGTCCGTAGGAGCGGGAGCGCCGCGGTGACGCTCTACACCATCGGCTTCACGGAGAAGAGCGCGTCCGCGTTCTTCGGACTGCTCACCGAGGCAGGCGTTCGGACGGTGGCCGATGTCCGCCTGAAGAACACGTCGCAGCTCGCGGGCTTCGCGAAGAGGGACGACCTGGCCTTCTTCCTCGAGGCGCTCGGGAGGGTGGGGTACGAGCACTATCCGGAGCTCGCGCCGACGAAGGAGCTCTTCGACGGCATCAAGAAGGGGACGACGTCTTGGGCCGAATTTTCGCGGGCGTTCGAGGACCTTCTCCTGCAACGAGCGGTGGCCAAGCGACTCCGACCCGCGGATTTCGCGGACGCGTGCCTGCTCTGCAGCGAGCACGAGCCCGATCGCTGCCACCGCCGCCTGGTCGCGGAGCACCTGGCATCGGCCTGGGAGGACGTGGACATCGTCCACCTCACGTAGGCGGGCTCGTGCCGCGGTCGGCTTGTGGCGGCCGCGGCACGGGGCGCCGAGCGGCATTAGCTTGCTGCCCGTGAGGATCTTCTACTGCCACGAGTTCGTCCTGCCGCTGCCCCCCGGGCACCGCTTCCCGATGGAGAAGTACGCGCGCCTGTACGAGCGCGTCGCGCGCGAGGCCCGGCGGCAGCCCGATCTCGACGTCCGGCTGGGGACGCCGCGGCCGGCCTCGGATCTACAGCTCCTGCGTGTGCACACCTCCGACTACGTCGCCGCGGTTAGCGACGGGCGCCTCACCAGCCGGCAGGTCCGCGACATCGGCTTCCCGTGGTCGCCGGGCCTGGTCGAGCGGTCCCGCAGGTCGGTGGGCGGCACGATCGAGGCGGCGCGCTGGGCGCTCCGGGAGGGGGCGTCGGCCAACCTCGCGGGCGGCACGCACCACGCGCGCGCCGATCGCGGCGCCGGGTTTTGCGTCTTCAACGACGTGGCGGTGGCCGCCCGCGCGGTGCTCGCGGAGGGCCTGGCCCGGCGGGTCCTCATCGTGGATCTGGACGTGCACCAGGGCGAGGGCACCGCGGCGATCTTCGCGGGCGATAGGGACGTCTTCACGTTTTCGGTCCATGCCGCGCGCAACTTCCCGTTCCGCAAGGAAACCAGCGACCTGGACATTGCGCTCGACGACGGGACGGGCGACGGCGTGTACCTGGAGGCCGTCCGCGATGGCCTGGCGCGCGCGGTGGCGGCCGCCCGGCCGCAGCTCGTGCTCTACATAGCGGGTGCCGATCCCTACGAAGGCGACCGGCTCGGGCGTCTCGCGGTCAGCGTCGAGGGGCTGGAGCACCGCGATCGCGCCGTGCTCGAGGCGGCCGAGCACGCGGGCGCGGGCGTCGCGGTCGTGATGGGGGGCGGCTACGCCGCGGACATCGCTCGGACCGTGGAGATCCACTTCGCGTCGGTGAGGACCGCGGCGCAGTGGCGCGCGGTTCGGCAGTGGCGGCGCGCGGCCCGGGTCGCCGGCTGACGCCCGCCCGACGCCCGTCTGGGGTCAGTCCAGCAGGTCGCGGTAGGCCGGGTTCGGGACGAGCGCCCCGTCCGGATTCACGACATGCCGGTCCCACGGGAACACCACCTCCGCGTCGGTTTCCAGAGCGAAGTAGTCGGGCCGGTGGCCGTTCACCTTCACGATGCTCGTGGCGGTGCGGACCTCGCGCGGCGCCACGTTGCGGAGCGCGTTGCCGGCCACGCGGAGCGTCTCGCCGCTGGTGCAGATCTCGTCGACGAGAAGGACGTTCCGGCCGCGCGCCTGGAGGGGCGCCTCCGACAGGATCTCCGGCCGGTCCATGCGCTCCAGGTCCAGGCCGGGGTTGCGGCTGACCTTGAGCGAGAAGAAGTCCGCACGGAGGATCGACGAGATGACCGCGCCGGGGATGACTCCGGCCTTGGCGATCCCGACCACGACCTCGGGCCGGAAGTCGGAGCCGGCGACCTTGAGCGCGAGCGCGCGGCACAGCTCGCCGAACATCTCCCAGGTGAGCTCGAGCGCGGCGCCGGACGGTTCGGCGAGCTGGCTGGACGTCGGGAACGGCGGGGGCGTGCGCATGGGCCTTCCTGGGATGCGGGAAAGGGCTCACCAACATGGGCCCCCGCCTTGACCGCGTCCAGTCCGCAGCGCCACGCTGTCGGTCGCACGATGAGGCGCCCGAGCCTCGAGCGAGCGGCGCTCGTCCACCGGTAGCGGCCGGGAGCCCACACCAAACCGACACGAGACATGACGGAACATCCTGCCGGGGACGCCGGAGGGGACGCCGACCCCGAAGCGGACGCCGGAGCAAGCGCCGAAGCGGACGCCGGGCCGGCCGCCGACGCGGCGCTTCAGCAGGCGCTCGAAGAGCACGGCGTCGCGGATCCTCGCGGGGTGCTGCGGGATCGCCTGCGCGCGCTCCGGGGGACCGCCCACTTCGAACGGGCGGTGGCGCACTATCGGGACGTGCTCGTCCCCGGGGTCGCGGACGGGACGTTGGATCCGCTGGAGGCCTGGCTCGAGTACGCTCGGCTGGTCGCCGGATGCGTACCGGGAAGGGAGGTCGCGATCGACGCGGACGGCCGGGACGGGGCTGACGCCAGCGCCGCCGCGTCGCTGCTGCTTCACATCCCGGAGGAGCGCGGGGCCCCGGTCACGCCGCTGCGCGCGCCCGCCGCTCCGTCCGCCGCGCAGTCCGCGACGGTGGCGCTGTTGGTAGAGGGGCGGACCCGGCTTCCCTGAGGGCGGACTCGGAGAACGCCGGTTCGAGCTTCCCTATCCCGCCTTCGCCATGCTGTCCAGGAACTCCTGGTTGGTCTCCACGCGCCGCATCCGCTCCAGCAGGAAGTCGAGCGCTTCGGCCGCGGGCATGTCGCCCAGGAAGTTGCGCAGCAGGTAGACCCGGTTGAGCTCGGACTCGTCCAGCAGAAGTTCCTCTTTGCGGGTCCCGGAGCGGTTGATGTCGATCGCGGGGAAGATGCGCTTGTCGGCGATGTGGCGGTCGAGCACGACCTCCATGTTCCCCGTCCCCTTGAACTCCTCGAAGATCACCTCGTCCATGCGCGATCCGGTCTCGATCAGCGCGGTGGCGATGATGGTCAGCGAGCCGCCCTCGTCGATGTTGCGCGCGGCGCCGAAGAAGCGCTTCGGCTTGTGCAGCGCGTGGGCGTCGACGCCTCCGGAAAGGATCTTCCCCGAGTGCGGGACCGTCACGTTGTAGGCGCGAGCCAGGCGCGTGATCGAGTCGAGCAGGATCACGACGTCCTTGCCATGCTCCACGAGGCGCTTGGCCTTCTCGAGCACCATCTCGGCGACCTGCGTGTGGCGGTCGGCGGGCTCGTCGAACGTCGACGAGATCACCTCGGCAGCCACGTGCTCCTCCATGTCGGTGACCTCCTCAGGACGCTCGTCGATCAGAAGCACGATCAGGTGAACGTCGGGGTGATTCTCGATGATGGAGTTGGCGATCTTCTGGAGGAGTATCGTCTTACCGGCCTTGGGCGGAGAGACGATCAGCCCGCGCTGGCCCATGCCGATCGGCGACATCAGGTCCATGAGCCGCATGGAGATGTCGCCCGCCTTGTTCTCCAGCATCAGGCGGCTTTCGGGATAGCGCGGGCGCAGGTTGTCGAACGCGATCCTGTGCTTGGCGAGATCCGGGTCATCGCCGTTGACCGCCTCCACCTTGAGCAGCGCGAGGTAGCGCTCGCCGTCCTTGGGCGGGCGCACCTGGCCCTTGATGGTGTCGCCGGTGCGCAGATCGAAGCGCTTGATCTGGGAAGGGCTGACGTAGATGTCGTCGGGGCCGTACAGATAGTTCCAGTCCTGGGAGCGAAGAAAGCCGTACCCTTCCGGCAGGATCTCGAGCACGCCCTCGGCGCGCAGGACGACGTCCCCGTCCAGGAGGTTCTGCTCGATCCGGAAGATCAGGTCCTGCTTCCTGAGACCCGAGTAGTTCGAAATCTTCAGTTCTTCGGCCATCTCGTGAAGCTCGGCGACCGACTTGCTTTTCAGTTCGGCGATGTCCACTCGGGGACTCCTTGGAGGTTGGGTACGAACCGGTGGGTCGCTCGAGCGCGACCCAGGATGCCCGGTTACGTGGGCGTTCGTTCGTGTGGAGCAGACCGGAAACGGGGGCCGACGCGGCCCTCACGTGGTTTCGGCAGGCTGCCTTTTGTGGATGATGGTGCTAGTCTAGTGGTACCCGCCGAAGTACGTCAAGAGCTTCGGGCCCGTTCACGGGCCCGAGCATCCAGAGGTACCCCCGGCCCCGACGGTCGCACCGCGCTTGACAGCGTCGACGCGTCGGAAAAGTGGCGGTCCCATCACCATCCTACCAGAAGGAGGCATGCCATGCCGCGCAAGAACAAGTCCGGCAAGGGGAAAGACCAGAAGGGCTACGAGTACAAGGTCAGCTACCAACCGGACTGGCTGAAGGAGCTCAAATCCTCCCGCAAGGACAAAAAAGGCAAGAAGGACACCGTCACGATCTTCCAGAACCCGGAAAAGCACCAGAAGGAGAAGCCGGGCAAGACCGTCAAGACGCGGGTCAGGTCCGACGAGGGCGTGGATTTCACCATCACCCTCGACGACCCCAAGCGCGCCGTCAAGCGGATCCGGGTCGAATACAAGGCGGCGGTCGCCGTCGCGGCCGCCCAGGCAAAGGCGGGCAAGAAGAGCAAGAAGGGCAACCCGTCCAACGACGAGGACCTGGTCGTGTACACGCTCGAGGAGGAACTTCCGCCGCCACCCAACGGCAACGGATCGACCCCCGGCGGCGGAGACTGAGCGTCCCGTGGATCCACTCAGGATGGCCACGATGTCCGGGCGGGTCATCGTGGCCATCCTCATCGCGCTACTGCTCGTCCGGTACCGGGGCGCTCTCCCGAGGGTCGTGACACGGTGCTGGGGGATCGTCTTGCTCGCCGTCGGCTACGCCGCCTTCGCCGGTGTCCTGCTGGAGGTCCTTGCCGTCGACTTCTCGAGCCTGTCGTCCGACGCGCCGCGCCGGCTCATGTACTACCCGATGTACAACGCGAGCTACCTCATCAACGCGTCGCTCGCCGCAATGCTGCCCGCGGCGCTGCTCGCCCTGTTGCTGCGCGGGAGCGCCGCCGGCTGGGTCGGCCTTGCGGCGCTGTACGCGGCGCTGCTCGTGGCCGTCGTCGGGATCCTGCGGGGCAGCCACGGGCACTGGGACGTGCTCCTCGCCACCACCGCGCCGCTCGAGATCCTGGGGCTCCTGGGCTGGATCGCGTTCTTCGTGGCCTACTTCCTCGGCTACCTGCCTCGCGTCGACGGATACCTCGCAGCCTTCGTCGGCGTAACGGCGACGTTCGTCATGCTGACCCCGATGAACGAGGCAATCTTCCGGCTCGTCGGCCGCGACGCGGCCCAGCACGTCTGGGATCCCCTCCTCATCATGCAGTTGGTTCGCTACGGTCTCCAGGCGCTCATCCTCGGGCTGCTGCTCCGCACCCTGGCCACGGGGCGTGCCGTGGGTCGGGCGCCCGACCCCGCGCCGGGTTGAGCGGTCTTAGTAGCCGCCCAGCGCCGGCTCCCCGCTCTGTGCCGTTGCGGCGGGCCCCGCGACGCCGGAGGTTTCGACGCGTTTCCCGTGATGACCCCGACGCGCCGAGGCATGCCCGCAGATCTCGCCCGAACCGAGAGCTTCCTGGCCCTCAGCATCGTCGTCGTCCTGCTGGTGGTCGGCGCGGCCGCGGCGGTGGCGTACGTGCTGGTTCGGCGCGCCGTCCGTGACAAGGTCGAGTCGGAACGGCTGGCGGCCATGGGCGTCGCGGCGGCGCGGATCCTCCATCAGGTCAAGAACCCGATCGCGACGATCGTGATGCAGGGCAGCGTCCTCGGCGAGGAGCGCACGCTGTCGGAGCCGACCCTACGCAAGGCCGCGGCGGACGAGATCTCGGCGGCCGCCACCCGCGTCTCCGCGCTGCTCGCCGACCTCTCCGCCTACGCTTCGGGGCAGACCACCCAGATCGCACCGGTACCCACCGAACTGGCTCCGCTGGTCGAGGCCACGGTCCGCGCGGCACTCGCCGCGCAACCCGCCGGCGATCCGCCCACGCTGGACCTGGAAGCAGGGTTGGTGGTGGCCGCGGATCCGCACGTGCTCCGTCAGGCGCTCGACAACGTCGTGGGCAACGCGCTGGAGGCGATGAACGGCTCCGGCCGGCTGCGGGTGAAGGCGGCCCGCCGAGGGGACGACGCGCTCATCACGGTCGAGGACGAGGGGCCCGGCATTGCACCCGATCAAGTCCGGCGCGTGCTGGAGCCCTTCGTGACCAGCAAGCGCAGCGGCATGGGCCTGGGCATACCGGTCGCGCGAGACGTCGTGGAGGCGCATGGGGGGCGTTTCGAGCTGCGGTCCCGGCTGGGGGAGGGCACCACCGTCACGATGTCGATCCCGCTGGCCGGGTGACGCGGGCCGCCCAGCGCGCCTAGAACATCCGGCCTGGATCGCCGGACAGCTCCTGGAAAAGGGAATCCGCCTCCGCACGCGCGGCCCCGATGGCGCGCCACAGCGCGCTGTCGGATTGCAGCCGCGACAGCGTGCCGTTGGGATCGTCCAGGGCCGCCTGCAGCGCGGCCAGCTCCTCGCGCAGCGCCCCGAGCGTGGCGGGCAAGCGGTCGCGGAGCGCCGCCGCCTCCGACCGCGTCGCCTCGGGCCCGCGGATGGCCTCGCGGGCGCGCGCCAACAGGGAGCCCAAGCGTTCGAGCCCGGCGGTGAGGCGATCGATGTCGCCCAGCAGGTCGCCCCGCGCTCCCGCGGACCGCCGGGTGGCCGCCGAGAACTCGTCCAGGAGCGCGGTGACTTCGGCGGCCTGGGATCCGAGGTCGTCGAGCCGCTCGACGCGCAGCTCACCGGCGTCGGCGACGACCTGCACCGTGTCGAACATCGTCTTCATCCTGCCGGCGAGCACGCCCAACCCGTCGACCAGGTGCTCGAGCCGGTCCGGCGGCTCGAAGCCCCAGACCGTATCGGTCGGCGTGAGCGCGACACCGCCGCCCGGAAGGAACTCCACGACCTCGCCGGAGGTCGGGCTCCCGGCGTTCATCCGCACGCGGCTCTCGGAGCCCAGGATGTCACGCGCCGACGCCGGGAATTCGGCCTCCACGACGATGCCGCCGGTGGACCGCTGGGTCGGCTGCAGGATGTCGACGCGGGTGACGCGTCCGCTCTCCCGGCCGGCGATCCACACCGGGGCGCCCGGCCGGATGCCGCCGCCGTCCGGGAATGCGGCCACCACGACGTAGGTCCCCTCGACGACGCGGCGCAGGTCCGCGGCGAAGAAGATGGCGCCGGCGACCGCCAGCAGCACGGCGAGCAGCAGGAACCCCATCCAGGGCACTTCGCGGTCGCGATCGCGGGCCATGCCTCTCCGAACGTCGTGGGCGAAACGAGCGGCCAACGTACCGGGCTCGCCGGCCGCATGGCCAGGTCGCGCGCCCATCGGAGGGTCGCCCACAACGAAGGCGGGTCGACCGGGTGCGCCGTCCGCGCACCCCTTCCACGGGCCATTTGCCGGGCCGCTCCGGGGTAGACAGCGCTTTCCCGGCGACTCTATCATGAGCGCGTGAAGCGCTTCCTGCTGCACTCGACGGCATGGCTCGGTCGGTCCGCGACGAACGCGGCGGGCGGCTTCGGCCGCTTCGGCGCCTTCGCAGCCCGCGCCGGGCGATCTGTTCCCGACACCGACACCTGGCTGCGCCTGCTGGCCGAGCAGCTGACGCGTATCGGCGTCGATTCGATTCCGATCGGGATGTTCATCGCAGCCTTCACCGGCATCGTCCTGGCCCTGCAGGCTTCGGCCACCTTCACCGGCGTCGTGCCGCTGTACTTCGTCGGCGCGATGGTCCAGAAGTCCATGATCATGGAGCTCGGGCCCGTGCTCGTGGGACTGGCGCTCGCCGGGCGAATCGGCGCGAACATCGCCGCCGAGCTGGGGACGATGCGGGTGACGGAGCAGATCGACGCGCTCGAGACCCTCGCCTACAACCCGTACGCGTACCTCGTCGTCCCGCGGGTCATCGCGGGCGCCGTGATGTTTCCCGTTGTCGTGGTGTTCGCCGACGCGGTGGGCATCGTCGCCGGGTGGATCACCGCGCTCAACCTGCTGGACATGACGTCGGCGGAGTTCGTCAAGGGCCTGCGCCTCTTCTTCGATCCCTTCGATCTTCGTTTCTCCGTGATCAAGGCCACTTCGTTCGGGTTCGCGGTGACGGCGATCGGCTGCTACTTCGGGTTCCACACCCGCGGCGGCGCGGAGGGCGTCGGCAAGGCCACGACCAGCGCCGTCGTGGTGTCCAGCATGGTGATCCTGGTGCTGGACGCGTTCTGGGCGGCGGCGCTCCTGTGACGGGGCACCGCACGGTGAGGCGGAAGGGCTCCAAGGTCGGCTCGGTCGAGGCGCGCGGATGAGCATCCTGCTGCGCGATGTCCACAAGGCGTTCGGCCCCAAGCGGGTGCTGGCGGGGGTGGACCTGGAGGTGCGGGAGGGCGAGACGATGGCGGTCATCGGCTACTCGGGCGCCGGCAAGTCCGTCCTGCTGAAGTCCGTCGTCGGGCTGCTGATGCCCGATCGGGGCACCGTCGAGGTGGACGGTGCTCGCGTCGACGAGATGACCCGCGAGGAGCTGACGGAGATGCGGCGCAAGATCGGATACGTCTTCCAGTTCGCGGCGCTCTTCGACTCGATGACGATCGCCGAGAACGTGGCGATGGGCCTCCACCGGATCCCCGGGATGTCGCCGGAGGAGATCGACGGTCGGGTGGCATCCTCGCTCGCGTCGGTGGAGCTGGCGGACTACGGCGACCGCGTCCCGTCGGAGCTGTCCGGGGGGCAGCGGAAGCGGGCCGGCCTGGCCCGCGCCATCGCGACCCGGCCGAAGTATCTGCTGTACGACGAGCCCACGACCGGCCTCGATCCCGTCACGACAGCGGTGATCGACAGCCTGATCAAGAAGATGGACGAGGAACTGGGAGTCACGAGCGTGGTCATCACCCACGACATGCGTAGCGCCGGACGGGTTTCCGACCGAATCGCGATGCTCTTCGACGGGGCGATTCGCTGGGTCGGCACGCCAGCCGACCTCGAGACCACCCAGGATCCGGTGGTTCGGGCGTTCGTGGAAGGGCGCCCGGACCTGGCGGGAGAGGCGGCCTGATGCACGGTTCACGGACGGACACGGCGACGCGGCGGGGCCTTCGATGAGCCGGGTCGATCGCCGACAACGGCGAGCCGACGTCAGGATCGGGCTGGCGATCCTCGGCGCGATCGGCCTCGCGATCTTCGGCACGCTCTGGCTGAAGGGCGGCGGCTTCGGCCGGGAGGATCGGGAGCTGCGCGCCCAGTTCACCGAGATCGGCCAGGTGATCGACGGGGGCCGGGTCAAGCTGCGCGGGGTCGAGATCGGCCGCGTGACGGAGATCGAATTCGGGCCCGCCGGGGACTACGTGTTCGTCACGATGCGCGTCGATCCCGAGGTGCCGCTGCCCTCCAATCCCGTCGTGGTGGCCTCGCCGGAGTCGTTCTTCGGCGACTGGCAGCTGGAGATCACCGACCGCGGGCGTTGGCCGCAGTCCCAGTTCACCGTGCCGATCGAGCAGGGCGTGCTGCCCGCGTACGCGCTGCCCGACGTCGGACAGCTGGCGGCGGTGGCCGACCGCATCGCCGAGAACATGGCGGTGCTCAGCGACCGGGTGGAGCTCGCCTTCACCGAGGAGACCGCGATCCGCGTACGGGAGGCCATCAACAACCTCGTGGAGGTCACCGAGGGGCTGAGCGGCCTCGTCGAGCGCCAGGGAGGGACCGTGGAGGAGCTCGCCTCGGACCTCCACGACGTGACGGAGACGCTGGGCCAGACCGTCGAGGCGGTGAACAGGGTCGCCGGGGAGATCGAGGCCGCGCTCGCCGACGGCCGCACCCAGGCCATCGTCGACAACGTCGCCAACGCGACCGAGCGCATGGACTCGCTCACGGCCGCGCTGGTCTCGGTCAGCGGCGACTTCGGCCGCACGATGGCCTCGGCCGACACGGCCCTCGCGGCCATCTCCGACCTGCTCACCTCCGTGAACGAAGGCCAGGGGACGGCCGGCTTGTTGCTCCGGGACACGGCGCTCTACGGCCGCATCGTGCGCTCGACGGAGTTGCTGGAGCTGCTGCTGGACGACATCCGGCGCAACCCGCGCCGCTACATCAACCTGGAGATCTTCTGACGTGATGGGCGCAGCGGCCGCGCCGCTGGTGGTGGAGAAGTACGGGGGGACGTCGGTGGGCGACGCGGCGCGCATCCGCCGCATCGCGGAGCGCGCCGCGCGCCTCCAGCGCAACGGCTCGCCCCGCGTGGTGGTCGTTTCTGCGATGGGACACGCGACCGACGAGCTGTTGGCGCTGGCGGCCGGCGTATCGGGCGACCCCTTCGCGCACCCGCGGGAGCTGGACATGCTGCTCACCGCCGGCGAGCGGATCAGCATGGCCCTCCTCGCAATGGCGATCGAGGACGCGGGCGGCCGCGCGATCAGCCTCACCGGATCGCAGGCCGCGATCATCACCGACGACCGCCATACGGGCGCGCGCATCCGGGAAGTCCGCGCCGACCGCGTGCGCGAGGAGCTCGAAGCCGGCCGCGTCGTCATCGTCGCCGGCTTCCAGGGCGTGAGCGTGCGTCAGGAGGTGACGACGCTGGGCCGCGGCGGCAGCGACACGACCGCGGTGGCGCTGGCCGCGGCGCTGGGCGCGGCGCGCTGCGATATCTTCACGGACGTCGAAGGCGTCTTCACGGCGGACCCGCGGCGCGCGCCCGGAGCGCGGCTGCTGAAGCGCGTCTCCTACGACGACATGACCGAGCTGGCCGCGTCCGGGGCGCAGGTCCTGCATCCGCGCGCAGTGGAGGTCGGGGCGCGCTTCGGCATCCCTGTGCGCGTGGCCGCGGCGGACGCGGAATCGGAGGAGGCGGGAACGTTGATCGCGGGCAGCGGATCGATCGAAGGGTTGTCCCTCACGGGGCTCGCCAGCGAGGCGGGCTACGCGCAGCTCGTCCTGCGTGGCATGCGCGAGGGGCCGCGTACGACGGCCCGTCTGCTGGTCGCGCTGGCGGACGCCGGCATCAGCGTGGACATGGTCGCCCACGCGGACCGCCCCGACGGCCTCAGGCAGATCCAGGTGTCGGTTCGCGAGGCGAGCCTCGACGGCGCCCTGGGCGTCTGCCAGGCGGCCCTGGAGGCGTCCGGCGGCGAACGGATCGACACCCGCCGCGACCTGGCGCGGGTGACGCTCGTCGGGAGCGGCATGCACGATCGCCCCGGCGTCTACGCCACGGCCTACGACGCGCTCTACGCGGCCGACATCGAGGTGCTCGGCGTGTCCACGTCCTCGGTGTCGATCAGCCTCCTGGTCCCCGCGGATCGGCGCGACGAGACGCTGGCCCTGCTCCACGCGGCGTTCCACCTGAGCGCGCTCGAGGCCGAGGGCTCGGCGTGAAGGTCGCCGTGCTGGGCGCCACCGGCGCCGTCGGCCGCGTGATGCTGGCGGTGCTGGAGGAGCGGCTCGGCGAGGTCGAGGAGGTGGCGCCGCTCGCCTCGGCCGCGTCAGCGGGCGCGACGGTGCCCTGGCGCGGGCGCGACTGGACGGTCGCCCCGCCGGACGCCGGCAGCTTCCGCGACTGCGCCCTGGCGTTGTTCAGCGCCGGCGCCGCGGTATCCCGCGCGTGGGCGGAGGCCGCGGTAGCCGAGGGCGCGGTCGTCGTGGACAACTCCTCGGCGTGGCGGATGGACGCTCAGGTCCCCCTGGTGGTCCCGGAGGTCAACGGCGAACGGATCCGCGAGCGTCCCAAGGGTATCATCGCCAACCCCAACTGCTCGACGATCCAGGCCGTGCTTCCGCTCGAGGCGTTGCACGACGCCTTCGGCCTCCGGCGGGTGGTGTACACGACCTATCAGTCGGCGTCGGGCGCGGGGGAGCAGGGCTTGCGGGCGCTGGAGCGTGAGTTGGAGGGATTCCGGGGCGGCGCATCGCCGTTCCCCACCGTGCTCGCGGGCAACGTCATCCCGTCGGTGGGGGCGCAGGCGGACGGAGGGTGGACCGAGGAGGAGGACAAGATGCGCGCGGAGACGCGGAAGATCCTGGAGATACCCGACCTGCCGGTCGCGGCCACGTGCGCGCGCGTGCCGGTCGCGGTCGGTCATTCGGTCGCGGTCACCGTGGAGATCGAGCGGCCGGTGACGAGGGCGGAGGCCGTTGCGGCGATCGGTGCCCAGCAGGGCCTCACGCTGGAGGAGCGGCCTCACGGACCCCTCGCCAGAGAGGCGGCCGGGTCCGACGCCGTCCGCGTCGGTCGCATCCGCGTCGACCGGGATCGTCCGGACACGCTCCATTTCTGGGTCGTGGCCGACAACCTCCGGAAGGGAGCGGCGCTCAACGCCGTGCAGATCGCCGAGCGCGTGCTGGCCGAGAGCGGGGTGGCCGCGTGAGCGGCGCGGCGCGGCCTCGCCGCAGCCGGGCCGTCGCGGAAACCAGCGCAGGTGGAGTCGTGTACCGCCGCGGACCGAACGGCCCACGGTTCCTGCTGATCCGCGATCCCTACGGGAACTGGGGCCTGCCCAAGGGACACGTGGAGGAGCAGGATGCGTCGCTGGAGGAGGCCGCGCGGCGAGAAGTGCACGAGGAGACGGGGTTGCCCGAGCCGCGGATCGTGCGCGCGCTGCCCACGATCGACTGGTACTTCCGCTCGGGCGGGCGGCTGATCCACAAGACCTGCCACTTCTACCTGATGGAGTCGGCGACCGGGGAGGCCGTGCCGCGGGCGGCCGA
>DATHRK010000024.1:0-22391 GCA_035465395.1 Longimicrobiales bacterium | reverse complement strand
AGCAGGAGGGGCGCGGCGACCGTGGAGCCGCCGCGCAGCAGGACGTAGCCCAGCGCGAGCGTCAGGACGCCGGCGCCGAGCAGGACCCAGTTGACGGTCGAGAAGCTGAGCGCTTCGCCCGTTCGCGTTCGCTTGCTGTGTCGTGCCATGGCGGTCGAAATCTATCGGGACTGGATCGCCGGTCAACGCGCGGGGTCCTCGGGGAGCCGTCCGCCGCCCTCGGGCGACGCGTTCTCGCCGCCAACCTCCCCACCCGGGTGCACGGGGCCGCGATCTACGCCACGCCACGCGTCCTCGCCCAGCCAGTACGCCGGCCGGTCCGGCGGCTCCGTCATCGCGGCGCGGCGCGCGGCGTTGCGCCTGCGCCGGAGGACATACAGCGCCCCCAGGAGCAGCGCCGCGAAGGCCCAGAACACCGTCGCGTGGGACAGCAGCGCCGCCCACCCGTAGCGCGAGCGGGTGCGCCGTTGCCAGTCGTGCTCGAACTGGCCGAGCGTGCGACCGTACGTGCGCCGCATCGCGCGATCCAGCGACGCGCTCTCCTGCCAGCGTGAGAGGAAGGTGGCGAGGCCCTCCACGCCGCCCTCCTCGAGGAGGTAGCCGACCGCGCTCGTGGCGAGGAGATAGGCGACCTCGGCGCGTACGGTGCCGGAGGGCCACGAGAGCGCCAGCGAATCCAGCGAGGGCGCCCGATCCAGCGCGAACGCCAGGCGCAGCCGCCACTCCGCCGCGGCGTCCCACTCGCCGGCCGCCCAGCGCGCGTAGCCCTCGTCGAACCAGCGCGGGATGCGCGCGGGGCTGAGCGCGTCGTGCAGGGCGATGTGCGCCAGCTCGTGCCGGAGCGTTCGTTGCAGCGCCGCGGGATCGCGGTTGCGCGAGCCCAGCGCGGGCAGGACGATCCTCCGTTCACCCGGGATCGCGATCCCCGCGCCCCATTCCGGAATCCGCCCCCCGGTGAGGCGGGCGAGCTCGGCCTCCGACCCGGCCAGATCCACGCGCACCGGTGGCCGGGGCGAAGCGGTGCCCCGGGGACCCGACCCGGGCGAGCCGCTGTCGGGACGCTCCGTCGGGCCAGGCCCGTCGGCGGGGGGCGGTGACGCGACGGGGAGGGCCGGGAACGGTCGCATCGAACTGGCCGCCTCCTCGACGCGCCGGACCAGGCGCTCGTCCACGCCGTGTCCGCGCACGTCCACCGCGGGGACGGGGGCCTGCGCCGCGAGACGCCCCGGCGCCCCGACGGCCGGCGCGAAGGCGACCAGGACCGCGAGAAACGCCAGGAGGCCGGGCGTCGGCGGAAGGACGAGAAACCGAACCGCGCGACTCACCCCGCGTGCGGCGAGCCCTGCAGCACCACGCGCTGGTCGGGGTCGAGCAGCTCGTCCGCGTGCAGAACCAGCATGGGTCGGCCCTCCTCCCTGCTCACGACCGCCGCGATGAGCCTGGCCGACCGGCCCGCGAAGTAGCCGGGCAGATCCATCCAGCGCTCCGCCGGGAACTCGGCGACCGCCAGGACCTCGTCCACGACCCACCCGACGCGCTTGTCGTCGCTCCCCAGAATCAGCACGCGGCGCTCCTCCCCGCCCCGCGGGGAGAGACCCAGGTGGCGTCCGAGGTCCAGGACGGGCATGGTGAAGCCCCGGAGATGGAGCACGCCGAGCACGTAGTCCGGCAGCCCGGGCACCGGCTCGGGGTTCTCGTAGGGCCAGATACGGTCCACGTCGTCGGCGGGGAAGGCCAGCTCGGCGTCGGCGATCCGGAAACAGACCACCGACCGGGTGGTCGCGGCGGCGGCAACGGGAGCGCCGCCCGGCGCGGGCGGAGGCGGCGGCGCCTGGAACAGCTCGTCGACGTCCAGCCGCGTGACGACGCCGTCCTCATCCGACCACGAGCGCTCCTCCTCCTCCCGTTCCACGGCGTCGAGGGCGCGCTCCACGAGCAGCGCATAGTGGGTCCTGCCGCGATCCATGACGAGCGCGGAGCCCGCCCCCTCGATCGTCCCGAGGTCCAGGGCGCGCGCCAGGTCGAGGACCGGGAGCCACTCGCCTCGGTGGGACAGGACACCGCGGACGCGATCCGGCAGGGCCGGCATGTCCTGGACCTCCGGTTCCTCCACCACCTCGGCCACCGCCTCCGAGGGCAGCGCCCAGCGCTCCCCGCCCGCCTCCACGACCAAGTATCGCGTCATCTGCGCGCCGCCTCCCCGGCGGATCGTCGGTTCACTTCCTGCGCCAGGAAGTCGGCCATCATCGACAGCGGCAAGACGCGCTCCGCGTGCGGGGCGGCCGCGGCGGGCATGCCGAAGATCACCGAGGTGGCGCGGTCCTGCGCGTAGGTCGCCCCACCGACCTCGCGCACCGCGCGCAGTCCCTGGGCCCCGTCCTTCCCCATGCCGGTCAGCACCACGCCGACCGAGCGAGGCCCGAACACGCGGGCGGTGGAAGCGAGCAGCACGTCGCCCGATGGCCGCACGCCGTGGACCGGCGGCTCTTCGTGGACGCTGGCCACGAAACCGTCCGCGCCCCTTCCCGCCTCGAGGTGGAAGCCACCCGGAGCCAGGTACACCCGCCCGCCGACCAACGGCTCGCCGTCCTCGGCTTCCCGGACCCGCAGGTCGCTGGCCCCGTCCAGGCGCTGGGCGAGCGACGCGGTGAAGCGCGGCGGCATGTGCTGCGCGATCAGGACGGGCGCGGCCAGGTCGCCCGGAAGCGCGGGGATGAGCTGCATCAGCGCCCGGGGACCGCCGGTGGAGGCGGCGATGGCCACGGCCGCTTGCGCGGAGCCGGGCCGGGCCCGCTCCGCGGCGCCACGTTCCGGCCGACGCTCGAGCGGCGGCTGGAACCGGAGGTTCGTGAGGCGGGCCATCGCGGCGGCCCGCAGGCCACGCAGCAGACGGTCCGTGAAGTCTCGCTGCTCGTCGGACTCCGTGGGCTTGGTGATGAGGTCCACCGCGCCGTAGTCGAGCGCGCGCAGCACTTCCTCCCCGCCGGCGTCCAGGGCGGTGACCACCACGACCGGCCGCGGCGCCTCGCTCATGATGTACCCGAGCGCCTCGAGCCCATCGAGGTCGGGCATGCGCAGGTCGAGAGCGACGATATCCGGAGACGCCTCGTGCACTTGCCGTATGGCCTCGTACCCGGTCGCGGCCTCCCCCACCACCTCGAACTCGGAGGAGCTCTCGAGCACCTCGCGCATGAGCGCGCGCATCATCGCGCTGTCGTCCACCACGAGCACCCCCATGCGCGCGCTCACGCGGCGGCCCGGTACACCCGCAGCGGTACCGACACGGGCTCGAAGAGCTCGGCGGCCGCGCCGACCAGGGACTCCGCGCGACCGAGCACCAGGTATCCTCCGGGCACGAGCGCCGCGTGCGCCCGACGAAGGATCGAGTCCTGGGAGTCCTGGTCGAAGTACATGATCACGTTCCGGCAGACGATCAGGGACTGGTCGCGGGGGAAATGGGCGCTGAGCAGGTCCAGGTGCCAGAAGCTGACCCTGCCTCGGATGCGGGCGACGGGGCAATATGGCGGGCCGTCGGGCTCGAACCAGCGCTCGCGGTCCTCGGCCGTGGTTTCGGCCATGGCCAGCTCCGCGTACTGGGCGCGCCGCGCGGCATCCAGGGCGTCCGGGTCGACGTCGGTCGCGACGAGCCGGAAGCGGTCCGCGCCCGAGCCGGGATGGGCGCGGCCGAAGGCCTCGATCACCATCGCCAGCGTGTACGGCTCTTCGCCGGCGGCGCACCCGGCGCTCCACGCGTTGAGGTAGGTGGCGTCGCTGGCCGCGAGGTCCGGCAGCACGCGCTCCGCGATCAGGCGCCACACGTCCCGGTTCCGGAAGAAGCGGCTCACGTTGATGGTGACCGCGGCGAGGAGCTTTTCATACTCCGAGGGGTCGGCGCGCAGCACGCCGCCGTATTGCGCGTAGCCCGTGACGCCGGTTGCGCGCATGCGCACCGCCACCCGGCGCCGGAAACAGGTCTGCTTGTAGCTGGACAGCGAAAGACCGGTCGCGTTGTCGATCTGCTCGGTCAGGCTCGCCAGCTCGGCTGCCTGGACCGGCGTCAGCTCGCCGGAGGCGAGCGGCAGGCCCCGTCCCGGCGGCAGCACGCCGGAGCCTGCGAGCCTCGGCGTGCGCAGGGGCGCCCCGCGGGGGTCATTCTCCATTCCCGACGACCGCCAGGTTCTTGCGCACGACGTCGTTGTCGGGGTTGAGCTCGAGGGCGCGGCGCCAACAGCGGATCGCCTCGTCCCGCTCGCCTCGCTTGAGGTGCAGGTTGCCCATGCGGGCGAAGACGTCGTCGCCGAGGTCGGGCGCCGACGTGGTGGCCTTGCGGTACTGATCCAGAGCATCGTCGTGGAGGCCACGACGATATGCGATGTCGCCCAGGTTCTTGTAGGTCTGGGGTAGCTGGCGATCCGCGTCGAGGGCGCGCAGGTAGAGGCGCTCGGCTTCGTCCAGGGACCCTTGCCTCTCCGCTACCGCACCGGCGACGAGCAGCAGGGGCGCGGACTCGGGGAACGCGGCCAGGCCGGCCTCCATCGTCGCGCGCGCCTCGTCCAGGCGGCCCGTGGTGGCCGCCAGGAGGCCCGCGAGGTGGTAGAAGGGGGCGGATGGGGCCCGCTGGCCGAGCCGCTTCCGGTATTCGACGAGCTGCTCCCCCGCCCCGCCCCAGTCGCCCCGCTCCGCCAGGATCGCCGCCCGGTGCAGCGATATGATCTCCGAGTCCGGACGCAGCGCCTCGGCCTCGTCCAGCACGAGCAGCGCGTCCTGCGACCGGTCGAGCAGTCGCAGCCCGTAGGCCAGCGACACGAACGCGCCGTGCTGCGGACCCTGCTCTTCCAGGAGTGCCTTGAGGCGCTGAACGGCGTCCCGCGGCCGGCCGCGGCGGAGGGCGATGCGCGCGAGGTGGGAACGCGCGGTGGGATCCTTGGGGCGGATCTCCAGCACGCGCCGGAACTCGGCTTCGGCCTCCTCCAGCATGCCGGTGGAATAGAACGCGAGCCCCAGGTTCAGGCGCTCGTGGAAGTCGCCCTCGCGCTCCGCGCTCGCGCCCTGCGAACGCTGGCCGACGCGCTCGGCGAAGCCGGCCTGAATCAGCCCGTACAGGGCCTTGCCGGCGTCGAACTCGGCGAGCCCGCTGCGGTCGGCGATCTCCTCGACGGTGGCGATGCCGTCGACGTGGGGGAGGATGCGCTCCTGCTCCGGCGTGAGCTCCAGGTCGGCGCCGTGCAGGCGGTCGCGGTCGACGTCGAAGACGTGCTCGAGCGACGGGATCTTCTTCGAGATCACGCTCCACTCGTCCACCCGCCGCGCGCCTTCCAGGAGTAGGCTCTCGGGGTTGATGGAGACGAGGAAGTCGCCGTCGTCCGGTTTCTGGTCGACCTCGAAGAAGAAGCTGCCCTGCGACCACGTGAACAGGTAGTAGACGGCCTCCTCGATCTGCGCGGTGATCCTCTCCTGCAGCGCCTCCCGCTCCAGCCAGCCCTTCTCCAGCATGATCTGCCCGAGCCTGTGACCGGGGTCGCGGCTCTGCTCCTGCACGGCTTGGGCGAGCTGATCCGCGGTGACCAGGCCCTCCGCGACCAGCAGGTCGCCGAGGCGGTCTCGGCGGTTCACGACGTGCGCGTACGTGATGCGGCCGCCGTCGAAGTAGATGCGACCGAAACGCTCGCTGTCGGTGATCGACAGCGAGCCCGTCTTCATGCCCATCGCGAGAAGCTGGCAGACGTCGGCGAGACTGGCCTCGCGCAGGCTCCCCTTGATCGCCATCAGGCCACCGCCGACGCGTTCACAGATCCCTCTCGGTCAGCCACTGGGCGGCGTAGGGCCAGCGCCAGACCAGCTTGTCCCGCGCCGTGAAGAACGCGTCCGCTCGGCCGTCGTGCACGGGTGCCGTAGCGGCCTCCGCCGCGGCCTCTGGTCGCGGCGGCGACGGGTCGGCGGCCGCCGCGCGGTCGGCGAGGCCCACCACGAGGCCGCTCCCGAGGCGCGTGCGCAGCCGATCCTCGAGGCCCTCCAGATCGGTCGGGGGACAACTGCCGGTGAACGCCAGCTGCGCACCACTGCGATGCAGCGCGTCGAAGAGGTGGAAGAGCTCCTCCTGGGCGCGCTCCGTGTCGGCGAGCACGTCGACATCCTCCACCAGCAGCGCTCCCGCCGACCGGTAGCGGGCGCGCCAATCTTCGACCTGGTTGCGCTCGAGCGCCTGGATCAGCTCGTCGGCGAACGCCTGCGCGGACATGAACGCGACGGGACGCCGCGGGCTCTTCCCGGCGATTCTGTTGCCGAGCGCGCCGAGCAGCGCGGAGCGCAGGGGCGAGGCTTCGCCGTGCAGGTACAGCGGGTTGTACCGCGCGCCGGGCTGCTCGGCGGCCGCGCGCGCAGCCCGCAGCGCCAGGCTGCCGTCGTCCAGGCCGACGCGATCGAAGGTGTACTCGGGCGGCGGCGCCGGCAGCGGCCGCCGCCGCTCGCGCACGGCGGCCAGCACGGCTTCGGCGTCGGCGAGCCGGTCGGGATCGCGGAGCACCCCCCAGTGCAGCTCGGGCGCGGCCGGGTCGAGCGTGCGGATCTCGGCGTCGATCTCGCGCAGACGCTCGACATCCAGCTCGTAGGCGCGTACGAAAGCCTCCACCTCGGAAGGCTGGTGGCTCTCGTGCAGCAGGCTCTCCAGCCGCACCGTCCTGTAGCCGTCGGCCTCCCAGCGCATGATCGCGGAGGCGAGCTGCTGGTCCTCCGTGGAGCGCGACACGACGGCGTCGACCGCCAGCTCCACGTCCGCCAGGAAGTCGCCGAACTCGGAGGGCCGGGATGACGGTGCCTCGCCGCCCACGAGCTGCGCGACCTCGTCCCGGTCCACGATGCGCCCTTCCAGCTCCTGCACGGCGAGCACCCGGTTGAGCGCGCCCTGGAGCTCGCGGACGTTGGAGAACGTCGAGCGCGCGAGCAGCTCGGCCACGCCGTCGGACAGCTCCTGGCCCTGCTCTTCGGCCTTGCGCCGCACGATCGCGACGCGGGTCTCCAAGTCGGGCGCGCCGATGTCGACGATCAGCCCGCCCGAGAAGCGCGACAGCAGGCGGTCGTCCAGCCCGTCGATCTCCTGCGGCGGCCGGTCGCTGGTCAGAACCACCTGCCCGCCGCGGCCCGACATGGCGTCCCACACGCGGATCAGCTCCTCCTGCGTGCGCGGCTTGCCGGCGAGGAACTGGACATCGTCGAGGATCATGAGACCGACGTGCTGGAAGCGCGCTCTGAAGCTGTCGCGCTCCCCCGCCTGGATGGCCTCCATGGCCTCGTCCATGAAGTGCTCGAGGGTGTCGTAGACCACGTCCAGCGACGCATTCTCCTCGGCCGCCTTGTGGCCGATGGACGTTACGAGGTGGGTCTTCCCCAGGCCCGATGCGCTGTAGATGAAGAGCGGGTTGTAGGAGGCCCCGGGCGACTCGGCCACGCGGCGCGCCGCGGCCACCGAGAGCCGGTTGCCCGATCCCACCACGAAGTTGTCGAACGTGAACCGGGGCACGAGGGCGGGCGGAGCCGTCATCGTTCGCCGCCCCCGGACGCCGTCCCGGATTCGATGATCGGCTGCCGATAGCGCTCCGAGAGCCGTCGCAGCACGAGCTCGCTGACCGAGCGCAGGGTCTCGAACACGCCCTCGCCCCGCACCGCGGAGGCTTCGAACTCCGGCACGCCGCGGAAGTTGAGAGCGTCGCTCATGACCTCCACCGGGAGGCGATCCGGCAGGTCCCGCTTGTTGTACTGCATCACCAGCGGGACCTCGCGTGGGTCGAGTCCCTCGCCGACGAGGTTGTCGTGCAGGTTGCGCAGGCTCTCGAGGTTCTCCTGTGCGACGGAGGGCTGGGAGTCCGCCACGAACACCACGCCGTCGGCGCCTCGCAGCACGAGCTTCCGCGTGGCATCGTAGTAAACCTGGCCCGGTACCGTGTACAGCTGGAGGCGGGTCCGAAAGCCGGAGATCGCGCCCAGGTCGAGCGGCAGGAAGTCGAAGAACAGCGTCCGGTCGGTCTCGGTCGCCAGGGACATCATCTCGCCCTTGCGGCCGCTGGGCAGGCGCCCGTGTACGTGCTGGAGGTTGGTCGTCTTGCCGGACCGTCCGGGCCCGTAGTAGACGATCTTGCACGTGATCTCGCGCGTGGAGTAGTTGACCAGCGACATCAGCGCTCCGGGGACACGACGCGGCGCAGCCCGCGCCGCGGGCCGGGGGTGCGCCGGAGGCGGGCGCGGCGCACTAGGCCCGCTCCCCCATGACCCGGCGCACGCCGCCCTCCAGCTCCTGCTCGAACCGCGTCGCGTCGCGGACCGAGCTCGCGGCCTGCAGCTCCGGCATGGCGGCCAGCCGGTCGCCCAGCCGGTCGCTGAAGAGCCGTACGATCCCGAGCGACGTGGAGCGGTCGAAGATGGCGACCAGGATGAGATCGACCCCGCCGGTCACGTAGGGCGCCAGCAGCATGTGCTGGTTCTTCCCCTCGTTGTGGAGATGGGTCCAGCGCCGGGCGCCGGTCATCTCGGCGAGCGCCGCGGCGGCGGCGTGGGCGGCGGCGGCCAGCGACGCCACGTTGGTCACCTCGTAGCCGCGCGAGAACCCCTGCTGGGCGAGCAGCTGGCCGCTGCTGTTCACCAGCACGGCCATGCGCACGCGGCTCTCCCGCACGAACTCGCGCAGCGGCGCGCGCAGCCGGTCCACCAGGACCACGAGCTCGGCGCGCGTCTTCACGCGAGGCCTCCGGCGGCGCGCGCGACTTCGACGCGCAGCGTGGCCAGCTGCGCGTCGGGCGCCGCGAGCGCCACGACCAGCAGCTCCCCGGCGCCGGTCACCAGGAGGTATCCCTCCGCGGCGGCGAGCTGGAGCGTCTGCAGGTTTCCCGTACCCGCGAGCTCCGCTCCGCGGGCGGTCCGACGGAACAGCTCGGCGGCCAGCGCGGCGGCCGCGTCGGCGTCGACGTCCGGGTCGGCCTCCATGACGATGGGCACGCCCATCGAAGCATCGACCAGGATCGCGGCGCGCACGCCGTCCACCCGCAGCACCGTATCGAGCGCGCGTTCGTAGGCCTCAGCCACGCTGGCCTCCGAGGTAGGAGCGGGCGATGTCGGCCGCCGCGTCGGCCGTGTGGAGAACCCATCCTGTGGGCGCGTCGGCGCTCGCCGCGACCATCACCGTGTGGCCGCCGGCCACGGGGCCGATGTGCGCGGAAGAGGTGTCGGTGTGCAGCAGGACGCCGGTCCACTCGCCCAACCCGAGCATTGCAGCGGCGCGCTCCGCCTCCGCCGCCGCCCCGCCCAGTGCCGCCCCCGCGGCCTCCGCATGGGCCGCGTCCGTTCCGAGCCGCCCGCCGATCACGAATCCCGCGGCGTCGACGAGCAGCGCACCGCCGAACGGGCCTCCGCCGCGCAGGGACTCGAACAGGCGGGCCGGGTCCGATGGCACGGCGGGCGCGGCCGGCGGCGGCTGGGCCGGCGCCGCGGCCGCGGATGTCTGCGCCGCAGGGGCCATCGGCGCTCCGCCGGCCGCTCCGGCTCCGGATGGCGCGCCTGCCCGCGCTGCGGAGTCCCCGTCCGCCGCCTGATGGCCGAGGAGCGGCTGCTGGGAGGCGGCCTTGCGATCGACGAGCTCCAGCGCTTCGCGGGTGAGCGCGTCTCCGGGACGGCGCGCCGCGGCGCGCTCCAGATACGCGCGCGCGCCCAGCAGGTCACCGCGCTCGAGGCGCACGAACCCCATGCCCCGGTTGGCTTCGAAGTGCGCGGGGTCCAGGCGCAGGACCACGCCCCATTCGTCGAAGGCCTTCTCGCGCTCCCCCTTCTCCAGGTACAGCCGCGCCAGCAGGGCGTGCGCCCCGGCGTGGTCGGGCCGCCGCTCGAGGCCGCGCATGCACACCCGCAGCGCGCCGTCGAGGTTGCCCTGTCGCCGGTACGCGTCGGCCAGGTTCACGAACGTCGGCGCGCCCGGATCGCGCGCCACCTCGAGGCTCCATCGCTGCACATCCGCAGGCGCAGGCTTCGTCATCGTCCTCCCTCCACCGTCGTAACGGAGCGGATCGTGGGGCGTTCGGGCTCGGGCGGGTAAGGCCCGTCACGCAACACCAGACCGAGCGCGCGCAGGGCCTCCGTACCCCGCAGCGCGAGCGGGGCCCGCTCGTCCCGGTGCTCGAGTGCAAGAAACGTCTCCCAGGCCTGTCCGGCACGCTCCAGGTCGCCGATCCGCGCGGCGGTGAAGCCCAGGTGGAACTGGATCTCGGCGGACGTCGGCGCGAGCTCGGCCGCGCGGGAAAAGGCTTCCGTCGCGGCGCGCATCCGGCCCTGCGCGGCGAGCGCCCTCCCCTCGATCAGAAGCGGTTCCGCCAGCTCGGGGTGGTCGGTCGCGATCTCCCGAGCCGCGTGCTCCGCGCCACGCCAGTCCTCGGCGGCGAGCTTCTCCGAGGCGTCGCGCAGGGCCGCTTCGATTTCCCCGGGCTCGGCCCGCGGGCGCGGCTGATCGATGGTCACGACGCCGGTGCTGAGCAGGCCGTACACGATCTTGGCGACGTCGAACGTGCCGCGCCCGACGACCGCGGCGATGCGGCGCAGGTCGGCCTCGCCGTCGACCGCCGCCAGGACCGCCCATTCGTCGGGCCGCAGGTCCAGGGGCCCGGCGTCGGACGTCTCGCCGTCCGAGAGGAACGGCACCGCCTCCATGCTCGGGATGCGAGCCTGTAGCCGCCCCCATTCGTCGATCCGGCGAGCGCCTTCCATCAGCAGCGATTCGACGCGGACGCTGACCTTGGCGGCGGCGTGCTCCACCTCGCCCTCGTCGAACCGGAAATCCCCCTCCCGCCAGGCGAGCAGATCGTACACGGACTCCTCGAGGTGGAAGCGCAACTGCTGCTCCAGGTCGTGCTGGGAGACGCTGCCCATCTCCACCAGGATATGGCCGATGAGCTGCTCGGGGTTCCGCTTCTGCAGGAGCAGGGCCCGGTGCAGCTCGCCCTCGGTGATCTTGCCGGCGGTTGCCAGGTGCTCGGCCAGCCGCCTGATGGGGCGCTTGCGCCGCACCAGGAAGAGGGCGCCCTCCTCGAAATGAAGCTGCACCTCGTCGCGGTGGCGCTCCGAGCGGATGTGGAGCACCCCGGTCTTGCGGGTCAGGTCGAGCAGCTGGAGCACCTCCTCCAGGCCCAGCTCGTGGAGCGGCCCCTCGATCGCCACGTCAGGCCGCCCCCGCGTCCACCCGCTCGGCCTCCAGAGACCGGAGCGCGTCCCGCGCACGGTCGTCGCCCGGGTCGAACGCCAGGATGCGTCGGAAAGCGACCGCCGCGTCCTCCGCGCGGCCGTCGTGGGCCAGGTACTCGCCGAGCCGCTGCAGCGCGCCGAAGTGGTAGGGGTCCGCGAGCAGGAACTCGGCGAGGGTCGCCACCGCGGCGTCGGGATCTCCCCCGCGGCGCCGGAGCGCCGCGAGCGACAGCGCCGCGTCCGCGTAGGTCGGCAGCGCGACGAGCGCCGCCGACAGCGCGTCCCCCGCGGCGTCGTCGTGTCCGAGGGAAGCGAGCGCGCGTCCCAGCCCCGTGAGGCCGGCGGGGCTGTCCGGCTCCAGTGACAGCGCGACGCGGAAGAGTCGCTCCGCCTCGGCCCCGCGACCCGACGCGAGGCACGCCTGCCCGGCGTCCAGCGCGATCGCGGCGCGGCCCTCCTCGGCCACCTCCAGCGCGCGTTCCAGCACCTCGGCGGCCTCCGCCGGCCGCTGATCGGCTGCGAGCGCGCGCCCCTGGGCCCGCAGCGCGCGGGCGTCGCCCGTGGCGCCGGCGAGCGCGGCGGCGGTGGACAGCGCCTCGCGGGTGCGGCCCAGTTCCAGCAGCGCCCGCGAGCACCCTAGCTCCGCCTCCGCGCGCACGGCGGCGTCCAGGGCGTCCTCCGACTCCTCGGACAGCACCGCCTCGAATCGCTCCAGGGCCTCGCCCGCGAATCCCTGGCGCAGGAAGGCCTCCGCGCGGATCAGGAGGACCTGCGAGCGGGCGGCCCCTGCCTCCGCCGCGCGCCGCGCGGCCGCGTGGGCGGCATGCAGGTCGGCCCGTTCCAGCGCGCGCCGTGCCGCCGTCAGCGGATCGGTGTCCGACCCGTTCTCCGCGGGCGGCGCCGCGGACGCGGCGTCCAGCGTGCGGGCGAGCAGCGCCTCCACGTGCGCGTCCGGTGCGTCGGCGTCGACCCCTCCGTCCGCGACGGGCGCCTCCGCCTCGACCGATTCGTCGGGGCCGTCGCCGCGCTCCAGGGAGGCGAAGACGTCGGCCAGCGCCTCCGACTCGAAACGGAACTCCTCGACCGCGGCGTCCGGCGCCAGGCGGCGCTCGCCGCCCATGTCCGGTGCGGGGACGCCGGTTTCCTCGAACTGCACGTCGATCAGCAGGCGGAAACGGGGCGCCGGGAACAGCGGGTCCAGCTCCAGGGCGAGACGGGTCTCCCGGAGGGCGCCCTGGTAGTCCCCCAGCGCCGACAGCGCGAACGCCAGCTGATAGCGCGCCTCGGCCAACTCGGGATCCAGTTGCACGGCCTGCACCAGCGACGCGCGCGCGTCCTCGTACCGGGCGAGCGCCAGGAGCGTGGTGCCGAGGCCCGCCCAGGACGTGGCCGCGTCGGGGTCTCGCTCGATCGCGGCGCGGTACGCCCGCGAGGCGGCTTCGTGTCTGCCGGTTCGCGCCATCGCGAGGGCGTGGTTGCGCCACGCGTCCGCCGGCGCGGCGCTGCTCTCCAGCGCCTCGGCGAAGATCCTGTCGGCCTCGGCGGGGTCGTCGGCGTGGACCCTCGCGACGGCGAGGTTGTTGCGCGCCAGCACGTAGCCGGGGTCCAGCTCCAGCGCGCGCCGATAGGAGCGCTCGGCGGCCTCCAGGTCTCCGCTCTGGTGCGCCGCTACCCCGCGCTCGTTCCACAGCTTCGGGCTCTCGGGCTCGATCTCGATCGCCGCGTCGAACAGCGGTAGTGCCTCCGCTCCCTCCCCGCGCAACAGCAGCAGCTCGGCCTGCGCCTGATGGACCAGGAGCGGGTCTTCTCCGTGCGTCTCGGCCAGGCCGAATTCGCGCTGGGCCTCGGCGTGCAGGCCGCGCTCGCGCAGCGCGACGCCGAGGTTGTAGTGCGCCAGCGAGCCCTCGGCCAGGCCGGGGCCGGCGCCGTGCTCGCCGAGCAGCTCTTCGTAGCGGGCGGAGCTGTAACTGTCGAGGGAGAGGTTGGCCTCGGCGCGCCCGTAGGCCGGGTTCAGCTCCTCCGCCCTGGCGGCGGCGGCGGTGGCCTCGTCGGCGAGTCCGAGGTCGCCGTAGACGAAGGCCAGCATGTGGTGCGCGGCCGCGATCGTCTCGTCCAGGTCCAGCGCGCCTTCCAGGCGGGCGCGCGCCTCCTCGGGCCGCGCGAGCTGGTAGAGCAGCTCGCCCGCCTGCAGCTGGAGGCGCGGGTCGGCGAGGCCCGCCGCGGCGCCGGCATCGATCGCGGCGAGCGCCGACTTCAGCTCGCCACGCTCCGCGTCCGCCCGTGCCACCGCGAGGGTCGCGGTCGGATCGCTCCGGGCCCGCTCGCGGAGCGCCTCCCAGTGGGGCCGCGCCGACGCCGCGTCCCCCGCCCGCTCGTACGCCTGGGCGAGGCGGGTGCGCGTCGCGAGATCGTCCGGCTCGCGGGCCAGCGTCGCCTCGAGATCGGCGACCAGACGACCGTAGAAGCCCTCGTGCGAGTAGGCGATGCGCAGGTTGCGCTCGGCGACCTCCATGCGCGGATCGATGGCGAGCGCGCGCTCGAAAGCGTCGATCGCCTCGAGGAGCAGACCCTTGCGGTAGTAGACGACCCCGAGATTGTTCTGCGCACCGGCATCCCGCGGGTCGATCCGTGCTGACAGCGAGCGCAGGATCTGCACGTCGCGCTCGGAGCGCTGCGCGGCGCCTCCGGGGGTCACGCCCGGCACTCTAGCCGACGTTGATCGCGTCGAGGATGGCCCGGATCGACGGCGGATCCGGCACGAGCACGAACTGTCCCTGGAGAGGCTCGTCCTCGCCCTCCATCTGGAAGTGGGTCTCCAGGATGAGGGCCGTCCGCTCCGCGGGGCCTTCCCCCGGCGCGGCGGACACCGGGCCGCCCCCCAGCCTCATGGTGGGCACCGACATCAGGAGCAGCATGCCCATGAAATCGGACAAGGCGTTCAGGTACGCGCCCGCGATGATGTTGCCGGCTTCGACGAGGGCGGAGCGCTCCATGTCGCCGAAGGACTCGGCGACGCCCCCGTCGGACCCCGTGAGGATGCCGGCGATGCGGCGTGCGGTCCGGTACGGGAAGACCTGCAGGGTCTCACCGGTCACGTCGCCGAGCACCTGCATTCGGACCGTGGCGACGTCCCCCGCGCCCTCGTCTGAGTCGCCGGATAGCGACCCCAAGCGGACGGTCGGCACCTCGACGAGAATGCGTCGATTGGTCAGCTGCGAGAGCGCCGTCGCGGCGTGTCCGGCGCCGATGTTGGCGACCTCCCGCAGCGCGTCGAGTTCCTCCGCACCGAGCTCGAATACGTTCACGTCAAGGCCTCTCCGTCGCGCTCACAGGATGCTCATGGGATCCAGGACCAGCGCGGGTCTCCCGTCGCCCAGCAGCGTCACGCCGGCGAAACAGGGCAGTGTCCCGGCCGGCCCGACGAACCGCTTCACCACCATCTGCTCCCGGCCGATCAACCGCTCGACGGCGATGGCCGCCCGGCTCCCGGCTCCGCCGGCCACGACGGCCGCGGTCTCGCGTCCGCGTTCGCCCCGGCAGGACAGCGCATCCGCGAGCCGCACGAGGGGCACGACCTCGCCGCGCAGCCGGAGCACCTCGCGCCCCCGCTGCCGCGCCACCTTGCCGTTCAGCTCCACCACCTCTTCCACGTGGTTGAGCGGAATCACGTAGTCCTCTCCCCCGACCTGAACGCGCAGCGCCGGCGCCAGCGCCAGGCTGAGCGGGAGGCGCAGCCGCACGGTGGTGCCGGCGCCGGCCCGCGTGGTCAGCCCCACCGAGCCGCCGATCGCGCGCACCTTGCTGACGGCTACGTCCATCCCGACACCGCGACCCGACAGCTCCGAAACGGCCTCGGCGGTGGAAAACCCGGGACGCGCGAGCACGCGGAGCAGCTCGTCATCCGCGAGCCGGCCGACGTCGGCGTCGATCAGTCCGGCGCGCTGCGCCTGCGCGAGGACCTCCGCGCGGGAGATCCCGCGACCGTCGTCCTCCACCTCCACGACGACCGCGGCGCGTTCGCGGCGCGCCGTGAGGACGAGGCGGCCCTGCGCGGGTTTGCCGGCAGCGCGGCGCTCCTCCGGCGGCTCGATGCCGTGGTCGACGGCGTTACGCAAAAGGTGCAGAAGCGGATCGCCGATCTCCTCGAGGATGGCTCGGTCGAGGGTGATATCGGCGCCCTCGAGGGCCAGCGCCACGTCCTTTCCGCTGGCCCGCGCCGCGTCGCGCACGACGCGGGGAAAACGCTCGAAGACCTCGCGCACCGGGATCATCCGGACGCCGAGGATGGCGTGCTCCAGCTCGTTCAGGAGTCGCCCCATGTCCTCGGAGACGCGCGCCTCCGGGGTGTCCGGCTCGGCGAGACCGGCGAGCGCCGAACGCAGGATGCCGAGTTCCCCGACGGCCTCGGCGATGCTGTCCAGGTGCGCCTGATCCACGCGCACACGCCGCACGGCCGCGCTGGGCCTGGCGGCATCCGGCCGGGAGCCGCGCGTCGCGAGCCGGACGCGGCTGGCCGTTTCCCAGGTGATCGCCTGGACCTCGCCGCACCCGCGGATGGTGGCGTCTAGCGACTCCACATCGGCGCCGGCCGGAAACACCAGACGGAAGTTGCCGTCGAAAGCGTCGTCGAACTCGGCGGGCTCGCAGGATTCGATGGCGCTCACCTTCTCGATCGCCCGACAGATGATCGCCGCGCGGGCCGCCTTGAGGGGCGCGGAAGGGTGGATGAGGATGCGTGCGGCCGGAGATACGGCGTCCAGCGAGGCCAGGTCGTCCTCGTCGAGGAGCCCCTCGAGGTCGTCGCCCGTGCGGGGAACGCCGCCGTCGTCCCGGTCCGCTCCGCCCGCCGCGGACGCAAGCGGGGGCTCCGACGCGGCGGCCGCGTCGGGTGGCGACGCGGGGCCGTCGGTCGCGGAGGCCTCCAGGGCGGCGTGCAGGCGGTCCGACGCGGCGAGCAGCTCGTCGATGAGGTGCGCGTCGACGCGCAGCGCTCCGGACCGGATCGCGTCGAGGCGGTCCTCGAGCGCGTGCGCCTCGGCGGCGATCGTCCCGTAGCCCATCGCCGCGGCCATGCCCTTGAGCGTGTGGGCGGCCCGGAACGCCTCTTCTACCGGCTCCTCGCCCTCGCCGGCCTCGATGCCGAGCAGGCTCCGGGCGAGCGACTGGAGGTGCTCGCGGCTCTCCGCGAGGAAGAGCTCGATATAGCGGCTGGTATCCACCTCAACCCAGGACGCGCTGGACGGCCTCCAGGACTCTCGAGGGCTGGAACGGCTTCACCACGAAGTCCTTCGCCCCCGCCTGGATCGCTTCGACCACCAGACCCTGCTGGCCCATGGCGCTGCACATGAGGATCTTCGCGTCGGGATGTTCGCCGACGATGTCGCGCACCGCATCGATGCCCCCCTTGTCGGGCATCACGATGTCCATCGTCACGAGGTCGGGCTGCAGCTCGCGATACCGCTCCACCGCCTCCACGCCATTCTCCGCCTCTCCGACGACCTCGAAGCCCGCCTGCTTGAGGATGTTTCCAAGCATGGTGCGCATGAAGAGTGCGTCGTCGCAGATCAGAACGGTCTTGCCCATGGTCCCCCCGAATTTCTCCCCGGTCCCCGGTCCCCCCGGGGTCCCTGCACGCCTATGGGTCGGCGAGCGGCCTCCTCACAGGAGCATGCCGTCAAGCGGTGGGTGGAGGGGCGGAAGCGTCGGGCGTGCGGGAGGGGTTGCCGGTCGACCACAGGCGCTCGAGGACGGTCCCCGCATCCAACGCGAGAAACGCCCTTCCCTGCCAGTCCCCCACCCCGAGAAGCCCATCCTGGTAGGCGTCCAGGACCTTCAGGTCCTCAACGCTCACGGAGAGCCCGTGGGTCGCCGCGCTTACCACCGCCAACACCTCCTCCACCACGAACGCGGCCGGACGCTCACCCTCCTCCGCGACCAGCATCTGATACTCCGGTTGAGCGACCGACGGCCGCAGAGAAAGCGACGCCCCGAAGTCGAACACGGTGACGATTCGCCCCCGCAGGTTCGCCAGGCCGCACACCTCCGGGCCACATCCCGGGAGCCGCGCCAGCGGGCGCGCCGCGAGAATCTCGCGGATCTGCCCCACGGGAAACGCGAAGCATTGCTCGGCACAGCGGAACACCACCCAGCGGGGCGTTTTCCGCGAGGCCGAAGCGGCCAGCGATGCCGGGCTGCCTGCGTTCATGGGCCGTCGGCCAAGGTACGCCTCGCGCGCGCGTGGGGTCAACCGTCGCGGGCCCATTCGGCGACCCCCGCGAGGTCCGCCGGGAGGGCCGCGGTGAAGCGCAGCGGGAGCCCTGTGCGCGGGTGATCGAAGGCCAGCTCCGCCGCGTGCAGGAACTGGCGATCGGTCCGGCGCGCCAGCTCGGCGGCCCACGCCCGGTCGGCGCCGCCGAAGCCGCGCTCCCAGCCCGGACCGTACACGCCGTCCCCCACGACGGGGTGGCCGACGTGGCGCAGGTGCACGCGGATCTGGTGGGTGCGCCCGGTCTCCAGCTCGGCGCGGACCAGCTCGGCGGCCCGCCAGCGCTCGAGGAGGACGAACCGCGTGCGGGCGGCGCGGCCATCCTCCATGACCGCCATCCGCTTGCGGTGCCGAGGGGATCGGCCGATCGGCGCGTCCACGTCGAGCGTCTCTTGGCCGAGGTGCCCCCACGCCGCCGCCAGATACCTCCGGCTCACCTCCCGCCGCTTGAGCGCCCTCGAAAGCGCCCGGTGCGCGCGGTCGTGCTTCGCGACGACCATCAGGCCGGACGTGTCGCGGTCCAGCCGGTGGACGATGCCGGGCCGTCGGACCCCGCCGATGCCGGACAGGTCGTCCACGTGGTGGAGGAGGGCGTGCACCAGCGTCCCCGTGGCGTGACCGGGCCCGGGATGGACGACCATCCCCGCGGCCTTGTCGATCACCGCGAGGTCCCGGTCTTCGTAGACGATCGTGAGCGGGAGGTCCTCGGGCACCAGCTCGGAGGGCTCCGGATCCGGCACGGCCACTCGGATCTCGCTTCCCGGCCGGGGCGCTTCCGACTTGGTCGCCGGGGCGCCATCGACCAGGATGTCACCGCTCGCCAGGAGGCGCGCGACCTGCGAGCGGGAGAGATCCGCCAGCCGCGCCGCCAGGTAGGCATCCAGGCGGTCCTGCGGGGGAGCCGGCTCGACCCGCCACCGCACGGGCTGCATCAGCCCGCCCGGCTGGGCGGCGCCAGGGTATCCAAGCTTGCCGGGGGGCTCATGGGTTGTCTGGCTGCTCGCGCCACAAGGAGAGGGCCAGGACGACGGCTCCCGCTGTGACGGCGACGTCCGCCACGTTGAAGACGGGCCAGCGCACCGTCCCGACGCCGATGTCCATGAAGTCCACGACGCCGTGCTCGTGGCGCACCCGATCCACCAGGTTGCCCAGCGCGCCGCCCACGATCAGCGCGATCGCCGTGAGTCGACCCTCGCGGACCGCCGGTGTCATGCGGTACATCGCCCCCAGGGCGACGAGCGCTACCAGTGAAAGCACGAGAAACACCCCCCGGGACGCGTCGCCCAGGTGGATACCGAAGGCGGCGCCCGGGTTGAAGATGTAGGTCAGTCGCACGTACTCGCCGATCAGGTCGATCTGCTGATACGGCTCCATGAAACGCTGGACCAGCGACTTGGTGAACCAATCGGCGGCGGCGAGGCCGAGGACGAGGAGGGCGTAGGGGCCGTGGTCCTTGCCGGCCACGGGCGGGGCTTCGCCGACGCGGCGTCCCGGGGCGCCGCCGATCTCCACGTCGCTCACCGCTGCACCGCCCGGAGCCCGATCCACGTGCTCTGGCCGTCCAGTTCCAGGCCCACTTCGCCGGACGGGTCACCGGCGTCCGGGCTCCCGCCGCGCGTCTCACCGTCGCCGGCCTCGAGGGTGAGCGCCAGCGTTTCCCCCATGATGAAGTCCCGGTGCGCCTCTACGGCGCGGGCGACGCGGCCGCCCGAGTGGACGACCAGGGCGATACGATCCTGGACCTCGAGGCCGCTGTCCTTGCGCAGCCGCTGGACGCGGTTGACCACCTCACGGGCGAGGCCCTCCAACTCCAGCTCCTCGTCGAGCGTGGGGTCCAAGGCGGCCGTTAGCGTGCCGTCCGACTCCACGGTGAAGCCCTCCTTGGCTTGCTGCTGGATCGCCACTTCCTCCGGCCCGAGCTCGATCGCCTCCCCTGCCAGATGCACGCGCAGGACGCCTGTGCGGCGGAACTCGGCCAGCGCCTCCGCCGGGGCGGCCCGCGCGGCATCGGCGACGGCCGGAGTGCGCTTGCCGAAGCGCGGACCCAGCGCGCGGAAGTCCGGGCGGGCCGACAGCGTCACGAACGCCGCCGCGTCGTCCACCTCGTGGATCTCCTTGACGTTGAGCTCGGCGCGCAGGATTGCTGCCACCTCGTCGCGCAGGGTCACTCCAGGCGGCAGCGTGACGTGGACCGCGCGCAGCGGCTGGCGGACGCGGATCTGGACGCTCTCCCGCGCGGCGCGACCCAGGCTGGCGAGGGTCCGCGCGGCGGCCACCTCCGCCTCCAGCTCCGGGTCACGCGGGCGGGCCCCGGGCCACCCCGCCAGGTGCACGCTCTGGCCGCCGACGAGCGCGCGGTGCAGCCAGTCGGAGACGAACGGCGTGAAGGGCCCGAGCAGGCGGCTCACGGTCACCAGCGCGTCGTGCAGGGTGCGGAAAGCGGCGCGGGTGTCAGCGGCGTCCGCGCTGCCCCAGAATCGGCTGCGGCTCCGTCGTACGTACCAGTTGGAGACGTCGTCGACGATGAGATCGGACAGCGCCCGCGCGGCGGCGTTCACGTCGTAGCCCTCGAGCGCCTCGGTGACGCCATCGACGGTGGCGCCGAGCCGGGAGAGCATCCAGCGGTCGAGCGCCCCGCGCGCCTCGGGCGCGGGGTCGTCCTCGGACGGCTCCCAACCTTCCAGGTTCGCGTACAGCTCGAGGATGCGGTACGTATTGGCGAGCGTGTCGAAGGTCCTCCGGAAGGACTCCTCCAGCGCAGCTTCGTCGAAGCGCTTGGCGCTCCAGGGCTGGCTGCCGGCGAGAAAGTACCAGCGCACCGCGTCCGCGCCGTGGGCTTCGAGGGCCTGCCAGGGGTCCACCACGTTGCCGCGCGACTTCGACATCTTCTGCCCCTCGGCGTCCAGCAGCAGGCCGTTCACGATCACGTTCCGGTAGGCGGGCCCGCGGCCCAGCATCGTCGCGATCGCCATCAGCGAGTAGAACCAGCCGCGCGTCTGGTCGATACCTTCGCAGATGTAGTCCGCCGGGAAGTGGCGCTCGAATGCCTCCTCGTGCTCGAACGGCCAATGCCATTGGGCGTAGGGCATCGCGCCGCTGTCGAACCAGACGTCGATGACCTCGGGCGTGCGCACCATGGTCCCGCCGCATTCGGCGCACGGCCAGGTCCTTTCATCGATGTTCGGCTTGTGCGGGTCGAAGTCGGCGCCGAGCGCGCCGGCGCGCTCGGCGAGCGCGGCGAACGAGCCGATCACCTCGACGTGCCGCTCGTCCTCGTCGCAGACCCAGACGGGCAGCGGCGTGCCCCAGTAGCGGTCGCGCGACAGCGCCCAGTCCACGTTGCCGGCGAGCCACTCGCCGAAGCGGCCCGATCCCACCTCGGGAGGGTGCCAACGGACGCGCTCGTTGTGGGCGACCATGTCGTCGCGCACGCGGGTCGTTTCCAGGAACCACGAGTCGCGCGCCATGTAGATCAGCGGGCTCGAGCAGCGCCAGCAATGCGGATAGCTGTGCTCCTCGCGCTCGAACCGGAACACGCCGCCGCGGGCCTGGAGGTCCTCGACCAACAAGGCGTCGGCATCCTTTACGAACAGCCCTCCCACCAGGGGCAAGTCCTCCTGGAACCGGCCGGCGTCGTCCACGGGACGCAGCATCGGCAGGCCGTGGCGCTGGCCGGAGGCGTAGTCGTCCGCGCCGAAGGCGGGCGCCATGTGGACGACACCGGTGCCGTCCTCGGCCGATACGAACTCCTCGGCGACGACGGTCCAGCCGGCGCCGGGATCTTCGGGCTCCGGAATCAGCTCGAAGGGTCGGCGGTAGCGGCGTCCGATGAGCTCCGACGCGGGCCAGCGGCGGACGACATCGGCGTCCTCCCCGAAGAGGGCCGGCACGCGATCCTCGGCGAGGAGGAGCCTCCGGCCCCCGTCGGCCACTTCCGCGTAGGTCAGCTCGGGGTGCACCGCCAGGGCCGCGTTGGCGGGGAGCGTCCACGGCGTCGTGGTCCACACGACGAACGCGCGCCCCTCGGCGTCGGGCTGGCCCTGGTCATCCAGGAGCGGCGCCAGAAAGTAGAGCGACGGATCCTCGATGTCGCGGTAGCCCAGCGCGACCTCGTGCGAGCTGAGCGCCGTGCCGCAGCGCGGGCAGTACGGCACGCTCTTGTGCCCGCGGTACAGGAACCCCCGCTCGTGCAGCTGCGCGAGCACCGCCCACACGGTCTCGATGTAGTCGTTCTCGAAGGTGACGTAGGGGTGCTCGTAGTCGAGCCAGTAGCCGATTCGCTCGGAAAGCCGCTCCCACTCCTCCTTGTAGGTGAACACGCTCTCCCGGCACGCCCGGTTGAAGGCGGCGACGCCGATCGCCTCGATCTCACGCTTCCCGCTGACGCCCAGCCGCTTTTCGGCCTCGATCTCCACGGGCAGGCCGTGCGTGTCCCAGCCGGCGATGCGGGTGACCTGGCGACCCTGCGCGGTGCGGAATCGGCAGATGATGTCCTTGAGCGTGCGCGACAGGACGTGGTGCAACCCCGGCCGCCCATTGGCCGTCGGCGGCCCCTCCCAGAAAACGAAGGGGGCTCCGTCCTCGGTCGCCCCCAGCGTCTTCTCGAAGAGCGATTCGGAGCGCCACCGCGCGAGGATCTCCTCCTCGAGCGCCCCTGTCTGCTGTGGAAACGGCGGAAAGCTCATCGACCCGCGATTCCTGGCTCAGATCTCATTGTCCACGCCTTTGGCCGGCGCGCGAAACGGCGAAAGCCGCCGACGGCGCGCTCACTCCTCCTTCAGGATGGCCGCCAGCCAGTCCGGCTCTTCGCCGGGCCGCGAGCCGGCTGCGCCGTCGGCCGGCCCGCCCGCCGGAGGGGGCGCCGCGTCTTCGTCGGCGTCGAGCGACGCGGCGGGCGCGGCGAAGCGCTCGG
>DATHRK010000023.1:0-6993 GCA_035465395.1 Longimicrobiales bacterium | reverse complement strand
GCGGCACGGTCGTAGCCGAATAGCTCGGCGCCCTCGCGGCCGTGGAAGAAGTGAAACTCCCCCTCGGGATGCTCGGCGACCTCGTCGTACATCCGGGTGATCTCGTCGGCCAGAAACTCCTCCAGCGAGGCCTGCTCGGTTGCCGCGTCACTCATTCGGCTGCTTCCTCCGTGTTCGGATCCGGGTCGTGCGGGATGGCCAACGTGCGTGTGCTCCTCCAGCCGCGCCACCCTGCCACGACTCCCGCCGCTTCGAGGAGCGCCAGCGCCACCGCGGAGTTCGGGGCCGCCGAAGAGCACTTTCGACGCGCGATCTCCCTGGACCCGAGCCACGCACAGGCCAGGCGGGCCTACGCCGCCCACCTGATGGTCAACGGCCGCTTGGATGAGGCTCGGCAGCAATCGCTGGCGGCTGTCGAGCTCGACCCGCTCAGCTATGCCACCCATTTTCAACTGGTCGTGGAGGCGTTCCTCGGGCGTCGCTTCGAAGAAGCAGCGAGGCGGGGGGAGGTTCTCGTCGAGATGTGGCCCGCGGCCCCGGCGAGCCGCTTGATCGTCGCCAAGGTGAAGGCGGCCCGAGGCCAGTACGAAGAGGCTCTGCGCGAGCTGGACCGTGCCGACCCGGAGCTCGTGCGCCCGCAGATGATCGCGACGCGGGCCTACATCTACGGACAGCTGGCCGACACCGCGAGGGTGCGGGCAATGCTCCGGCGGTTGGACGCCTCGTCGGCCGCGTACGATTTCGACGTCGCGTTCGCTCTGCTCGGGCTGGACGAGCGGGAGTCAGCCTATCGGAGACTCGAAGCCGCCATCGATAGCCGCGACCGGCGGGCGCGGCTGTTGCTGCGCGAGCCTCTGTTCGAGGCGTTCCAGGACGATCCCGGCTTCAGCAAGCTGGTCCGGCGCGTCGGCGTGGGACAGGGAGTCTGATCGGGCCGGTCGCGAGCTTCCCGCAGCACCGTGCGGCCACGGACCGGACCGGTCGGCAGCGGCATCCTCCGCGGCAACCCGTTTCGCTACATTCCCCGCCATGATCTCCGTATCAGGCCTCGCCAAGGCCTTCGGCGACCACACCCTGTTTCGCGACGCATCGTTCCTTCTGAACGCCGGCGACCGGTACGGGCTCGTGGGCGCCAACGGCTCCGGCAAGACGACGCTGCTGGGCATCCTCACGGGCGACATCGATCCGTCGGCGGGCACCGTGCAGGTGCCCGCGAAGGCCAACCTGGGCGTGCTGCGGCAGGACCAGTTCCTCTACGAGGACCAGGAGATCCTGGGCGTGGCGATGATGGGCAACCCCGAGCTGTGGGAGGCCCTCGTCGAGAAGGAGAAGGTGCTGGCGCGCGCGCACGAGCACTTCGACGCCGAGCGGTACGCCAAGCTCGAGGACACGATCCTCCGCCACGACGGCTACGCCGCCGAGGCGCGCGCCGCGGAGATCCTGGAGGGGCTCGGACTCCCCGCCGAGGTGCACCGGCAGCCGCTGTCGACCTTGTCCGGCGGCTTCAAGCTCCGCGTCCTGCTGGCCCAGGTGCTGGCGGGCTCCCCCGACGCGCTGCTGCTGGACGAGCCCACCAACCACCTCGACATCCTGTCGATCCGCTGGCTCGAGCGCTTCCTGGTGGACTACCCGGGCCCCGTCGTGGTGATCTCCCACGACCACCGCTTCCTGGACAACGTCGCCACGCACATCCTCGACGTCGACTACGAGACGGTGACGCTCTACCACGGCGACTACACCGCGTTCATGGAGGCCAAGGCCGCCGAGCGCGAGCGCCGCGAGAAGGAGATCGAAGGGCGCGAGAAGGAGATCGCGCATCACCAGAAGTTCATCGACCGCTTCCGCGCCAAGGCCAGCAAAGCGCGCCAGGCGCAGAGCAAGCTCCGGCTGATCGAAAAGAAGGCCGACGAACTGGTCCCCCTCGCCCCCAGCTCGCGGCGCTATCCCAACTTCCACTTCCCCCAGAAGCGCCCGAGCGGGCGGGACGTGCTGAAGCTGGAGGGCGTCGCCAAGGCCTATGGCGACAACGAGGTGCTGCACGGCGTCGATCTCGTGGTCCGACGCGGCGACCGGCTCGCGATCATGGGTCCGAACGGGATCGGCAAGTCCACCCTTCTGAAGATCGCCGTGGGCGAGCTGGAGCCCGACGCGGGATCGGTCGAGTGGGGCTATGAGACCCAGCCCGGCTACTTCGCGCAGGACCACCACGAGACCATCGAAGAGGAGAGCGGGACCGCCGAGGGCTGGCTCATGAGCCACTCTCCCGCGAAGACGATCGGCCAGGTGCGAGCCGAGCTGGGCCGGGTGCTCTTCTCCGGCGAGGACGCGGAGAAGCGTCTGTCCGCGCTGTCGGGGGGCGAGGCCGCGCGCCTGGTCTTTTCCCGGCTCACCATCGCCCGCCCCAACGTGCTGGTGCTCGACGAGCCCACGAACCACCTGGATCTCGAGGCGATCGAAGCGCTGGTCGAGGCGCTACGGGACTACGAGGGCACGCTGATCCTGGTCTCCCACGACCGCTGGTTCGTGTCCCAGCTCGCCACCCGGGTGGTCGAGATCAAGCCGGGCGAGATCGTCGACTACCTGGGGACCTACGACGAGTACGTCCACTTCTCGGGCGACGACCACCTGGACGTGGACCGCGTGGTGCTGAAGGCGAAGAAGGAGAAGGGGCGGGAGAAGGCTGGCGACGAAGGGCGGGCCGTGAACGCCGCCGCCGAAAGGGGTGGCGAGCGGGGTGGCGGCCGCGGTGGTGGGGGCCGGGCCGCGACGGTCGCGGGGAACGGCGGGCGACCCGCCGGTGACGTGGCCCGGCGCCGCTCACCGAAGGAGCTGGCCGCCCTGCGGGAGCGGCGCGACGACATCACGGCGCGCATCGAAGAGGTCGAGGCCCGCGTCGCGTCGATCGAGGCCACCTTCGCCGACCCGACGACCTACGAGAGCGCGGGCGCCGACGAGATCCGGGAGCTGGAGGCGGAACGCGCGGCGCTGCAGTCGAGCGTGGGGAAGCTGATGGAGGAGTGGGAGGCCATCGAGGGGGCGCTGGCCGACCGCTGAGCACCCCCGCGACCCGAACCCACCGCCCCGCCGCCACCAACCGTCAGAGCGACCGGCCGAGCCGCGGTCTCACACCGGCCATTCCGGTTCCGGACGCCCGATCCACGCCCAGTAGATGTAGTCGATGGGCGGCGGCTCGGCGCCGAGCACGCGCAGGCGTCGATTGACCTGCGCCCGGTGATGGCTGCTGTGCGCGGCCAACTGGTGAAGGGTCTCCTCCATCGAGGTGACGTCGGGCTCGCGTCCCGCGTCGCGGAGGAGGTGGCCCGCCCACGGTAGGGACATCGGCCTATCCAGCCGCGAGCGATCCAGCCCCTCGACGAAGCCACGTATCCGTGGATGGGCCTCGCGCCCCCACCGCGCCACCGCTTCCGCGTCGTCGAACCGGTCCTCGTCGTCGCCGTCGATCGCCTCCCCCGTCCAGACTCCGAGGTACGCCCGCTGGACGAAGTGGATGTGGTGCAGGGAGGCGCGCACGAAGTCGTCCTCCGCGTACGTGCGGTCGGACAGCGCGGCTCGCCAGATCGTGGCGTCAGCCCACTCCATGTGCCGGTAGGTGCGGTTCAGCTGATCAGTCTCGACGCGAGGCGGCTGGCCTTTCACCGCCAGGTCCTGGCTCGTCATGGGTCCTCCGATCCGGTCTCGGGCCTCCACGGCGGGACTCCTCAGGCACGCTACGTACCGGGCGCCCGGGCCGTCAACGACGACACCTCCATAAAGAGGTAGCGCACGCCGGGGTTCTCGGACTTGATGCGCTGCTCCAGGCGCTGCACCGCCTCCGCGACCTCCTCGACGCCCAGGTCCGAGCGAAAGCGAAGGTCCAGGTTGATCAGCACGTCCTCCGGACCCAGGTGCATGGACAGCAGGCGCTGCACCTCGGCGACGGCGTCGTCCGCCTCGACGGTGCCTCGCACGGCGTCCACGAGGCTGTCGCGCGCCGCCTCGCCTACCAGCAACCCGCGCGTCTCCCTCGCGAGGACGACGGCCACGCCCACCAGGATGAGCCCGATGACCACGGACGCCACGCCGTCCAGCACCGGCATCTCGAGCGCGTGACCGAGCCCGATCCCCACCGCAGCCACCACGATACCGGCGAGAGCGGCCGAGTCTTCGAGCAGCACCGCGAAGGCCGTCGGATCCTTCTCCCTGCGGATCGCCTGCCAGGTCGACGAGGCGCCCTTCGAGGACTGGAACTCCCGCCAGGCCACCCACCACGCCGCCGCCTCGAAGAGGAAGGCCAGGCCGAGGACGATGAACGCGATGGTCGGATCGCCGGTCGGCTCGGGGTGCCGGATGTGGCGGACCCCTTCGTAGATGCTGACGCCCCCGCCCCCGGCGAAGATCATCATGGCCACCAGGAGCGTCCAGAAGTAGACCTCCTTCCCGTAGCCGTAAGGGTGGGCCGCGTCGGCGGGGCGCTTGGAGCGCTTGAGGCCGAGGAGGAGCAGCCCGCCGTTGCCGGTGTCCACCAGGGAGTGCACGCCTTCGGAGAGCATCGCGGAGCTGCCCGAGATGACGGCCGCGACGAACTTCGTGACCGCGATCAAACCGTTGCCGACGATCGCCGCGTAGATCGCTTTCCTGCCCTTCGCCATCACACCCTCCCACGCTGGCCAAGTCGCCTCGTGTCCGCGCCCGGAGGTCCCGCGCGAGGATCGTTCCGGACCGCCCGGACCCGCCACCCCCCGACGGCCTGGAGCAGCGGTTGCGGCACAGCGTGGGCACCTGGCGGGGGACCGAGCGGATGACCCGCGACCCGGCAGATCCCCTCGGCGTCCGCGCCGACGGCAGGAATCCGCCCGGCCGCTTCGCGGGCGATTACGAGAACGACGAGCTGATCCTAGAAGGTGAGGGCCACGGCATGCGCCTCCGCCACCGGACCTCCCGCCCGGACCCCGACACCATGCGCACGGTGAGCGAGATCAGCTCGGACGGGAGGTCCTGGACGGTGGTGTTCGACGGGACGAACCAGCGCGTGCCGTAGCCTCCCGGACGGCGGTCGGCGCTAGGCGCCGATCGAGAAGTCCTCGACGCGCACGTTGAGGTTGTGGTTCACGCGCACGCCCGCGATCCCGGCCACGTCCAGATTCGCGGTGGGGAAGGCCGCCACTTCGGTGCCGTTCACCGAGAAGTGCGTCTGGTCGCCGCGGACGGCGATCGACAGTTCGTTGGTGACGTCTCCATCTTCCTCCGCCGCGACGACGACGTCGGAGTCCTGCCAGCCGTCGGTCACGTTCACCATCTCGGCGCCGTTGCGCTGCTTGACCAGGTAGCGGCCGTCGCCCCTGATGAGGAAGTAGGTGTAGCGTTGCGCCTCGCCCGCGAGGTCCGCGCCGCCGATGATCAGCCCGTACGCCTCGCGGTGGCCGGCCGGCGCGCCGACCTCGGTGAAGGTTGCCGACACGGAGTAGTCGCCCTCGGCGGGGACGTCCTCGGAGCTGTAGAGAATGCCCGCGGGACCGGTGCGGATCATCATGCTCCCGTCGCCCTCTTCCACGTGGAAGTCCGCGGCGTCCTGGTCGGGGCGATCGAGCCGCACCGCGTACCCTGCCGGAGGTCCGGTCGCAGGCCCCTCGGGCGCGAGGGTCGGGTCGTCCTCCATCATGCCCGCGTCGTCGGCCATGCCATCGTCGGCCATGCCGTCGGCCGCGTCATCGGCCGGGGCGCAGGCGCCGACGGCCAGAGCCAGAAGCAGGGCCAGTATCGAACGGTTCTGCATCGCTTCCTCCTGAGTGGTGGGTCGGGGTGCCGCCGGTCAGTCCGGCAGCTCGTAGTCCAGGGTGATGGTGTGGTCGCCGCGCTCGTTCACGCTTATGCGGACGCGCCCCTGAAGACCTTCCAGATCGCCGGTGCCCGAGCCGGGCACGACGTGCCCGCCGGTTTCGCGCGTGTCGTCGATGCTGACACCCCAGTGGTGGATGACGAAGCTGCCCTCGTGCCCGTCGAGGGCGCCCTCGACGCGCTCCGACGCGATGTAGCCGGCGCCGGCGGACAGATCGGTCGCATCCGTCTGACACATCAACAGGTCCGCGACGCTGGCGCCCTGGAGGTCGCCCGAGAACTCCTTGCGGACGACGGCGCTGGAGTGGATGGGACCTATGCCCGTGCCCTCGCCCGACGGCGGTACGCCCGGATCCCACCCCACGACCTCGAACGTGGCACGGGCGTGTCGGGCCTCAGCTTCTTCGATCATGCGTCTCCTGGTCGGTGGTGCGCGGAGGAGTCCCCGCACCTAGCGCGCCAACCTGCCGACGGAAGGGGGCGGGGATCAAGCAGCAGCCTCCGGTTCGACGTCAGCGGGCTTCGTCCAGGAGCACCGGCAGGAGGGCGTCCGGGCCGGGTGCATCGGCCGTGAGGTCCCAGGCCATGAGTCCTCCGAGGCCCTCGGCCGCGGCCAGACGGACCTTGGTGCGCAGCGTCGCTTCCCCGTTGTAGAAGAAGTCGCCGTACCGGTCGCCGGCCAGGGCGCCGTCACGCTCCGCCGCCACCTCGCGGTACGGGAGCGCATCGCCCGCTTCGTTGCGAGCGAAGAAGGGAACGCCGAGAAAAAGCTTCCGCGGGGGCGCGCCCATGTCCAGGTACGTGTCGATCGCGCTGCGCGCGTACCGGAAGGAGGCGTGATCGGGCCCGTATCCGCCGGCGTAGGCCATCACATGGATGCGCTCGGCCAGCTCGAACACCTCGGGCAGGATGGCTCCGCCACCCCAGGCCCACGATCCCGCCACGGACACCGAAAGCGAGGCGCCGACGGGACGCAACGCGTCGGCGAGATCCGCGACCAGGGCGGCGTAGTTGCGCGCCGACGGCCCCGGGTCGGGGTGCTCCCAATCGAGGTCGATGCCGTCCAACCCGTATTCCCGGACCACCGCGACCACCGCGTCCGCGAACGCGCGCCGGCGGACCGAGTCATCCGCCAGGAACTCGAACGCGGCGTCGTCA
>DATHRK010000022.1:0-40916 GCA_035465395.1 Longimicrobiales bacterium | reverse complement strand
CGACCTGTCGCTGTCGCTCCTGCGGCGCGCCGTCCAGGCACGAGCCGCCGCCCCCACGGCCGGATCGCGTCCCGCCGTCCCGAGCGTCGTCGCCGCGGACCTGGCGGCGCTACCGTTCGTCGAGGGGGCGTTCGACGCCGTCGTCGACGTCTTCACGAGCGTCGGCCTTTTCGACGACGACGCCCGCGAGGCCGCCGCCCTCGCGGAGCTGCGGCGGGTCACCCGGCCCGGGGGCCGGCTACTCCTGGAGACGACCCACCGTGAGGACGTCGAGCGGCATTTCGTCGAGCGGGATCGGCTCCGTCTGGACGACGGGACGCGCGTGCGCATCCGGCGGCGCTGGAACGCGGAGCGCGGGGTGGCGCACGAGCGCTGGCGCTGGCGAACGCCGGAGGGCACCGAGGGCAGGTCGCGGCACCGGCTGCGGGTGTACGCCGCCGAGGAGGTGCTCGCGCTGCTGGAGGCGGCCGGCTACCGGCCCCAGGAGCTCCTGGGCGACTGGGACGGCTCGCGGTTCAGTGCCGAGAGCCCCCGCCTGATCGTGCTCGCGGAGGCCGCGTAGGCTGCGGCGCGCACGGACGAGCGAGCCGCAGGCGTGGGCCCGGCGCGGGCCTCAGGGCCGGGCGGTCTCCACCGAACGGCGCACCATGGCGTGGCTGTTCGCCGCCGAATAGCGCTGCTTCCAGGTCCGCACCGACTCCGGGGAGAGGCCGTCGACCACGTAGGTCACGCTGTCGACGGCGCCGAGCACCTCGCTCTGCAGGCGCCCCTCCTCGTCGACGTCCTCGCCCGAGGCGGTGGCCGCCATCGTGATGCGCGACAGCTGCCCCTTCACCTGGTCCTGGAGCATGCGCCGCACCTCGAGCACGCTCTCTTCCCGGTCGCGGCGCCGGCGCGCCCGGCTCACCGCCATGAGCAGGCCCTGCAGGAGCGCAACGACGATCGCCGTCAGCACCACCGTCTCGGCGCCGGGGGCACCGGGGCCCAGCAGGGGAATCAGCGCGACCGAGAGGACGGTGAGGCTTCCCAGAACGGACTCGACGTTGGTCAGGTTCATGCGCTTCCCATCGGATTCCCGACGACCGGTTTAGCGAAAGTACACGGCGTTCGGGCGGGACAACCGGCCAGGGGGATCGTTCGCTTCAATCTTGCTCGCCTCGCCGTCGACGCGCTAGTGTCTCGACCCGTTTCCTTTGCCCCGCGCCTGCAGCGTGCAGATGAGCGAACGAAAAATCCGCGTTTTGGTCGCCAAGCCGGGTCTGGACGGACACGACCGGGGCGCGAAGGTGATCGCGAGCGCGTTCCGGGACGCCGGCTTCGAAGTGATCTACACGGGGCTCCATCAGACCCCCGAGATGGTCGTGGGGGCGGCGATCCAGGAGGACGTCGACGTCGTCGCCCTGTCGATCCTCTCCGGCGCCCACATGACCCTGTTCCCCCGCGTGAAGGAGTTGCTCGACGCCGAGGGCGCCGACCACGTCCTGCTCACCGGAGGCGGCATCATCCCCGAAGACGACGCCGCGGAGCTGTACCGGCTGGGGGTGGGCAAGGTGTTCGGTCCCGGCACTCCCACCTCGGAGCCGATCGCCTACATCCGCGAGTGGTTCGACGAGAACGCGCGGGATGCCGGCTAGCGAGCCCTCCGTGACCTCCAACCGCCTGCGGGAGCTGTCCGCCGAGCTGGAGGAGCTGCGTCACCGCCTGCGGCAGGGCGGCGGCGAGGACCGCATCGAGCGCCAGCACTCGCAGGGGAAGCTCACCGCGCGCGAGCGGATCGACCTGCTCCTGGATCCGGGCGGCACGTTCCTCGAGATCGGGCTGTTGGTGGCCCACGACCAGTACGACGGGCAGGCACCCGCCGCCGGAGTCGTGACCGGGCTGGGCGTCGTCGCCGGGCGGCCCACGGTCGTGGTCGCCAACGACGCCACGGTCAAGGCGGGGTCGTGGTGGCCCGAGACGATCACGAAGATGTTGCGGGCGCAGGAGATTGCGATGCGCTCGCGCGTGCCGATCGTCTACCTCGTGGACTCCGCGGGCGTCAACCTCCCGTATCAGGGCGGCGTGTTTCCCGGCCAGTACGGGGCCAGCCGTATCTTCTACTACAACTCCATCATGCGCCGCCGCCTGCGCGTCCCGCAGATCGCGGCCGTGATGGGCCCCTGCATCGCGGGTGGCGCCTACCTGCCCGCGCTGTCCGACGTGATCCTGATGGTCGAGGGGACGAGCTTCATGGGCCTCGGCGGCCCGAACCTCGTGAAGGGCGCGACCGGGCAGTCGGTCGAGAGCGAGGAGCTGGGTGGTGCCTGGACCCACACCGCGCTGAGCGGCGTCGCCCACTACAGGCTGCCCGACGACGAGTCGTGCATCGCCCGCATCCGCGAGATCGTGGCGGAGCTGCCGCCGGTCCAGAGCGTCGCGGCGCCCGATCCGGAAACCGCGCCCGGCCGCGCCGCGGCGGACCTGTACGACCTGCTCCCGGGCGATCACCGGCAGCCCTACGAAGTGCGCGACGTGCTGGCGTGCATCCTCGACGGCGGCGCCCTCCAGGAATTCCAGGCGGACTACGCGCCGGAGATGATCTGCGGCGATGGCCGCATCGCGGGGCTCCCGGTCGCGGTGATCGCCAACGCCCGGGGCATGTTGAAGGACCCGCACGGCGGGCCGCCCAAGTTCGGCGGCATCGTGTACGCCGATTCGGCCGAAAAGGTGGCTTACTTCATCGAGACGGCGAATCGGCACGGCCGGCCGCTGTTGTTCGTGCAGGACGTCAGCGGCTTCATGGTCGGGCCGGAGGCAGAGCACGCCGGCATCATCCGCGCGGGCGCGCGCTTCGTGGAGGCGATGGCGACGGCCACGGTGCCGAAGCTGGTGCTCACCATCAACCACGCCTCCGGCGCGGGCTACTACGCGATGGCGGGACAGGGCTTCGACCCCGACTTCATCTTCACGTGGCCGACCGGGCGCATGGGGGTCATGGAGGGGGAGAGCGCGGTGATGGCGCTCTTCGGCGCGCGCCTCGAAGAGCTGCGCGAGCGGGGCGAAGCGCCGGACGCGGAGATGGAGGCCAGGATGGACGCCGTCCGGGCGGACTACGAGCGCCAGCTCGACGCCCGCTACGCGGCCGCGCGTGGGTTCGTGGACGCCGTGCTACTGCCGGAGGAGACGCGGGACGCGCTGTCGCTGGCGCTCTGGGCGTCGCTGCACCGGGGCGATCGGGGCGCACCGGCGTGGGCGGGGGGGGAAGGGGAGGGTGGGGAAGGGCGTTCGCCGGGCGATCACTCGGGGCCGAACTCGAGCTGAATCTGCGGCTGCCCGGTCGCCTCGTGGACGTTGCGACCGATCTCGCGAAAGCCGTAGCGGGCGTAGAAGCCGCGGCCACTCCGGTTCCGCTCGAACACCTCTAGCACGAGCCGTCCGCGCAGCGCGACGGCGTGGTCCATGAGCGCCCGACCGATCCCGCGCCCCTGGGCGGCGGGGCGAACGAAGAGGCCTCCCACCTCGTCCCCCAGCAGGGATACGAAGCCCGTCACCCGTCCGCCTTCCTCGTAGACCCACGACTCGGCGCGTGCCATCCAGCCCTCGCGGATCTCCCGCTCCTCTTCATCGAGAAAGGCGGCGGACAGAAACGGCGTCGCCACCCGACTGGCGGCGCGCCAAACCTCCACCACCGCGTCGATGTCGCCCGCCGCGTAGCGCCGGATCACGTCGACCGCGGGGGCCGGCGCGGCTACGCGTCCGCCTCGGCCGGGTGCGTGAGCGCGCGGACCCCGTCCCGGATCTCCTCCGCGGTGCCATCCAGGCGGTAGGCCTGGACGGTCGGCCTGGCCTCTCCGGCCTGCGCCTCGACCCGGAACAGCAGGATCGAGTGGTCATCGGCGTCGCGGTGGACCTCGAGGTAGGCGTAGTCGCGTCCAGGGTGCGCCCCGGCACCCACACCGTAGTCGACATCCGAGCGCACGAGAGCCGCGAAATCCTCCAGCCATCCCTTGATCGTTTCGGCGCCATGGGCGTCGGACATGCGGCCGTCTCCTGGTAACCTTCCTTCGTCTGGAGCTCCTGACCTCCGCGAGCCGGAGCCCTCGAACGCCTGAGCATGCAGCACCGGCAGCGCCCCACGCAATCCGGGCGCGCGCGTCGCGCCGGGGCCGCGGGCTTCCGAGCCCGGCCCGGGCCCTCCCGGGGGCCGCTGCGGTGGCCGGGGGCGGGTTTGTCGCCCAACCGGGGCCCGGCTATCTTGCCCCGGCCTACCACCCCGTTCGCCGGGCGTGGCAGCGTGGTCCTTTTCTTCGTCAAACCGTCCAGATGCAGCGAGCGTCCATACGCATCGCCTCGGGGCAGGGGTTCTGGGGCGACAGGCTCGACGCGCCCGTCGAACAGGTGCGCCGCGGTCCGATCGACTATCTCGTGCTGGATTACCTGGCCGAGGTCACCATGTCGATCCTTCAGAAACAGCGCAGCCGGGACCCGGCCCAGGGCTACGCGCGCGACTTCGTGCCGCTCGCCGGCGAGATCTTTCCCGACCTGGTCGATGGCGGCGTGCGCATGGTGGCCAATGCCGGCGGCGTGAACATCGAGGGTTGCCGGGACGCCGTGCTCGAAGCGGCACGCCGCGCCGGGCTGGCGGGCCGGGCCCGCGTCGGCACCGTCACCGGCGACGACATCCTGGAGCTGCTTCCCGCCCTGATCGACCAGGGTCACGAGCTCGCGAACATGGAGACGGGCGAGCCGTTGGAGGCCGTACTGGACCGCGTCGAGGCGGCCAACGCGTACATCGGGGCGGCGCCCATCGTACAGGCGCTGGACCGCGACGCCCATGTCGTGATCACGGGCCGATCGACCGATACGGCGCTGACCTACGGGCCCATGATGCACGCCTTCGGGTGGAGCCCGGACGACTACGACCGCATCGCCTCCGGTATCGTCGCCGGCCACATCAACGAATGCGGGGCGCAGGCGTCGGGAGGGAACTGTCTGGTGCGTTGGAGGGAGGTGCCGGACCTGGTGGATGTGGGCTATCCGATCATCGAGGCGCATCCAGATGGCTCCTTCGCGGTCACCAAGCACGAAGGCACGGGCGGCCGCATCTCCGCGGCGGTGATCAAGGAGCAGCTTCTGTACGAGATGGGCGACCCCAGCTCCTACATCACACCCGACGCGGTCGCCGACTTCACGACGATCCGGCTCACCGAGGAGGGCCAGGACCGGGTGCGCATCGACGGCGTGCGCGGGGGCCCGCCGACACCGACCCTGAAGGTGTCCATCTCCTACCACGCCGGGTGGAAGGCATCGGGCACGCTGGTCTACGCCTGGCCGGACGCGCTCGACAAGGCCCGCGCGGCGGACCGCCTGCTGCGCGAGCGGCTCGACAGGCTCGGGATCGTGCTGGACGCCGTGCGCACCGAGTTCGTCGGCTGGAACTCCGCGCACGGCCACCTCGCCGGCCCGCCCCCGGACGACCTGCCGGAGGTGCAGCTGCGCGTCGCCGTTCGCTCCGCGCAACGTGGCGCGATCGAGGAGTTCAGCCGCGAGATCGCGCCGCTGATCCTGAGCGGGCCGCCGACCGTGACCGGCTTCGCGGGCGGGCGGCCGCGGCCGCAGCAGATCGTCGCGTACTGGCCGGCGCTCATCGACCGCACCGTCATCGAGTCCAATCTCCAGGTGGAGGTGATCGCGGCGTGAAGATGCAGCTGCGGCGGCTCGCGCACGCCCGATCGGGCGACAAGGGCGACACCGTCAACGTCGGCGTCATCGCATACGACCAAGATCATTATTCCTTTTTGGAAAAAGAGCTTACGGTCGAGCGTGTAAAGTATCACTTCAAGGACATGGTGGGGGAGGTCGAGCGCTTCGAGCTGCCGAATCTGGGCGCGCTCAACTTCCTGCTTCACGAGGCGCTCGACGGTGGCGGCACCATGTCCCTGATGACCGACGCCCAGGGCAAGACGTACTCGACCGCGATGCTCCGGCTGGAGCTGGACGTGCCCGAGGACATCGCCGACTCGCTGCCGCCCCCGGAGGAGACATGAGGAACCTGACCCGCCTCCTGTACGACGAGCGCGAAGGCGTCGGCATCGTCTCCCTGAACCGGCCGCGCAAGAGGAACGCGCTGGACGCGACGATGATCCACGAGCTCGACGGCACGTTCACGGCGGCCGAAGGATCCCAGAGGATCCGGGTCCTGTTGCTCCGCGGCGAAGGCCCCGACTTCTGCGCCGGCGCGGACCTCGCCGAGATGGAGAAGATCGCGGCCAGCGAGGGACCTCTGGAGAACCTCGCAGCCGCCGGCGACCTGGGCGCCCTTCTCGTGCGCATGCGCCGGCTGCGCAAGCCCATCGTGGCCGCCGTGCACGGGCACGCCCTCGCGGGGGGCGCGGGGCTGGCTAGCGCCTGCGACCTCGTCGTGGCCGCGGACGATGCGACCTTCGGCTACCCCGAGGTGCGGCTGGGCTTCGTGCCGGCGATGGTCACCGCGCTCCTGCGCCGCGCGCTCGGTGAGAAACGCGCCTTCGAGCTGATCGCCACGGGCGAGCCCATCTCGGCCGAGCGCGCCGTCGCGCTCGGGCTGGCAAACCGCGTCTTCGGCGCCGACGGCTTCCAGGAGGCGGCGCTGGAGTTCGCGATCGAGCTGGCCCGCCGGCCCGGCACCGCGCTCGAGCTCAACAAGCGCCTGCTCTATGGCCTGGACGGGGCGTCGTTCGAGGAAGCGATCCGGCGGGGTGCGGAGATCAACGCGCTGGCCCGGCTCTCGGAGGAAGCGCGGGAGGGCGTGCGCCGCTTTCTGGACAAGCAGAAGCCATGAACGTCCCCGGGCCCTCGGTCGATCCCCATCTCGACCTCAAGATCGGACTGTTCTTCGTCGCCGCGGCGCTCGGACTCGCGGGCATCTTCTTCGGCACCCCCCTACCGATCTACGTGGCGATGGTTGCGATCGGCATCGGGCTGCTCCTGCGCTTCTTCGGGCGGCGGTCGCGCGCGACCCGGCCGGACGAGGTCGACCGGGGCTGAGCCGTTTCGCCATGGCGGCGCCCGGGCCCGCCCGCGAGACATGTCGGCATGGCGCGGCACCCCACCCTCGAAGACGCGCGCGGCGTCCTCCGCCGCCGCTTCGGCTACCCGGACTTCCGGGGCGCCCAGTCGAGCATCATCGCGGCGGCCCTGGAGGGCCGGGACGTGCTGGCCCTCATGCCCACGGGGGCGGGCAAGAGCGTGTGTTTCCAGATCCCCGCGGAGCTGGCTCCCGGCACGACCCTGGTCGTGAGCCCGCTGATTTCCCTGATGATCGATCAGGTGGCGCGGCTGCGCGGTCTCGGCGTTCCGGCCGGCGCCCTCCACGGGGCGCTTTCGCCGGCCGAGCGCCGCCGCACGCTGGAGGTCTTCGGGGCAGGGGAGCTGACCCTCCTGTACGTCGCGCCCGAGCGCTTCCGCTCCCAGGCGTTCCTGCGGGTGCTGCGGCGCGTGCGCGTCGCCCGACTCGCCGTGGACGAGGCGCACTGCATCGTCTCCTGGGGAGGGAGCTTTCGCCCGGCCTACCGCGGCCTGGGCGCGGTGCGCGCGGCCCTCGGATGCCCGTGCACGGCCCTCACCGCGACCGCGACTCCCGAGGCCCGTGACGCCATCGTGGCGGAGTTGGGGCTCGTCGAGCCGGTCGTGGTGGCGGGCGGGGTGGATCGACCCAATCTCCGGTGGGAGGTCGTACAGGCGCACGACCGGCGCGCCAAGGACCGCGCGCTGGCCGCGCTGGTGCCCCGCGTGGCCGAAGGCTGCGCGATGGTGTACGCCGCGACGCGGCGCACGACCGATGCCGTGGCGGACCTGCTGCGCTCGCGCGGCGTGGACGCGGTCGCCTACCACGCCGGCGTCTCGGACCGCGAGCGCGACCGCATCCAGACGCGCTTCATCGCCGGGCAGGCACGCGTCATCGTCGCGACGTCCGCGTTCGGGATGGGAATCGACCGGCCGGACGTCCGGCGGGTGGTGCACTACGACGTGCCGGGCACGCTCGAGGACTACGCCCAGGAGGCCGGCCGCGCGGGCCGCGACGGCGCCCCCGCGCGGTGCGTGCTGCTGTACGCGAAGGGCGACGAGCAGACCCAGGCGCACCTCATTCGGCTCGCGCATCCGCCGCCGCGGACGCTCCGCGCGCTGCTCACCTGGCTGCGCCGCCGGCCTGCCGCGGACGACGAGGGCGGCTGGCCGGTGGTGCGCGTGCGTGCGGTGGAGGCGCTGGGCGCGGTGCGGCGGATCCAGGGCGCCCCGCAGCTCGAAGCCGCCCTCCGGCTGCTCGCCGAGGCCGGCGTCGCCCGCCCGGCGTCGGGAGCGCCCGGCGCCTGGGCGGTTCGCCCGGACGGCGTGCTGTCGGCGAGCGCGCTGCGTCGGGACCGCGAGGCCCTCGCGCGGGAGCGGCGCGGCCTGAGGCGCATGCGTCGCTACGCCGTCGCCCGAACGTGTCGGCGGGCGCGCATCATGGCGCACTTCGGTGAGACCTTCGGCCCGGACGCATGCGGCAACTGCGACGTCTGCCTGGGGCGAGCCGCCGGTCGAACGCACGGGGCGAGCAGCGTCGGCCGCCTGCCACCACTTTTCGCCGCGCGGCTTCGTACCTAGGTTTGCGTCTCGAATCCCCGCGCCGGATTGGGTGGAGCGGGCGACGGCGCAATCCGGTGGCGGATCGGACCTTACGGTCGGCCGCACCGCGACAGGGCGGGGTATGCAGCGGTATCTGGAGGACAGACACGAGCGGCTGAGAGCGGAGGTGCGCGCGTTCGCGGAGGCGGAGATCGCCCCCGTCGCCGCGGACCTGGACGAGGCCAGCCGGTTTCCGTGGGACAACGTCCGCAAGATGGCCGACCGCGGCTACTTCGGCGTCAACGTGCCGGAGGCGTACGGCGGGCTGGGGCTGGACTACCTGAGCTACCTCCTCGTGATCGAGGAGGTCTCCCGGGTGGACGCCAGCCACGGAATCACGATCAGCGCGCATTCCACGCTCGGCACCTCGCCGATCCTGAGCTTCGGCAGCGAGGCTCAGAAGGCGCGCTACGTCCCCTTGCTCGCGCAGGGCCGGGTGCTGGGCGGCTTCGGCCTGACCGAGCCGGGCTCCGGCTCGGATTCTGCGGGATCGCGAACCGTCGCGGTGCGCGAGAACGGTGGCTGGAAGGTTTCCGGCAGCAAGATCTTCATCACCCACGCGGGGGTCGGCGAGATCTTCGTCGTGACCGCGGTCACGGACCGCGATGCGGCGGCGCGCGGCATCACGAGCTTCATCGTGACCAAACCGACCACCGACGTCGAGGAGGCGGAGCGGGTCGGCGTGGGTCACGCCGAGGAGCTCGCGCCGTACACGCCGGGCGTGCGGGCGGGCAAGAAGGAAGACAAGATGGGCTGGCGCGCGTCGGACACACGCGAGCTCCTGCTCGATGAAGCCGAGGTCCCCGCCGAGAACATGCTGGGCGGGGAGGGCGAGGGTTTCGTGAACTTCATGAAGACGCTCGACGCGGGGCGCATCGGCATCGGCGCCCTCGCTCTCGGTCTCGCGCAGGGGGCGTTCGACGAGGCGCTGCGGTTCAGCGGCTCGCGACGGCAATTCGGCCGTCCGATCCGGGACTTCCAGGGCGTCCAGTTCGCGCTGGCCGACATGGCTACCGAGATCGAGGCGGCAAGGCACTTGGTCTACCACGCCGCGTGGCTCAAGGAGCGGGGCGAGCCGTTCGGCAGGGAGGCCTCGATGGCGAAGCTCTACACGAGCGAGCTGGCCATGCGCACGACGACGCGCGCGGTGCAGCTCATGGGTGGATACGGCTATACGAACGAGTACCCGGTCGAGCGGATGATGCGTGACGCGAAGATCTGCGAGATCGGAGAGGGAACAAGCGAGATCCAGCGGATGGTGATCGCCCGGACTCTCTTCCGCGAAGAGGAAGAGGCGACGGCGAAGGCCTGAAGGCACTCCGGGGAACGACCCCGGCGCCACGGACGTGGGGAAGGCGGACCACCGCTCTCACGTCACCGGAGGTCCCACCGTGGAACCGTGCTGCGCAGCGGGGTCCGGCAGCTGCCGGGTCGCGCGACGGCCGTCGACGGTCCGGCTCGCGCCGGCGCGTTGCGGGCACCTGCGATCCATCTCGCCACTTCCCTCCGGGTCAACACGGATTCGGACGGGGCATGAAACGCGAAATCTTCATCACTGCAGCGCCGCAGGAGACGCGCGTCGCCATCATGGAAGACGACATGCTGGTCGAGGTGCGCGTGGAGCGCGCCGACGCCGAGCGGATCGTCGGCGACATCTACCTGGGCCAGGTCCAGGCCGTTCTCCCGGGAATCCAGGCGGCGTTCGTCGAGATCGGCACGGAGAAAGCAGGATTCCTCCACGTCTCGGACGTCCTCCTGGACGACGAGGAGCTCGAGGACGAGAACGGCAACGGAGAATCCTCCGAGAACGGCGGCCGGCGCTCGCGTCGCTATCCGCCGATCCAGGAGATGATCAGCAAGGGCGACAAGGCGCTGGTCCAGGTGACCAAGGAGCCGATCAGCACGAAAGGCCCGCGCGTGACGCGCCAGGTATCCCTGCCCGGCCGTTTCGTCGTGTACATGCCCTATTCCTCCCACATCGGCGTGAGCCGCAAGATCGAGGGCAGGGAGGAGCGCTCCCGGTTGCGCGCGCTCGCCCGCGAGATCCTGCCCAAGGACGCCGGCGGGGTGATCATCCGCACGGTCGGGGAAGAGCTCACCCGCGAGGCCTTCGAACGCGAGCTCGACACCCTCCTCGCCACCTGGAAGAAGATCGAGAAGCGCGCCAACTCGTCGAAGCCGCCCGCCGTGGTCCACCGCGAGGCGAAGCTGGTACGGGGCGTGATCCGCGACGTGTTCAGCGACAAGGTGGATCGCATCGTCGTCGACGACGCCGACCTCTACTCGGAGATTCGCCAGTACCTGCACGGCATGGACCCCAGGCTGCTCGACCGCGTCCAGTACGACGCGGAGGCGGAGCCGCTGTTCGATCGCTTCGGCATCGAGGACGCGATCCAGGTGGCGTTCGAGCGGCGCGTGGATCTCAAGTCCGGCGGCTACCTGGTCATCGAGCCCACAGAGGCGCTCGTCTCGATCGACGTCAACACCGGCCGCTTCACCGGCAAGAAGGACCCGGACAAGACGATCCTGCGGACCAACCTGGACGCCGCGCGCGAAGTGGCCCGTCAGCTCCGGCTGCGCGACATCGGCGGGATCATCGTCGTGGACTTCATCGACATGGAGGTGAAGGGCCACCAGGACCAGGTCATGCAGGAGCTGCGCACCTGGCTGGGGCGTGACAGAGCGCGTACGAAGGCCTTCCACATCTCCGAGCTGGGCCTCGTGCAGATGACCCGCCAGCGGGTGCGGCCCTCGCTGTACCAGGCGATGACGGAGCGCTGCACGCACTGCGGCGGCGCGGGACGCGTTTTCACGCCGGAGACCGTGCTGCGGCGCGTCGAGCGGGCCCTCAATCGGGCGGGCCTCGCCAAGGCGGAGAAGGCGATCACGATCCGGGTCCACCCGGAGGTATCGCTCTACGCGCTCGAGGAGGAGCCGGACTTCATGCGGCGCTTGCGAGGCACGCACGGCATGGAGCTGACGCTGCGGGACGATCCGCTCCTGAGGCAGGACGAGTACCGGCTGCTCGCAGGCGGCGCGGGTACCGATGTGACCACCCGCTACGCCGAGGCCTGAGGAAGGCGCCGGAGGCGGGCCGGGGACTGGCCCGTCCCTGGCCCTGAAGCCGCGTGGCGGTTGACACGACGAGGCGACGCGGCGATCTTTTCCGGTCTTTTCACCGACCGACCGACGATTCCATGTACGCGATCATCCGCACCGGCGGAAAACAGTTCAAAGTCGCCCCGGGAGACACCCTGCGGGTGCCGTCCATCGCCGCCGAGGTGGGGGACACGATCACCATCGACGACGTGCTGCTCGGCGGCGCCGACGATGACGTGAGGGTCGGCGCCCCCTTGCTGGATGGCGCCTCGGTCAAGGCCGAGGTCGTGGCGCACGGCCGGGGCGAGAAGATCATCGTGTTCAAGTGGAAGCGGCGGAAGAACTACCGGCGTAAGCAGGGGCACCGACAGGGCTATACGGAGATCCGGGTCGACTCGATCGACCTCGGCTGAGCATACGCCGCGCTCGCGAACGAGGCGCGGCAGGGAGGGCACCGATGGCGCACAAGAAGGGCGTAGGATCCACGCGGAACGGCCGCGACTCGAACCCGCAGTACCTCGGCGTGAAGAAGTACGGCGGGGAGCGGGTTCGCGCGGGCAACATCCTCGTGCGCCAGCGGGGCACCAAGCTGCACCCGGGCCACAACGTCGGTCGCGGCCGCGACGACACGCTGTTCGCGTTGATCGACGGCGTCGTCACCTACGAGCGCAAGGACCGCTCGCGGAAGCAGGTTTCCGTCTATCCGGCCGAAGGCTGACGCGCGACCCTATGGCCGGGCCGGTGGAGCCCGGATGACGCGCACTGGGGCCCGGGGACGCTGCGTCCCGGGCCCTTCGCATATCCGACGGAAGCATGAAGCCCCGAACCTCCTAGCACGATGACCGACGAAACGCACCGCACCGAAGACGCCCGGGAGGAAGCCGAGGACACGACCGGCGGCGGCTCCGTCCTCGACTCGATCCGCGAGGACGACATCGAGCCCTACACCGGCCTCGCCTGGGTGGGCACCGTCTCGAAGGCGGCGGCGATCTTCCTGCTGGTCGCGCTGCTGGGCCAGTTCGTCGCGGGGCTCCGCGAGAACGGCGTCGCCGACCTCCCGTTCCTGCTGGGGGAGACCGCCCAGACCTTCGTGTTCATGATCGTCCTGTGGGGCGGCGGCGACCTGGTCAAGCTCCTCGTGGACGTGGGCCACGACATCCGGGCTCAGCGGATCATGCTGATGCGGCTGGAGTGGCGGACGCGGGGCCTGGTCGAGGAGGTGGAGCAGGAGGATCCGCAGGGCTGACGTCCACGAACGCTCCGCTGTGCTCGGCACGCTGGGGCGAGGTGGCGAGGCTAACGCCCACCAGCAGCGCGACGTTGACGACGAGCCCCAGCAGGCCCTCGTGGATGTCCCACGGGCGCAGCGCGGGATTGGAGAAGAAGAACACCGTCGTGGCGGTGCCGCCCCCCAGCCCGGCGAGCGCGCCCGCGGTCGTCGCCCGCCGCCACAACAGCGCGGCGTAGACCGGCGGGGCCAGCTGGTCCACCACGCCGTAGGCTGCCAGCAGCAACTGGACGAGGTTGGCGCGCAGCACCACCGCGAGGAAGTAGGCGAGCCCGCCGATCACGATCACGAACGCCTGCATCGCGTGCCGGGCCGTCCGCTCTTCCATCCCCAGGAACGGCCGTATTCCGTCCTCCACGGCGATCGAAGCCGCGCCGTGCAGCAGCGCGTCTCCGGTCGACATGGACGCCGACAGCGCGCCGGCGCAGAACAGCCCCACGACCAGCGCCGGCAGACCCGTTTCGAGGATCATGTGCGGCAGGATGAAGTCCGAGGTCGGCGGCGCCGTCGGGAACAGCACGCCCGCGAAGCCGATCAGGAAGATCGGGATCAGGAAGAGCTGAAACGTCGGAAACAGCACGACCGTGCGCCGGAGCGTCTCGTCGCTGCGCGCGGTGTACGACTTCATGAAGAGGTGCGGCCACATCAGGAAGCCGATCGCCGACGCGAGGATCGCCGAGCTGAAGCCGCCCCACGACCAGGGCTCGCCGCTGCCCGTCAAGCCGGGCAGCGTCAGCAGGTCCGGCCGCGCGTCCGCGATCCCTTCGAACATCGGCCCGATGCCGCCGTACAGCGTGGTCGGGATGTAGATGCCGAGCGTCCACGCGATGGTCAGCATGAAGACGCCCTGGAAGATGTTCGTCCAGCCGATCGCGGCGACGCCGCTGCGCAGGACGTAGATCACCACGACCCCGTACGCGATCGCCGCACCGGCGGCGAACGAGACGTGGCCGTCGGTCACCGCCTCGAAGACGATCCCCGCCCCCGACATCTGGAGCATGAGGTACGGAATGAAGGCGAGCACCGAGACCACCGCCAGACCCGCCGACAGGCCGCGGTGCGGGAAGCGGCCGACGACCAGCTGCGCCTGCGTCACGAAGCCGAAGCGGCGGCCCAGCCCGGCCGCGCGGGGTCCGATCCAGTACCAGGGCGCGATCCCCAGGACGCCGTACGCCAGGATGTAGAAGGCCGCCGCGCCGCGCGCGTACGCCCACCCCGGGCCGCCGAGGAAGGCGAACGCGCTGAAGATCGTCGCGCCGGTGACGAAGTACATCGCGAGCAGGCCGAAGCCGCGGTCGGCGGCCACGTATCCCGCGACGCTCTTGGTCACGCGCCGCCCCGCGAACAGCCCGATCAGCAGGGTGACGGCCAGGTATCCCGCGACGACGAGCGTGACGACCTGCCAGCGCTCCACTCAGCGCTCCGGGTTGGTGGCGTGGTAGAACACGAGGACGACGAACGCCAGGATCACCCACAACGCGTACCACGCGAGCACGAACGGCAGGCCGAGCACGAGCGGGAAGATCCGGTTGAACGGCACTACGCCGGGAAACGTGACGGCGACCGCGTAGACGGCGAGGAAGGCGATGACGAGCCGGGGGCTCACGGCCCTTCCAGCTCCGACGCGATCGCGTCGAGCGCCGCGGCGATCTCGTCCAGCAGCGTCCGGAAGGCCGGGGCCGGCAGCCCGTCGACGCCGACCTGCGCCTTCAGGTTGCGCGCTTTGCGCGCGGCGGCACGGACCCGGCCCACGGCGTCCAGGGGCTGGTCGTCCGGGTCATCACCGAACGGGTTGACCCGCCGGGGGCCGTCGTAGTCGGCCCCGAAGGAATCGCTGTGCGCCAATGCGTCGACCTCCGCTGGGAGTGGCGACGGCCAACCTGGCGACAAGTCAGGCGCCGGGCCACTCCGGTTCGCGCTTGTTCAGGAAGGCGGAGACACCTTCCTTTCGGTCGTCGCTTCCGAACGCCGTCAGGAAGAGCTCCCGCTCGGCGCGGAGCCCCGCGCCCAGCGGACTCTCGAGCGAGGCGCGTATCGCCTCGCGGGCGAGCCGCACGGCGACCGGCGATCGGGCCGCGATCTCGGCGGCGAGCTCGCGCGTAGTGCGCACCAGATCCGCGTCGTCGGCGACCAGATCCACGAGCCCGATCCGCAGGGCCTCCTGGGCGTCGATCAGCTCGCCCGAAAGGATCAGGCGCATGGCCTGTCCGAGCCCCACGAGCCGGGGGAGGCGCTGGGTGCCGCCGCCACCCGGGATAATGCCGAGGCGCACCTCCGGCTGCCCCAGGCGGGCAGTCCGGGCCGCGACGCGGATGTCGCAAGCGAGCGCCAGCTCGCACCCACCGCCCAGCGCGTAGCCGTTGATCATCGCGATGGTCGGGAGCGGGCAGTCCGCGACCGCGTCGAACATGCGCGGAGGCTCCATCGCGGCGCGCTGCTCCAGCGTGGTGCGCTCGGCGAACTCGCCGATGTCGGCCCCCGCGACGAACGCCTTGTCGCCGGCGCCGGTCAGGATGACGACGCGGGCGTCCCCTGCCGCCGCGATATCGGCCAGCGCGGCCTTCACGTCGGCGCGCACGGCCGCGCTCAGCGCGTTCCGCTTCTCGGGACGGTCGATCGTGAGCGTCGCGATCCGGTCCTCGGTGTCGACGCGCACGGTGTCGTAGGTCACGTCTCGTTCCAGTCGTAGAAGCCGTGGCCGGTCTTCTGGCCGAGCCTGCCCTCGGCCACCAGCCGCTCCAGGATCGCTGGCGGACGGAAGGTTTCCGTCCCCAGCGTCTCGTGCAGGTAGCGCGCGATGTCCAGGCGGACGTCGAGGCCGACCAGGTCGGTGAGGCGAAGCGGCCCCATGGGGTGCCGGTAGCCGAGCTCCATCGCCTTGTCGATGTCGGCCGCGCTCGCCACGCCCTGCTCGAGCATGCGCATGGCCTCCAGGCCGAGCGCTATGCCGAGCCGCGATGAAGCGAACCCGGGGGCGTCGTTGACGACGATGGGGTCCTTGCCGAGAGCGCGGGCCCACGCCACGCCGGCCTCGACCGTCGCGTCGGCCGTCCTGGGGCCACGCACGACTTCCACCAGCGCCATGATGTGCACGGGGTTGAAGAAGTGCAGGCCCACCACGCGGGGCGCCGCGTCGCCGACCGCGTCCTGGAGGTCGCCGATGCTCAGGCTGGACGTGTTGCTGCCGAGGAGCGCACCGGCCGGCGCGGCGGCCGCGAGACGCGCCAGCAGGTCGGCTTTCAGGTCGAAGCGCTCCGGGACCGCCTCCACGACGAGATCCGCATCCGCGGCCGCGGCCTCGGCGTCGGTGCCGCCGCGCAGCCGCCGCAGCGCCTCGTCGCGCGCGGCCGCCTCGACCTTTCCCCGGTCGACGCCCTTGTCCAGGTTCGCCCGCACGCGCCCGAGCGCGGCCTCGACGAGCGGCTCGGCGGTGTCGACGAGGGTCGTCTCGCAGCCGGCCATCGCCGACACCTGCGCGATGCCGTGACCCATCGTGCCGCCCCCGACGACGACCACGCGTCGGATCACGACCGGGTCTCCGGGCGCGGCTTCGGGCCGCGCCGCTCGTTGAACGTCGGGCTGCGCTTCTCCAGGAAGGCGCGGATGCCCTCCGCGGCATCGGGAGAAGCGAAGGCCTCGGCCTGCGCGGCGCGCTCGGCTTCCAGGCTCTCGGCCAGCGAGCGGCCCCACGTCGCCCGCAGTGCTGCGCGGGTGTCGGCGATCACCTCGGCCGGGCGCGCGGCGATCTCCCCGGCGAGCGCGCGGGCCGCCGCCTCCAGGTCTTCGGCCGAGACGACGCGGTTGACCAGGCCCATGCGCTCGGCCCGCTCCGCCCTCACCATCGCCCCGGTGTAGAGGAGCTCCGCGGCCAGGCCCGGCCCGACCAGGCGCGGCAGGAACCAGGTGCCGCCCCAGTCGGGGTGGAGGCCAACGCGCGCGAAGCCGAAGCCCAGCGCCGCGCCCTCGGCCGCGATGCGGATGTCGCAGGCGAGCGCGAGGCACGCGCCGGCCCCCACCGCGATGCCGTTCAGGGCGGCGATCACCGGCGTCCGCATGGCGTCGATGCGCGCTACGATGCGGGCCCCGGCCCGCACCAGGGCGTCGAAGGCGTCGGTGTCGCCAGCTTCCAGCAGGCGCGCCATCGCGTGGACGTCCCCGCCGGTGGAGAAGGCGCGGCCGGTCCCGGTGATCACGACGCAACGGATCCCGGTGTCCGCCTCGAAGGCTGCGAGCGCGGCGTCGAGCCGGTCGCGCATGTCGTCGGCGAACGCGTTGAGGCGCTCCGGACGGGAGATGCGGATCCAGCCCACGGCGTCCTCGGCGGTCGCCGAGATCGCGGCGGCGAGGGCCGTTTCGCTGCTCACGCGACCCCCTCGACCACGGTCGCGATCCCCTGGCCGACGCCGATGCACATCGTGGCCATTCCGTGGCCGCCGCCGCGGCGGGCGAGCTCGTGCACGAGCGTCGTCAGGATCTTGGCGCCCGTGCAGCCCAGCGGGTGTCCGAGCGCGATGGCGCCGCCGTTCGGGTTCACCCGCGCCGGGTCCAGGCCGAGCTCGTCGATGCAGGGGAGCGCCTGTGCCGCGAAGGCCTCGTTCAGCTCGACGACCTCGAGGTCCGCCGCAGACAGGCCGGCGCGCTCCAGCGCGCGCCGGCCCGCGGGGATGGGTCCGATGCCCATGTGGTCGGGCTCGACACCTACGACAGCACTTGAGATCACCGTAGCCAAAGGACTGAGGTCGTGGGATTTGGCAAAGGCATCGGATACCACCAACAGGGCCGCGGCTCCATCGTTCAGTCCGGACGAATTGCCCGCCGTCACCGTGCCGCCGGTGCGGAACACGGGGCGCAGGCGCGCGAGATCCTCCGCTGTCACGTCGGGGCGCGGGTGCTCGTCCAGGTCCACCACGACAGGGTCGCCGCGGCGCTGCGGCACGTGGACGGGGACCAGCTCGGCGTCGAAGGCGCCGGACGCCTGCGCAGCCGCGGCGCGGCGCTGGCTCTCCAGCGCGAACGCGTCCTGCGCGTCGCGGCTCACGCCGTAGCGCTCGGCGACGATCTCGGCGGTCTCGCCGAGCCCCACGGTCCAGCGCTCAGGCATCGCGGCGTTCACGAAGCGCCACCCCAGGACGCTGTCCTCTGTCTGCGGCGCCCCCCGCGGCCAACCGGTGGCCGGCTTCATCATGACCCACGGGGCCCGGCTCATCGACTCCACGCCGCCCGCCACGAAAACGTCGCCCTCGCCCGCGCGGATGGCGTGGAAGGCGTCGTTCACGGCCTGCAGGCCGGAGCCGCACAGGCGGTTCACCGTGCGGCCGGCCACCGAGACCGGCAGCCCCGCCAGGAGCCCGGCCATGCGCGCGACGTTGCGGTTGTCCTCGCCCGCCTGGTTGGTGCAGCCGAAGATGATGTCGTCGATCGCCTCCGGGTCAACGCCGGTGCGCTCCACGAGCGCGGAGATCGCCCGCGCCCCGAGGTCGTCCGGCCGAACGGAGGCGAGCGCCCCGCCGTGCCGCCCGACCGGGGTGCGCACCGCGCCGACGATCAGGGCCTCGCGCATCAGTGCAGGTCCACCCAGACGCTCTTGACGCGGGTGTACAGGTCGAGCGCGTACTCGCCCAGCTCGCGGCCGTACCCCGACTGCTTGAAGCCGCCGAACGGCGACGCGGCGTCGAGCGGGTGGTAGGTGTTGATCCAGATCGTGCCCGACTCGAGCGCGGCGGCCACCCGGTGCGCGCGCTTGACGTCGGCCGTCCAGACCGCCCCGGCGAGTCCGTAGTCCGTGCCGTTGGCGAGCGCCACCGCCTCGTCCTCGTCCTCGAACGTCTGGACGGCCAGCACCGGACCGAAGATCTCCTCGCGGGCGATGGTGTGGTCGGCCGCCACGCCGTCGAAGACCGTCGGCTGCATCCAGTAGCCACCGCCCGCGTCGTCAAAGCGGCCGCCCCCGACCACCACCTCGGCGCCCTCGGCGCGCCCCTTCTCCACGTAGCCCTCGACGCGTTCCAGCTGCTCGGCTGAGATGACCGGCCCGTAGCGGCGCTTCGGATCCAGCGATTTCCCCGGCACGAGGCCCGCCGCCCGCTCGCGCAGGAAGTCCAGCAGCTCGTCCTTCACCGACGCGTGCACGATCAGGCGCGAGCCCGCGGTGCAGCACTGGCCGGTGTTGTAGAAGATGCCGTTGAAGGCGCCCCGCGATGCCGCCTTCAGGTCCGCGTCGGCGAACACGATATTGGGCGACTTGCCGCCCAGCTCGAGCGAGACCTGGGTGAGCGAGGCGGCCGCCGAGCGCATGATGATCCGGCCGACCTCGGTCGATCCGGTGAACGCGATCTTGTTGACGCCGGGGTGGGCCACCAGAGCGGCGCCGGTCGATTCGCCCGGGCCGTTGACGACGTTCAGCGCGCCGGCCGGCAGCCCGACGTCCTCGGCGATCGCGGCCAGCTCCAGCGCCGTGAGCGGCGTCTGCTCCGCGGGCTTCAGGACGACCGCGTTCCCGCAGGCCAGCGCCGGCGCGACCTTCCACGTCGCGATGGAGAGCGGGAAATTCCAGGGGGTGATTGCCGCGACGACGCCGACGGGCTCGATCGCGGTGTAGTTGAGCGCCCTGCCGCGCACCGGCAGCGTCTGCCCGTGCAGCTTGCTCGCCCACCCCGCGTAGTAGCGGAAGACGTCCACCACGAGGCGCATGTCGATCGCCGCCTCGCGGAGCGGCTTGCCGTTGTCCAGCGTCTCGAGCGTCGCGAGGTCCTCGGCGCGGGCTTCGATCGCGTCGGCCAGGCGCCACAACAGGGTGCCCCGGTCGATCGCATCCATGGACGCCCAGGAGCCGGACAGCGCGGCGCGTCCGGCGGACACGGCCGCGTCCACGTCGGACTCCGCGGCGCTCGCGATCTCGGCGATGGGCTCGCCGCTGGCCGGGTTCTCCACGGCGAACGCGGGGCCGGACGCCTCGCTCCATTCGCCGCCCACGTACTGCCCGCCACGCGCCAGGCGCGCCGGCGTCGTCACGACCTCGGACATGCGTTCCTTTCCGTTCCAGACGCGCGCGCGGCCCGGACCCACTCGGGACCCGGGCCACGCGCCGGCGCGTCATCCACGTCGCTCGGCCTGCGCCCGACGTTGCGCCCGATGGCGGCGCACGGCGGGCCGCCGAGGCCGGCTAGCGGCCCGAAAACTCGGCCTTGCGCTTCTCGTTGTACGCGGTGAGGCCCTCGCGCGCGTCGTCGCTCTGGAAGAGCAGTTGCTGCAGCTCGCGCTCGATCGCCAGGCCCGATTCGAAGGGCACCTCGGCTCCGCTCTGCACGGCCCGCTTGATGTGCCCGACGGCCTTGGCGGCCATGTTCGGCGGCGTGAATCGGCGCGCGTAGTCCATGACCTGCGCCATGAACGCCTCGGCCGAATCCGCCTCCCACACCTCGTTGATCAGGCCGTACGTCTCGGCCGTCTCGAAGTCGAAGAGGCCGCCCTCGACCATCAGCTGGATCGCGCGCGATTTGCCCACGATGCGCGACAGACGCTGCGTGCCGCCCGTGCCGGGGAGGACACCGAGATTCACCTCCGGCAGGCCGGCCTTGCCGGCGCCCTTGCGGGCGATCCGGATGTCGGCCGCCATGGCGATCTCGAGGCCGCCGCCGACGGTGTGCCCGTTCAGCGCGGCGATCACCAGCTTGGGCGTGTGCTCCAGGCGGTTGAGTGTCTCGTTGGCGTGCAGGCAGAAGCAGTACTTGAAGCCGGCCGTGACCTCCTGCAGCATGGCGATGTTCGCGCCGGCGGAGAAGAACTTCTCGCCCGCCCCCGTGAGCACGATCACGTACACGTCGGTGTCGAAGCGCGCCTTGACGATGGCCTCGTCCAGCTGGCGCATCATTTCGTGCGTGTAGGTGTTCGCGGGCGGATCGTCCAGCGTGATGAGGGCGACCCCGTCGCTGGTCTCGTATCGGACCAGGGTCTTTTGTTCCTGCGCCAATGTGGCCTCCGCCATGTAGGGACTCCCTATTCTCTCCAGATCGATGGGTGGGGCTCGCCCGCGAGCGCGCCGGCGTCCTGCGTCGGCACGTCCCCCGGATACCCCGCGACGAACAGCCCGAACATGCGCGCCGCCAGCTCGTCGGCGGGCGGGTCACGATCGGGCCGATACCAGTTGTAGATCCAGTTCATCATACCGAACAGCGCAAACGTGGCAAGTCGTGGATCGTCCCCCGACTCGGGCCTCAGCTCCGCGATGATCGAAGCCGTCCGGTTCACGTATTCCCGCTTGAGGGCGTTCACCCGGCGGCGAAAATCGCCCTCCAGCACCTCGGCCTCGTGGGACAGCACCTTCATCTCACCCATGTTGCCGAGGAAGAAGCCGAGGTGGTTCGCGATCAGGAGCCGCAAGCGGCGCGCCGGATCGGTCTCACCCGCCAGGACTTCGTCGAGCGAATCCAAAATCGAGCCGAAGCAGTGCTCCTGGATGCGGAAGAGCAGCTCCTCCTTGCTGCGCACGTAGTAGTAGATGCCCGACAGGCTCACGCCGCTCGCGCGGCTTACGTCCCGCATGCTCGCCTGGTGGTACCCCCGGTCGGCGAAGACGCCGGCGGCGGACTTCAGGATCGTCGCGAGCTTGGCATCGCCCGTCGTGGCGTTCGGGGGCATCGGGTCGGGTCTCGCGCAACTCGAGGCGGCCGGAACGGCCGCCGGGACGCTCGTGCGTCCGTCTTCGGGAACGGGTACCCGCGGGAGACCCCGCCGGTCCGGCGCGGTGGCGGACGGCTCGCGGGGCCGGCGGAGGCAATGCCGACGCGTTGCCGCGGAGCCGCCGCTCCACGCCGGCCGCGCGGGCGAATCCGTTGTCGGAGGCAAGGGTTTCCGGTAGAATCATGGGTGCATTCCGGCCTCCCCGAACTGTCGTCGAACGGTCGGTCCGCCATGCGTCTCCAGCGCCTGATCCTCGCGTCGCTCCTGGCCGCCCTCGCGGCCTGCGATACGCCCGCGGCGCCCTCCGATCTGCTCGTGGCAAGCGAGACGCGCGCGGCGATCGCCCTCGCGGACGCCCTGCCCACGCTCGACCGGATGGCGGTCAGGCGCGTGCCGCCCGGCGACCGCGCCATCGGCGATATCGCGGTTCACGCCGCGCCGCCGGTATCGCCCGACGACACCACCGAGGGGGGCCGAGCCGTGGCCGCCATCTGGGCCGATTTCTCGGACGATCCAGAGACTCGCCTCGCGCTGGCATCGGCCATGTGGCTCGACGCCGACTCGCTTCCCGCCGACGAGGCGGCCGCCGTTCGAGAACGCGCCTACGCGCTCGCCGCGCCGGTGCTGGCGGCGGGGATCGACCCGGCATTCCTGGACGAGGCGTTCGGCGACCTGGCGGCGTGGATCGACGCCGTGCGCCCCGCGGTGGACCTGGGCGCGGTGCCGGACCTAAAGGCGACCCTGCAGGAGGGCGCGGAGGGCCTGCGATTGGCCCGCGGCGCCGCCGCCTCTGGCGACACCGTCATGGCGGTGCGGGCGACGCTGCGGGCCGCCGACGCGCTGCGCGAAACGACCCCGCCGGTGGTCGCGGTGCGGCTGATCCGGCTGACCACGGAGAAGCTGAGCCGCGCGACCACGGAGCGGATCGACCCGAATCCGGATAGGCGGGATCGCCGGGCGGTCGCGCTGGCCCGCGCGCGCAGGTTGCTCGCCGGCGCGAGAGAGGCGATGGGCGACGACGACCCCGTCCTCGCGATCCGGCACGCCTACTACGCCGACCGGCTGCTCGAGGGGTTCGTCAAGTAGGAGGCACAGGTGAAGGGGCGCCGAAGCCCCTTCGTAGATATGGTATGATCCAGGGGCGGCGCGGCCGCGACGATCGCGGCGTTCGGCCCCATGCTCGCTAGCGGACGGAATCGATGAACGGCTTCGCAGAGACACCGATCGCCCTGTTCCGGCGGTGCGCCGGAGCGGCCCTGACCACCGCGGTGGCCGCGGCCGCGCTGTGCGCACCGGCCGCCGCGCAGCGAAGCGGCCAGGCGGTGTATCGGATCCCCATCGCCGGTGGGATCGAACAGGGGTTGGCCCCGTTCGTCGAGCGCAGCCTGGACGAAGCCGCCGCCCAGGGCGCCGTCGCCGCGGTCCTCGACATCGAGACCGAGGGCGGCCGCATCGACGCCGCCATGCGCATCGCGAACGCGGTATCCGACGCGGAGATCCCCGTCTATGCCTTCATCAACTATCACGCGTACTCCGCGGGCGCGCTGATCGCGCTGGCCGCCGACCGGATCTACATGCGCCCCGGATCGGTGATCGGCGCGGCGACCCCGGTGGACGGCTCCGGGCAGAAGGCGCCAGAAAAGATCGTCAGCGCGATGCGCAGCCAGATGCGCGCGCTGGCCGAAGCGCGGGGGCTCGACCCGGCGGTGGCCGAGGCGATGGTCGACGAGGACATCGCCATCGACGGCGTCGTCGCCCAGGGCAAGCTGCTGACGCTCACCACCGAAGAGGCCGTGGGCGTCGGCTACGCCGCGGAGGTGGCGGACTACGACGCGCTGCTGTCCGACCTCGACGTCGCTGGCGCGCGCACCGTCCAGACCGAGGTCAACTGGGCCGAGGGCCTGGTGCGATTCTTCACCAACCCGATCGTCGCGCCGTTCCTGCTCTCGCTAGGCTTCCTCGGGCTCCTGGTCGAGATCAAGACGCCGTCCTTCGGGCTCGCCGGGATGGCCGGCATCGGCTCGCTGGCGCTGTTCTTCGGCAGCCATTACCTGATCGGTCTCGCCGGCATGGAGGAGGTGCTGCTGCTCGGCGCGGGGCTGATCCTGCTGGGCGTGGAGATCTTCATCGTGCCGGGGTTCGGCGTGTTCGGCGTGGGGGGCATTCTGGCGCTGCTCGCGTCGATCTACCTGAGCCTCGTCGGGCAGTTCTCCACCGCGGCCGACTACAGCGAGGCGGGGCTGGTGCTGTCCGCGGCCATGATCCTCGTGCTCGTCACCACGTGGGCGCTGATACGGTCGCTGCCCACCAACCAGCGCCTGATCCGTTCCGGCGTGATCCTCGGCGGCGAGCTGTCCAAGGAGGCCGGCTACGTTTCGGCCAAGGTGCGCGCGGATCTCGTCGGCGCGGAGGGCACGACCATCACGGCGCTTCGGCCCTCCGGCTCCGCCCGCGTGAACGGCGAGCGCGTCGATGTCGTCGCGGACAGCGGCTGGATCGAGGCCGGCACGCCGGTCCGGGTGGTGCGCGCGGAGGGGTACCGCACCCTGGTGGAGGCCGTCGGCCAGCCGGAAGGGCGGTTGTCGGGAGCCGCGACGGAGCCGCCCGGGGGCGCCTCCCGGGTCGACGGCAGCGCCTGACCGCCTTCCGTGCACGTGCTCCTGGACATCGCCGGGGTCTTGTTCCTGATGTTGGCGGGGGCATGGCTGCTGACCTGGGCGCTGCCCGTGCGTCTGTGGCTGGAGGCGGCCGCGGCGAGCGTGCCGGTGGGGATCGGGCACCTGGTCGGCATGCGGCTGCGCAAGACGGACCCGTGCGACCGTCGTACGACCCATGGTCGCGGCCAAGATGGCGGGATTGGATGTCTCGGCGATCGAGCTCGAAGCCCACGCCCTCGCCGGCGGCGACCCGCGGGGTGTGGTGCAGGCGCTGATCGCGGCGCGCCACGAGGGGCTGGACATGCCGTTCGAGGCGGCGGCGCGGTTCGACCTCGCCGGGCGGGATCCGCTGCGGGAGGTCGAGAAGGAGCCCGCGCGCAGGCGAGGCGCGGTCTGGTCCCGACGCGGCGGGCCCGCGCCGGCGGAACACCAACGTCTTAGAGGAACGAGTCCATGGATCCGATTTTCGTAGCGCCGGCGCTCTTCATCGCCGTATTCGTGGCGATCCTCGTCCTCGGCTGGGCGGTGCCTCTCCGTCTGTGGGTCGAGGCGATCTCGGCCAGGGCGAAGGTCTCGCTCGGAAACCTCGTCGGGATGAGGCTGCGGAAGGTCAGTCCGGCGGCCATCGTCCGACCCCTCATCATGGCGACGAAGGCGCAGCTTCCGCTCGACGTCAACGAGCTGGAATCGCACTACCTGGCGGGCGGGCACGTGGACCGCGTCGTACGGGCCCTGATCAGCGCCGACAAGGCGAATATCGAGATGCCGTTCCAGCAGGCCGCGGCGATCGACCTCGCCGGCCGGGACGTCCTCGAGGCCGTGCAGGTCAGCGTGAATCCCAAGGTCATCCAGACGCCCAAGGTGGCGGCGATGGCGCAGGACGGCATCCAGCTCATCGCGCTGGCCCGGGTCACGGTGCGGGCCAACATCAACCGCCTCGTCGGCGGCGCCGGCGAGGAGACGATCCTGGCGCGCGTGGGCGAGGGGATCGTCAGCACGATCGGCTCGAGCTCGTCGCACAAGGCCGTGCTGGAGAACCCCGACGGGATCTCCAAGACGGTGCTCGCCAAGGGCCTGGATGCGGGGACGGCCTACGAGATCCTGTCGATCGACATCGCCGACGTGGACGTCGGCAAGAACATCGGCGCGGAGCTGCAGACCGACCAGGCCGAGGCCGACAAGCGCATCGCCCAGGCCAAGGCCGAGGAGCGGCGCGCGATGGCGGTCGCCGCGGAGCAGGAAATGAAGGCCCGCGTGGTGGAGATGCGCTCCAAGGTCGTCGAGGCGGAGGCGCAGGTGCCGCTGGCGATGGCGGAGGCGTTCCGGCAGGGCAACCTCGGCATCATGGACTACATGCGCTATCGCAACCTCGGCGCCGATACCGAGATGCGTCAGGCGATCGCCGGGGACGACGGCGGTTCGAGCCGCACCGACGAGATCTGACGGTGCCGGGAGCCGTTTGAGATGGACATCCCGGTCGAGCTGCTCTTCTTCCTGATCCTGATCGTCGCCAACGCGATCGCGGGCCTGTTCAAGGGGCAAAAGAAGAAGGGGCCCACGGGCACGTCGTTGCCGCCAGCCAAACCGCAGCGGCCGCGGTCGGCCCGAACGTCCACGGCCGGTAGCACGCGGGATGGGCGGGTGTCCGCCCGCGATCGCCAGGCCGAATCCGGCGCGGCGGGGTCATCGCCGACGGCGGGCGCCCACCGTCCCTGGTGGGAGGCCGAGCCCGAGCCGTCCGCCGCGGCCGGCGCCGCGCGCGACACGTCCGAGTCTTCTGCGGCGAATCTGCCGTGGTGGGAGCTGCCCGACGAGCCCGCCGCTGACGAGCCGGGTGGCGGTGGAGCCGCCGTCGATCCGTGGCGGGACGACCCGGATCGGCCCGCGGGGCCCGTGACCAAGGACCCGGAAGACCTATGGGCCATCCTTACCGGCGAGACGCTTTCGAGGCCTGCTCCGCCCCCCATGCCGGAGCCCACCCCGCCGCTGCCGGCTCCGTACGAGCAGGCCGAATCACGTGCGCCGAGGCTGGCGCCCACCGGCGACGACCTGAGCGGGGACGACCTCGTGGTGTCGCTGGAGGGCGAGTCGCTAGAGGCGACCGAGATCTCGTCGGAGGCGCGGCACGAGGCGTTCCACGAGAAGATCGGCCGCCGGGCGCCCGCGACCCGCAGGATCCCGGCGTTGGATCGCATCGGCCTGGCGGATCCCTCCGACGTGCGGCGGGCCGTCGTGATGGCGGAGGTACTCGGCAGGCCTCGGTCGATGTCGGGACCGGACTGGTAGGCGCGCTGGCGGACGGGAGGCGGGCGGGCCGCACGGCGCCCGCCCGTCGCGCGCGTCAGGCTTCGTCGACCGGGGATTCCTCCTTCTTCCGAGTCGAGCTGACTCCGCTCATCATCGCGAACCCGAGGATGATCACCGCGGCGATGCCGATCCACAGCGGTGGCACGCCGAGCTGCAGCGCTCCGTAGCCGCCCGCCAGGATCACGAGCACGACTCCCATCAGGTACAACGCCATATTCGACATGTGACCTCCCTCGATAGGGTGGCCGCCGGACGCGGACGCCCGGCGCTTGGACGGCTCGTCGCAAGCCTTGCGCCCAGGATCGGCAGTGGGGTGGTAGGCGATCGACGGATGGATTAGCTTCCTCGCCCCCAAAAAGGCCCGGGTGGCGGAATTGGCAGACGCGGCGGACTCAAAATCCGCTGGGAGCAATCCCTTGTGGGTTCGAATCCCACCCCGGGCACCTTGCAACACAATGACTTACGCGATTCGGGCCGTTCGCTAGGATGGCCCGTTTCCGCGTTTAGTGTGCCGCTGGTGTGCCAACCGTTCCGGTGGTAGCTTGGGGTGTGCGGCAGTTAGGCCGCGTTTTCCCACCCGGCACCGGGGAGCTGAGCGGATGGCTGGCCGCGGCTCGATCATCGAGAAGGGCGAGGGGAAGTGGCTCGTGCGCGTGTTCGTCGGGCGCGACGGCTCCGGCAAGCGCCGCTACCGGAGCAAGGCGGTCCAGGGCGGAAAGCGCGCCGCCCGCAAGGCGCTGACGGCGCTACTCGCCGAGAAGGACGCGGGCCGGCTCCCGCTCGTGCGGCCGAGCGCCACGGTGGACGAGTGGCTTGATGTGTGGCTGGAAACGGTCGCGCGTCCGAGCGTGCGCGAGCGCACGTTCTGGGACTACGAGGCCGACCTGAGGCGCTACGCCCGTCCGCACCTGGGCGGAGGGAGACTCGACCGTCTCACGCCGGCGGACGTGCGCCGGTGGCTCGTGCGGCTCCGCGAGCAGGGCCTTGGCGCCCGCACGATCAAGCGTGCGCACGCGACGCTACGGGCGGCGCTGGAGGAGGCGGTGTCGGACGGCCTGCTCCGCGACAACCCGGCCCGGGCGCGGCTCGTCAGGAAGGCGTTGCCAAGCGTCGAGCCGTCCGAGCCCGCGACGCTCGGCGAAGCGGACATCGAGCCGTTCGTCGACGCCTGCACGAGCGACCCGCTGGGCGCGCTCTACATGCTGATGGGGTTCGGCGGTCTGCGGCCGAGCGAAGCGCTCGCGGTGCGCTGGGCGGACCTGAACGGGGACACAGTCAGCATCCGGCGCGTCGCGGTCGATAAGCCCGGGCGCCCGCTCCACTACGCGCCCCCGAAGACCGCCAAGAGCCGGCGCGCCGTCGTCCTGCCCGAGGTGGTCGTCCACGAGCTGGCCGCGCACCGGAAGCGTCAGGCGGCCGAGCGGCTGGCCGCGCCGGAATGGGAGGACGGGGACCTGATCTTCGCCGACGAGCGCGGCGCGCCGCTCCGTCAGGACCCTGTCCGCCGCCGCTGGAACCGGCTGCGCGACGCGGTGGGCCTGCCGCCGGGCTTGACGCCGTACGGGCTCAGGCACTCCGCCGCGACGATGCTGCTGGCGGCTGGCGTGCCGCTCAAGATCGTGAGCGAGCGGCTCGGGCACTCCACCATCACGCTGACGGGCGACACGTACTCGCACGTACACGAGTCGATGCAGCGCGAGGCCGCGGACGCTCTGCAGCGGCTCGTGGACGGCTGACAGGGGGTACCTTTCCCCTTGGTTGCGGGGTGGCTTGACAGTTAACTCCAAGTAGAGATCAGGGCACCTGGACTGTTAGAATCCAAGATCAGGCTTCGTCCACGCGAACGGACGCAATCTGTACGTGTTCATCGCTGGACCCGGTGCCGGTCGAGAACACCACCTCCGGGGGGAGACCATGCGCAAGTGGTTCCGACGGATCGTTCTTGGCGTACTGGCCCTGGTGCTCGTGGCCATCGCAGCTGGGCTCAGTTTCGAGCAGTGGTCGAGGTGGCGGGCTGGTCGAGACTTTCCGGCTCCCGGGCAGATGGTGGCATTCGATGGCGGCCGAACACACTTGGCGTGCGAAGGCACGGGCACACCCACGGTCATCCTGGAGTCGGGATTCGGCGCCGGGGGCTCTGAGGACTGGGTGAAGGTGCAACCGGCAATCGCAGGGCAGACCCGGGTGTGCGCGTACGACCGCGGCGGAATCATGTGGAGCACCCCGCGCGGGAGGCCGCGGGATGCCGCCCACATCGCTGACGAACTACAAGCGCTACTCCGCGCCGCCGATGAGCCGGGGCCCTACGTCATGGTCGGCCATTCAATCGGCGGCGCGCTCGTGCGCGTGTTCACGGGACGCTTCCCGGATGAGGTCGTCGGCTTGGTGTTCGTGGATGCGACTCCTCCGGGCTTGATGTCGCGCCTGCCGGCCGACATGCAGGCAGCCATGTCAGCGGGGCCGCCGGCATTTCTGATCAGGTTGCTGGCTGCCACCGGTGTGATGCGGTTCGGGGACCCAGGGATCCCAGAAATGTGGCCGGACTCGGCCCGCGCTGCGATTCGTGCAATGCTTCCGTTGAGTGTCCGCGGCATGCATGGAGAAATGGCGGCCATGGACGATGCTCTCGCGGAGGCGGGTGCCGTGACGACGCTAGGGAACCGGCCGCTGGTGGTGCTCACCGCAGGCAAGCATCCATTTCCACCATCATCCGGGGTCAGCGATTCCTCCATTGCACTGATGGAACAGCTCTGGCCCGAGATGCAGAACGAGCTGGCAACACTTTCGTCGAACGCCGACCACCGCACCATCGCGAGCTCGAACCACTACATCCAACTCGATGATCCGGGCGCGGTGATCGATGCTGTCGCCAGGGTCGTGAGATCAGTGCGAGACAACGTACCCCTACAACATGGTGCGCGTTAAGCGCAGCGGCATGGCACTGCGTTATAACACGCGCGCGGACTCGGCTAGCGCGGTTCGGCGGGGCTTTATGAGCGTAATCGATATCAAGAGACTTGAAGGCTCCGTGCCAGTGTATGAGATGGAACTCGTGAGGGACGGTGTGGCGAAGAAATCGGACTCGGGCGCATAGCGCCAGGAAACGATCACGCCGCCTAACCAAAAGTTGCCGCCTCCGTTCGCTGGCGCTCACTTCGGTGAATCACGGCCCCGATTGGGGGCCGCGCCGGCAACACCGGAACGTTATCGGAAATCGAGTGGCAGCCCGCTCGTCCGGCAGTGGTTGTACATCTCTACCCGGGTCGGCCAGCAGTTTCCCGATGGTCGGGTGATGGAACCCCGCCGAGTCAATCAACTGCGTGTCCTTGTCAGGAGGGACGAGAGGTGGGTCATCGTCAGCCATCTGATCGGCGACGAACGAACGCCCGGTCAGCCGCGCTGAGAGATAGCCCTGACGTCCAAGAACCGGCGGTCTCGGCGGAGGCGTCGCGGGTTTCAAGGTGTGCCAGTTGGTGTGCCAACTCCGCGAAACTTGGCGATACTGGACGCATCGGGCCGCAAGACAGCGGCTCCGTAACGTTCTACTACGACTAACGTTAGCCAACGTAGGGTAACTGGCCGCATCTGGCCCGAAATCGCTCGGGTCACACTCAAAATCCGCTGGGAGCAATCCCTTGTGGGTTCGAATCCCACCCCGGGCATGAGGCGGGCCTGCGGTCTACACTGGGCCGTCCAATGTCTTCAAATGTGGATCGCGATGACGCCCTTTGCAGGTGAGCCGGTGGCCACTCCGTGCTGTTCGCCCGCGGGGCAAGCTCGCCTCGCCGGTAGCGGTGTTTCGCTCCTCGTTTCCGGCGCGACCCCCCGTTGAGCTCACAGCCCGGTCGCAACCCGCTCTTGGCGGAGCTTCTCCGACGCCGTGTCCCCCAAACCGTGGGCATCTGGATCGTGGCTTCCCTCTCGGCGGCCGAGGGGGCGAGCTTGCTCATCGAGGCCATCGGACTGCCATCGTGGATCCTCCAGCTGGTTGTCGGGCTCGCTCTGGCGGGCAGGCCGGTGGCGGCGGTCGTCGCGTGGGATACGACGTCACCCGCGAGGGGATTCGGCGCGCACCAGAAGGGCCGGCCCCCGGATAGCGAGATCGTCTGGCTAGGGGCTAGCGCCGCACGCCGCATCACGAGCACGACCGGGACGCCCGTACGTACTCGGCTCTTGTGGGCTCGAGTCCCACCCCCGGCACCCATGCGACCGAGCAACGGCCGTAAACATCTGATACACAATCATTTCCACGTAAAGTGATGCTGGCCCCAAGCGGTAGGTAGCACCTACCTTTCGGAGACTACCCGCCGTAGCGGCCGACCCGCCTCGAGCCCGCAGCCCCCTCAATGTCGGAGGTACCGATGCCCGTACGTATCTGCCTCGCCACGGTGGTGTGTGTCCTGCTCCTTCCACACGGGACGGTCGACGCACAACAGGGGGACGACGACGCCGTCCCCGAGACCCGCTTCATCACCACCTCGACGTTCCACGTTCCCTACGGCGCTGATCGAGCGTCGGTGATGTGGTGGGTCGACTCCGTCATGGTGCCCACTGCTCGGATGAATCCCAACGTGCACTGGTTACGCGTCGTGACCCACAACCATGGGTCGAACGGGGGGGATGTCGTGTTCATGCGCGAGTACATGGACTGGGCGGCGATCGGCGCGCCGTGCGAAGCGTGCAACGAGTGGTTCCAGGAACGCCAACCCGAGGAGGGGACTCCCGAGCGGGAGGAATGGGATGCCCACCTTGCCATGTTCCTCAAATACTACGCAGAGCACGCCGACCAGATCTACACGGTCAACATGAGTCGGGCCAAGTAGCCTGAGGGACACGGCTCCCCGGGGAGAGAAGGGGGGCCGTGTCCTTGCTCGGCGACGCATGCCGGAGACCATTCGACACGCCGCGCGAACCTCGGGTCAGGGCGCATCGCCACCGCTCCTCTCCCAGGTCCCAGGCGCAGCGCCCATACGTACGATGGATCGCGTCCCTACGTAATTCCTGCCGCCAGCCGCTATCGCCGCCGCGCCAACTTGGTAGCACACCGCTCGGGGTGAGCGGAGGCACCAAGAAAGAGGGAGCGACACCATGGCACTCGCGGAGAATTTCACGGTGATCAGGCCGAGCGTTCCGAGCGTGCCCGTGGCCCGTATCGATAGCGGAGATGGAAACGGTGCGGTCGGAGGGCCCATTTACCGGGCCAGGTTCGACGCCGGGGGCGTCAGCGGTTCGGAAGTCGCGCTGCTGATGCTGCATGTATCCGGACCCTCGCACGCCACGAAGGGCGCTCGGATCCTGGTGAACGGGCATTACATCGGGACCATCGCACCCTGGTCGGCGGACAGCGGGTCGGGTCGCAAGACCTTCGCCTTCAGCTTCGAAGGTCGCCTGCTACGCGACATCGGCAATCGCATACAGATCGTGGACGCGGTCGGGCGGATCGTGGAGGCGGCGGATGCGATCATGGAGTTCGACGTGCTCGACGTGGTGTGCTTCTATCGGCAGCGAGCGTCGTAGTGGACCGCTCGCGATCTTGGTCGGCTTGTCGCGTTGCTATCTGGGTGTGCAGGCATCAGCCCTTCTTGCACTGTCCGTAGGCCTCTCCACCGTCCGCCGGCGTTACGCCGCTCATCGCCGGCCTCAAGCACTTGTCGTTGTGATGGAAGAGGTCGGCGATCGTCCCGCCGAAGGTGAGGAGCATGGGTACGATCACGACGGCCACGAGCGCCAGGAGCAACGCGTATTCGGCGAGGTCCTGGGCGCTCTCGTCCCGCCAGAGTCGGAGCACTGTCCCCGAGAACATGGCGTCCCCCTGCTGGATCTCGGGGAGAGGGGGTTCCGGTCCATGGACGATCGACGGCGGTCGTCGGTCACATCCCGCCGCGTGGGGGCACGCGAGTGTCAGCCGGCGGCAATCCGCCCCAACAGCGTCAGCAGGACATCGCCGAACTCCTCCAGCTCCCCCGGAGCGTCCAGCACCTCCACCGCCGTCCCTTCCGACTCGAGCCGCTCTACCAGAGCCGGGACGTCGTCGTTGAGGTGTCGCCCCGCCGCGTAGAAGACGGGGATCAGGTCGATGCGGTCGATCCCCTCCCGGCGCAGCTCTGCCGCGAGCGTCGGCAGATCCGGACGATCGAACTGCAGGAACGCGACGCGCACGGCGCGCCGTTGCCGACGCCCGAGCTGCTCGGCGACATCCAGCAGTGGATCCTTCCAGGTGGCTTCCCGGCTGCCGTGCGCGAGGAGCACGAGCGGCGGCTCGCGCTTCGGGCTCGGAGCGGGGTCGTCCCACAGGCTGCTCCGCGGCGCCTCGACCGCGAGTGGCCCCGACTGCATGCCGTCCGGCGCCGGCACGTCGGCCATCGTCAGCGGCGTCTCTGTGGCGGGGTGGTCCGCGTACACCGCGAACTGCTTCAGCACGCGTCCGATCTCCGCCTCGTCCAGGAGGACGGGATCGCCGGCCGCCAGCGCGGCCAGGTACTGGTCGGCCAGCGCCTCCACCGCGCGCGCGTGGCCGAGCGCGCCGTTCAGGTCGGCACCCACCGCGACCAGCCCGTGGTTCGCCATCAGGCAGGCGCGGTAGGTCGCTCCCAGCGCGCCCGCCACGGATTCCGCGAGCGACTGCGTTCCGAACGTCGCGTACGGCGCGCACGGAATCTCGGCGCCTCCGGCCTGCGCAACCATGTAGTGGAAGGGCGGGATCGGGCGACGTAGACACGAGACGGCTGTCGCGGCACGGGGATGCGCGTGGACGATGGCTCCGACCTCGGGGCGATTGTGATAGATCGCCGCGTGGAGCCGCCACTCCGAGGAGGGGGTCGAGTCCGGAGGCGGTCCCGCCGCGCCATCCACCTTGACGAGCGCATCGGCGGTGATCGCGTCCCACGGCACGCCGGCCGGCGTCACCAGGAACGCGCCCGCGGATCCGCCGGGCACACGCACGCTCAGGTTGCCCGACGTGCCCGGGCTGAAGGCCGATTCCGCGAACCACCGGCAGCCCTGGATGAGCGCTTCACGCCGTGCTTCCTCGTTCATGCATCCCCCCGGAAGTGATCGGGAAACAGATCCGCCAGACCGGTCGCGCTCGCCTCGGCGACGCCGCGCTCGGTGATCAGCCCTGACACCAGGCGTGCGGGCGTCACGTCGAACGCCGGGTTGGCAACCCGGACATCGGCGGGCAGGCCGAGGGCCTGCCGCACCTCCGAGCCGTCGCGCTCCTCGATGGGAATCGCGTCGCCGTCGTCGATCGACCAGTCTATCGAACTAGACGGCGCGGCAACCCAAAATGGCACATCCGCCTCCCGCGCGGCGAGGGCCTTGAGCAGCGTGCCGATCTTGTTCGCCACGTCGCCCGCGGCGGTCGTCCTGTCCGTGCCCACCAGACAGCAGTCCACCCGGCCCCCGAGGAGGAGGTGGCCGCAGGCCGAGTCGGCGACGACCGTGTGGGGCACGCCGGCCCGCGCCAGCTCCCAGGCGGTGAGCGCGCCCTGGTTGCGCGGGCGCGTCTCGGAGACCCACACGTGCACCCGCAGGCCGTCGGCGTGCGCCAGATAGATCGGCGCGGTCGCCGTGCCCCAACCCACCGTGGCGAGCCGCCCCGCGTTGCAGTGCGTGAGGATCTGGAGCGGGCGGTCCGCTCCCCCCTCGAGGCCCGAGAGGAGCGCGAGGCCGTGCTCGCCGATCGCGCGGTTGGTGGCGACGTCCTCGGCGCAGATGGCCTCGGCCTCGCGGTAGGCCGCCCGCGCCCGGTCCGGCGCGGATTCGGGGACCACGACGCCGAGTACACGATCGAGCGCCCAGGCGAGGTTGACCGCAGTGGGTCGGGTCGCCGCCAGCCCTCGGGCGGCCTCCTCCAGGGACGCGTCCGAGGGATCCGCGCGGGCCGCGAGCGCGAGCCCGTAGGCCGCCGTGGCGCCGATGAGGGGCGCTCCGCGTACGCGCATGGTGGCGATGGCCTCGGCGGCCTCGCGCCACGTGGTGAGCCGCAGGGGGACCTGGGCGCCGGGGAGGCGCGTCTGATCGAACGATTCCACGGCCCACCCATCGTCCGCCAGACGCAGGGTGCGTCCGGCCGGATCGTCGTCGGCGGCGAGGGATCGGTGACGGTCGATGGAGCGCCCTCCGGTGCGTCGGTGTGCGGGGCCTGGCTACGGCCCAAGGTAGCGCATCCGTGCGACCCCGCGTACGCGCCAGGCCGCGCGGGCGCCCCGTTGCGGGGCGGGACCACCGGGAGCAGCTTGGCGTGACCATGTCCCGGCCCCTCTTTCCCCCCGCCCGGACCCCCGCGTCCGCGCGCCGGCCCTCGCCGTGAGCGACCTGCGGATCTCGGGCGCCACGCTCGCGGGCGCGCGCGTCGAGATCGACGTCTCCGGGGGCCGAATCGCCGCCATCAGCCCCGGGACGCCGGGGGCCGGCTCGTCCGGGGTGGAAAGCGCGCGCCGGCACCCCTCGACCGCCAGGGTCCTGGAGGGCGCCGGCTGCGCCGTCTTCCCCGGATTCCGGAACGCCCACACGCACGCCGCGATGACCCTGCTCAGGGGGTTCGGCGACGACATGCCGCTCGACGCGTGGCTGCGGACCCGCATCTGGCCGGCCGAGGCGCTGCTGACCGAGGAGGACGTGTACGCGGGGACCCGGCTCGCTTTGCTCGAGATGGTCCGCTCGGGCACCACCTACCTGAACGACATGTACTGGCACCGGCCCGGGGCCCGACGGGCGGTTCGCGAGTTCGGCCTCCGGGCGCACCTGGGCTCGCCGTTCGTGGATTTCGGCGACGAGGCCAGGGGCCGCGCGTCCCGCGAGCAGACGCGCTCCGAGCTGGCGACGCTGGAGGAGGACGGACCTCTGGTGTCGCTCGCGGTGGCGCCGCACGCCATCTACACCGTGTCGGTCGACAACCTGCGCTGGATCGCGGATTTCGCGGGCGAGAACGACCTGCTCGTGCACATCCACCTGTCGGAGACGGAGTCGGAGGTGCGGGACTGCGTCGCCGCACACGGGGTGCGGCCGGCGTTCCTGCTGGAGCGATGCGGGCTGCTGGAGACGCGCCTGGCCTGCGCGCACGCCGTGCACCTGGACAGCGCCGAGCGGGACGCCCTGGCGGCCGCGGGAGCGACGGTCGTGACGAATCCCACGGCCAACATGAAGCTGGCGGTGGGTGGGCCCTTCGACTACCCGGCGGCCCGCGCCGCCGGCCTGCGCGTGGCGTTGGGCACCGATGGGCCCGCCTCCAACAACAACCTCGACATGATCGAAGAGATGAAGACGGCCTCGCTGCTCCAGAAGCACGCCTCCGGGGATCCATCGGCGTTGTCCGCCGCCGAGGCCGTCGCCATCGCGACCGCTGGGCCGTCGGCCGGGCTGCTGGCCGCACCCGGCGAGGTGCGCGTGGGCGACCCCGCCGACTTCGTGCTGGTCCGCCTGGACGCGCCGGAGACGGCGCCCGCGTACGATCCGGCCTCGGCGCTGGTCTACGCCGCGAACGGCAGCCACGTGGACACCACCGTCTGCGCGGGGCGCGTGCTCATGCACCGCCGCGTGGTGGAGGTGGTGGACGAGGAGGACATCGTCGGGCTGGCTGTAGAACGGGCTTTCGCGCTCGCGGATCGGGCGCGCCGCGGATGACGGCGGCCCCTGGACTTCGCGCGGCGGCGTCCCTGCTGGCGGTAGCCGGGTGCGTGGTCGGCGCCTGCGACGGACCCGCGGAGCAAGGAGGATCGGGCGCCGAGGGGCGGGCGGCGATGCGCATCGTCGTCGTGACCCACGGCCAGGCCGCGGACCCGTACTGGTCCGTGGTCGCCAACGGCGCGGCGGACGCGGGGCGGGACATGGGGGTCGACGTGCAGTACCAGGCCCCGGCGACCTTCGACATGGTCGCCATGAGCGATCTGCTGGACGGCGCGGTGGCCGCCGCGCCCGCCGGCATCGTGGTGTCGATACCGGACGCCGCGGCGCTCCGCCCCGCGATCGAGCGGGCGGTCGCGGCGGGCATCCCCGTCGTGTCCATCAACTCGGGCGCCGACGTCTCCCGCGACCTGGGCTTGCTCGCGCACGTGGGTCAGCCCGAGTACGAGGCGGGCCGGGCAGCCGGCGCGCGCCTCGCGGAAACGGGGGCTCTTGCGGTGTTGTGCGTGCACCACGAAGTGGGCAACGCCGCCCTCGACGACCGCTGCCGCGGCGTGGCCGACGCGCTCGCAGCAGCCGGAGGCGGCTCGACCGTGTTGGGGGTCGATCTCGCCGATCCGGATGACACCGAGCAGCGCATCCGCGCCGCGCTCGCCGACGGCGCCTACGACGCCGTACTGACCCTGGGCCCGGCGGGCGCGGCACCCGCGCTCGCCGCCGTCGAGGGGAGCGACGCGGGGTTCGCCACCTTCGACCTCACCGACGAGGTCGCGGCCGCCGTCGAGGCCGGGCGCGCGCTCTTCGCCGTGGACCAGCAGCCGTACCTGCAGGGGTACCTGCCCGTCGTCATGCTGGTGAAGTACGCCGAGACCCTCACGATGCCGGGCGGCGGAGGCGTCGTCGCGACGGGCCCGGGCTTCGTCACCGCCGAGACCGCGGCACGGGTGCGGGAGCTCGCACGCCGGGGCGTACGCTGACGCTGCGCTCCCTGGCGTTCCGCCACCCGCCCCTCGCGGCCGCCGCCGGCGCCGCCGGGCTGTGGATCGTCTTCGCGGTCGTCGCGGGCCCGTCGTTTCGGTCCCTGGACGGGGCGACGACGGTCCTGAACGCCGCGGCGCCGCTGGGCATCCTCGCTGCGGGGGTCGCGCTGCTCATGATCGGCGGAGAGTTCGACCTGTCGATCGGCGCGACGGTCGGCGCAAGCGGCATGCTGATGGCGGGCCTCGTCGCCGAGGCGGGCTGGAGCCCGGGCGCGGCCGCGGGCGCGGGGTTGGCCCTGGCGCTCGCGATCGGGCTGTTCAACGGGGCGGTGGTGACGCGCACCGGCCTGCCGTCGTTCATCGTCACCCTGGCGGTCATGTTCGCCCTGCGGGGCACGACGATCGCCCTCGCGCGGCTCGCGACCGGCCGAACGCAGATCGTGCTCCCTGTCGACGCCGTCGGCGGCTGGTCGGCGGCGTTCGCCGGAGACGCGTTCGGACTGCGAGCCTCGATCCTCTGGTGGGTGGCGGCCACCGCGGTCCTCGGCTGGTTCCTGCACCGCCGGGTGGGTGGGAACTGGATCCTCGCGGCCGGAGGAGCACCCGGGGCCGCCCGCGCCCTCGGCGTCCCCGTGCGCCGCCTCAAAATCGCGCTCTTCACGCTGACCGCCGCATGCGCCTGGCTGGTCGCGCTCATCCAGCTCCTGCGCTTCGGCGGCGCCGACGCGCTGCGCGGCCAGGGGCAGGAGTTCCACGCGATCGTCGCCGCGGTGATCGGCGGCACGCTGCTGACCGGCGGCCACGGAAGCGTCCTGGGGACCGCGTTCGGCGCGCTGATCTACGGCATCGCGCGCCAGGGCATGGTCATCTCCGGCGTCGACGCGGACTGGTTCCAGGCGGCGCTAGGCGCGCTCCTGCTGGGCGCCGCGTGGCTGAACCACCAGGCCCGGGCCGCCGCGCTACGGACGGGCCCGCGCCGGGAATCGGACGACCGGGACGCGCGAGCGGAGGCGCCGCGGGTGGCCGGCGCGACCGAAGCGCTCGCGGACACCCGGCGCACCGAGGCCGGGGCCACGGGACCACCCTCGGTGGGCGGGGGGGTCGGGCCGGGGGACGGGCCGCACCCGGCGCCGCCGGTCCTGGAGGCGCGCGGGGTCACGCGGAGCTTCGGCGCGGTGCGGGCCCTGGAGGGTGTCGACCTGCGAGTGCGAGCGGGTCGGGTCACCTGCCTCGTCGGAGACAACGGGGCGGGGAAGAGCACGCTCATCCGGATCCTCACCGGGGTGGACCGACCGGACGCCGGGGCCGTGCACGTCGACGGCCGTCCGGTCGATCTCGGCTCGCCCGCGGACGCCCGCTCGCGCGGGATCGGGGTCGTGCTCCAGGATCTCGCGCACGCGCCGCTCCTGAGCGTGTGGCGGAACTTCGCCCTGGGCCTTCCGGGCGCGCCGTGGTCGGCGCTGCGCGAACCCGCGGTGCGCAGCGCGACGACGGAGGCGGCCGCCGGGGTGGGGATCGCCCTGGATCCGCTGGACCGGCCGCTGGCCGCGCTGTCGGGCGGCGAGCGTCAGGCGCTGGCGATCGCGAGGGCGCTCGCGCCGGCGCCACGGGTGCTCGTGCTGGATGAGCCGACGGCCGCGCTGGGGGTGTCCGCGACGGCGGCCGTCCTGCGGCTGATCCGCGAGGCCCGCGGCCGCGGTACCGGCGTCCTGATCGTCACGCACGACCCGGTGCAGGCCGCCGCGATCGCCGACGACGTCGTCGTGCTGTCCGCGGGCAGGGTCGCCCACGCCGGCGCGGCCGGGGCGCTGTCCGTCGAGCGGCTGCGAGCGCTCATGGGCGGCCTGGGTTGAGGGCCGATCCCACCCGCCTCCCCGTCAGGAGCCCGCACCGCAGGACCGATTGCGGTTCGCCGGAGGGCGCGCGATCTTGGCTGCCCCCACCCGCCGCGACGCATCCTCACCGTCTCGAAGGGGTCGTCTGATGACCGAATACGCTTCTCAGGACGCTCTCGTCGACACCGACTGGGTGGCTTCGCATCTGGACGACGCCGGCGTACGCGTCGTCGAGGTGGATGTCGACACCGCGTCCTACGATCAGGGTCACATCCCCGGAGCCGTCGGCTGGAACTGGACGTCGCAACTGTGCGACACGGTCGTGCGTGACGTCACGCCCCCCGGGGAGCTTGCGGCGCTGTTGAGAGAATCCGGGATCGCGCCGGACACGACCGTGGTCCTGTACGGAGACAACAACAACTGGTTCGCGGCGTGGGCCTTCTGGCAGCTCGAGATGTACGGCCACGCCGACGTCCGGATCATGGACGGCGGCCGCGCGAAATGGATCGCCGAAGGGCGTCCCCTCACCACCGAGACCCCCCGGCACGCCCCGGCGGAGTACCCCGTGCCCGAACCGGACCTGAGCCTGCGGTCGTTCCTGCCCGAGGTCCAGAGCGCCGTGGATCGGGGCGACACGGGCCTCGTGGACGTGCGCAGCCCGGCCGAATTCACCGGCGAGATCCTCGCGCCCCCGGGGCTCCCCGAGACCTGCCAGCGCGGCGGCCACATCCCCGGCGCGGCCAACATTCCGTGGGGCAAGGCCGTGAACGAGGACGGCACCTTCAAGTCGGCGGCTGAGCTCGAGGAGCTGTACGAGAGCGCGGGCATCACGCCCGAGCGCCCCGTGATCACCTACTGCCGGATCGGGGAGCGTTCGAGCCACAGCTGGTTCGTGCTGAAGCACCTGCTCGGCTACGACGACGTGCGCAACTACGACGGGTCGTGGACCGAGTGGGGCAACCTGGTCGGGGCGCCCGTCGAACGGTGACCCCGCTCTCGCCGACCGAGCTAGAGGAGAGGACGCTGGAGCTGGCCGGCTGGCCGGTGCGGGTACGGTCGCATCGGCTGGGCGACACCTATTTCGCCGCGGTCGACAACGTCGACCCCGGCGCGCGCATCGCCCGCGGCATCGGCGCTACGCGGGAGGAGGCCGAAGCGATCGCGCTGGAACGCGCCGAGGAGCGGCTCGCGGCCACCCGCCGCCACCCGCCGCGCTGAGGCGAACGGGGTGGCCCCAGGCGCCTCCCCGTTCGCCCGGCCGGCTCAGAAGCGCCGGAACTCGTCCGCGATCACGTCGACCTCCAGGTAGACGTCGCGCTCCCGGCCCTCCAGGTAGCAGCGCAGGTGGGCGTCCGCGAAGGCGTCGATCTGCCCCCGCCGATACCGGCCCTCGTAGCGACGGTCCCGCGAGACGACCCGACACCCGGGTTCGATCTCGAAGACGCCGTAGCGCCCGTCGTCGAGCTCCACCTCCATGTCGAAATCGCCGTCCGAATAGACGTTGCCGCGGATCCGGCCCGAGCTCTCCGGAATGCATGCGCCGAAGGACTCCAGCCGGTGTCGGCCGGAGAAGTCGTTGCCGCGCTGCGAGGTGATCTCCAACACGCCGTCGCAGGCGCCTTCGTCGGCCAGGCCCAGGCTCGGCACCTCGTAGTACCAGAACCAGACGGCGTCGTAGTCTCCCGTGATGCGGCTGGCGGGATCCAGCGTGAGATCACAGCCGGACGTGCCGAGCGCCGCGAGCAGGGCGAGCGTCGCCGTTACCGCGCGTCGTGCGTGCATGATGGTATTGGGTGCTGCGGGGTCCCGTGGTGGTACGCAC
>DATHRK010000021.1:0-20367 GCA_035465395.1 Longimicrobiales bacterium | reverse complement strand
GACGGCGTGCGTGATACGGTCCGTGCGGTGTCGGGCTCCATAGAGGAGCTGGTGGCGCAGGCGAAAGAGGCCGCCGGGGAGAAGGACGTCTACATCGACGGCGGGGGCCTGATCCGCCAGGCGGCCGCGGCCGGGCTCATCGACGACCTCACCATCACGCTCGCGCCGATCGCGCTCGGCGAGGGCCATCCGCTGTTCGCCGGCATGTCGGCGCGGTACCCGCTCGAGATCGTGAGCCACCACACCTACGAAGGCGGCATGGTGCAGATTCGGGCGCGGCCGGCGCGCTAGCCTTCCGACCGGAGGCCGATCCGCTCCACGAGCTCGCCGTAGCGCTCGTCCCCCCGGAGCGGGTCGTAGCTCGGGTCTACATGGAGGTAGATGAGGCCGGCGGAACGGTCCCGGTAGGCTTGCTCCAGCGCCGCGAAGGCCCGGTCGAGGTCGCCGAGCGAGGCCCACCCCGCGGCCATGAATTCCGAGCGGATGTACTCGTCTCCCTCGTCCAGCTCCAGCAGGATCCGCCGTGCTTCGTCGGGCCGCCCGGCTGCGGCGTGCGCGCGCGCGACGAAGATGCGCCCCGACACGATGCCCTCCATCGCGCGGCTCTCGAACGCTTCCAGCGCCTCCTCCGGCCGGTCCTCGAGCAGGTGGCACAGCCCCAGGATCAGGCGCGGGCGGAAGGAGGTGGGATCGAGCTCGATCGACCGGTGCGCCTCCTCCTTCGCGGCATCGAGCTGCCGACGGAAGTACAGGAAGCGCGATAGCCAGTAGTTGAACACGGGCGACAAAGGGTCGATGGAGACCGCTAGCCGCATCTCCTCCACGGCGTCGTCGAGCAGTCCCGTGGCGGGCAGGATGCTGCCCAGGCCCCAGTGCGCGTCGCCGTACTTGCGGTTGGCGCCCACCGCCCGGCGCAGCGCGAGCTCCGCCCCGTCGAAGTCCCACTCGAACCAGCCCAGGACTTTGCCGAGAGCCGTGTGCGCCTCCGGCAGGCGTGGGTCCAGCGCGATGGCTTTCTCCGCGGCCTTCCTGGCCTCTGGATAGGCCCTGTCCGGCGCCTCCCAGTCATCGGCCAGTTGCATCCACGTGTCGGCCATGCCGGCGTAGGCGCGGGCGTAGGAGGGGTCGTGCTCCAAGGCCTGCCGGTAGATGTCGAGGCTCCGCTTGAGGTCGACCTCGCTGTAGCGGTTGAAGAAGAAGCGGCCCTTCAGATACAGCGTGTACGCCTCCACGTCGGCGGTCTCGGGCTCCACGAGGTGCTCCTCGTCGACGCCCCTCAGCTCCACCTTGAGCGCGTCGACGATAGAGCGGGCGATGTCGTCCTGGACGCGGAAGACGTCCTCCAGCTCACGGTCGTAGCTCTCCGACCAGAGATGGTAGCCGTCGTCGGCGCTGATGAGCTGGGCGGTGACGCGGATGCGGTTGCCGGCCTTGCGGACGCTCCCCTCGACGACGGTGCCCACGCGCAGCTGGCGGGCGATCTCGAGCACGTCGGAGTCCTGGCCCTTGAACGCGAACGAAGAGGTCCGGGAAGCCACCCGCAGGTCGCGCACCTTGGCGAGGGCGTTCAGGATCTCCTCGGTCATCCCGTCGCTGAAGTACTCGTTGTCCCGGTCGTCGCTCATGTTGACGAACGGGAGGACGGCGATCGACCGCTCGGCGACCTCCGCGGCCTGATCGGCGACCGGCACGGCCGCCGGTGCGGGATCGGCCGTGGGCAAGTGCGGCACGGCGCCTCCCCGGGCCGGCGCGCCCGTGGGGTCACCCCCGTCGTCGGCCGCCGCGCGCTCGGCGTCGGCCGTTCGGCGCGTGCGCTTCACGCCGTCCGGCGTGAGGTCGAACATCCACGACAGCAAGAGCGCGATCGGGAAGCCCAGGATGACCACCGCCACGATCAGTCGCGGCGCCCACTCCGGAAGCAGAAGCGCGGGAAAGATGACGTCGGCGGCCTCGATGACGATCCAGCCCGCGACGGCGTAGAAGAGGGCCAGACGCACCACACGGCGTCGGCGCAGCTCTGTCCACAGGGAACTGGAATCCTCCAAAACGCGGCCTCGCGGCAGGGGTCATGTAGTCGGGAACGGCCCAACAACATAGCTGAAGCGGCCGGAGGTCCGCCAAATACAGCGGGGGGCCGCGTCTTCAACCAGCGCCCTTCGGCGTGAGCCTCAGGAGCCAGGCCGAGCCCCCGTCATCCAGCGTCCAGATCGCCCCGTCCGGCCCCTGCGCCACCGCCCGCACGCGCCGCCGCATTTCGAAGCGCTCCGCTTCGCGCGCGCCCACGCCGTCGAACTCGACCCGGATCAGCGCTCTGGCCGACAGTCCGGTCAGGAACGCGTCGCCGCGCCAGTCCTCGAAGAGCTCCCCGGAGTAGATCATGAGGCCGCCGGGCGAGATGACCGGCGTCCACCACACCGCCGGGGCCGCGAAGTCGGGGCGTGTGTCGTGGTCGGGGATGCCCCTGCCGCTGTAGTGGCGGCCGTTCGACACGATCGGCCAGCCGTAGTTGGCGCCGCGCACGACGCGGTTCAGCTCGTCTCCGCCGCGCGGGCCCATCTCGCTGTTCCAGAGCTGGCCGGCGGAGTCGAAGGCGAGCCCCAGCGGATTGCGGTGGCCCAGAGACCAGACCTGCCGCGCGATCTCGCCCTGGTCCTGGAACGGGTTGTCCGCGGGCAAGGAGCCGTCGTCGTGGAGCCGCAGGATCTTGCCGAGGTTGGTCCGCAAATCCTGCGCGGGGTCGGCCGTCTGGCGGTCCCCGGAGGAGATCCACAGGTAGCCGTCGCGGTCGATCAGGAGGCGGTGGCCGTAGTGCCCGCGGCTGCGGACCTTGGGCACCTGCCGCCAGATCACCTCCACGTTCGTCAGCGCGTCGGCGTCCGGCCCCAGCCGCGCCCGCGCGACCGCCGCCCCCCGCGTGCCTGCCTCACCGGGTTCGGCGTAGCTCAGGTAGACGAGGTGGTTCTCTTCGTAATCGGGGTGCACCGCGACGTCGCCGAGGCCGCCCTGCCCGCCGTAGTCGACCTGGGGCACGCCGCCGATCGGCGCCTTCTGGCCCGTCCGGGTCACCCGGAACAGGCGGCCGGCCTTCTCGGTCACCAGCATTTGCCCGTCCGGCAGGAACGCCAGAGCCCACGGGTCGTCGAACCGCGCCACCCTCTCCGCCTCGAACGGCCAGTGGGCCTGCGCGGATCCACATGAGGCGGGCGCGAGGAGCACGGTCGCCGCGAGGGACCAGCGCAGCAGGGGGTGTCCGAATCGCATCATGAGTCGGGGGACGGCGGCATCGGATGGCCTCTCGACGACCGAGGCGGGAACGATTCCTTGGACACCGGAGTGGGAGGTCGCGATCCCCGCGACGCACGTCCGCGCCCCTGGAGGCACAGCAAGTCGGCGGACAGCTGACACGGCCCGGTCGGCGGACCACTGACACCGACGCCGCGCGGGGCCGTAGTCTGACCGGACGATGCGGATTCACGCGCTATGGAGGGATGGTGATGGCCGAGACGAACCAGAGTAGCAACGTGACCCTGCGTCGCGTCGTGCGCATCGCCCTAGTTTCGGTCCTCCTGGTCGTGGCGTTCCTGGCGACCTACACGTGGCTGCACTACTCGCCGGCCGGGGAGACGTACCCGGCGGAGCGCGTCGCCCACATCGACCTCCCGCACCGTCTTCGCACCAGCGAGGAGCACGACTCCGCCCGCAGCCGCAACGGCGGCAACCCCTACATCCTGAGCGTGGACACCCGGGACGCGGGCGCCCTGCTGTACTACGGCGCCTCGCACAGGCGCGATCCGAAGGATCCCCAGATCGCCGACATCACCCGGCGCTGGGACGCGTTCCGGCCGACCGTCGCGCTGTACGAGGGGCGCAGCCGCGGCTTCCCCTACGGCGCGCTGATCGAGCCGTTCGCGGGGCTGCCCGAGCCCGCGCTGGTGCACAAGCTCGCCCGGCGCGACGAGGTTCCGCTGTACACCCTGGAGCCCGCCTACGCCGACGAGGTCGCCGAGCTGCTGGAGACGTACACGCCGGAGCAGGTCGCGCTGTACTTCTTCCTGCGCGTCTACACGGCGGAAGCGGCCGGCGAGCCGAACGAAAGGCTCGCGCGCGACCTGCTGGGCAAGCGCACCGACGTCGAGGGCCTGCGGGGCTCGCTGGTCACGCTGGAGGACGTGGACCGCGTGTGGGCGCGCGACTTCCCGGACCAGGGGGACTGGCGCGTGCTGCGGGGCGAGCCCGGCTACCTGGCTGACATCAGCACGGATTCGCGCATCATCCGCGGCGAGCACATGGCGCGGATCCTGATCGACCTGGTGCAGAAGAGAGAGCGCGTGTTCGCCGTGGTCGGCAGCGGCCACGTGATCCGCCAGGAGTGGAACCTCCGCTCCGTGTTCGGGCTCGACCCGGCCTGGGATCAGCCGGCTCTCTAGCCCAGATCGATCTCGATCGAGCTAGCGCGGCGCGCCGCCGCCCTCGACCCAGTGGCCCCGAGCCTTCAGCAGCTTGTCGCGCGGCGGCGTGCGCATGAACGCGGCATAGCGGGGGTGGGCCGCGAGCGTGTCGGGGTCGGTCTGGAGCTGCCAGCCGCCCCAGGGAAGCACGATGAGCTCCGGCGGCTGGAGCTCGACCCAGAGGTCACGCTGGCCGGTCAGGAGGAGGAGCCGCTCGATCCAGTCGGTGCCCTCGTCCGAGCCCTCCTCCATCCATGCTCGGGCGCCTTCGCGCGCACTCTCGACCTGCCCTTCCAGCAACGAGCGCAGGATCGCGACGGCCCGAAGGTCGGCCGCCCGGACCTGCGGGTCCGGATCGCCGCGGGCCATCACATCCATGTCGGCCAGCTTGCCCCGACGGTAGAGGAGGGTCAACGGATCGCGGCGGTCGAACCCCGGCGAGAGCTCGAGAATCCTGCGGAACGACGCCTCGGCGGCCTCCAGGTCGCCGACCATCTGGTACGCCATGCCCAGATTCAAGTGGTTGGCCGGCTGGAGCGGGTCCAGCTCGGCGGCCTTCTCCTCCATGGCCACGGCGTCCTCGCCGCGGTTCCACATCTGGTAGAGGTCGCCGTACCAGTTGTAGACGAGCGCCGAGCCGGGGCTGACGGCCAGGGCGCGCCGGAACAGGGAGTCCGCGCGCTCGAACTCGTAGCGCCGGGTCTCGAGCGCGCCGGCAACCACGAGCGCCACGACGTCGGTGGGGTTCAGGGCGAGCGCCGCACGAGCCGCCGAGTCCGCCGCTTCCGTGACCTCCCTGACCGTCGGGGTGGGCATAGGCGTGTCCCAGTACAGCCTGAGCAGGCGCGCCATCGCGAGCTCCGCCAACGCGTCGGCGGATTGCGGGGCCGCGCCGACGGCGTCTTCGAGCAGCGCGATCGACCGGTTGATGCCTTCCGGCGTGCGATCCGTCTGCTCCGCCCTCGCCTGAAGTATCAGGTCGTAGGTCCGCAGGCTCGGCGGAGGGGCCTCCTGCGGCGCGCCTATGCTCACGTTCAGCGCCCGGGCGATCTCGCTCGCGATCTCGTCCTGGACCGCGAAGATGTCGTCCAGGTCGCGGTTGTAGGTCTCCGACCAGACGTGCGAGTCGGTCTCGCCGTCGATGAGCTGCGCGATCACGCGCACGCGGTCCCGGTCCCTCATGACCGAGCCCTCCAGCACGAACCGAGCGCCCAGCGTCGCCGCCACGGTGGGGATGTGGGCCGACTCCCGGAACGTGAACGACGACGACCGCGAGATGACCTTGAGGTCTCCGGACTGCGACAGGTCGTGGAGCACCGCGTCGGCGACGCCGTCCCCGAACCACGCCTGGTCGCCAGCCGGGCTCAGGTCCCGGAACGGAAGCACCGCGATGGAGCGCTCGGCGTTCGGATCGGCCGTCGGCCCGCGGCGCGCGTCCCACGCGATGTAGGCCAGCGCCACGATTAGCGCCGCCCCCGCGACGTAATTGAGTTTGCGGCCCGTCTGCGGAGTGATCGACGCCGACGGATCGACCTCCTCGCTCCGCTTGAGCCCCTCCGGCGTGAGCTCGAAGGCCCAGGCGAGGAGGAGCGCGACGGGGAAGCCGACGCCCAGCAGCACGATGACGACGGTCGCGAACCAATCGGGCAGGGACAGCGGTTCGGCGATCGTGTCCACGACCTGCGTGATGACCCAGCCCACGACGACGTAGGCGGCCCCGACGCGGACCACGTTCCTGCGCTTCAGCTCTTCGTAAAGCCTGGACATGCTTCGGGATCGTCGGGTGTGCGGCTCAGCGCCACTTGATGGAGCACCCCATGCTGGGGACCTGGGTCTCCGGGCCGGCGCCAATCTCGGCGATCCGCCGCATCGCGTCGAGTAGCTCGGGCGTGCGATCGGCCGCGTCGCCCATGCGGGCGTCGTCCAGCCGGCCTCGGTACCGCAGCGACCCGTCGCGGTCGAACCCGAAGAAGTCCGGGGTGCACACCGCGCCGTAGGTCCTCGCGACCGACTGGTCCTCGTCCACGACGTACGGGAACGAGAAGCCGTGCTCAGCGGCGAACCGCTTCATCAGCGGCGGCGCGTCGGTCGGATAGGCGTCGTAGTCGTTGGGCATGACCGCGATCACGCCGAACCCCTCGGACTGGAGCGTCTTGGCGTCGGCCGCGAAGCGGTCCACGACCGCCTTCACGTACGGGCAGTGGTTGCAGATGAAGGCGATCAGGATACCATTCTCGCCCATCTGCTCGGACATCGTACAGGGGGCGCCGTCCGGATCCCGGAGCGTGAACTCGGCGGCCTGCCAGCCGATGTCGGGTGCGGGCGTGGAGAGAAGCATGCCCGGAAGATAACCCGCTCGCGCCCGGTGGTGCGCCCTCCGTACTGTGGGTCCATGTGCCGCCGGCCGACCGCCCCTTTCGCACCGACGACGCGGGATCGATCCATGAGCGCCCTCTTCCTGGCCTCGCTGGCCCTCTGCGCGGGGTGTCAGGGGCAGCGGGCGGCTCCGGCGGACGGCGCGTCGCCCGCGCGGCGGACCGTCCTCGAGGTCGAAGGGCCCACCGACGTGGCCCTGGCCGACCTGAACGGGGACGGCCACGTCGACGCGGTGGTGGCCGCCGCCGGCCTGCACGTCCTGCTGGGCGACGGCACGGGCGCGTTGCGGGAGGTCGGCACCGTGGACGACATCGCCAACCCGAACGGCATCGACATCGGCGACGCGAACGGAGACGGCGTGCCGGACATCGGCGTCGCCAACCACGACACGGAGCACGTCACCGTGCTGCTGGGAGACGGCGCCGGCGGCTTCGACCTCGCGCCGGGCTCCCCCCTCGTCGCCGGCGTCGACCCGCACCCGCACGCGGTGCTGTGGGCCGACCTCGACGGCGACGGGCGGCAGGATCTCCTGGTCGATGACCGGAACGGCCACGCGGTCATGGTCCTCCGCGGCGTGGGGGACGGCACCTTCGAGCGGCCGGGCACGCCCGTACCCGTGGGCGGCGACCCCTATCGCGGCATGGTGCTGGCCGACGTCGACGGAGACGGACGCACCGACCTACTCACGCCGAACGAGCGGGAGGTGGCGGTTCGTCTGGGGGCCGCCGGCGCCGACGGGCCCCACGGGGAAGACGCGGGCGACGGCGACGGCGTCGGACAGCGCGGCGGATTCGCGTTCGAGAAGGCCCCCCCCGTAGCGGTGCCCGGACCGTTCTCGATCGGCGTCGCCGACATGACGGGCGATGGCGTGCCGGACCTCGTGACCGCGTCGGAGCGCGACGGCTTCGTGCGGCTGTTCCCGGGCGACGGGGCGGGCGGCTTCGGGCCCGCCACCGACTCCGTCCCGGTCGCGCCCAGCGAGGGCGTGGCGCTCGCGACCGGGGACGTCAACGGCGACGGCGTCGACGACGCCGTCGTCACGAGCTACACCTCGCCCACCGTGGTCGTGATGCTTGGCGGCAGGACCATCGGCCGCGCCACGTTCGAGGCCGACCGGAATCCGTGGGGGCTCGACGTGGCCGACATGGACGGCGACGGCCGTGCGGACGCGGTGATCGCCGACGAGGGCGCGGGGCGCGTCTTCCTGTTCCGCATGCGGTAACGCGAGGAGGCGACGTGGAAAGCCTGAAGGGACAGCTCCTGCTCTCCGGAGGCGGACTGTTCGATCCGAACTTCCGCCACACCGTCGTGCTGATCGGCGAGCACGACGAGCGCGGCGCAGTGGGGGTGGTCCTCAACCGCCCGATGGAGCTGACGGTCGAGGAGGCCGTGCCCGTGCTGGCCGACCTGACGCCCGCCGGCGAGGTCCTCTTCGAGGGAGGGCCGGTCGAGCCGACCCAGGCCGTGCTGCTGGCCGAGGCGGAGGATCCGGACCTGCTCGACGTGCCGGTGGTCGGGAACGTGGGGTTCCTGACCGGCGAGGTCGACGCGGAGATGCGGTCCCGGATCGGGCGCGTGCGGGTCTACGTCGGCCACGCGGGGTGGGCGCCGGGCCAGCTCGAAGCCGAGATGGAGGGCGACTCGTGGATCATCGAGCCGGCCATCCCCGAGGACATCTTCACCGACGACCCCGACTCGCTGTGGCGCCGCATCCTGGAGCGGAAGGGGCCCGAGTACGCCCGCGTCGCGCGCATCCCGTTCGATCCTTCGATGAACTGAGTCTCACGGGCCCATCCCCGTGGCGCCGGAGCGCGCGCGTCCGCGAGGTCGCGATCCGTCAGTCGTGACGCGGGATGTCCTCCAGATCGGGCTCGCGCGTCCGACAGCAGGTTGGCCATCGCTGCCTCAGTCGGTGCGTTGGGCCTCGGCATCGACCATGTCGCACAGCTTGCGCACCGTCCGCCAGTTCCGCGCGGTCGCGGGCACCCCGAGCAGGCGCTCCGCCTTCGCGGCGAGCTTCGAACGACCGATGCCGTCCGGGGCGAACAGGTAGAACACGCGTCCGTCCAGTTGGAACCGTTCGGTCTCCGAACGGGCGGCTTCCAGGCCTTCTAGGTCGGGCTCTTCGGGCCGCGAGCCGAGGAAGAACAGATGGATGTGGCGAGGCGCCTCTTCCGACTCGGGGAAGGGGTTCCGGTCGCGGGCCGCGATCAGGTCCGGTGCGGCCAACGCGAGCGTCGCCGGGCGATGCCCGTGTCGCTCCTCGATGACGTCGGCCACGCGGGCGCTCACCTCCGCGGCGTCCGTGGACGACGCTCTCAGCACGACGTTGCCGCTCTGGATATAGGTCTGCACGCCCTCGAACCCGGCGGCTTCCAGGTCTACCCGAAGCGCCTTCATCGGCACCGGGTTGTTGCCGCCTACGTTGATGCCGCGGAGCAGGACTACCCACGTATGCACGGGCCTGAGATACCGCGTCGTCGAGGCAGGCGCTACCGCTGCGCGGTCTCCGGTCCGGCGTGCCATCGACCGGCCCCCTCATTACTTTCATGCGGCGTCTATCCGCCGCGCTCGCGGCGGCCTCCCCGTTTGGCGAAGACCCGGGCACACTGGCCACGCGTATGAAACGGAGCCAGGCCGACGGAGTTCGGCCTTGAAGGATTTCCTCGACGAGATGCACCGGCGCTCGGTCTGGCAGGTGGTGGGCATGTACCTGGCCGCCTCCTGGATGGTGCTCCAGGTCGTCGACGTGATCGGCAACAATGTCGGCCTGCCGGACTGGGTCGCCCCGGCGGCGCTGGTGCTGCTGCTCGTGGGTATGCCGATCGTCGTGATGACGGCGGTCGTGCAGAAGGGCTTCCAGTCGAGGCTCGCGAGCCCGCCACCCGGCGAGGCCGAGAGACGCACCCACCGCCTGTTCACGTGGAGGAAGGCGCTGCTGGGCGGTGTCGGGGCGTTCGCCCTGCTCGCCGTGGTGGCGGGCGCGTGGCTGGTGATGCGCTCGGCGGGGATCGGGCCCGCGGGCACGCTGGTCTCGAGCGGGGCGCTGGAAGAACGGGCGCTGGTCGTGCTGGCCGACTTCGAAGCGGACGACCCGGCGCTCTCCGATGCCGCCACCGAGGCGCTCAGGGTCGACCTGTCCCAGTCGGCCATCATCCGCCTGGCCGAGCCCGCCTTGATCGACGACGCGCTCGAGCGGATGGGCCGTGATCCTGCCGAGCCGCTGACGGCCGACCTCGCGTCGGAGCTCGCGGTGCGCGAAGGCGCTGGCGCGCTCATCTCGGGGCAGGTGAACCGGGCGGGCTCCGGGTACGTGTTCTCCGCCCAGGTGTCCTCGGTCGCCGACGGCGCCGTGCTCACCTCCCAGCGCGAATCGGCGGGGGACGACGCCGAGGTCATCCCGGCGATCGACCGGCTCTCCAAGAAGCTCCGGGAGCGCATCGGCGACTCCTACCGCTCGATCCGCTCGGACCCGCCGCTGGAGCGTGTGACGACCGCGAGCCTGGAGGCGCTGAAGCTCTATTCGCGCGCAGCGGACGACAATACGGACCGCATCACCCTCCTCGAGCAGGCCCTCGCGCTCGACTCCACCTTCGCCATGGCCTGGCGGGCCCTGGGCATCGCCTACCTCAACCGGCGCACCAACCGCGCGGCCATGCTGGACGCGTTCACACGAGCGTTCGAGAATCGCGAAAATCTGACCGAGACGGAGCGGCGCAAGACGGCCTCCATCTACTACACGGTCGTCGATTACGAGCCTCGCCTCGCAAGCGCCGAATACCAGGCCCTGCTCGATGCGGACCCGGACGACTACGGCTCCGTCGTCAACCTGGGCGTGCTGGCGAGCTCGGGGGGGAACCACGAGCGGGGGGCCGACCTGGCGCTTCGGGCGGTGGAGCTGCAGCCGGACGGATCGGGCCCGGCGTACTGGAACGCGGTGACCAGCCTGGTCAACGCCGGGCGGATCGACGAGGCGGAGGCGATGGCGGACTCCGCCGTGAAGGTGTGGGGGGAGGATTCACCGCGCCTGCGCATCATGGTGCTGGCGGCGCAGGGTCGCCTGGACGAGGGGGAGGCCAACTTCAGAGCGATTCTGGAGCGGGAGCAGCTGCCGCCGAGGTGGAGGTCCGAGCTGGCGCTGCGGCTCGGCCAGTTCGCGGCCACGCGCGGGAGGCTCGCCGAGGCCGAGGAGGAAACCCGCATCCGCACCTCGTTCCTGTCCGAGACCGACGTGGACTCGGAGTACTACGAGACGGTCGCGCAGGCGGCGTGGACCGACGTCGTGGTTCGCCAGCGCCCGGACACGGCCATCGATCGCTTGCGGGCGGCGCTGGATCGCTTCCCCCTCGAAAGGCTAGACCCGAGGGATCGTCCGTACCTCGAGTTGGCCGAGGTCTTTGCCCGCGCAGGAAACCCGCAGACCGCCGCACGGCTGGTCGCGGAGCTGCGGGAGCATTCGTCCGAGTCAGACCTCAAACGCCTGCGGGCGGACCTCCGGCGGGTGCAGGGGGAGATCGCCCTCGCCGAGGGACGACCCGGCGAGGCGATCGAGAGCTTCGGTCGCGCGTTCGAAGATTTCTGCCACATCTGCCCGCTGCCCGGGCTCGCGCTCGCGTACGAGGCGACCGGCCAGGCGGACTCCGCGATCACCGCGTATACGCGCTACGTGGAGACGCCGTACTCGGACCGCTTCCTCCCTTACTCCTATCCGCTGGGTCAGGCGCTGGCGCCGACCCACGAGCGCCTGGCCGAGCTGCTGGACGAAGCGGGTGAGCGGGACGAAGCGGCTCGGCACTACGCGCGTTTCGTCGAGTTGTGGGAGAACGCGGACGAGGAGCTCCAGCCACGGGTCCGGTCCGCGCGAGCCCGCCTGCGCAGGATCCTCGACGAGCGCGGCTGACCGGAGCGGACTCCCGCCACGCGGGTTCGGGTGGCGCCGCCCTACGGCGGGGCGGCGCCGCGACGCTGATCGGCATCACCGCTCGCGCGGATCGGAGAGCTCCACCAGCCGCGCCCACGCCGCTGCCGAGACGCCCGCGCGGATGTCCCCCCAGAACGCCTCCCAGATCCGCTCGAACTCGACGGGGTCGGAGGCCGCATCGGGACCGGCGGCCCGGTGCCTCTCGATCGCGTCTTCCGCCGCCGCCGCCGCGCGGTCGACCGCCTTGTCGACCGCCTCCCTTTCCGCCGGGCTGAGCTCGGCGGCGTCCCGCAGCAGGTCCCTGTAGAACGCGCGCCCCCCGTGCGCCAGCGAGACACCGCGCGCCGCGCGCACGTGGGCGCGAACGGGAGGGGGAATTCCGGCACGCCAGTAGGGCAGCGACCAGTTGTGCTGGGCGAGCACGCCGTCCCGGTTGGGCAGCTCGGTCCAGACGTGCACGACGGCCACGCGATGGCCCTTGGATCCGGCGCGGTCCATCGACGTCGGATGGCTGATCAGCAGGAGCTCCTCGTCGACCGTGCGGGAGTGGTCGTGCCAGACCCCGGGGTCGAGCGGCCCGGCCGGCGGCTCCTCCCCGGGCCCCAACGGCACGGCGTACGCCACGCCCAACAGGACGGGCGCGCCGCCGTTGCGGGCCGCGTAGCTCAGGATCGCGGGGACCGCCGGATCGAGGGCGCCGGAGACGGCGGCAGAGAGGTTGATCCAGTGCTCGCCCATGCCGGGGAAGTCCGGGCCGATCCTCCGGTAGCCGTTCAGCCGGGCGGCCGCGACGTCCCTGTACCGGGACGCCGCTTCCCTCGCCGCCTCGACGAAAGCGAGGCCGGCCGAGTCCAGCGGCTGCGGACCCTGCGCCCGCAGCCCACCGGGGCCCGCCAGGACGAGCAGGCCCGCGCCGGCGGCGGTCCAGCGAGCACGGCGGCTCACGGCGGCGGGGCCAACTCCGTCTGTCCCAGCGCGCCTAGGAATCGCGCGAGCTGATCGTCGCTCAGGCCGTAGGGATACCGGCTGGCGCGCGCCAACCGCTCTCGCACGGGCGCCGAAGGAATGCCGTCGTCGGCTTCGTAGCGATCGACGGGGAAGCGGCGGAAGTCCATCCTCTCGATGTCGGCCCACGCCAGCGCGTACGCGGTGGTCTCGCCGAGGACCACGATCCCCTCATCCCGAACGAGGATCAGCTCGGCGAGCAGCTCCCCGCCCGCGGTTCGGATCTCGACCTGATCCCCGTACTCGAAACGCTGCTCGGCTTCCCAGCCGCCTACGCGGAAGCAGACGGCGAGCGCCAACGACAACCCGATGACCGCGGACGATGTACGCACGGTCAACGCACCGGGATGCGCGTGCCGTGGAAGGCCGCTTCCATGGGGCCCTTGACCTCCGCCCACCGCTCCATCAGGGACGGGATGACGTCGGGGCCGGGCTCGAACCTCCAATCCGGGTCGCCTTCCCGGATCCACCGGGGGCGCACCCATTCCGAATAGTACCCCTGCGAGGAGAGCAGGAAGGTGCGGGCGGCTCCCGGCGGCGCGGGGCCGACCTGGAAGCGCGCCGTGAAGCCGGTCCCGGCGGTGGTCACGAGGTAGTCGTCGTCGGCGGCACGGACGCGTTCGATGAGGTCCGCCTCCGTCGCCGTTCCGAGCGGCTCGATCCGCGAAGCCGCGTGCGTCACCACCTCCGCGTCGACGATCCGCGGGGACCACGCGAGGCGGTCGATGCGCCATTCGTCGGTCAGGAACGAGAGCCGAATCCGGGTGGGCGCCCCTCGGCGGACCGGCACGCGGAAGGCAACGTCCTTCCAGGCGATCGGTCCGGTGTCGCCCAGCCTGGCCACCTCTCGGAAGCCTTCGTCCGTCTCCACCGACAGTCTCAGGCCCATCGTCTGGTGGAACCAGCTCCCGAGCTCCACGGCGCCTCCGATGCGGTCGAGGTCGCGGGCCATCCAGTCCAGCGCCCCCGCGCCCTGTCGGCCCAGCATGAACTCGTAGAACAGGATCGTGTTGAGGAGGCTGTTGCGGAGCCGGAGCACGACCGCCGCGGTGTCGGCGTCGATCGCGGGGATCTCGGCGTCGATCCAGTCCCTGTCGTCACCGGCCACAACCTCCGTGACGCGCGCCTCGGACGAGCTGAACGCGACCCCGTCCCGCTCGCCGAGGGCGTCGGCGACATCCCGGCCCGCGCGATCGCGCGCCCACGCGAACGGCCGCGTCGGCGCGACCACGATGGGCGCGTGACTCGCATCCGTCAGCACGACGTCCCCCTCGCCGTGGCGCACCTCGAGGAGCTCCAGGTGGTTGATGAAGTGGGTCTCCAGGGCCTCGTTGCGAATCTCCAGCGATACGACGCCCGCGGAGTCGGCCGCGGTCGACGACAGCGCGTCGACGTCCCGTCCCTCGAGGAGGGGGGAGACGCTGTAGGAGAACGCCTCCGCCTCCAGCACCTCGCCCTGCGCATCGTAGGTGTAGACCGTGGGGCACGAACCGAAACACTTCGGGTCCACCGCGCAGGCGATCGCCACCGCGCCAGCCGTGATGACCACCGCAGAACCCACGGCGGCGAGGATCGTCAACGGGACGTTCGTATCGTGGTCGAACGCCTCGACTCCGATGACGCTGTCCAGGGCCAGCGCGAGCGCGCCGGTCGTCGTGGGATTGCGCATCAGGTCGTAGACGACGCCATCGCCGGAGATGTCCGACGACGTAATGAGCGCGCCGTCCTCGAACACGGCGACGGAGCCGTTGGCGAGAAACGCACGGAGCGGAGACTCGACCACCTGGGGCCGTTCGGTCGGCACCTCGCTGATCGCGCGATTGGCGAACCGGAAACACGCCGGTCCGGAGGCGATCGTCGCGGCCAGCAACAGCAGGGCGAAGCGGTGGCGCATGGGGGGCCTCGAGGGGGAGGGTCGAGGGAGGTCGCGCTGGGCGGGGGATGCGCGAACCCGGTCCGTCACGTTACCCCTCCGCTGTGCCGCGACACAAGAAAAACCTGCGTCGGGTCACTCCCCCAAGAACGAGCCGTCGGGCGCCATGATGAACCCGTCGGTCAGCGGCACGAAGGCTCGCCATCCGCCGCCGTCGATACCGCCGATGACGCGGACGGGGCCGCCCTTCGGCCCGTCCCACTGAACCTCCACCTCGATCTGGTAGGTCGCGCCGGAGCCGCCTGCCATCTCGGCGACGGAGGTCTCGCCGATCCAGTCGACGAACTCCTCGTAGTGCTTCGCGCGCCACGTCTCCAGGTGCTCCTCGAGGATCGTCTGTGCTTCCTGCTCGTCCACCGGTTCGGGGGTTGGGGGAACGGTTGGGCTCTACGCGAACTCCGGTGATCGGATGCGCGGCCGGGGCGCGGGCACGTCGAACCAGGTGGCGAACGCCCGGCCTCTGCGCTCTCCGTCCGCGCCGAAGATCGCGGTGCCCGTGTGGTGCTTGCGTCCCTCGTGGGCGATCGCCCAACCGATCACCACGCAGGGGTCGCCCGGGGCGATGCGGCCCGTCAGCTCAACGGTGATCTCGCCGAGCAGGATCGCGCAGCCGTCGGCGAGCTGGAACGAGAAACACCCCGGACAGTCGAGCGCCGCCCAGACGAACTCCGGGCCCACCAGATCGTCGTCGGCCCGCAGCGACGCGTCGGGAATCCACGGCGCGGCGACGACCTCCCGATCGGGGAGGGCGCCCGCGAACACGCACAGCCCGTCGCCGGCGCACGAGCGATCCGGGCCGCAGACGAAACAGGTGGGGTAGGGGTGGTCGGCGAAGCCCACGTAGCCCCGGGACGCGTCCCGGGCGGCCTCGAAGCTCGGCGGCTCCGGCACGGCGATGTCGAGACTCGCAGGGCGACCCTCGGCGATCCGCGTGTCCGCGTGCCAGAGCTCCACTCCCGCCCCGCCGTCCCCATCCGGCGCGGCCGCCCGAACCTCCAGGGGCGTGTCCAGGGGTGGAGGGGAGAAGAGGCGGACCCGTGCGGCGCGTCCGTCCGTGCGTTCGCGCAGGAACTCCGCGAGGCGCGCGCCCACGTAGCCGCCGTTGCCCGACGCGGGCGGGCCGCAGAAGCGCGCGTCGATGACCAGCTCGCCGAGCGGCTCGCCGGGGTCAGTCACCTCCCTGGCGCCGGAAGCGAGCGATCCGCTCGCGCTGCTCGGCGGCGATCTCCACCAGTCGCCGCAGCTCCGCGATCGGATCGGGGTGGTCGTCCACCTGGAGCCGGAGGACGACGTGGTTGTTGAGCCAGACGCCGCCGTCTTCCTTGACGATCAGCATGGCCGCCGACTGCATGCCGCGCGTGTCGCCGCCGGCCGCCTGACCCGCCTCGAGCGCCGCCATGAGTCGGAGGGAGAGGTGGCCCTCGGTCGATTCGAACGCGGCGATCATGTCCTCGACCACCGCCGGGCCCGCGAGGATGTTGCCCTGCGCGCTGGCGTGGGGGACGATGCGGTGGCCGGCCCAGTCGGAGGCCTCGGGACCGGTGTAGGTCGCGACCTCGCCGGCGGCGTTCATGACCGAGAACTGCCGCCCCTGCTTGGTCCAGCGCTCCGGGTCGGGATCGGGGTCCGCGTTCCAGACGCTGTCCACGACCTCCTGCGGCGACAGGCCTGCGCGCAGCAGCGCGAGCGCCTGCGGGCCGTAGCTGACGTCGACGATCGCCTGCGTCGCGACCACGCCGACGCCCGCCTCGGCCCACAGAACGCCGTTGCCCACCGCGAACACGCGCGACTGGACCGCGCCGCCGACCTCGCCCGTGGCGGGGTCGTAGCCGAGGATCGAGAACGTCGCGACGGTGTCCCAGGCATCCGGATCCTGTCCACGCTCGGCCGCCCGCTCGAGGCCCGGCGCGATGCCCCGGTAGGCGGCGAATCCGCTTACCGTGACGATGAGGGCCAGGATGCCTGCGCGCATGGATCGAACCTCCCCAGGGTGTCGTCGGAATCGTCTGAGTAAACCGGCGAGCGGCCCGGTTGGCAAGGGGCGGCTGGTCGTCAGGGAAAGACCGTCCAGTCGCAGCCGGCGTTCTCGCAGCGGAGCGACACGTACAGCTCGCTGCGGATCCGCCAACGACCGTCGGCGCCGCGACGCCACTGGGCCGCGTAGTTGCCCGAGGCCAGCAGCTCTCCGGTGCGCCGGTCGCGTCCGACCCAGGTGCCCGATTCCCACGCGAGTGGCCAGCGCCGACTCACCTCGACGCCCGAGGTGGTGCGGACGTAGACGACGCCCGCGTCGCGGGCGAAGGCGTCCCGGTAGGCGTCCCGGCCCGACAACACCGCGCCGAGGCCGGCGCGGATCGTCACGTCCTCCGTCCAGTAGGCGGCCACGCGGTCCCAGTCCCTCGCCCGGATGGCATCGTTCTGCGCCAGCCGGGCGTCGCGGATCACCGCCGCGTCCCGGTCCGGCGAGCCGGGTGCGCCCGGCGGCGGCGGGAGCTTCCCGCACGCCTGGACGCCGGACAGCGCGATCACGCCGAGGCAAGCGGCGGAGGCGATGGCAGAGGGACGGGCGCCGCGCCGAACGCCCCGGATCGCCGCACGTCGTTCTGTTCTCTGGTTCATGGGGGCAGGCTAGCGCGAACCGGAGGCGCCGAACAAGAGCCGCACGCGCTGTTTCATCCCGCCGCCATGCCTTCGACTAGCGGAGCGCCCCCGCCCTGCCAACCCCTTGGCGTCGGCGCCGCATCCAACGTCCCAAAGGCTCCGGCTCGCGACCCGAACCCAGGATCACCCGATGCGACGACTACTCCCCATCGTGCTGCTCTGCCTCGCCCCCACGGCCGCGGCGGCGCAGGAATTCAACGTCCGCGAGGGAAACCGCGAGGCGATCAACCCGACCGAGCAAGCCCGCGCGCAGGCCTACGACGGCCGCTTCCACTACGCCCCCGCCGTGCGCGCCGGGGACTACATCTGGGTCTCCGGCGTGGTGGCCGGTGCGTGGAACGGCGAGGTGTTGGACCGCGACGGCTTCGCGGACGCCGTGCGGCGAGCGTTCCAGGTCATCGGCAGAACCCTGGAGGCTGCCGGGGCGGGCTTCGACGGCATCGCGCACATGCGCACCTTCCACGTCTTCGACCACGAACTGATCGGGATCCCCAAGGTGGAGCAGTTCGAGGTGATCGCCGACGTCAAGGGCGAGTTCGTCCCCGAGCCTCATTCCGCGTGGACGGGCGTGGGCACGACCGCGCTGCTCCCGGATCGGGGGATCGTCGAAATCGAGGTGGTCGTGTACGCGCCGCAGGGGTCATAGCGGGGCGCGACCTCAGTAGACCTCCCAGACGCCGGGTGTGGCCAGCTCGATGGAGTGGCCATCGGGGTCGCGGAAGTACAGGCTCGTCCCGCCGCGGCCCCAGGTCACCTCGCTCTCGATCGCGACGCCCGCCTCGGCGAGGTGCGCGCGCCATTCGTCGAGGGTCGCCGCGCCGATCGCGAACGCCACGTGCCCGTGCCCCGTCGCGTCGTGCGGCGGGATCCAGCCGCCCGGAAACGTCGTCCCCTCGGTGCTGCCGCCGCGAAGGAACAGCAGCAGTACGCTGCCGTGGCCGGCGTCGACCGACACCAGCCGGCTGGCCCGCGACATCACGCGCAGGCCCAGGACGCGCTCGTAGAACGCGGCGGAGCGCTCCAGGTCCTCCACGTAGAGAGCGGTCTCGAGGACGCGGTCGACGCGCGGGCGGCTCACGGGGCCTGGGCCGTGCAGCTCACGGGGCGGCCTCGGTCCGCAGCAGCCCGAACAGCACCCCGTCCTGCCACTCCTCGCCGTGGCGGTAGTGCTCGCGGAGCACGCCCTCGCGGCGGAAGCCGAGCCGCTCCAGAAGGGCGAGTGCGGGGGCGTTGCGCGGGTCCGCATCGGCGGTGATGCGATGCAGGCCGAGCTCCTCGAATGCGTAGGCGATCGCCGTACGTGCCGCCGCCGTCGCGAGCCCGCGCCCCATCGCCTCCGGAAGGAGCGCCACGCCCAATTCGGCGCGCCGATGCGAGCGGTCGATGCCGGCCAGCGTGCAGGTCCCCAGGAGCGGCCGGGCGCCGGCCGCCTCGCCGCCGTGCCTGGGTTGGACCGGAAGCGGCGCCTCTTCGTCCACCGGACCGTCGCCACTCGCGCACACGGCCCACTGCAGCAGCGTTCCGGTAGTGGCTCCCTGCCGGATGCCCTCGACGTAGACCTCGGCCTCGGCCCGGGATGCGAGTGGCGCGTGCCCCCAGAAACGCAGGCGATCGGCGTCGCCGAAGAGCGCGAAGACGGCGTCCACGTCGTCGTCCGTCACGGGACGAAGCACGACCGCCGGCGCGGCCAGCGTCGGCAGGCTCACGGAGCGGGCCCGGCCTCCTCGCCGGCGGTGGCCGGCCGCGGACCATCACCCGCCGCACCACGGCGCACCGTCCCCCCGATCACCAGCGCCGCCGAGATGATCAGGATGTTCTTGATGATGTACTGCCCCTCGATCGTCAGCGCCCAGGGCGCCCGGCCGGGCTGGAACGTCACCTCGGGGAGCATCACGAGCGGCAAGAACGTCCCCACCATCTGCATGGCCATCAGGGCTATCGCGATGCGGATCGTGCGCCGGAAGAGGAACGTCATGCCGATCGCCACCTCCCACCAGCCGATCACGTCGAGCCAGCCGTCCGGGGTCAGGAACGGCATCCACGTCACCGTCTGGCGGACGAGGTCGGCCGCCGGAGAGAAGCCCAGCGGCTTCAGCAGCCCGAACCAGATGAAAACGACCGCCAGCGAGATCCGCAGCGCGGGCTCGCCGATCCGCCGCATGAAGCCGGCGATCTCGCGGTCGATCCTGTCGAGTCCCATCGGCACGTGCGTCAGGTCGGTCGGCCGGCCGCAGGATGGTCGATTGGGTCAGTCCTCGGGCTTGAGCGCGGTCATCATCACCGACTTCACCCCGTAGGCCTCCGCCGAGTTCTGCGTGGACTGCTTGCGGAAGCGGAAGTTCGGCACGACGGCGCTCTTCACCTTCGTGAACCCCGACTCCTCCAGGAGCCGAAACATCTCTCCTTCCAGGAGAGCACCTCCGATTCACGACGCCCAGAGCTTGGGATCGTTGACGATGTTCTGGGAAAGTTGCTTTGCGCTGACGATGTCGGTGATGGAGATGCGCCCGCCGGGCCTTAGCACCCGGAACATCTCCTCGATCACCTTGCGCTTCCGGAAGGAGAGATTGATCACGCCGTTGGAGAGGATCACGTCCACGGACTCGTCCGCGAGCGGAATGTCCTCCATGCGGCCCTCGTGACACTCGATCGAGACGCCCGCCTGCGCGAGGTTGGCCTTCGCCCGGCGGCACATGGTGGGATTCAGGTCGACCCCGACCACCTTCCCGTCGGGCCCCGCTTTCTCGGCCGCGAGCACGGCGTCGAGACCGGCTCCGCTGCCCAGATCGAGCACCGTCTCGCCCGGCTGTATGTCCGCGCGCAGGTGCGGGTTGCCCACTCCCGCGAAGGACGCGACCGAACCTTCGGGGGCGCGGTCCAGCGCGGCACGGTCGTAGCCGAATAGCTCGGCGCCCTCGCGGCCGTGGAAGAAGTGAAACTCCCCCTCGGGATGCTCGGCGACCTCGTCGTACATCCGGGTGATCTCGTCGGCCAGAAACTCCTCCAGCGAGGCCTGCTCGGTT
>DATHRK010000020.1:0-21245 GCA_035465395.1 Longimicrobiales bacterium | reverse complement strand
CCGGCCCGGGGACGATACTCCCGTCGATCCCGAGACCCTGCTCCAGAAGCACCCGGTCACGCCGTACGCGGGCGCCCGACTGCGGGGGCGGGTCGTCGCGACCTTCCTGCGGGGCCGCGCGATCTACCTCGACGGCGACGTTCAGGGCCCGCCCGCCGGCCGCCTGCTCACCCGGACCTGATCCATGCCAGGAGCCGCCCAAGGCCACACGGAATTCGAAGCCCTCCCGGACCTGGTCGCGGAGCGTCTAGGGGGCGCGGCGCTGCTAGCCAACGACGAATTCTTCGCCCCCAAGGAGAACCTCATCCGCGCCGGCGATCCGGAATGGCGCGAGGGAGCCTACACCGAGCGCGGCAAGTGGATGGACGGCTGGGAAACCCGGCGCCGGCGCGACGAGGGGTACGACTGGTGCATCCTGCGCCTGGGGCTCCCCGGCGCGGTTCGCGGATTCGTCGTCGACACGACGCACTTCCGCGGCAACTACCCGCAGGCCTGCTCGATCGAGGGGGCGAGGGTGGACGGGCATCCCGACCCGCTGGGCATCGGGGCCGACGCCGCGTGGCGCGAGCTGCTGCCGCGGACCGAGCTGGAAGGGCACAGCCGGAACGTCTTCCCCGCAGCCCCCGTCGAGCGCATCACCCACCTGCGACTGAACATCTTCCCCGACGGCGGGGTCGCGCGGCTGCGGGTGCACGGGGTCGTGGTCCCCGACTGGTCCGCGCTCGAGGCCCGGGGCGGGGAGGTCGATCTGGCCGCGCTGGAGCACGGCGGCATCGCGGTCGCCAGCAGCGACGACTTCTTCGGCAACAGCAACAACATGCTCCAGCCCGGGCGCTCGACCCACATGGGCGATGGCTGGGAGACGCGACGGCGGCGCGGGACCGGGCACGACTGGGCGGTGGTGCGGCTCGGACGGCGCGGCGAGATCCGGCGCCTGGAGATCGACACCGACCACTTCAAGGGCAACGCGCCCGGCGCGTGCTCGGTGGACGCGTTCGTGGCCGACGAGTGGGTGCCGGCCGCGGGCGCCGCGTGGCAGCAGATCCTGCCGCGCACCCCGCTCCAGCCGCACACCCGCCACGTGTTCGATGCCGCGGCGGGCCCCGCGGCCACGCACCTGCGACTGAACATCCATCCCGATGGGGGCGTGGCGCGTTTCCGGGCGTTCGCGCCGGTCGCCGCGGGCTCATGACCGGGCCACCCGCGGCGCTCCGCGCGCTGAACGAGGCCTCCGCCGAGGACGCGCTGGCGGAGCTGCTGGACTGCTGCGGCTCCCGCGCGTGGGCGCGTGCCCTCGTCGAGCGCCGGCCGTTCGCCGACCTGGAGGCGCTGATCGCGGCTTCGGACGAGGTCTGGTGGGCCCTCGGGCCGGAGGACTGGCTCGAGGCGTTCGCCTCGCACCCGCGGATCGGCGAGCGGGAGGCCGGCGCGGGCCAGGCGGCCGCGTGGTCGCGGGCGGAGCAAGCGGGCGCCGCCGACGCGCCGGAGGAGACGATGGCCGCGCTGTCGGAGGGCAACCGGCGCTACGAGGAGCGCTTCGGCCACGTCTTCCTGATCCGCGCGGCGGGACGCAGCGCCAGCGACATGCTCTCGGCGCTGACGGAGCGCATGTCGAACGAGCCGACGACCGAGCTGCGCGTCGCCGCGGCGCAGCAGGCCGAGATCACGCGCCTCCGACTGGCGCGCCTGGTGGACGCGGCCGGAGGGAGCGCCTGAGATGGCCGGCATCAGCACACACGTCCTGGACACGGCGACCGGGCTGCCTGCCGAGGGCGTGGCGGTGCAGCTCGAACGGCTGGACGATCCCGCGCGCCCTCCGATCGGGCGCCCGGACCCGACGGAGCCCGGCGGCCGTCCGGATCCCGAAGCCGCCGGCACCGTGCTGCGCGTCGCCTCCACCGACGCCGACGGACGCGTGACGGAGCTGTTGCCCGCGGGTGCGGCGCTCGCCCGTGGCACCTACCGGCTCACCTTCGACACCGGCGCGTACTTCGCAGCGGCCGGGGTCGAGTCGTTCTATCCGTTCGCGACGATCGTCTTCCAGGTCGGCGACCCGACGCGGCACCACCACGTGCCCCTGCTGCTGAGCCCGTTCGGGTACAGCACCTACCGGGGCAGCTGATGGGCCGCGCCTGAGTCGTGCGCGAGCTGATCGACGTCGCGCTCCGCTGGATCCACGTGATCGCCGCGATCATGTGGATCGGCAACTCCCTGCTCTACAACTGGCTGGACCGCTCGCTACGGCCCTCCGACGACCCCGAGAACGTCCAGGGCGACGCCTGGCTGCTCCACAGCGGCGGCTTCTACTACGTGGAGAAGCGGCTACGGCTCGACGCGTTGCCCAAGCCCCTGCACTGGTTCAAGTGGCAGGCGTACACCACCTGGCTCAGCGGCGCTGCGCTGCTCGTGCTGGTCTACTGGATGGGCGGCCGGGCGATGCTGCTGGGCCCCGGCGCGACCATGACCCACGGCGCGGCGGTCGCCACCAGCGCCGCCATCCTCATCGGCTGCTGGCTGGCCTACGAGGCCCTGTGGCGCTCCCCGCTGGGCAACACGCCCGCCGCGGCATCGGCGTTGTCGTTCGTGCTGGTCGCGGCGGTGGGGGTGGCGCTGACGCTGGTCTTCAACGGCCGCGCCGCGTTCCTCCACCTGGGCGCGGTGATGGGCACGCTGATGGCGGCCAACGTGGCGACCTCCATCATGCCGGCGCAGCGCTCGCTCGTGCGGTCGGTGGAGCGGGGAGGGCAGCCGGACCCGCGGCTGTCGTTGGCGGCCAAGAAGCGCTCGGTGCACAACAACTACATGACCTTCCCGGTCGTGATCCTGATGCTGAGCAGCCACTTCCCGAGCCTTTACGGCCACCCGCGGAACTGGCTGGTGGCGGCCGTGCTGGTGCTCGGCGGAGCCGCGGTACGCCATTCCTTGAACGTGCGCTTCCACCAGCCGCGCGCGCGGTGGCTGGGGGCGCTGGGGCTGTCCGTGGTAGGCACCCTGGGGGCGCTCTACGCGCTCACCGCCACGGCCGCGCTCGGGGGGCGGCCCGCGCCCGTCGGGGGGCCGGGGGCCGCAGCGGACGGGCCCGCGTCCTTCGAGGACGCCCGCGCGGTGGTGCGGCAGCGCTGCACGCCGTGCCATTCCGCCGCGCCGGCGATCCGCGAGTTCGGCACGCCGCCCGCGGGCGTGGCGTTCGACACCGACGAGCAGATCCGAGCGCTGGCCGACCGGATCCGCGAGCGCGCGGTCGCGACCGAGACGATGCCCCCGGGCAACGCCACGCACATCACCCCCGCGGAACGGGCGGTGCTGGGCGCCTGGGCGGAGGGCGAGCGCTAGTCGGTCAGGCCGTACGCCGCGGAGGCCATCCCGAGCGCGCGAACTCCTCAGTCCTTCCGACCCTCCAGGATCGCCACGAACGACCGCGTCGCCAGCTCGTCGCGGCTGAGGCCGGTCCGCGCCACCGCGTCGTCCTCGCCGATCGCCCGGCTGTTGACCGCACGCAGGAAGAAGGTCAGCAGGCCCTGACCCGTCGCGGCGTCGTCGAACACGTTCCCCAGCAGGGTCGCCTGCGCGGCGCGCTCCAGGAAGTTCGTGAGCCGATCGGCGGCGGCGTCGAGCGCGCCAAGGAAGAACGCGTACACGGCCGCGTAGCGCGTGACAAGCTGCGCGGGGTGCAGGTCCCAGCCCTGATACAGGCCGCGCACCAGGGAGTCGGTCACGTCCTCGTAGTGCAGGCGCCACGCCCCGTGCACGGCCTCGCGGTTCTCGGCGATCTGCTCCGCGCTCAGGGCCTCGCCGTCGTCTGCACGATGCGGGGCCACGGGCAGGACCGCCGTGGAGCCATCGGAAATCCAGATGCCGGTGCCGGCGAGCGCGACCTTCATCACGTCCCGCGCGAAGTCGCACGCCGGATGCCGCATGCGCTGGTGCGCTGCGGTGATGTTCAGCAGCGCGGTGTAGTCGTAGGTGCCGAAGTGGGCGGCGGTCACCCGCCCCTCGCCGGCCGCGACGAGGGCCGGCAGCGCCACCCGGCCCTCGGCGTCGACGATCGACTGCGGGGTCTCCACCATCAGCTCGAAACGCAGCAGGCCCGCGTCGAGCCCCAGCTCGCGCTCGAGCCGGTCGAGCAGCCCGGCGAACGCGGCGGGCTGGGCCGGGTCGGTGATCTTCGGCAGCGTGAACACCCAGTTCGAGGGCAGCGTGCCCCCGGTTTTCTCCACGAGGGAGGTCACGAAGAGGTCGAGGGTCCGGGCCGAGCGCGCGCGCAGCTCAGGGGTGAGCGGCTTGACGCGCAGTCCCAGGAAGGGCGGGAGCGTGCCCTCGCCCAGCCCGGCGGCGACCTCGGACGCGGCCGCGAGCACATGCCCGTCCTCCTCCTCGTCGGAGCGGTGGCCGTAGCCGTCCTCGAAGTCGATGCGGAAGTCCTCGACCGGCTCCTCCTCGAGCTTGCCGAGGACGCGGGCGTGTACCGCCTCGGCGAGCCCCGGCGGATCGTCGGCCATGCCCGTCGCTGCCATCAGGTCCGCCGGGTCAGGCGCGAACTCAACCAGCGCTCGCAGCGCCAGCTCGCCCAGCCGCTCCGCCGTTGCGGCGCGGAAGAGGTGGCCGCCCCCATAGACCGTGTGGACGGGCTGGCGGCGCTCTGGATCGCCGGGGAAACGCTCCGCGAAACGCGCGTCGGCCGCGTCGAGGCCGACGAAGGCGCGGGTCAGGAGTTCGTCTGGGAGGGTCGGGTCCATGGCGTTGTCGGGGCTCGGCGTCAGCCGTTGTAGATCTCCCCGCCGCGCTGCAGGTAGCTGGCCAGCGCCTCGGCCGCCTCCTCCCGGCACACGCCGCGCTCCACCTCGACGCCGCGCTCTGCGAGGTACGCGTACGTCTCCGGAAAGACGGGCCCCTCGTCGAAGCCCAGGGCCATCGCATCGTCGCGGTCGGCGCCGGCCACGACGCGCTCGACGCCGCTCCAGAACGCGGCGCCCACGCACATCGCGCACGGGTCGCAGGACGTGACGAGCTCGTGGGCCGGCATGCCGTCCAGCCCCAGGGAGTAGCTCTCCAGCCGCGCCTGCGCGGTCATGATCGCCATGACCTCGGCGTGCAGGCAGCAGTTGTTCATCGGCACCACGCGGTTCAGCCCGACCCCCACGAGGCGCCCGGAGTCGTACTCGAAGATGGCCGCGGCGAAGGGTCCTCCGGTCCCGCGCCGGACCTGCTCGCGCACGAGGCCGATCACCCAGCGCATGCGGGGCGCGCCGGGCGGCAGGCGCAGGTCCCAGTCGACCGTCCCTTCCAGCCAGGGGGGGTGGTCGATGACGATGCGAGGCAGGCTCATGCGGTCAGTCTACGCAAGCCGGAGGCCCCGGGCGATGCTCCGAGCGGGCCAAAGCCTGGCGCCGCCGCGCCATCCGGTGTCAGCTTTCAGGACGACGGTCTGGCGCAGGATCCGCGGTCTCGAGGTTCCCGTTGCGCGCCCAGCTCTCCCCGGAGCGGGCCCCCGGAAGGCGCATCTCCCCGTGCCCATGGCGGGCGAGGTGGGCCGTCGCCTGGGTGCTCGCCCTCGTTCCCGGCGGCCTCGCGGCACAGACGCGCGCGGCGGACGCGGCCGTGGTCCGCGCCGAGGTGGTCGCCTCCGTCCCGGTCGTCGACCGCACCGCGCTGATCGCCTCCGCCTCGTCCGTCGACCCGGCCATGCCCGTCCCGGACGCTCCGGCAACGGCCACCGCCGGGCACTCCGCCCGCACGACGCGCGCCTCCCGCGAGGAACTGCTCTCCGGCCCGCTTCCGGGCCCCCGGTTGCGCGCGGCCCCGTCCCCGCCGGAGGTTCGTATCCACACCGAGCCCCGCGCCGCGGGCGCCCGCGTCGTCGTCGTTCGCATCGAGACCTGACCGGAAGCCCTTGGACCGATCCCCCGAGTGGGCGCTCGACCGCCTCCGGTCGATGCCCGCCGCCGACACGTTCGGGTTCGACTTCCTGGAGCGGAGCGCGAAGCGCGCCGGCGTGGCGATGCCCGCCGCCCACGGGATGCTGCAGGTGGAGCGCGTGCTCCATGGCGGAGCGATCGCGGCTCTGGCCGACACCGCCGCGGTCTACCTCCTCCTGCCAGAGCTCGGCGACGGACAGTCGATGACGAGCATCGAGTTCAAGATGAACTTCCTCCGGCCCGTGCTCGGCGACCGGGGCGCGGTCGAGGCCATGGCGACGCCGGTGAAGCGCGGTCGCACGGTGGCCGTCGCGTCGGTCGACGTCCGGCAGGACGGCGCGCTGTGTGCGGTCGGCGTTTTCACGTATCTGATCATGGACGTCGGCGGGGGTTCGGAAAGCGCCTGACAACCCGCAGCCCGGGGAGGGTCGATGGATCCCTTGACGCTGGAAAACTTCGCGCTGTTGCTTCTGCGGGTCGTGCTGTCCCTGGTGTTCCTCTCCAGCGGGATGTCCCACGTCCGTGAGCCGGCGAAGCGCGGGGAGAGCATCGGCTTCCCGGCGGGCGTCGCCTTCGGGCTGGGGGCGTTGGAGGTGATGGCCGGACTCTCGGTCGCCCTCGGGGCCATCGCCCGGGCCGGCGCCACCGTGATGATCCTCGTCATGCTGGGGGCCATCTACAAGAAGGCCTTCGTGTGGAAGTCCGGCTTCTTCGGGGAGGACAACGGCGGCTGGTACTACGACCTCCTGTACGCCGCCGCGGCGCTGGTGGTGCTGGCGACCGGCGGCGGGGGTTGGGTCGTCGTGTGAAGCCGCTGGCGGGCGCGGCGATCAGCCGGGGGGAGGCCACTCCAGGTGCAAGGGGCTCGCGTCGTAGCCCACGTGCGTGAGCCCGAGGACGTGCGCGTCGACGCTGAGATTCACACGCGCGTCGGCGCGAATGGCCCGCCACGCCTCCAGCATACCCGACGACCACCGGATGTCATCGTACACCAGCACCGCCCGCCCCGCGGCCTCTACGAACGTCTCGTGGAACGCGAGCGTCGCCTCGCGCTGGTGGAAGCCGTCGATGAAGGCCACACCGATGTCGGCGCCCAGACGGTCGACTACCCCGTCGACCGTATCCGCGAAATCGCCCACGACGATCTCCACGCCGTCTCGCAGGCCGAGTACCTCCAGACTCTTCGAGGCGATCTCCGCCTTGTGCGGCGATCCCTCCAGAGTGGTTAGCCGCCCGCCTCCGGAATCCTTCAGAGCGGCGGCGAGATAGCAACCGGAGATGCCCAGGTTCGTCCCCAGCTCCACGACGTGGCGCGGGGCCAGTCGTCGCACGAGCTCGTAGAGCACGCGACACCAGGGCGGGCCTTTGCTGGCCTGGACCAGACGAGCGACCGGCAGCGGCTCCGAGGCGATCTCGGCTCCCTCCGGTACCAGGGCCGTCCGGTCGGGCAACCAGGGCCTCCCCCAACGCGGGATAGCGTCCTCGCGGGACGCCAGCTCCCGACGACGGGCCTCGATGCGCTCGAACCACCGGCTGGAGTCCGGCCGGGAAAACGCATCCAGCGCTCCCGCCACCGCCCGCCCGATCTCGCCACGTTGGGCCAGTGCCGAGCCTGTCCTCCGACGGACGCGGCGGGCACGCCAGCGCCGCCACGGTCTGCCGACCATCTCCCGCATCTCGCCTCCGGTAGACAGGGTCGAGGGCGGACGATGCAGGAACGAAGCCGGTCAGGAGCTCCCGCCAGGGGCTTCTCGATGACGCCTACGCGGGTCCGTCGGTCTCACCGTCCTCCGGGTCGGCCGCCGCTTCAGCGGCCGGGGTCGTCGGATTGCCCAGGTCCATCGCCACCTTCCACGTGCCGTCGGCCGCCCGGCGCCAGATCGTCACGTACCGACCCTCGCCCCGAGCCACCTCGCCATCGGGGCCGGGACCTTCGCTCACGTAGGTGCCGGTGGTCCAGCCGAGTTCCCCCGAGGCGGCGATCTCGGCGCGGACCGGCTCCCAGCGCAGGCTCACGCCCGGCGCGTCCAGGCTCCCCATGCGGGCGAGGATGGCCTCCCGTCCGGTGATCTCGCCGATCCCCGGCTGGATCATTGCGCCGTCCCCGGCGAACCAGTCGGCCCAGGCTTCCGATCCACCCTCCGCGACCGCGGCGGCGAAGTCGCGGTCGGCCTGCATGAGGACCTCGGGGTCGGGGGCCTGGCGGGCGGCCACGCCGTTCAGCTCGACCGACGCGTCGCCCGCAGTCGCGGAGCGAGCACCGGATTCCGCCTCGCCGCAAGCGGCGAGCAGGACCGCAATCACCAACAACAACCGTTGCATGGACACCTCCCTGGAGATCGCCTGCCTCGCCTTTTGAACACCGGTAGCCCCCGGCGCGTTGAACACGTCCGCTCGGCTCCTCGAGCGATGCGGGTCGGGAGGGCTCGTCCACCCTTGGCGAACCCGAGCGACCTTGCGCCCGATGGGGGGCTGCCCGCTAGCTTCGCCGCCCGAATTCTCCAGGCGGTCAGCCCGTCGAACGGCGTCTTGCGCCGCGTGATCCAAGAAGCCCAGGAGCAGCATGCGGACTCTCGCCTTCCTGCTGGTGAGTACCGGCCTGTGGGCCTGCGCCCCCTCCATCGCCGAGGGCCCAGAGGGGACGGCCGTCGAGACTCCCGCGGCGCCGGGCTTCGACGGTGCGAACTATTCGACCGAGGCGGACAGGGCGGCACACGGCGAGCGCCTGGCCAACTTGCTCGGCTGCAACGGCTGCCATGGTGAGGATTACAGCGGGATCGATTTCGGCGCCATGATCCCCCTCGTCGACGGACTGTGGGCCACGAACATTTCCCTCACCATGCCGGACATGAGCGATGAAGAGCTCGAGCGGCTGCTGCGCGAGGGCGTGCATCCGGACCGCGAGATCTACCTCATGCCTTCCAAGCAGAGCCAGTTCCTGATCGGGCGGGACATGGACGCGCTGATCGCCCACCTGCGCACGGTCGAGCCGACCGGCGAGCCGACCCCGCTACCGCCCCCCGGTTTCGAGGAAGCCGTGACCACGCGCCTGCCTGACGACTACTGGCTCACCACGGAAAGCGGCGAGGTTCGCGACTACCACAACTCGGCGGAGGAGGTTGCCTATTTCGCCGAGAACACGGTCCCGGACCTGGGCGAGGAGTATGCGCGTGGCCGCATGGTCGTGCAGGTCATCTGCACGTCCTGCCACGGCGCGGCGATGGACGGTGTGGGTGAGCCGGCGGGCGACATCCAGGGCGCGCTCGCCTACGACGATGGTCAGTTCGAACGCCTGCTTCGCGAGGGCGTGGACCGAGACGGCGGCTCGATCGACATGCCCTGGGGGTCGGGCCATGCTCCGGCCATCCTGACCGACGAAGAGATCGCCGACGCCATCGCGTACACCAGGGCTCTGGCGCGGGACCGGATGGAGGCGCGCCCCTAGGCGGACGATCGACCGGACCGGGGGAACGGGCCCGGGGGTCGCGGTGCGCTCGGCTGTGGCTGGCGCGCGCCTCCGCGACCGCGCCGTAAGCTTGCGCCCAGCCGGTGCCGTCCGGTTAGCTTCTCCGTCCGACGCCCGCCGCGGTCGAGGTCTTTCACCCTGGGTGGTCCACGATGCGAGATACCAGAACGCTGGCCCCGCCTCTCGTCGCCCTCCTTACCCTCCTCATCCCCGCATCGTGCGCGCACGCCGGTCGCGGCGACGCCTCCGTGCGGATCTTCGATCTGGTCATCCGGGGAGGCCGCGTGATGGATCCCGCGTCCGGCCTGGATGCCGTGCGCGACGTGGGGATCCGGGGAGCCACCATTGCGGCGCTCAGCGAGACACCGCTCGAAGGCGAGCGGGTCATCGCTGCCGAGGGTCTGGTCGTCGCCCCGGGCTTCATCGACCTGCACCAGCACGGCCGCAGCGATGAGGCGTACCGATTCGCGGTCCGGGATGGCGTGACGTCGGCGTTGGAGTTGGAGGTGGGCGTCGCCGATGTCGAAACATTCTACGCAGAGCGCGAGGGCGGACAGCGGCTGCACTACGGCGTCAGCGTAGGCCACATCCCGATTCGGATGGAGGTCCTGGACGATCCGGGAGAGAGCCTCCCGGCTGGGGTCGGCGGCTCGGCCACCGCCGACACCGCACAGCGCGCGGAGATCGAGCGGCGGCTGAGAGCCGGGCTCGAGGCCGGGGCCGTCGGGGCGGGCTTCGGCACGGCGTACACTCCAGGCGCGGACTGGGGTGAGCTGCTCCCCCTGTTCCGGCTCGCGGCCGAGTCCGGAGCGACGGCGTTCGTGCACATGCGGGGCGGCGTCGTCGGCCTCGACTCCACGGTCGCCATCGCCCGCGAAGCAGACGCGTCCCTCCACATCGTCCACGTGAACTCGAGCGGTGGCGACGAGCTGGCCGCCTTTCTGGCGGCGATCGGGGCCGCCCGCGAGGCCGGGCAGGACGTCACCACGGAGGCGTACCCGTACGGCGCCTCGATGACCGCCATCGAGTCGGCCTTGTTCGACGATTGGGAGACCTGGCCGGACGAGCGGTTCCACGACTTCCAGTGGCTCGAGACGGGGGAGCGGCTGGACCGCGACGGCTTCGCCCGCTACCGCGAGCGCGGAGGCTACGTCGTGGTTCACGGCAGAAGCGAGGCGCAAACACGCGCGGCGGTGACGAGCCCCCTCACGATGATCGCCAGCGACGGCTTCATTACGGACGGCGTGGGCCATCCCAGGAGCGCGGGGACGTTCGCGAGGGTCCTCGGGCGCTACGTTCGCGAGGAAGGAGCGCTGGGTCTGATGGAGGCCCTGGCCAAGTTCACCATCCGCCCGGCCCGGCGCCTGGAGACCCGGATCCCGGCCATGGCCCGGAAGGGCCGGATCGCGGTCGGGGCCGACGCCGACATCACGATTTTCGACCCCGACCTCGTCCTCGACCGTGCCACCTACGGGGACCTCCAGCCTTCGCGGGGAATCCCGTTCGTGATCGTGAACGGAGTTCCGGTGGTTGCGGACGGAGAGCTGACGGGAGCAAAGCCCGGCGGAGCGATCCGCGCGCCGTGATCAGCCGCGGGCGCGCGGAAGGCACTTCGACGGCGTGGCGAGCGTCCGCGTTTGACAGGCCGGATCTACCACGCTCAGACTAAACATCCGTTTCGCCGGAGCGACCGGCGGACGCCACGCCGAAAGGAGGGGCCATGCCCGTGTACGTGGCAGACCGGGATCTCCCGGGAATCACGATGGATCAGCTCGCCGGTGCGCAGAAGGCCGCGATCGAGACCAGCAAGCGGTTCACCGAGGAGGGCCGGCCGGTTCGTTACATCCGCTCCATGTACGTGCCGGGCGACGACCGCTGCATGTGCCTGTTCGACGCCTCGGACGCGGACACCGTGCGGGCGGTCAACGATGAGGCCGAGATTCCCTACACGCGCGTCGTAGAGGCACACGACCTCACGCCGAGCTAGCTCGGCGGTGACTCGCTGCCTCGAGGTCCCGCTCCTCTCGGGCGCCCTCGCATTGCTGGCGAGCACCACGGCAGACGCCCTGGCCGCGCAGCAGCCCGTGCCGGACACCGCATTCCGGCCCGTGATCGAACGGCCGAGCTGGGCGCCCGGCACGGGACCGCGCGTGCTCATCGACGAGGGACACCACAACGCCCAGAACGCCCGCATGCTGCGCAACGCGGTGCGCTGGGTGGCAGGGTCGGAGATAGGCGGGCACTAGCGGGCTCCCGTCTCGCGTCGCCAGGGCACGAGGTCGGGCCTCAGATAGGTCTCCCCACGGCGAAGAGGGCCGGTCGGTGCGTCATCTTCGGTCCATGTACGTACCGGGAGACGATCGCTCCACGCCATGTTCGACGCGCCCGACGCAGAGACCGTGCGGGCCGTCAACGACGAGGCCGAGATTCCCCACACGCGCGTCGTCGAGGTCCACGACCTCACGCCGAGCTAGCCACCCGGCGACCGGCGGCGCAACCGCGGCCGGCTGCGCGAGCCTCAGCCGCCCCGCGCCAAGCGAACCGCGGCGATCACAAGTACCACGCCCACCAGCGCGTTCAGGCGGGCCAACAGCGCGGCCCGACGCCGCAGCACGATCGCTCCCGGTGTGCCCGGCTCCGCACGCGACGAGGCGGGGCCCAACCAGAAGTCGTGGACTGCCTGAATTCCCAGCATCACCGCCACCGCCCCCAGCTTCCAGCCGAGCGCAGTCCCGTAGCGAGTCGCCCAGAAGGCAGGCTCTGACAGCAGCGGCCACGAGAGCACACCCCGGAAGTGCATGTTCAGCAAGCCGGTGACGAGCAGCACCCCGATCGTGATCCAACCCACGTTGCGAAACTGGACGCCGAGTTGCTTGAAAAGGTCGCGGCGGAGCCGCGCGTCTTCGATACGCCGCAGCACCGGCGCTCCCACGACCGCGAGGAAAAACATCCCGCCGAGCCAGAGGAGCGCCGCGAATACGTGAATCGTGACCGTGGTGTAATACATTCCCCGCTACCTAACAGACTGTGTGCCCCTCAGCCCCCCACGAAGAAGCAGAAAGACTAACGGGGCCGAAGGCACAGCGCCTCCGCATGGAGCCCGCCGGAAGGGAGGGCGGGCGATTCGTGGTACCCCGCCTGGAGAAGCGGCGTCCTCAGCGGCTCGGACTCGAACGGAGCGCAAAGATGAGAATGCTGGCTGCGGTCACGACGGTCCTATCTGACCACGGGGCATTCGACTTCGGAGAGGGATCCACCGCCGCCACACTCCGAAATTCGACCGGCCAGGGTGTGACGCCGAGCCTACGGGGCCGGCCGTCAGCGGCCACCGGTCAACGGACGGGTTCCGTCGCCGTGACGGCAGGAGCGACCTATCATCGATCGCTCTCGTCCGTCGGCGCCGTCTGTGGCGGCGCAGAGACCTCGGGCCACGTGCCGGGCCATGTCGACATCCGTGCCGTTCAGCGGGCGGGTGGCCGCGCGCAAGTCCCGCTGTTTCCCCACAAAGACGGGGTCTTTCCCCCACTCCGAGGATCCGCGTTGGGGCATAGTATGCATGCATGCGAGCCGATTTCAGCGAGTCCCCCTTTATCGCCATTTGGGAGACCACGCAGGCGTGCGACCTGGCGTGCAAGCACTGCCGTGCGGAGGCCCGGCCAGACCGTCACCCCGATGAGCTGACCACCGAGGAAGCCAAGCGGCTCCTCGCCGACCTGCGCCGCTTCGGGCCCATCGTCTTCGTCTTTTCGGGGGGCGATGCGTTGAAGCGCCCCGACATCGTGGAGCTGACGCGATTCGGGGCGGAACTCGGTCTGCGCATGGCGATTACGCCCGCGACCACGCCGCTCTGCACGGAGCGGCGCATGCGCGAGCTCCACGAGGCGGGCTTGGCCCGCCTGGCGGTCAGCCTGGACGGTCCGACCGCGGCCGTACACGACGAATTCCGGCAGGTGGAGGGATCCTTCGATCACGGGCTGCGCATCCTCCGGACTGCGCGCGAGATCGGCCTGTCCACGCAGGTCAATACGGTCGTCGCACGGCACAACGTGCGCGACTTCCGGCTCATGGCGGACCTGCTCGCGAAGCTGGGCATCGTCTTCTGGGAGGTCTTCTTCCTGGTCCCGGTCGGGCGCGCCCAACCCGAGGACGTGGCGGGAGCGCGGGCCTTCGAGGCGGTCTTCAACGAGCTCTACGACATGCGGCGGTCTGTCCCCTTCGATATCAAGGCGACCGCCGCTCCGCACTTCCATCGGGTCGTCCTGCAGCGAGGCGTGGAGGAGCGACGGCGGAGCCGAAGGGCGTCTTCGAGCGCGGCCGCGAGAGCCGGAACGGCCTCGCCGGCCAGCGACGGAATCGGCCGTGCCAGGGGGGTCAACGACGGCGACGGGTTCCTCTTCGTCTCCCACGTCGGGGAGATTTTCCCCTCGGGCTTCCTACCGGTCAGCGCGGGGAACATCCGCAGCGACGACATCGTGGACGTCTACCGGAACTCGAGCCTTTTCATGAGTCTTCGCGACAGGTCCCTGCTGAAGGGCAAATGCGGGCTGTGCGAGTTCCGCCCCGTGTGTGGGGGGAGCCGAGCGCGCGCGTTCGCGGTAACGGGCGATCCGCTGGAGTCTGAGCCGTACTGCCTGCATGTGCCGCGGGCCGTCCGGTGACCTCGGTCGTCGCGCGGGGGAGGTCGCGCGACGATCCTCGCCCCGCGCGACCGTAAGCGGTACGACCCTCGCCCGAGCCCGACTGAGGCCTGCCCTCATATTCCGCTTGAACCCCGCCGCCGTGAAGTCCGCCACCCGGCTGCGGTGTTCCGGCGCCGGGAAGGCACTCTCCGGGCACACGCCATCACGGACGGCAGCGACCGGCCGAGCGAATCGACTCGGTCGGCTCTGCATGTCTCAGCGGTCGCCCGAGGACTCGGGTTGGCGGACGCGGTCGGCCCCGCGAGCAAGACGAGCCGGGTGGGTGCTGGGGGTCCCTCGTCGCCGGAGCCAGGCAGCGACCATGTAGGCGATGCACCAGGCCAGCACGGCCGACGCCCAGGCGGGCTCCACGCCCGACAGGGCATCCGGGAATATCAGGGACTGTAGCCCGATGCAGCCGCCCGCCACGACCGCGCCGCCCGCGGGGAACGTCCATCCCGGCTTGGCGATGGTGCCGACCAGTGCCCAGAGTGGGACCAGGAGGGCGATCGTGACCATGAAGGTCAGATGCTCCACATCTCCATCCGGCCCGGCCAGCCGTGCCGCCTCACCGACCTCCACCGCATAGGCGATCGCCGGTCCTGCGGCGAGCAGGGCGAGGGCGAGCATCGGGACGTCCACACCCGAATGTCGGAGGAGGGTCCGGGCCGATGGGTGCAACGCCCAGGTCACGAGGACGATCGCCAGGAAGGGTCCCACCCCGGCGAGCGTGAAGGTGCCTGTGATCATCTCGCCCAACGTCACCGCTGCGACTCCCGCCACGGCCATGAGCAGGGCGCCCACCTTACGCCGCGGCCGGTGAAACTGGAGCAGGATGCCGGACAGTATCCCCCACGCGATGAGCGCGAGCGAGAGGGAATGGAGGCGGTGGACCTGGTCCCCGGGGGAGCGATCCGGCCGCGCTCTCAGCCACGCCTCGGTCGGCAGCCAGTTCTCGAAAAGCAGTGGAAAGGTGCCCGCCAGCGCGAGGATCAGGAACAGGCTCACGAGCACGAGGACGACGAGGAACGAAACCCGCCGGACCTTTCCCGGAGCCGTCGCCTCTTCTGGGTGAGTCACGTCCGCCTCCGAGTCCCGGGTTGCTGGAGTGACCGGGTCAGGCTGGACGGCCGACCCAGGTCGGGTGAACGCGATCATCGACACGATTCCCGGCGGGCGGCTCCCGCCTCCTCAGGCGGCGATCTGCCCCAGCGTGGTGAGCGACAAATACCCGAGCGTCCAAACCAGCCAGAAGACCGCGAAGGCGGCGTGGAACCGCCGGCTCGGCGTCCGTGCCGCGATGAGACTGAGGACGATGTGGACGCCGACCCAGACGAAGTATGCCGGCGGCAGGTCGCGCAGGCCACCGCGCGCCTTCAGGGCCGTCTCGGCCACGTCGATGCACCAGGCCGCCGCCAGAATTCCAAAGAACCAGACACGGTTGCGGACGAAGTGGCGCTCGAAGTCGAAGTCGAGGGAAAGGCTCCAGGGATAGAGGATGGACGCGAGCAGAAACAGCACAACCGCGTAGCTCATGACGAAGAGAAACTCCGGGAACGTCCACCTGCTCAGTCCGCTCCACCAGAAGAGGCCCCACCAGATGCCGACGATGTAGATGATCACGTTCAGGGCCCACAGCAGGTGGACCCAGTCGATCCTGAACGTATCCCGGTGGTGGATCGTCTTGCTGAAACCGATCAGGATGTGGGTCAGTCCGAGACCCATGATCACCGACAGGAGGACGCCGAGATACTCGAAGAGAGTCATCGCTGGACCGGGCTCGGCATCGAGGCCACCTCGTCATCGATTGGGGAACGACCGGCGCGGCCGCAGAGTCGCGTCCGCGGGGCGCCGGCCTAAGATCGGGCGCGTCGCCAGGTTCCGCCATCCGGTTCGCTGCATCCGTATGAGCCGGAAGTTCGTCTGGGCCCGAGGTCGCCTGGTACAGGCACGCGCGAGGAGGCGCGATGGGCTACGAGCGCCGAGCGGGAACCAACCTGCCGACCGGCAGACGTGCCTAAACGACGCTGTACGGAGGCGGAGGGACTCGAACCCCCAAGGGCTTGCGCCCGCCGCATTTCGAGGGCGTAGGATCGGTTGCGGCAGGGTGCCGCAGGGGCGGACGTAAGGCGTAGGAGCGACCAAGCAGAGCGTCGACATTTGTCGGACCCACCGACGTCACACGACAAGAAACGGCAAGCTCGCCCTATCAGCGCCTCCAACATCCGGATAGGCCACCGGTAGGCACGCCGGACTGCCACCTCGCTAGGAGACCAAACGCGACTCGTGGTGATGGGCCTCCATCCAAGCTCCATCGCGCCAGACCCAAACGGCAGTAACACGCCACGTGCCACGCTCGTCTCCGACCGATCCATCGAGATAGAACGTGGCGACACCCACATCGTCGTAAATCTGGGCGGAGAAGTGTCGCATCTCGACATTTAGAGATGGAAAGACTTGTTCGGCCCCCATGCGTGTGGCGGCCTCCCGGAAACCGGCCTCCCGCAGGACGTGTCCGGTCTGGGGGAAGAGGGTGAACTCCTCGAGGTGGTGTCCCCACACAGCATCCCCGTCACCAGCATGTATGGCATTGTAATGGGCTTCGATGCGTGCCCTCAGGCTCTCGGCGTCTTGGGCGAGGGCGATCTGTGGCAGCAGGATTAGGGCGGCCAGAGCGAGTTTCATGACAAATCTCCTTCGCACGAGGGATGAGAAACCGTATGCTGTTCTGCCGCAGCGGGGTCTATCGGGAGTCTTGCTGTGCATCGACCTCCTCTAAGAAGCGTCGGAGGTGCGGCATTGGTCGCCGTGTTCGGCTGCGCGGCCGAGGTGTCCGAGATCGACGCGGCCGCGGCGCCAGCTAACGTCCCGGGATTCTGCTGCCGCACCCGCACGCTTCGCAAACCGGAAGACTCGGCGGCGCTTCGCATCATTGACCAGCCGCTCGAGACGAGACATAGCTGCCACCTGCAGCCTCAGGCATGTGGGATTACGGGCACCCGGTTCTGCTCCAAAGACGGTTGCTCAGCATCGCCGTGGATGTCGGAACCGCCCTCTACGGCCATCCCGCTTTACTGGATGTCAGACGCCTCGGACGGCGAACTGTCAAAGTTCCAGATGTCGTAGGTCAGTTTCCACGAGCCATCCGGCCCCCGCCGATAAACATGAATCCCTTTACCGACTTCCCGCATCGGCTCGCTGCCGTCCGCCGGCGTCAGGGTCAAATCGGCCGTGTAGCGCTCGATCGCCCAGTCGCCGGTGATATTCACCTCGGAGCTGGGGTAGCTGCCATCTACACTTACGACCTCGAGGAAGCTCTCAAACCACGACCGGATGGCCGCCTTCCCGCTCACCGCCGGCTCACCTGGCGGCATGTACACCGCATCCTCGGCCAGTACGGCAGCGAAAGCGTCCACGTCTCCTTCAACTATCGCCCTGAGCTCAGCCGTGCTTACGGCGGTAATCATACTCGCGTCAGTCTCGCTCCCCATCTCTTGCGTCCCTGGCGTGCATGCGGCCACAAGAATGGCCAAGAGGCACAGGCCGGTGGTAGAGCCGCGCATACGGGCCTCCTTCCTATGATCTCGATGAATCCGGGTGAGAGATGAAGTCCCCAGCAACAGTCAAGACTAGCCCTGCAGCGCGCCCGCAGCAACCTCGGCTAGCTTGGTATGAACGGCCTCAATAGGGTTAGTCCCGAGGTCATGGCAGTACAGAAGCGTGAATATCAGTATGTCCGCGAGCTCTGCGTGCGGACGTTAAGTGAGCGCGATAAGTGATTACCGGACAAATGGATAGGAGATCACATTGGTGTGAGGGAGCGTTTGTCGTGTGCGTCGGAATTCTGCTGCGCACCCAAGTTGCCGAACGCGGAGTGCGAGGTGCAAGCCGAGCACTCGCGGACCTACCTGCCCTATCGCGACAGCAGCAATTCCCTGTTAGGCGGCTCGCGCCCACACCTCGGGACGGACTCAGTTCCTGTGATGTGCAGCGATCTGCTCCTGGCTGAGGCCAAGAAAGCGCGCCGCGTTGTTGTAGAGGATGTCGCGCTTCTGCTCCTCAGTGAGGAAGTCCGCCGTCTCGATCGCTTCGATGGCTAGGGCGATGGTCTCCGGCCACTGCATCTGATCGGAGCCGAACATGATGCGCTTCGACAGGCCAGCTTCGACGAGAGCGCGGAGATGTCGATTGAACGCACTGCGGTTGACGATCCAGGTGGCCGTCGACACCTCTCCGTAGAGCTGCGGATACTGGTACGCCAGAGCGATCCATTCCTGCGTGAACGGGAACCCGGAGTTCTCTACAAAGAGCCTTAGATCAGAGTGCCGGGCGAGCACCTCTTCGAGCCATAGCGGGTTGCCGGCTGTCGTCCGAAACGTGGGCAACGCCGCGCCGATGCCTGCGGTATGGATGTGCGTTGGGATGTCGAGTTCTGCGGCTAGCGCAAAGTACGGCGCCAGGGCCAAGTCGTCCGGGCGGTAGCCGTAGTATTGTGTGGCGATCTCCCCAAGCCCCTCTAAGCGCCCCGCGGCGTATTCGTTCCGAAGAACCTCGATGGTCGGAGTTCCCGGCTGTGCCACAAAAGCGGCCGGAATGAACCGACCTGGGGCTGCGTCTACCCAAGTGCGCACGCGCTCGAGATTTGGCGCGAGTGAAGTAGACGTGCCGTCGTAACCGCTCAAGAACCCGAGAACGATGTTGTGCCGGTCCATCGCAGCAAGCGTCATCCGAAGGACCTCCTCTTCCGTCTCAGCGGCTGCGGGCCCGCCCTCGCACGGGCCGGGGTAACAGCGCAAAGGAACGGGGACCGGTTTGCCATCGGGTACAAGTTGGACATTCGACGCATGCATGTGCATGTCGATGATGGGTGCACGATCCTGTGCCACCAATTCCCCGGGCAGCACGAGGGCAAGCGACAGCAACATGAAGTGACTGTTCAATCTCATGGACCTGTTTCTCACGTTCGGAGCCGCCTAACGTCTCGGAATTCTGCTGCAGGATCCACCCGCTGACAAATCGCAGGCGTTACCCGACGAACCGGGCGGCCTACCCTGACAGCAGCAATTCCTTGTTAGGAGGCTCACCCGCCCGACCAGAGGGCCGGCTCGGGGGAGTCACTGTTCCAGATCGCGGTTGCCAGCCGCCAGGCGCCATCAGCTTCCCTACGCCAGACCCATAGGCATTTGCCTTCGTCGCGGATCGCTGGGCTACCATCACGGGGCTCGATCTTCATTGCTCATAGCTTCGCTGTTGATGCCGCATTGCGCGGCGGGCAGAGATGATCCGGATTCGGTCGCCCGACTAATCGGACGGTACGGCGCTATGGCCGACTCACTCCATTTAAGCGTCTACTTCACCCGCTGCCAGACGACCCGCCAACGCTCGTCCGGGTTCGTCGAACTGAGAAGAAGTCGATCGCCGTCGACTTCGTAGCGGCGCGCGTACGCGGCCCCGACATAGTTTGGCCGCAACTCGCCCTCAACGTGGTGAGTCACGATGTGTTTCTCCTCATCGACCTCGTACCTTCCGAAGTATGCGTCGTATGTCTCGACAACCTGGCGCAACTGCTCCGGACTCCAGGCCGTCACCTCACCAGGGCCTTCGGGCACCGTCGGAACGACGGGCCGCGGGAGCACCATGCTCTGCGTGGCCATGCGCCCTTCCTGCGTATAGATGATAGTGCCCACAGCGCGGGGAGCCTCGATCGGCCGACCGGCGGGATCGGTCAACTCGACGACTTGCAGGGTCCATGTGCCAACGAGTGGTGATGGTGCGTCGCGGTTCGCCTGCGAAGCTATGGTGCTCGTCGGACGGTCCGGAGCGCAGCTCGCTGCGGCAACAGCTGCGGCCATCAGAACTACGTGCTTGGTGAAGTGCAGTGTTGTCTCCCGCGCTCAGATTCGGGGGGCGCAGCCTAACTTCTTGTATGCGGCGGGGGCCTTCTATACGCGGGTCTGTCTAATCCGATACTGTCGTCTCCACGTTACCCGCCCGTCACCCCGCGATCAAGCCTCGTGGTCGCCCAATCCCGGCCTGAGACGTTCGCCGGGCGCGTAGCTGGAATTCGCGCGCGGCCGGCTCCCTAATCTTGGCGGGGGACGTCATGGGTGGGGTCGAGTCCCGGCAGGAAGTCGGCCGGACTGCGCACGTCGGAACCGCCGCAGTCCGGGACGTGGGTGTACTGCAAGGTGGTTTGGACGCTCTTGTGACCGAGCAGCTCCTGGATCAGGAGGAGGTTGTGCCTCCCTCGAACAGGTGGGTGGCGAAGCTGCGATGGAGTGTTTGGGGTGATGAACTTGCAGATGCCGACGGCGCACGGGCTACCAACGGTTGCATCGAACGGCTCGTCAGGTGTGGGACCTTCCGCACTCCCGCGAACAGCCACTGGGCAGCGCCAGGGTGTCCATCCTGGTAGCGACCTGGTAGCCGCCAGATACCAGGTCGCCTGGGGCTCCATCACGCGACATCCCCGCCAGGTGGTACTGCGGCGGGGAAGAGCGGGGGCAGAGACCCACCAGGTTCAGAAGGCTCTTCGCCACATCGTTACCAACTGCCGGCGCGGCCGGTGAACTGCGGGACACCTGGGCTGGTACCCCATAGCTACCACCCTATTACCAGGGCGGCGGTAAGTGACCCCAGGGTATCCAATCCTCCCATCCCGGCGAGTTGAATCCTGCGGGCGTCCGGTAGGCGCGCCGGCTCCCAGATTCAATTGGCCGCCCCAGGGTATGGGTGGCTGGATTCGTACCGCAGGAAGGCTAAGAGAAGGCCGCGGGACGGCATCTGCGACGTGGTAGGATCATGACTCACGCCATCGCAGCGGACTTGGATTCCTAGTCTACTCGCTTGTCACCGTACTTCGTTGGTCGGCCCGCCGGTTATCCGTGGGTCCGGAGAGGCCGCGTAACGCCTGAGGGACGAGAATTGCTTGGGCCGGCGTCCATCATTCGTCCCATCAATCGCCCTGTAGCGTCAGAGCGGGGACCAACCTGCCGACCGGCAGACGTACCTACATGACGGTGTACGGAGGCGGAGGGACTCGAACCCCCAAGGGCTTGCGCCCGCCGCATTTCGAGTGCGGTGCCTTACCAGTTAGGGCTACGCCTCCAGGTCGCGCCGGGTACCCGGCGCCGATGGCAGTGTTTCACGCCGCCATCGTCCTCGCAAGCCGCCGAAGCGGCGATG
>DATHRK010000019.1:0-54392 GCA_035465395.1 Longimicrobiales bacterium | reverse complement strand
AGCGTGGGCGCTTAGTACATCCCGCCCATTCCACCGCCCGGCATTCCACCACCACCGGCCGGCTCGTCCTCCGGAATGTCCACCACCACCGCTTCGGTGGTGAGGAGCAGCCCGGCGATCGACGAGGCGTTCTGGAGCGCGATGCGCACGACCTTGGTCGGGTCGATGACACCGGCCTTCACCAGGTCCTCGTACTTGTCGTCCTGGGCGTTGTAGCCGAAGGCACCCTTACCCTCGCGGACCTTCTGGACCACGATGCTGCCCTCGACGCCTGCGTTCTCGGCGATCTGGCGGATCGGGTGCTCGAGCGCACGGCGCAGGATCTGGACGCCGATGTTCTCGTCCTCACGCTTGAGCTTGAAGCCCTCGAGCGCGGCCTGGGCGCGCAGCAGCGCTACGCCACCACCCGGCACGATACCCTCTTCGACCGCGGCGCGCGTCGCGTGCAGCGCGTCCTCGACCAGAGCCTTCTTCTCCTTCATCTCCGACTCGGTCGCCGCACCCACGTGGATGACGGCCACACCACCGGCGAGCTTCGCGAGACGCTCCTGGAGCTTCTCTTTGTCGTAGTCCGACGTGCTCTTGTCGATCTGGTTGCGGATCTCCTCGATCCGGCCCTTGATCTTGTCGCCCTCGCCCGCACCGTCGATGATGGTCGTGTTGTCCTTGTCGATCACGACGCGCTTGGCGCCGCCGAGGTCATCGAGGACCGCGTTCTCGAGCTTGAAGCCGACCTCTTCGCTGATCACCTGGCCGCCCGTCAGGACGGCGATGTCCTGGAGCATGGCCTTGCGGCGGTCGCCGAAGCCCGGCGCCTTGACGGCGCAGACCTTGAGCGTGCCGCGCAGCTTGTTCACCACCAGCGTGGCGAGCGCCTCGCCCTCCACGTCCTCGGCGATGATCAGGAGCGGCTTGCCCATCTGAGCGACCTTCTCGAGCACCGGCAGGAGGTCCTTCATGGCGCCGATCTTCTTGTCATGCACCAGGATCATCGGATCCTCGAGCACGGCCTCCATGCGCTCCGGGTCGGTGATGAAGTAGGGGGACAGGTAGCCGCGGTCGAACTGCATGCCCTCGACCGTCTCGAGCGTGGTCTCCAGGCCGCGCGCCTCCTCGACCGTGATCACGCCGTCCTTGCCCACCTTCTCCATAGCGTCGGAGATCAGCTCGCCGATCTCCATGTCGTTGTTCGCCGAGATGGCGCCGACCTGGGCGATCTCCTTCTTGCCGCGGGTCTCGGTCGAGATCGCCTTGAGCTCCTCGACCACCCTCTCCACGGCCTTGTCGATGCCCCGCTTGATCGCCATTGGGTTGGTGCCCGCGGTCACGTTCTTCAGGCCCTGGTGGAAGATCGCCTGAGCGAGCACGGTGGCGGTGGTCGTGCCGTCACCGGCGTTGTCGGAGGTCTTGGTGGCGACCTCCTTCACCATCTGCGCGCCCATGTTCTCGACGGCGTCCTCCAGCTCGATCTCCTTGGCCACCGTGACGCCGTCCTTGGTCACGGTGGGGGAGCCGAACTTGCGGTCCACGACGACGTTCCGGCCCTTGGGCCCGAGCGTCACCTTGACCGCCTGCGCCAGCTTGTCCACGCCCTTCTTGAGGCGGGCTCGGGCCTCGACGTTGAATTCGAGTTCCTTGGCAGCCATTGCTGCGTCCTCCTATGTGGGATGAATCGTCTTCGTCCTGCTTCGCACTGTGGTCCCGCGCGCCCGGAGGCTAGCCGACGATGGCCAGCACGTCCGATTCGCGGAGGATCAACACCTGGTCGCCGTCGACCGTGATCTCGGTGCCGCTGTACTTACCGTACAGCACGCGGTCGCCGGCCTTGACCTCCATCGGCGTCCGGTCGCCGTTGTCGTTGACCTTGCCGGGTCCGACCGCGATCACCTCGCCCTGCTGCGGCTTTTCCTTGGCGGTGTCGGGGATGTAGAGGCCCCCGCGCATCTCCTCGGTCTCTTCGAGCGGCTTGACCACGACCCGGTCCGCGAGGGGCGTGATCTTGGTGGCGCTGACTGTCGCCATGGTCCCTGGTCCTCCCTGAGCTGTGATTTCGGAGTGTCCATTCATCTGGCCGAGTGGCCTTAGCACTCAACGAACGGGAGTGCTAACAAGGCGTGGGCCAATGTAGAGGGCGCCGACGTCGTGTCAAGCGCCCCGCGCACGTGTACCAATGCAGACACCATGCCGCGGCGCGGCTGTCAGGATGGCAGTCGCCGCTGCGAGAGGAAGGGCGACGTCGCTCAGCCTCGCAGGTGCGCGTACGCCCGCCGCAAGCCGTCCAGCGTGAGCCACGGTTCGACGCGCTGAATGGTCCTGCAGACCGGCCCGAAGACAGTCGCGAGCCCCCCGGTCGCGACCACCAGCAGGTCGTCCACGCCCCACTCGGCGCGGATCCGGTCCACCATGCCGTCGATGGCGTCCACGTTGCTCCAGTAGATGCCGCTCTGCAGGCAGGCCTCGGTGTTCGTGCCGATGACCCGTTCCGGCGCGCCGCCCTCGAAACGGGCGATGCGGGCGGCCCGGCTCAGCAGCGCGTCGGCGGCCGTCTGGACGCCCGGAGCGATGACGCCGCCGATGAACGCGCCGTCCGCCGTGACGCAGTCGAACGTGGTCGCGGTGCCCAGGTCGACCACCACGGCGTCTCGGGCGAAGCCCTCGAACACCGCGAGCGTGTTGACGATGCGATCCGCCCCCACGGTCGCCGGCGCATCGACCTCGAGGCGCACGGGCAGCGGCGAGTCCGCTTCGACCACGATCGGCTCGCCGCCGAAGAGCTGCTTGCACGCGCCGACGATCGGCCCCGTCACGCCCGGTACCACCGAACCGATGGCGACCCCCTCGACGTCGCCGGCCGAGGTCCCCCGAAGGCGCAAGAGGCCCTCGAGTTCCAGTGCCAGCTCGTCGGCGGTGCGGTGCGATCGGGTGGCCACGCGCCACGCCGAGCCCAGCGCCTCGCCGTCGAACAACCCGCACGCAATTTCGGTGTTTCCCACGTCGACCGTGAGGATCACGACGACCTCCCTTCCCTCGTTCCGGCCCACCGGACCGCCTCGTTCTCCGCGACCCGTACCGTCCCCGTATAGACCCGGTTGACGCGACCCCGGTCCTCGACCAGCAAGCCGCCCGTCGCGTCCACGCCCGCGGCACGGCCTGCGGGACGGCCATCGATCAGGATCGGCAGGCCGACCAGAGCGTCGCGCTCGCCCCAGCGGGCGAGGTCCACCGCGTCCAGCGGACCGCTGGGGGCCGACGCGAGCACGAGCATGCGCGCGCTCAACGGCTGCAGGATCGCCGCCCGGTCGACATCGCGGTCCAGGACTTCGGCGATCGACGCTGCGGACGTGCGCAGCGAGGGAGGCGGACCCGCCGGCCTGCATACGTTGAGGCCGATGCCGGCGATGACGTAGCTCGGAGCCGGGCCCGTGAGCGCGGCCTCGCACAGCACGCCGGCGAGCTTGCGGCCGTCTTCGGCGAGCAGGTCGTTGGGCCACTTGAGCCGCGGCACGAGGCCGTAGGCCTCCTCGATGGCCAGCGCGAGCGCCAGGCCGACGCGCAGCGACACCAGACCCGGATCGGCGCCGCCTGCGGGGCGCGGGGGCCGCAGGATCCACGAGCCGTAGAGCGACACGCCGGGCGGCGACCACCAGGGGCGCCCGGACCGGCCCCTGCCGGCCGACTGCGTCTCAGCGAGCACCACGGCGCCGGCGGGCCCGCCGTCCTCCGCCCAGGCGCGCGCCACATCGTTGGTGGAGGGAACCGCGCGCTCGACGCGCACGGCCGGGGCCCCCAGCACTTCGGCCCACTCGCGCGCGGTGCGTCCCGCCCACGTCGCGCCCGCCTCCATCAGCCGCCGCCTCGCACGAGCAGCAGGAACAGGAGACCGACCGGCCAGACGTAGAGCGCGAAGGTATGGAAGGCTCGCTTGCGGACGAGCCACACGAGACCCTTGATGGCGGCCACGCCGGCGGCCAGAGAGAAGACGAAGCCGACCGCCAGCGGGGTCGCATCGGCGCCGGCGAAGGAGCGGCCGATGTCGGGCATCTTGAGCAGCGCGGCGCCGCCCACCGCCGGCAGCGACATGAGAAACGAGAACTGGGCCGCGCGCTCGGCGTCCACCTTGGCCCACAGCCCCGTCGCGATCGTCGTACCGCTGCGCGAGATCCCCGGGAGGATCGCGAACGCCTGCGCGACGCCCATCGCGACCGCCCGGCCCACGGTGACGTCGGCGGTGCCGTCGCTCCTGCCGCGCGTGGACCACAGCACCGCCCCGGTCACCAGCAAGAGGATGCCGGTGAGCGCCGGACGGTCGAACGCGGACTCGATGGCGTCCTCGAAGCCCAGGCCGACGATGGCGGCGGGCACCGAGGCCAGCACCAGGAGCCCCAGGTAGCGCAGCTGCTCTTGGTCGCCGCGCACGGCGCCGGCGGCGAGGCGGCCGAGGGCGGAGCGGTAGACGATCGCCACCGACAGCAGCGTGGCGATGTGCAGCACGACCTCCACCACGATCCCCGGGGCCGGCACGTCCAGCAGCCACTGCGCCATCACGAGGTGGCCCGAGCTCGAGATGGGGAGGAACTCCGAGAGACCCTGCACGAGGCCGAGGATGGCGGCGTCGAGGACGCTCATGCTTCCAGGACGCGCCGGTACAGGTCCTCGTATCGGGGCACGACCTGGTCGGCGCTGAAGCGGCCCGCCGCCGCGCGCGCGGCCTCGCTCGCGGCGGCCCAACGGTCCCGGTCGCCGATCAGATCGACCGCCGCAGCCGCCATCGCCTCGATGTCGCCGACCTCGGCCAGTCGACCGGTTTCCGGCTCCTGCACGACCTCGGCGATACCGCCGACCCTGGTGGCGACCACGGGCACGCCGCAGGCCATCGCCTCGAGCGCGACCAGACCGAACGCCTCGGATTCACTCGGCAGCAGAAACAGGTCGGCGCAGGAGAGGATCTCGACCACCGACTGCTGCTTGCCGAGGAAGACGACACGGTCGTCGATGCCCTCCTCTTCCGCGATCCGCTGCGCTCGCCCGCGGTCCGGCCCGTCGCCGACCAGGAGCAGGCGCGCGGGCATCTCCTGGGCGACGCGGGCGAACACGCGCACCACGTCATCCACCCGCTTGACCGGCCGGAAGTTCGACACGTGGACGATCAGGCGCTCCTCTTCCGACTGCGCGAACGTCGCGCGGTGGCAGGGTCGCGCGTCGCGCTTGTAGACGTCCAGATCCACGAAGTTCGGGATGACCTCGATGCAGCCCTCGGGCAGGTCGAAACGGGACACGGTCTCCCGGCGGAGGTAGTCGGACACCGCGGTGATCGCGTCCGAACTCTGGATGGAGTAGCGCGTGATGGTGCGATAGGAGGGGTCGTGGCCCACCAGGGTGATGTCGGTGCCGTGGAGCGTCGTCACCACCTTCGGCGCGGCCTCGCCGAGCATCTGCTTCGCGAGCAGCGCGGACGTCGCGTGGGGGACCGCGTAGTGCACGTGCAGCACGTCCAGGTCGTGCTTGAGCGTCACGTCCTGCATGGCCACCGATAGCGCCAGCGAGTACGGCGGGTACTCGAACAGGGGGTAGGTCGGCACCTCGACCTCGTGGTAGTACACGCCTTCGACGAAGCGGGGCAGGCGGAAAGGCGGTGCGTAGGTGATGAAGTGGACTTCGTGCCCACGCCCGGCCAGATCCAGCCCCAGCTCGGTGGCTACGACTCCGGAACCGCCGTAGACGGGGTAGCCGGTAATGCCTATCCGCATGCGTTGTCCGTGTCTCGTGTCGCGCGGCCGCGCCCCGGCCGCGCCGGCCCGAAGATCGGCGCGCCGCGCTTCGGAAGGAAGGCCCTCAGGCGCTGTGGCCTTCTTCGGGCCGGCCCTGCGGCCGCGCGGTCGCGTTCTGCCAGGCAGCGACGATGCGCTCGGCGTTCCGCGCTGGGGCGACGGTCCCGTCCAGCCGCACCGTGTCCCGCGGAAGCTGGTGGCGGAACCACGTACGCTGCCGGCGCGCGAGGCGCCGCGTCGCCGCGATCGCGGCCTCGGCGGCTTCCTCGAGGCCCACGGCCCCGTCCAGCCAGGGGATGAACTCGGCGTACCCGGTCGTACGAAAGGCGGGCGCGTCGGTGCCCCAGCGCCCCGCCAGTGCTCGCACCTCTTCCGGCAGACCGGCGGCGATCATGGCCTCGAACCTCCGTCGAATCCGCGCGGCCAGCTCGTCCTGGGCCGCGTCGACCGCGCAGACGAGGAGGGGCAGCCCTGCCCCACCCGGGGCCTTCATCTGCCACCACGACAGCGGGCGCCCGCTGAGCAGCGCCACCTCCAGGGCGCGCGCCTGTCGTTGCTCTCCGCCTCCCTTCCCGAGCTTCGCCGCGCTCTCCGGATCCAGCGCGTCCAGCCAGCGAAGGCGCTCCGCCTCGGGGAGTGCGCCCAGGTAGCCCCGCAGCGGCTCGCGGGCGTCCGCGGGCAACGGCGGCTCCCGAAACATCGGGTGGGTGAGCGCGCGCAGGAAGAAGCCGGTCCCGCCGACGAGCACGGGCACCCTGTCCCTGCGTTCGATCTCCGCGAACCAGCGCCGGGCGTCGCGGGCGAATCGGCCCGCGCTGTAGCGTTCGTCGGGGTCGACCAGATCGATGCCGTGATGGGAGATCGCACGCCTGTCATCGGCGGTGGGCTTGGCCGTACCGATGTCCAGCCCCCGATAGACCTGCCGACTGTCCACCGAGATGATCTCGACGGCGATCCGCGCGGCCAACGCGGCGGCCACCGCCGACTTGCCCGCGGTCGTCGGGCCGACGACCGCGATGCCCCGTGGCACGGGCGCGGCGTCCAGCGCTAGCCCCGGCCGAAGCGGCGCGCGAGCTCCTCCATCGAGATCCGCACGATCGTGGGCCGCCCGTGCACGTCGTGGGCGGGCAGCTCGGTGGCGAAGAGGCGGTCGAAGAGCTCCTCCATCTCGCGGTCGTCGAGCCGCTCGCCCGCCTTGATCGCGCCTTTGCAAGCGAAGGTCATCGCGATGCGCTCATGCTGGTTGCGCGCGGCGCGGGTCAGTGCGCTCCCCTCCGCGAGCTCGGCGATCATGTCGCGCAGGCAACGCTCCGGGTCGAAGCGCGGGTGCGCCGCGGGGACGCCCGTGACGAGTACCGTGCGTCCGCCGAACGGCTGGATCTCGAAGCCGGCCCGCGCCAGGATCGACGCCGACTGTTCGACGACCTCGAACTCGGCCGGCCCCAGGCGCAGGGTCAGCGGGAAGAGCAGCGACTGCACCTCTGCACCGCCCTCCTCCATGCGGAGCATGGTCTCTTCGAACAGGACCCGCTCGTGGGCCGAGTGCTGGTCGACGAGCAGCAGGCCGCCTCGCGTCTGCGCGACGATGTAGGTGTCGTTGAGCTGCCAGAGGCCTGTGCCCATGCCGCGGTCGTGGAGACCCGAGGCGATGCCGCGCGAACCGGAGGCGCCGGCGCCGGCCGGCTGCGGTGTGCTCGCGGGCTCGCCCCGGTCGCCCTGCCAGCCCGGGTCCCCTCCCTCCCGTACGTGCGGTGGACGAGTGGCGGCCCCGCCCAGGAACCCGAGCTGTGCTTCCGCGTCGCGGGCCGGTTCCGCCGCCGGCTCGCGCGTCGCCGGCGGCGGCGCGATCTCCCCGAGCACCGAGAGCGGGCCCGCGCGCCCCAGCGGCGCGGCGCTGTCCAGGCCGGCCAGCGCCCCGCGTACCGCTTGCTCGACGACCTCCTCCACGGCGCCGCGATCACGAAACCGCACCTCCGCCTTGGTCGGGTGCACGTTCACGTCGACGTCGCCGCGGCCGACGGCCAAGTAGAGGAGGAGCGAGGGCTTGGCGCGCTCATTGTCCGGGACCGTCGTGCGGTAGGCGCGCTCTGCGGCGGCCGCGACGCCCGGATCGCGAAACGGGCGACCGCCCACGAACAGGTGCACGCGCCGCGCGGCCGCGCGCGCCGCGCTGTCCGGCCGCTCCACCAGGCCGGCCACGCGGATCCCCGAGGCCTCGGCGGCGGCGGGCACGAACGTGGAGGCCGTTTCTTCTCCCCACAGCTGGCCGACGCGCTCGACGAGCGAGCCCGCCGCGGGAAGATCCAGCAGCTCCCTGTCGTTGGAGGTGAGGCGGAAGGCGCACGACAGGTGCGCCAGCGCGAGGGTCGTCACCGCAGCCGACACGGCGCGCGCCTCGGCCGCCGCTGAGCGCAGGAACGCGGCGCGGGCGGGCACGTTGCGGAAGAGGCCCGCCACCCGGACCGTCGTGCCCGGCTGCCTGGCGCACGGCTCGATGGCGACCACGCGCCCGGCGTCGGCGCGGACGCGCGTGCCGACGCCGCCCGCCTCGGCGGTCTCGAGGGTGAAACGGGATACGCTCGCGATCGACGGGAGCGCCTCGCCGCGGAAGCCGAAGGTGGCCACGCCGGGCAGATCCTCGACCGCGCTGATCTTGCTCGTCGCGTGCCGGTCGAGCGCCAGCGTCGCGTCCTCGCTGCCCATGCCGGTCCCGTCGTCGGCGACCCGGATGTCGGTCCGGCCGCCGTTGCGGATGGCGACGTCGACTCGCGTGGCGCCGGCGTCCAGCGCGTTTTCGACCAGCTCCTTCACCACCGAGGCCGGACGCTCCACGACCTCGCCGGCGGCGATCTGGTTGACGACCTCGTCCGGCAGCAGGCGTATCCGGCGGTGCGCTACGAGGGGCATGCTAGAACACGATCGCCCGCATGATGAGGTAGATGACCATGCTGAACCCGGCCGCGATCGGCACCGTGGCCAGCCACGACACGATGATGTTGCGAACGACGCGCATGTTGAGCGCGGCCATGCCCTGCGCCATCCCGACCCCGATGACGCCCCCGACCAGCGTGTGCGTGGTGGAGACGGGGATGCCGAGCCGACTCGCGATCAAAACCGTGGTCGCCGCGCCGAACTCCGCGCTGAAACCGCGCGTCGGTGTCATCTCCGTGATCTGTTTGCCGACCGTCTCGATCACCCGATACCCGAGCGTCGCCAGTCCGACCACGATGCCGACGCCCCCGAGCAGCAGGACCCAGAACGGCACGGGTACGGTGGTGGCGATCTCGGTGAAGCCGGTCCGCGCCAGCGTGACCACGGAGGCCAGCGGCCCCACCGCGTTCGCCACGTCGTTGGCGCCGTGCGCGAACGCCACGAAGATCGCCGTGGCGACCTGTAGGACCGCGAACATCCGCTCGACGTGCTCGTACGGCTTGCCCTCCCGCCGGTCCGCCTTGGCGATGAGCGGCCGCGACGCCAGGGCGCCGACGACGCCGAGCGCCAGCGAGATGCCGAGCGCGAGGCCGAAGGGCGGAGCGTCGATCACGTTGGAGAGGGTCTTGTAGAGGAAGGACAGGAAGATGATGGTGGTCACCAGCCCCACCAGCATCGGACCGATCCGGCGCGAGGCAGCGGCGGGGTCATCGTCTTCCAGGATGCGACGCCGGATGAAGATGAACATGAAGAAGGCGATGGCCGCCCCCATCGCCGGCGACGCGAACCAGCTCAGGACGATCTCCAGCATCGTCCCCCAGTCCACGCCCGCCAGACCGAACGTGGCGACGCCGATCCCGACGACCGCGCCGACGATCGAATGCGTGGTCGACACGGGCAGGGCGAAGTGCGTGGCGACGTTTAGCCAGGCTCCGGCCGAGATCAGCGCCGCGAGCATGCCGAGCGCCAGCAGGAGGGGGCCGTCGGCCCCAGCCGGCCCGGTGGGAGCGAAGAGCGATACCTCGACGATCCCCTTGCGGATGGTGTCGGTGACGTGGGAGCCGACGAGCACGGCCCCGAGGAACTCGAAGATCGCCGCCAGAATGATCGCCCGCTTGAGCGTCAGCGCACCCGAGCCCACCGACGTACCCATCGCGTTGGCGACGTCGTTGGCGCCGATGTTCCACGCCATGTACGCGCCGCCCACCAGCGTCGTCAGCAGGACGCCCGTGCCGATGTCCATCGGCTATCGTCTCGCGAGCATGAGACGGAGTCGGTCGGCCGTGTTTTCGGCGCGGTTGGCGACGTCGCCCAGCGTGATCAGGATGCGCATCCAGAACATCACCGAGACGGCGCCGAGCTCGTCCTCGCGGTCGAGCACGAGCCGGGTGACCTTGGCCTGCAGTTTGTCCGCCTCCCACTCGTAGTCGGAGATCGCTCGGACGCTTTCCATCGTCCGCTCCACCTCGGGGCCGGCGAACCCCGCCTCCTGTAGCGTCGGCAGCTCCCTGGCGGTCTCGTACCAGAGCTCGCTGGTGCGCACGACCTGGTCGACGAAGGCGGCGAGGTCGTCGCGCAACCCATCCGGCGTAGGCGTATGCCGCATCGTGAGCAGCACGGCGACGTCCTCCACGCGGTCGGCGATGGAATCCTGCTCCTTCAGAAACAGAAGCACGTCCCCGCGGTCGACCGGCAGGAAGATCGAACTGGGAAGGTGATCGCGAATGTCGTTCTTCACGACGTCGGCCTTGTGCTCCAGCTTGGAGATGCGCTGGTAGGATTCCTCGACGGCTTCCCAATTTGCGTTGGTGAAGGCGTCGAACAGCTCCGGCAGCAGCTCGACGGTCTGGTGCACGCGTTCGGTGTGCTCCAGCAGCGGACGGAAGGGGGATCGCGCGAATAGCCCTACGATCGCTCGCATGATTCTGCTCTCCTGCTCCAGGTGCCGGCCTCGCGCACTCGCGCCCGCGGGGCGCCGCGTCGGCGGTCGTCGGCGAGACTACCCGACAAGATCGTAAAACGCGAGGGCGTTGCGTGTCGTCCGCTCGGCCACGGCCGCTTCCGTTTCCCCCGTCAGCGCCGCGACGGCAACCGCGACGTGCACGACGTACGCGGGCTCGTTGGTGCGGCCGCGGTGAGGCACCGGCGCCAGGTACGGGCTGTCGGTCTCGATCAGCAGGCGGTCGGCCGGGACCTCGAGCGCAAGGTCGCGCTGGTCGTAGCTGGGAAAGGTCAGGAGACCGGAGAAGGAGACCCACCAACCCGCGCGGACGCCCGCCTCGAAGAGCCCGGCCCCGCCGGCGAAGCAGTGCAGGACGCCACGCACGGATCCCTCGCAGCCGCGGATCGCCGCGGCGGTGTCGTCGTCGGCGCTCCGGCTGTGCACCACGACGGGCAGGTCGTGCTCGGCGGCCAGCTCGAGATGCGCGTCGAACGCGCGGCGCTGCGCGCCCCGATCGGAGTTGTCGTAGTGGTAGTCGAGGCCGGTCTCGCCGACGGCGACGATCAGGGGCTCCTCCAGGAGATCGCCGACCCGGGCCAGCGCGCGATCATCGGCCCCGTCGGCGGCGTGCGGATGGATGCCGGCGGTCGCGTGCACTCCCTCGTGCTCACGCGCGAGCGCGAGCGCGGCGACGGCGTCGTCCGCGTCGCTCGCGATGGTCACGCAGCGCGTGACTCCGGCCGCGCGCGCCCGCTGCAGCACGCCGACGACGTCGGCGCGCAGCCGCCCGTCGGTGAGGTGGCAGTGCGAGTCGAAGTACTCGGGAACGGCGGTCAGGTGGCCCGGCTGCGCGCCGCTGCCGGCGACTTGCTGTCGCTGCGCTTCGCGGGTCCCGCCGTCGCGCCGCCGCCCGCCCGGGCCTCCTTGCGCTTCCAGCGCTCCTCGATCTCGAGCAGCGCGGGAGACGCGACGAAGATCGACGAGTACGTACCGACGACCACCCCGATGATGAGGATGATCGCGAAGGGCCGAATGATCGCGCCGCCCAGGATCGCCAGGGCCAGGAGCGCGCCGAGCGTGGTGCCCGACGTCATCACCGTCCTCGGCAGGACTTCGTTGATCGACCGGTTGATCAGCGCCTTGTAGTCGGCGCGGCGGCCGCTGCGCTCCAGATTCTCGCGGATGCGGTCGAACACGATGATCGTGTCGTTCAGCGAGTAACCGATGATCGTGAGGACCGCGGCCACGGTCGCGAGCGAGATCTCCATCCGCGTCACGGCCAGAAAGCCCAGCGTGATCAGGATGTCGTGCACGGTGGCGATCACGGCCGCGACGCCGAAGCGCAGCTCGAACCGGAAGGCCAGGTAGATCAGCGTCACGATGAACGAGGCGAGGATCGCGAGCAGGGCCTTGAGCTGCAGCTCGTTGCCCACCTTCGGCCCCACCGCCTCGACGCGGGCGACCGACGCCGCGCCCTCGCCGTACGCCGTGTCGAGCATACCGGCCAGGCGGTCGGAGATGACCGTGCCCTCCTCTTGGAAAGCGGGCAGCCGGACGACGTACTCGCGGTCCGAGCCGAACTGGCTGATCGAGGCGTCGCCGCCGAGTCCGCCCAGGGCGGCGCGCACTTCCGCGGCCTCCGTGGGCTGCGCGAATTCCAGCTGGGCGATCGTCCCGCCCGTGAAGTCGACGCCGTAGTTCAGCCACGAGGTATGCGCGGCGAAGTGATAGAAGGTCATGGCCAGCAGGGCCGCGACAAGCGCCAGGGCGCTGACCACGTAGGTCCGCTTGCGGGCGCTCAGGAAGTCGTAGTTCGCGTCGGAGAAGATCCTCATGGGTCGGCCCGCCTCAGATACTCAGCTCGCGCGCGGCGCTGCGCCGCGACACGTAGGTCAGGAAGAGCGTGCGCGTCACGTACACGGCCGAGAAGAACGAGGCGATGATGCCCACCGACAGCGTGACCGCGAACCCGCGCACGGGCCCCGTGCCGAAGCGGTAGAGGATCAGCGCGGTCAGCAGCGTCGTCAGGTTGGAGTCGATGATCGCCGACATCGCGTGCGCGAACCCCTCGTCCACCGCGGTGCGCACGGTCTTGCCCGCGGCCAGCTCCTCCCGCACGCGCTCGAAGATCAGCACGTTGGCGTCCACCGCCATGCCGATCGACAGGATCAGGCCCGCGATGCCGGGCAGCGTCAGCGTGGCGCCGAACGCGGCGAGGCCGCCCAGCACGAGCACCACGTAGACGCCCAGCGCCACCACGGCGAGCAGGCCCGCGACCTTGTAGTAGAGGACCATCAGCCCCACCACGAGGACGATCCCGACGATGCCCGCGAGCCGACCCTTCTCGATCGAGTCGTGGCCGAGCGACGGCCCCACGGTGCGCTCTTCGATGATCGACAGCGGCGCGGGAAGCGCACCGGCGCGCAGTACGAGGGCCAGGTCCTGGGCCTCGGCGAGCGGCGACGCGCCGAGCTCGATCTGTCCAGTCCGACCGATCCGGGACTGGATCACCGGAGCGCTGAACACCTTGTCGTCCAGCACGATCGCCATGTAGTCCTGCACGTGCTGGCCGGTGAAGCGCTCGAAGATCCTGCCTCCGCGCCGGTTGAACTCGAACTGGACGATCGTCTCGTTGAACTGCGGGTCGATGTTGGGGATCGCGTCCTCGAGATACTCGCCCGTGATCGCCGGCTCGTCGTCCAGCACGTAGAGGTACCAGAAGGGCTCGGCGCCCAACGCCGTCGTCTCCGCGCTCCAGAGGAGCTCGGTGTCCCGGGGCATCGCCCGGCGCACAGCGTCGTTGGCCAGGAAACGCTCGACCAGCTCCCGGTCGTTCTCGCGCACCGCGAACACGCCCGGCAGCCCGGCGTTGTTCAGGAGCGCCGTCAGGGGTCTGTCTTCCGGCTCGTTGGAGACTACGGTGGTGTCCTCCGGCAGGCTGTCCTGCTCGGCGGCCGCGACCTGATCGCTTTCCACGGTCTGCGCTCCCGTGGCCCCGATCGGGGCCACGTCGGAGGCGCCTTCCGTCTCCGGCTGGTCCGGAGTGGCCGCGCTGTCCTCGGGCGCGGCGGCGCTGTCGTCGGCCGGCGCCAGCGTCGCCGACTCCCCGCCGCCGAACAGCAGATCCTCGACCGCGCTCTGGCCACCCCCGTCGGGCGTGTCGATGACCCGGTCACCGAGCGCGTTCGGGCCGAACTGCGCCACGACCGCTCGGTCGATCCGGGGCAGCGCGGCGGCAAACTCGGGCCCTTCGCGAACGAGCTGGAACTCCAGGAAGGCGTTGGCCCGGATCACGCCCTTGGCGCGCTCGGGGTCCTGGCTCCCCGCCAGCTCGACGATCAGGCGGTCCGCCCCGACGCGCTGGATGAGCGGCTCCCGCACCCCGAGCTCGTCGATGCGGTTGCGGATGATGGTCTCCGCGCGGTCGATCGCGTCGCGTCGCGCCTCGACGGTCAGCGTCCCCTCGGGATCGTCGACCTCGAGCACGAAGTGTGACCCGCCCTGGAGGTCGAGGCCGAGCGCCACGATCGAGCAGCCCGAGGCCTCGCGCCCCGCCGCTGCCTCCGCGGCCGTGGGCTCGCACAGCTCCTCGTGCGTGTCCCACAGGAAGTACGCCGCGCCCGCGAGCACGGCGAGAATGACGATGGCCCTGCCTCTGAGGGTGCCCAGCATCGACCGATGTCCTGACGTGTCGGACCGTCGACGCGCTCGCCACGGAGGTGCGTGCGGGACGCCGGTGGCCCGGTTCCGGGAAACTGTGACAAAGACGGCCAAAGCTCGCCGCCGGCCCGGTGCTTGTCAACGTACGATGTACGACGGGCGCGCCCATCCGGACACGCCCGTCCCCTGCGTCTTCGCCGGTCCCGGGACCGGCGGCTGGCAGCTCCGCCGACCGCTACTCTCCCGTGTGGACGATACGCCAGATCGTGCCGCCTGCGTCGTCGCTCACGTAGAGGGCGCCGTCGGGGCCGACCGCGACCCCGGTGGGTCGGTGCTCGGCGCCGCGGGGCGACTTCTCGGCGCCCGCGAAGCCGTCCGCGAAGACCTCCCAATCCGCGCTAGGGGTCCCCTCCGCGAACGGCACGAAGACGACGTTGTAGCCGGCCTGCGGGAGCGGCGCGCGGTTCCACGATCCGTGGAAGGCGATGAATGCCCCGCCGCGATAGCGGGCGGGGAACGCGTCCGCGCCGTAGAAGACGAGCCCGTTGGGCGCCCAGTGTCCCGGGAAGGACGCGATCGGATCCTCCTTCTCGCCGCAACGGCCTACCTCCTCGCCGTCGCCGCCGTATTCCGGCGCGAGCACTTTCCTCGAGAGCTGACGGTCGTAGTAGCAGTACGGCCAGCCGAAGTCGTCGCCGGCCTCGATCCGGAACAGCTCCTCGGCGGGCTTCTCGGCGTTCGCCTGGTCGGAGAATCCCCAGGCCGAGAGGCGGTCACGCCCGTGCTGCGTGGAGTACAGCGCGCCGTCCGGCCCGATCGCCATGCCGACGGCATTGCGGATACCCGTCGCGTAGCGCTCACCGTCCGCTTGCGTCTGGCCGGTGCGGTTCGCGTCGAAGGCCCAGATGCCGGCGCGGGTGTCGAGCTCGGGGCATGGATCGAGTCCCGGCGAGCGCTCCTCTCGACCGTCCTCCTGGCATGCGTTGCCCGGTGATCCGATGTTGACGAACACCCGGCCGTCCCCGCCGAGAGCGATCGACTTGGCGGTGTGGGAATTCGTATCCGGGAGTCCGCTCACCAACGTCTCCGGCTCCCCGGCCGGCTGCATCGTCCCGGCGGGGATGCGCACCCGCTTTACGCCGTCGTTCGGGGCGTAGTACACCCAGTCGCCGTCCAGGGCGACACCGGTGCCCCCCTCGACGGGCACGTCGGTGCGCGTCTCGGCCGTGCCGTCGCCGTCGGCGTCGCGCAGGGCGATCATCCCGCCGCCTTCGCCCCCGCGGCCCGGCCGGACCATCACGAACATGATGCCGTCGTCCCGGATGGCCATGTGGCGCGCCGCGCCCAGATTCTCCGCGAACACGGTGGCGCAGAAGCCGGACGGCAGGGTGATGCCGCCGTTGTCGGGGGCACATGCGTGGGTCGGGGGTATCCGCGCGGAGCTATTGGAGGCCTCTTCCTCGACGGGCGCGCGCGGTTCGGCCGCGCATCCCATCGCGGCGACGGCGAGGGCGGTACTGGCGAGCTGGCGGGTGGTCGACATGGTGACGGATCTCCTGGACGCAGTGCGATTCGCCGCGTTGCATCATCCGTTCCGCGTGAGAGGGCGAGCACCGGGGGGTCCGCCCTGCCTGGCCGATCCTGCGCCCTGCGAGGGGAAGGGGCTCGTCTGGCGCGCTCCGAGAAATGGGCCCGGTGGGACTCGAACCCACGACCTGCCGATTATGAGTCGGATGCTCTGACCGACTGAGCTACGGGCCCGGTCGCGGCAATCTAGGACCCGGGACGCCGCGCGTGAAGGCGCCGAGCCCACGCCCTGCTGGCGCCGATGGCCGTCGCGCCCCCGCGATGACCGGCCTCCGCTGCGTCGAGCTTAGCGGGTTCCGAACATCCGGTCGCCGGCGTCCCCCAATCCCGGCAGGATGTATCCCCGATCGTTCAGCTCCCGGTCCAGCGCGCCGGCAACGACCGGGACATCGGGGTGTTCCTCCAGCAGCCGCTGCACGCCCTCCGGCGCCGCCAGCAGGCACACGAAACGCACCCGCTGGGCACCCGCCTTCTTGAGCTGGGCGATGGCGTCGGCGGCCGACCCCCCCGTGGCGAGCATGGGATCGAGGACGAGGAAGTCGCGGGTCTCGGGGTCCGCCGGGATCTTCAGGTAGTAGGGCACCGGCTCCAGCGTCTCGTGGTCGCGATACATGCCCACGTGACCCACGCGGGCGGAAGGGATCAAGCGCAGGATCGCCTCGACCATGCCGAGGCCCGCCCGGAGGATGGGCACGAGCACCAGCTTTTTGCCCGCGATCCTCTCCTGGACCGTGGCTTCGAGCGGCGTCTCGACCGGCGCGGGCTCGACCCCCAGGTCGCTCGTCGCCTCGTAGGCGAGCAGCATGGAGACCTCGTCGACCAGCTCTCGGAACTGCTTCTTGGAGGTGTTTCGATCGCGCAGCAGCGTCATCTTGTGCCGCACCAGGGGGTGCTCCACGACGGTCAGGTTGGCGAACTCGTGGGCCACGGCTCCCCTCCTCTCGGTTCCGACTACGGTAGGGCCGACGCTCCGACCCGCGCCATCGCGGCCGCCTCGATCCAGCCCTCCGCCAGCGGGTCGGACCCCCGCCGCAGCACGCCGACCCGGACCCAGGACCCGCGTCGCTCACGCGGGACGAGCGCCGCGCCGGGCTCGAGCAGCTGCGCCGCCTCGCCGGCCCGCACGGGCTCGTAGCGGAGCGCCACTTCCCGGAGCGGCACCGCCAGCGGGCTGGCGCGCTCTCGCAGCGCCGAGGCGCCGAGGAGGAGGATCGCGAACGCCCCAGCGACGGGGACGGCGACCCTCGCGCGCCGCCGCCCGGCCCGAGCCGCGCCTCCGAGCGCCAGCAACGCCATGAGGTAGAGCGCGGTGGCGGCACCGCCCGCCAGCCAAGGCGCGGACGCCGGCGGCCTGCCCCGGGCGCGCGCGATCGAGGCCTCCTGCGCCCCGAGGGCCCGCGCGTTGGCGGCCGCGTCATCGTCGCCGGGTGCACGGCGGAGCGCGTTGAGCCAGGCCCAGATGGCGCGGCCGTTCCGCCCCGCATCGGCCTCGGCGAGTCCGAGGTTGTACCAGCCCGTCGCGTCCTCGGGGTGGTCGCGCACGTGGCCGGCGAAGTTCGCGGCGGCCAGCGCCGCGTCGCCGCCCCGCAGCGCCTCGACGCCGGCGCCGAACGCCACCGGCTCGGCCGACGCCGTGCCGACGGCCGCCCAGACGAGGCACGCGAGGCCCAGCGTCAGGGTGGCGTAGCCGGCCGCCCGGAACCGCCGACGCGCGCGCTCGATCCGCTCCGCGGACAGCGCGGGCGCGGGCAAACTGCGGTCCAGGGCCTTGATCAGCTCACGGCCGGCGTCGCCGTCCATCGCGACATCGCCGGAACGTCCGTAGCGGGTGGCATCGAGCGAAGCCAGCAGCCCGGCCAGCGCGCGGGCCTCGGTCTCCCGGATGCCGCTTTCACGCACAGCCGCGACGACGTCCTCGCCCGGAGCCCCGCGCAGCCCGGGCATCTCGAGGCGGTCGGCGAGCCAGCTGCGCAGGGCTGCGCTGCGGCCCTGGGCGTCGGCGTAGGTCCAGTGCTGCAGCAGGCCCCGGGTCCCGCGGTCGGCCTCTCCGCGAGACGTGGGACGGGTCCGGAGCCGGCGCCCGAAGCCGAAGAACGCGAACAGCACGGCGACGAGAGGCGCACCCTGGCCCACCGCGAACCAGGGCGAGGCGACCCAGGCGGACGGCCCTCCGGCGGCCGGGTGCTCCCGGAGCGCCGCGAGCGTGGCGGGGGCGGTCCCGCCGTCCGCGGGGGCGCCCCGCACCTCCAGCCGGAGCGGAGCCGACCGGGCGACGGCGTAGCGGCGTAGGTCGGGGTCGAAATAGGGGTAACGGACCTCCGGCAGCTCGAACGTGCCGGGCCGCTCGGGGACGACGATCCAGGAGAACGTCTTGTCGCCTTCCAGCCCCTGGTTGGTGGTGCGGATGTCGGCTTCCTCCATCGGCGACAGCAGCTCGAGCCCGGTCGCGGGTCGGAGGGCGGGCGCGGGCAGCGGCTTCACGTAGCCCGAGCCGGTGACGGTCACCTCGAGCCGGACGCCGTCCCCCGCCGTCGTCGCGCCCGGCTGGAGCCTCGCGGCGACCCGGTAGCGGCCGACCGCGCCCTGGAAATCGTCCGGCCTCCCCGAAGCGGGCAGGTCGAGGACCACCAGGGTCGGCCGCCCGCTCTCCACGACGTCCGGGAAGGACGGGTCGAACAGGCTCCGCCGCATGTCCAGCTCCACGCGCGCCGGGGGCAGGCGGAACGTGCCGGCCTCGAGGGGCACGAACGCGCGCCGGAAGCGCTGGATCTCGAAGCGGCGGCCGTCGCCGGCACGCGCGAAGCGGCGCGCGCCCGACCCCAGGTCGTGGATGAGGAAGCCGGAGGGGGTCGGCGGGAAGTACTGCGGCGCGCCGCGCAGGCGTCGCCGCGCGGCGTCCGACAGCAGCACCTCGGTGTTCAGCTCGACCGGCTCGCCGACGTACACGGTGTCGCGTTCCAGGATCGCCCGGACGGAGATGTCATCGGCGCCCGATTCAGGCGGCGTGATGCCCGCGTCTCCGCCGCCACCCACGACGGTGATGCTGGCCTCACCGCCGCGCACCAGCGTGCCGGCGACCCGGACGCCGGGCCCGGGCACGGTGTAGACCCCGGGGGATCGGGCCAACACGGAGAGCGCGAGCCGCTGCACCCTGGTGACCCCGCCCGGGACCCGCACGTCGAGCGAGCTGGACTGGTTCTGGCCCGTCACGACGAGGCCCGCGGGCATCGCCGCCGGGGAGATGTCGACCCGGTCCCGGCCCTCCGCCTCGACCGTGATCACGTACTCCACCGTGGCGCCCACGAGCACGGTGGTCTCGGCGAAGAAGACCTCCACGTCGACCCGCCGCTGCGCCGCGGCACCGGCCGCGCCGGCCAGCAGCGCGAGCACCGCGGCGCAGGTCGCCGCCGCCGTCCTGATGCTCACCAGTCGCGCAGCACCGGCCGCTCGCGCTGGGCGTCCCGCAGCTGCTCGCGGAACAGCTCGCGCTCGTCCTGCTCGACCGATCCGAGCACCCGCTCGGCCTGTTCGCGCGTCATCTCGCCGGGCGCAGGGGGTCGCTCGGGGCGCTGGCTGCCGCCGGGCGGGGCCGCTCCCCCGCCATTGCCTCCCCCGCCCCCGCCCTGCTCGCCCTCGTTGCCATCCTGCTGGTCCTCGCTCTCGCCCCCTCCGCCGGCGGCGGCCTCGTCCCGATCGCGGAGCGTGAGCTCCAGATTCCACTTCGCGTCGACGTCGGCGGGGTTCAGGCGCAGCGCCTGTCGAAACGACTCGGCGGCGGCGTCGAAGAGGCGGGTCTGCGCCCTCGGATCGGGACTGCCCCGGCCGTCCTCGAGGAACCGCAGGCCCAGGTTGTAGAAGGTGGGAGTGCGCAGCGCGGGGTCGACGCTCCGCAGCGCCCGCGCGAAGTGCCGCTCCGCTTCGACGTAGCGGCCCAGATGAAGCAGCGTGGTGCCGATGTTGTAGCGCAGCTCGGCGTCGTCGCGGCCGCCCTCGAGCGCTTCCGTGTAGGCTGCCAGGGCCTCCTCGTAGCGCCCTTCCCGGAACAGCCGATTGCCCCGCTCCGCGTCGCCGAAGCCGCTGAGCGTCAGGAGAAGCACGCACGGGAGGAGGGCGCGAACCGCTCGGGTGAGGCCGAAGGGAACGCGGGCCGTTCCCGTACGGGCGACGGGTGCTCCCGCGATCGGCTCGCGGACGGGGCCGCTCATGGGCCGCTCCGGCGGCGGCGCCCCGCGGGCGGCGTGCGGTAGGCCCAGGCGTCGGCGCCGATCAGCAGCAGAGCCAGCGCGGCGAACCAGGCGTAGCGCTCGCGCGGCCGTACCTGCCGTTCGGCGACGGTGCCGTCCGCCTCCACCGCCCCGAGCGCGCCCACCAGCGCGGCCGAGGCGCCCGCGTCGCCGAGCCGAACGAAGCGTCCGCCCGTTCGCGAGGCGACGTCCGCGAGCAATCCTTCGTCGAGTCGGCTCACCACGATCTCCCCGTCGGGGCCGCGCAGGTAACGAATCGGCCGGCCGTCGGGGGCCCGGCGCACCGGGATCCTGGATCCCTGGGCGGTGCCGACGCCGACGACGTGAATCGTTACACCCGCCGCGCGGGCCCGGTCCGCCTCCTCCATGACCGCCTCGCGGTCCTCGTGCGCCTCACCGTCGGTGAGGACGACGACCGCGCGCGGGCCGCTGACGGTCTCCTCGCCGCCGCGCGCCAGGGCCGAGGCCTGCCGGATCGCGGACGCGAGCGACGACCCGCCCTGGCTCATGATGTCCGGGGCGAGGGCGTCCACGTAGAGGGCCAGCGCCCCGTGATCCACGGTGGGCGGCGACAGGACGTACCCGTTCCCGGCGAACGCGACCAGCCCGATGCGGTCCCCCGGCAACGCCGCCAGCAGGCGCCGCAGCATCAGGCGCGCGGCGTCCAACCGATCCGGGTCCAGATCGGTAGCCAGCATCGACCGGGACACGTCCACGGCCAGCACGAACGTGCGCGAGCTGCCGGTCGCCTCGACCTCCTCGAGGCCCCACCTGGGGCCCGCCGCGGCGAATCCCAACGCGGCGGCGGCGACCGCGAGGCGGAGTGCCGCCAGCGGCGTGGGCTCGCGGGCCACCCCGACCAGCAACCGCCGCACGAGCAGCAGGTCGCCGAGGAGTCGAAGAGCGCGCGTGCGCCGCGACGCGATGGCCCATACGGCGAACGCCACCACCGCCGGCAGCACCGCGGCCAGCCAGAGAAGCTCCGGCCTCGCGAACGTCATGGCACGCGCCCCCACGGACTCGCACGCAGCGCCAGCTCCAGCAGGAACAGCAGCGCTGCCGCGAGCAGGAAGGGCAAGTAGCGGGGCGTGTAGGCCACGAAGCGCCGGACCTCGACCTCGGTCGTCTCCAGGCGGTCGATCTCGCCGTAGATGCTGTCCAGCGCTGCCGCGTTGGTGGCCCGGAAGTAGCGGCCTCCGGTCAGGTCCGCGATCTCGGTCAGCAGCTCCTCGTCGATGTGGACCTCGACCGTCGCGTACTGGAACCGCCCGAAGAGATCGCGCCCGATGGGCATCTGCGCGACGCCCTCGCTGCCCACGCCGATCGTGTAGATCTTCACGCCGAAGGCCGCCGCCGCGCGCGCCGCCGTGAGCGGATCCACTTCGCCCCGGTTGTTCTCGCCGTCGGTCATGAGGATGATCACGCGCGACTCGCCGGGAGCCCGTCGCAACCGGTTCGCCGCCGTGGCGATCGCGGTGCCGATCGCCGTGCCGTCCTCGAGCTGCCCCACCCGCAGGCCCTCCAGCGCCCGAAACAGGATCGCGTAGTCGATGGTGATCGGCACCTGGGTCAGGGCCTCGCCGGAGAACGCCACGAGGCCGATGCGGTCGTAGGTGCGTCCGCGGATGAACTCGGCCACCTGCCGCCGGGCCACCGTGAAGCGGTTGTCCGGCGCGAAATCCTCGGCGAGCATCGAGCTGGAGATGTCGACCGCCACGACGGCGGCGATCCCTTCGGCGTCGATCTGGACGGACGAGATCCCCGTCCGGGGTCCGGCGACCGCGATGGCCAGCCCCACGATCGCCCCGGCGCGCAGCCATTCGGGGGCCTGCGCGACGGCGCCCAGGAGCCGCTCGCCCGGGGGCAGGTCCGTGACCCGCGAGAACCGCAGCGCGGCCGGGCGCCGGGCCACCAGCCAGTACCCGAGACCCACCGCCAGCGGCAGGAGCAGGAGCGCCCAGGGACGCTCGAAGCCGACGCTCAAGCCTCGCGTCCCGCCATCAGGAGGCCAGCTCTCGCGCAGCGGCGGCGGCTTCGGCGCGCCGCTGTTCGATCACCTCTTCGTGCGCGACGATCCAGTCGCGGACGGCCTGCCACAGGTCCTCCGGTTCGTCGGTGGCCGGACTGTGCCGGGCGAACTTCACGCGGTCCGCCTGGAACAGGACCGTGACGAGCTCCCGCTTCTCGACCGGCCGCAGCCCGGGATCGACGTTGGCGTCGATCTCGGCGGTGGTCATCCCCGCCCCCCATTCGGGCTCGACTGCGTTCAAGTAATCCCTCAATACACGGGTCGTACGTACATAGAATGTCTTGACTTCCCCTCTCGCTACCAGCCCCGCTCCGCGGATCCGATCCAGCTCCTCCAACGCTCGGGTCGCCGGCGGTATCGCCGGGGGTTCCTGGGCGCGGGCGAGCGCGCGGCGGCGCGCCCACCACCGGCCCAACGCGATCGCGACGGCCAGCAGGAGCGCCAGCAGGAGGAGGCTCGGAAGGAGCGTACGGTCGGGACCCAGGACGCCCTTGGGCGGCCGCGGCTCGACCCCGGCCGTGTCCTCGGGCAGCACGGATGTCACGTGCAGTACCGGCAGGTCGAGGCGTACCCTCCGTGTCGTGCGGGGCCCCTCCACCTCGAGCGCGAGCGACCCCAGCTCCTGGTCGCCCGGGCGCCATGCAGTCACGCGGTAGGCGGCCGCGGAGATCCCGGGCACGCGGTCGGCCGCGTCGAGGGAAGCCCGGCCGAGGAACTCAACGTCGCCGCCCAGGGCGAGCGAGTCGGGGAAACGGACGGTTTCCCCTTCGGCAGCGGGCACCTCCAGGAGGAGCGTGACGGGGTCGCCGACGGTGATGCTGTCGGCGCCGAGGCGCGCCGAGGGCCTCTGGGCCGCGGCCGATCCCGCCTGAGCCGCCGCCGCGACCGCCAGAAGCAGCGCGACCCGGCCCCTGGCCGGCGCCGACGTCACCGCCGGGCCGCGCGGGCGCGCCGCTCGAAGAACGCCAGCAGCGGCGGGGCGTACGGCTGGTCGGTCGCCACCTCGATCTCGTCGACGCCGAGCCGGCGGAATCGGCGTCGCATGGCGGCCTCGCGCGCGAGCGACGCGGCGCGGAAACGCTGGCGCACCTCGCGGCTTCCGGTATCGACCACGCGGATCTCGCCGGTCTCGGGGTCGCGCAGCCGAAGCAGGCCGGCGTCCGGGAGCTCCAGCTCGCGCGGATCGGCGATCTTTACCGCGACCACGTCGTGACGCCGCGAAACGACGCGCAGGGTCCGGTCGAAGAGCTGGTCGTCCTCGGCCGCCAACTGGAAGTCGCTCAGCACGAAGACGATCGCGCGGTGCGGCAGGACCCGCCCCGCGAAGTCCAGCGCTCCGGCCAGGTCGGTGCCACGTCCCTCGGGCCGGAACGCGAGCACGTCGCGGATCAGGCGGAGGGCGTGCCGGCGGCCCTTCTTGGGTGGCACCGAGTGCTCCACGCGGTCGGTGAAGATCAGGAGGCCGGTGCGGTCGTTGTTGGTCGCAGCGGAGAGCGCGATCACCGCACCGATCTCCGCCGCGAGCTCCGCCTTGAAGCGCGCGCGGGTGCCGAACTGCTCGGAGCCGGACAGGTCGACGACCAGCATGAGCGTCAGCTCGCGTTCCTCGACGTACTGCTTCACGAACGGCTCGCCCATGCGAGCGGTCACGTTCCAGTCGATCGTGCGTACGTCGTCGCCCGGCTGGTACTCCCGGACCTCGGCGAACTCGATGCCCTGTCCGCGAAACACCGACTGGTACTCGCCGCCGAAGACGTTGTCGACGAGGCCGCGGGTGCGCAGCTCGATCAACCGCACCTGACGCAGCACCTCGCGCGGGACGCCCCGTCCGGGCGCGCCCTCCGACTCCGCCGCGTCGGCCTGATCGGGAGGAAGCGGCCAGCCGATCACGGCACGCGCACGACCTCGAGGAGGCGCCGCACGATATCGTCCGCGGAGACCTCCTCGGCCTCCGCCTCGAAGGTGGTGATCACGCGGTGGCGGAGAACGTCCGGCGCGAGCTCCTTCACGTCCTCGGGGAGCACGTAGTCCCGGCCGCGCAGGAACGCGAGCGCACGGGTGCACTGCGCGAGGTAGATGCTCGCTCGCGGAGAGGCGCCGAAATGCACGAGGGGCCGCAACTCGGACGCGCCGAACTCGTCGGGGTGCCGCGTGGACCGGACGACATCGACGATGTAGTCGGTGATCTTCTCGTCCATGTAGACGTCCGCGACCTCGCGGCGCGCCGCGAACACGTCCTCCGGGCCCGCGACGGCCTGGATGGCCGCCGGTTCCCTGCCCGCCATGAGACGGATGATCTCCTTCTCTTCGTCACGGCTGGGATACCGCACGACCAGCTTGAGCATGAAACGGTCGACCTGCGCCTCGGGCAACGGGTAGGTCCCCTCCTGCTCGATGGGGTTCTGGGTCGCCAGCACCAGGAAGGGGGGATCGAGCGGGTGGGTCTCGCCGCCCAGCGTGACCTGACGCTCCTGCATCGCCTCGAGCAGCGCAGACTGCACCTTGGGCGGGGCGCGGTTGATCTCGTCCGCGAGGACGATGTTCGCGAAGATCGGGCCCCGGTTCGGCGTGAAGGTGCCGGTGCCCTGGTTGTAGATCATCGTGCCGACGACGTCGGCGGGCAGCAGGTCCGGGGTGAACTGGATGCGCTGGAAGTCGGCGTGGATCGCCTCGGCCAGCGAGCTGACCGTCAACGTCTTGGCGAGCCCGGGCACGCCCTCCAGCAGGACGTGGCCATCGGCCAGCAGGCCGACCAGCAGCCGCTCTACGAGGAGCTCCTGCCCGACGACACGCTTCCTGATCTGCTCGATGATCGCGCGCGCGAGGCCGAGGCCCGCGCTCGCGGAGGCTGCCCCGGCAGGTGCCCCGGCGCCCGGCGGCGCCGTCGTTCCGGCTGCCGGCTGAGGGGGCGCCTCCGGCGGTTCACCGACGACCGGAGGCGCGGGACGCGCCGACCCCGCCCCTTCCCACGCGGCGCCCCCGTCCGGGGCCTCGTAGCGATCGCTGCGCGCCGGCTCGCCCGCCGGCGCTTCGAATCCGGCGCTCTCGAATCCGTCCACCCACTCCTCCTCGGTCGTCCTGCGCTGACGCCGCGGCCGCGGCGGGTGCCCTTGTACGCGGCGGCCCCGGCCGGGGTCCTTCGCGGCCGCGCTCCTTTTTCGGCGGACTGCTAGCGTTTGATGCGTTCCCCCGCCTCCTCGTAGCGGAGGACCCACGCCGCGAGCCGGCCGGGCCGCAACGCCCCGCGGCGGCCGGCGGGATCCAGGTCGGCCGCCGAGCCGGTGTCGGCCGCGTCGTCCGTCGGCTGCCGTCGCATGGCCTCGAAACGGTCCCGCCAGCGCGCCCAGTTCGCGGGTCGCAGGTCCACCCATCCGGCATCGATGGCCTTGGCATCCGCGTGGCCGCCCGCGGCCGGCGGCACGACCACCGCGGGTCCGCGGAGCACGCGCTCCCCATCGGGCAGCAGGATGGGGAACCCCACGCTCAGGATGCGCACGCGGAGCTCCTCGTCCTCCCGCACCAGGCCCCAGCTCGCGTCCGCGGTGTCGCCCGGGTCGAGCCGGGCCGCGTCGTCGAGGTCGCTGAAGAGGCGCCCGAGGAGCGTGGCCTCGAAGAGCAGCTTCGCGAGGCGCGGCGGACCGAGGGCCTCGTAGGCGACCGGCTCGACCCCGTGCCGATCTTCCAGCTCTGCCATCCGGGCCAGGGCCACCTCACGCAGCACGCCGGCGCGGTAGGTCGGGCCCGAGGTCGCAGCGTCGAGGGCGCCGACGATGTCGCGACCCGTCGGGTGGCCCGTGATCTCGCGAACGGCGTTCTCCGCGATCTCCTCGGGCGTGATGTACTCCATCAGGCCGAGCGCGGTGAGCGCCTCGAACTCCGGCGCGCTGAACATCCCGTTTTCGCCCGCGTCCATGTACACACCCTCCAGCGGTCCGCCCGCCGGGCGCCACGGTCCTCCGACACCCTCGGCGCCGAAAGCGCTCGCCAGCGGCACGGGCTCGGTCGCGTCGAACCGCTCGATCTCACGCCCGCCGCGGCGCACGGGACCGTAGGCGATGCGTTTCCAGGAGATCGCCGCAGTGGGCTTGATCTCCTTGACCGCCGGGGCTCCCGGAGTCCGCGCCATCAGGAACAGGTACATCGAGTGGGCGCCCGCCACGCCGGCCTTCGCCAGGAGCACCCGGCTCGGTCGCTCCTCGGAATGGGTGAAGGGCACGTTCAGGCCCATCCCCCCGGTGCCCGATGTGCCGATCTTCAGGTAGAAGCCGGTGCCCACGCGGCGCATCGCCTCGAGCGCGATCTGCACGTGGCGGATCAACTGCGGGAGGTAGAGCGTCGCGAGGTGCCGCTCGACGGATTCACCGGATGCACCCGCGCCGCTGGCCTCCGCGCGGAGCCCTCCCGCGCTCTCGAACACGTTCTGGTAGGCGAACGCCGTCGCGGTGTTGACGCAGTCGATGACGATGTCGGGCCGCTCTTCCAGGATGAGCGCTCCGAGGGTCGACCGCTCCACGACCTCGGACGTCATCTCGCCGAGCTGATCGTCCAGCAACGCACCCCGCGCCGCGGGGTCGGCGAGGATGTCGCCCCGCGTCCGGTCCTTGAGCTCCCGCGGGACGAAGAGGTCGCCGTGCGTGCCGCTCAGGGCCACCCCCGCGTGGGCGGCCTGGTCCCGCAGCTCCGCGAGCCCCGCCTCGACCTCGGCGGCGCGCAGCGCGCTGATGGTCAGGCTCGCGGGCCGGTGCGTGAGCAGCCGACGCGCGACCGCCAGCCCCACCAGGCCGGAGCCCCCCAGAATCAAGACCTTCCGTCCCGTGATATCCATGCAGACCGGTGTCGAATTCGCCTTGCGGCGGGTCCGCGGTGGCGGTCCCCGCCCTGTCGCTCGCGCCCCGTCGCCGCGCTAGTGCCGGCGCCCGGCCCGCCGGCGACGCCCGCGCTTGGGGCGCGCGGGGCGGGCGCTCACTCCCTTCAGAGCGGTGACCTCCTCGGGTGCGAGCGACCGCCACTGTCCGGGAGCGAGCCCGTCGAGGCCGATCGGACCGTAACGGACGCGTCGGAGGCGGACCACCCGATGCCCGATGCCTTCCAGCATGCGCCGCACTTCCCGGTTGCGTCCCTCCGCCAGCGTGATGCGCAGGTGGGCGCCGCGTCCCCGATCGGCGGGCAGCCGGCTCACGGACAGCGGACGCGCGAGCCCGTCTTCGAGGACCACGCCGTCGCACAGCCGCTCGAACTCCGCGTCGGTGACGGGTCGTTCCGTCCGCACGGTGTATACCCGCCTGACTCCGTAGCTCGGGTGGGTGAGCCTGTGCGCGGTCTCGCCGTCGTTGGTGAACAGCAGGAGGCCCTCGCTCTGGCGGTCGAGCCGCCCGACGTGGAAGAGGGTCGCGAACCGCTCCGGCAGAGCGTCGTAGACGGTGCGGCGCCCACGCGGGTCCTCCCGGGTGCTCACGGATCCGCGGCGCTTGTGCAGCGCCACCCAATGCTCGGGCTCGGGCTCGACGAGTGCACCGTCCACTTCGACCCGATCGTCCGGCATAACCCGCGTGCCCAGCTCCGTGACCGCGCGGCCGTTGACCCGGACACGGCCGTCGGTGATGAGGGCCTCGGCGGAGCGGCGCGAGCCGAAGCCGCAGCGCGCCAGGTAGCGCTGCAGGCGGACGCCGGCTTCAGTCAACGGGATCGTGTCGGTGCGACGCCGCCGACACCACGCGCTCGACCTCGGCTTCCACGGCCAGCGCACGGCGGGCGCGAGCCGCCTCGGGATCCTCGTCGCCGTTCCCGTCGTCGGCCGTACCCAGACTGTCCGGGGCATCCCCGTCCCCGGTCCGCTCGGCGGCGGCCAGCCCGGGCGAACCGGCATCTTCGCCGGCGGATCCGTCCGCGCCGCCAGCGGGGTCCTCCCCCGCGAGCCCGAACTCCCGCCGCAGGACAACCGGCAGATCCTCGGGGCGCGGCAGGTCTTCCAGGGACGCGTAGCCGAAGTGCTCCAGGAAGCGCGGGGTCGTCCCGTACTGCAGGGGCCGTCCGAGTCCCTCCCCCCGGCCCACCACGTCGATCAGGTCGCGTTCCAGCAGCGTGCGCAGCACGCCGCTCGACCCGACGCCGCGGATCTCTTCGATCTCGGCCCGCTCGATGGGCTGCCGGTAGGCGACGATCGCCAGCGCCTCCAGCGCCGCCGCCGACACGCGCGCCGGCCGGCCGACCGTGGCGAAGCGCTCCAGGTACGGCACGAACTCGGGTCGGGTGAGGATCTGGTAGCCGCCTGCGAGCTCGTACACTCCGAACGCGCGCTCCGTGGCGTCGTATTCGCCGCGGAGGGCCTCGATCGCGGCGGCGACCTCGGCCTCGGTGACGTCGGGCTCGGCGCGCGCGATGTCCGCCGCCGAGAGCGGCGCGTCGCTCGCGAACAGCAGCGCCTCCACGATCCGCTGGAGCGTCACGGCGCGTCGTCCGTCACCGGGTCTACTACGGGGTCGTCCTCGTCGAGCCGCTTGCCGCCGAAGAACCAGAGCGGCGTGAAGGGCGTCCTCTGTTGCAGCGACACCTTCTGGTTGCGGGCGAGCTCCAGCCCCGCCAGCAGGGTGACGACCGCGTGCAGCCGGTCCTGGAAGGGCTCTACCAGGTCACGGAAGTCGATCCTCCGGATGCGCCGCAACGCGCCCACGATCAGCGCCATCTTGTGACCCACCGGCACGCCCCGGCGGGCGACCCGGTGCTGGCGGATGTCGCGCTCCCGTCCCGCGAGGCCCATGGCCGCATCCCACACCTCCTCCCACTCCACGGGCAGCTCCTCCGGCGCCGCGGGGAGCGGCGGCGGCGGGACGTAGCCGCGGGCGTAGTGGCGCGCGCGCTCCGCCTGGGCGACCTCCATGCGGCGGGCGGCCTCCCGGAAGTGCTCGTACTCGAGCAGGCGGCGTACGAGCTCGTAGCGGGGATCGGCCTCGAGCGCGTCTTCGGCCGAGCTGCGGGGCAGCAGCATGCGCGCCTTGATACGAACCAGCGTGGCCGCCATCTCGAGGAACTCCCCCGCGTTGTCGATCTCGCGGGTCTCGATGCCCTCGACGGCCGCAAGGAATTGCTCGGTGATACGGCCGATCGGGATGTCGAGGACGTCGATGTCCTGCTCGCGGATCAGGTGCAGGAGGAGGTCGAGCGGACCGGAGAATAGCTCCAGGCGCACCACGAAGGGGCGCCGGGCGCCCGCGTCCTCGTCTGGAGCCTCGTCGTCCGGCGTCGCGACGTGGGATCCTTCCCGCTCCCGCCAAGGGCGCGCCTCGGGGTCGACCAGCTCCACCACGAGGGGTGGCGGCGTACCCTCCGGCCCGACGACCACCGTGACCGGCGGAGTGCCCTCACCGGCCGCCGTCTCCCGCGGCCCCGTGAACCTGTCCTCGACGGTCAGCGGAGCGTCGGCCGCCGCCGCGTCCTTCCTTGCCGGACCCCTGTGCGTGGAGTCGCTCACGTCACCAGCTCGATCACGTCCCCCGCGACCCGGTCGATCGCGACGACCGGCCAGAGGAGGACATCGAACACGCCGGGCACCAGGAAGAACAGGCCGAACAGCAGGAGGAAGCCGAAGCGCCCGGCGCGGCGGTACGCGATCCCCAGCTCCCGGGGCAGCAGATGGAACAGGACGTGGGACCCGTCCAGCGGCGGAATCGGGATCAGGTTGAACACCGCCAGCAGGATGTTGATCAGGATCGAGAAGCGCGCCATGCCGGCGAGAAAATCCGTCGCGGGGGCGAGCGGGGGCGCCGCTCGCCCCACCCAGACGAACGCCACGGTGACGGCCACGCTGAGCACCGCGAGGAGGACGTTCGACGCCGGGCCCGCAAGCGAAACGAGGATGTCGCCGCGGCGGAATTCGCGGAAGTTGCGCGGGTCCACCGGCACCGGCTTCGCCCACCCGAACAGGAACGGCGCGTTCGCGGCCCACAGGCCCAGGGGCACGAGGAAGCTCCCGACGAGGTCCAGGTGACGCAGCGGGTTCAGGGTAAGACGACCCAGCCGCGCGGCCGTGTCGTCGCCCTCGCGCTGCGCCACCCAGGCGTGCGCCACTTCGTGCACCACCACGGCGAACAGCAGCGGGGGCAGGATCAGCAGGAGCTCCATGGACGCGGAAGCTAAGGGGCGGCGTTCGGGCGGCGCCACCCACGCGCGCGGGCACGCGCGCCCCACGCGGCGCGGCGTTGACAGCATCGCCCGGCGTCCCTAGAGTTGCTGGCTGCGGAGAAGTCGTGAATCTGCCGTATCAGGAGGCTCGAGTCGTGCCGAACATCAAGGGGTCCGAGAAGCGCATGCGCCAGGAGCGCAGGCGCGCCGAGCGCAACCGCGCGCAGCGCTCTCGCATGCGGACCGCCATCAAGAAGGTCATGACCGCCACGGACGCCGGGGAGGCGACCGAGGCGTATCGGGAGACCGTGGCGATCCTGGACCGCTACGCATCGCGCCGGCTCATCCATCCGAACAAGGCGGCCCGCAAGAAGTCGCAGCTGGCCCACAAGGTGGCCGAGCTGGGAGGGCAGCCGTAGGCTCACCGGCAAACGCGACGGCATTCGCCGCGGTCCTCCACCGGGACCGCGGTTTTTTTTGGCTCGGCGGATTCAGAGCAACCGGTCGAACAGCGACGGGGCCGAGGGCGCGTCCGGAGGATCGGGCCGCTCCGGCGCGCTCGGAGGATCGGGCCGCTCCGGCGCGCTCGGAGGATCGGACCGCTCCGGCGCGGCGGGAAGATCGCGCCGGTCGGGGTCGGCCGTGGCAGACGGTCCCGCCTCCCCCACCACGGACCCGCGGTGGCGCAGGAACTCCCGTCCGAACGAGCGGTCGTAGGCGCTCCACCCTCCGTCGGGCGCGTCGGCCAGCCGGCCGCGCACCTGAGCCAGCTTGGCGTCCAGGTCGTCGGCGTAGTGCAGGAGGACCGCTTCCAGCGTCATCGGCTCGCGCGGGCTCTGCCACTCGTAGCGGCCCTGGTGGGAGGCGATCAGGTGCAGCAGCAGCGTCCGCCGCCCCGGCTCCAGGCCCGCGACGTCGCGGGCGGCGGCTTCTACGTCCGCGAGCCCCATCACGATGTGACCGAGCAGCCGCCCCTCGTCGGTGTACGGAAAGCCGGGCGCCAGCGCGATCTCGCGGGTCTTGCCGATGTCGTGCAGCAGCGCGCCGGCGATGAGGAGGTCGCGGTCGACGTCCCCTGCATAGTGCTCCGCCAGGCGATCGCACGCGCCGGCTACCGAGAGCGTGTGCTCGATCAGGCCGGTCACGTACGCGTGGTGGTTGCGCTTGGCGGCGGGCGCGCGGCGGAAGAGCCGCCCGATCTCGCCCGAGGGGTCAAGCACGGTCACGACCAGGTCGCGCAGGCCCTCGTCGCGGATCGAGCCGACGAGGGCGTCGAGCTCGGCCTCCATGACCTCCGGATCCCGGTCGCCGGTCGGCAGGAAGTGCTCGGCCTCCTCCGCGCGCACGTGCAGCGACACCAGCCTGTCGATGCGGATCTGCTTGCGGCCGTTGTAGCTGCCCACCCGGCCCTGGACCCCGACGAAACCTCCCTGGACCACGTGAGGCGCGCTGGCCTCGACCTCCTCCCATACCATGCCCTCCAGCAGCCCGTGCTGGTCGGCGAGCCGGAGCCGCAGGTACGGCTGCCCGGTGCGCGTGGTGTCCGCCTTGTACTCCACGACGTAGTAGCACGCGCGCAGGACGTCGCCGTCGGGCACCGATCGGAACGAGGGCCATGGGTAGGGCGCCTGGCCGATCCAGGCGCGGGGAGTAGGCGGGAGCGCGCTGGCCATGTCAGCCCTCCGTCGTCCCGAAGGCGACCACGCCGCCCACCACCGTCGCCACAGGCCGCCCGGTCAGCTCGTGCCCGTCGAAGGGGGTATTCCGGCTCTTCGACCGGAACGCGCCTGGGTCCACGGTCCAACGTGCGGCCGGATCGAGGACGGTCACGTCCCCCGGCGCCCCCGGGGCCAACGAGCCGGCCTCGAGGCCGAAGGCCCGAGCGGGTCCGGTGCTCATGCGATGGATTAGGTCGGATAGCGCCATCTCGCCCGTTTCAACGAGATACGTGATTGCCACACCTACCGCGGTTTCGAGCCCGATCAGTCCGAACGGCGCGTCGTCGAAGGCCTGCTCCTTCTCGTCGTAGTGGTGCGGCGCGTGGTCCGTGGCGATGCAATCGAGCGTGCCGTCGGCCACGGCGGCGAGGACGGCCAGCCGATCTTCCTCCGAGCGCAGCGGCGGGTTCACCTTCGCGTGGGTGCGGTACCCCTCTACCGCGGCGTCGGTCAGGGCGAAGTGGTGGGGCGTGCCTTCCGCGGTCACCGCGACGCCGCGCTCCTTGGCGCCCCGAATCAGCGCCGCGCCGCGCCGTGTGGTGACGTGTTGCACGTGCAGCCGGCCGCCCGTCAGCTCCGCCAGGAAGAGATCCCGCGCGATCATGACGTCCTCAGCCGCGTTCGGGATGCCCGTCAGCCCCAGCCGCGTGGACATCACGCCCTCGTTCATCGATCCGCCGCGCGACAGCTCCAGCACCTCGCAGTGGCTGGCCACGGGGATGCCGAAGGAGCGCCCGTACTCCAGCGCGAGGCGCATCAAGCCGGCGTCCCAGACGGGTCGGCCGTCGTCGGTGATCGCCACGGCGCCGGCCTCCACCATCTCGCCGACCAGGGCCAGCCGCTCCCCCGCCAGCCCCACCGACACCGCGCCCACGGGGTGTACCCGCGCCCGGCCCGCGCGCAGCCCGGCCGCCAGCACGAACCCCACGGCGGCGGGGTCGTCGATCGGCGGGTCCGTGTTGGGCATCGCGCAGATCGTCGTGAAACCGCCCGCTACGGCGGCGGCGGACCCGCTCGCGATGGTCTCCTTGTGCTCGCCGCCGGGCTCGCGCAGGTGGACGTGCACATCCACGAGCCCGGGGCATACCACGAGACCCGAGGCGTCCAGCGTCTCCGCGTCGTCAGGCACGCCCAGGCCGGCGTCGACCGCCTCGACGCGGCCGTTCAGCAGCAGCACGTCGGCGGGCGCGTCGAAGCCGCGCGAGGGGTCGACCACCCGGCCGCCGCGGATCACGAGCGGGCGCGTCATCGCTGGCCTCCCGTGCGCGCCGGCAGCCGATGCCGGGTCACGTGCCCCCCTTGGCCGCCTCTGCGGTCTCGGGCCGGCCTCCCGCGAGCAGGTAGAGCACCGCCATCCGTACGGCCACGCCGTTCGTCACCTGGTCGAGGATCACCGAATGGGGGCCGTCAGCGACGTCGCTGTCGATCTCGACCCCGCGGTTCATCGGTCCCGGGTGTAGCACGAGGACGTCGCGGGGCGCCGCGGCGAGCCGTTCCTTGCTGACGCCGAAGAAGCGGTTGTACTCGCGCAGGCTGGGGACGTAGCCGGCCTGCATGCGCTCCAGCTGCAGGCGCAGCACGTTGAGCACGTCGGCCCACGCGATGGCGTCTTCGATGCGCCGAAAGAAGCGGACCCCGAGGGTCTCCACCGCGGCCGGCATCAGGGTCGCCGGGCCGCACACGGCTACCTCCGCCCCCAGCTTGAGCAGCCCCCAGATGTTGGAACGCGCTACGCGCGAATGGAGCACATCTCCCACGATGCACACCTTCAAGCCGGCGAGGTCGCCGCGGTGGTCCCGGATGGTGAGCAGATCGAGAAGCCCCTGGGTCGGGTGCTCGTGCCGCCCGTCGCCGGCGTTGACGACGTTTGAGGGGATGCGCTCGGCGAGGAAGCGGGCCGCCCCCGAAGCGGAGTGGCGGATGACGACCATGTCGATCCGCATCGCTTCGAGGTTGCGGGCGGTGTCCACGAGGGTCTCGCCCTTGGACACGCTGGAGCCGACGGCCGCGACGTTCACGGTGTCCGCGGAGAGTCTCTTTTCCGCGAACTCGAACGATATGCGCGTGCGCGTGGACGCCTCGAAGAACAGGTTGACGATCGTCTTGCCGCGCAGGACCGGCACCTTCTTGATCGGCCGCTCGCTGATCTCCTTGAAGGTCTCGGCCGTGTCGAGGATCGCCAGGATCTGCTCCGCTTCGAGGTGCTCGAGACCGATCAGGTCCTTGCCCAGAAACGTGGGAGGGGGCGTCACGGGCTCGGCTCCGGGCGCGGGGCGACCGCCGCTCCGAGCCTGTCGTCCAACGGTGGTACGGTCACCTCCACGCGCTCGTCCGTCCCCGCCTGGACGGTGAGGCCGACCACGTCGGGCTGGATCGGCAGCTCCCGTCCGCCCCGGTCGACGAGCACGCACAGCGTGATGCGCGACGGCCGGCCGAAGTCGGCGAGCTCGTCCAACGCCGCCCGGGCGGTACGGCCCGTGTAGAGCACGTCGTCCACGATCACCACGACCCGACCGTCGATGCCGCCGTCCGGGAGGCGGGTCTCGCCCACCACCGGTCGCGGACCGATCGCCATGAGGTCGTCACGGTACAAGGTGATGTCGAGCGAGCCGACCGGAGGGCGCGCGCCTTCCGCGCGCTCGATCTCATCGGCGAGGCGCTCCGAGAGCGGCACGCCGCGGCGGTGGATCCCGATCAGCACCATGTCTTGCACGCCGCCGTTCCGCTCGACGAGCTCACGCGCCATGCGGGCCAGCGCCCGCTCCACGGCGCGCGCGTCCATCAGCTCCCTGGGCGTGCCGGGATCCATACCGTTCCGGTGGATGGGGAATGTGTCGGGACCGGCCGGAGGGCGCTCCGACCCCTCGCGCCACGCACGCAGACCAGGCTCGGGAGCCCGTCGCGCCGTCCGACCGACGCTGGGTCGCGCCAAGGTAGGGGCCCTCTCGGGCACGGTCAATGTCGGACAGGGGCGTGCGATCCGGTCGCCCGACCGCGTTGCCGGCGGCGCGCCGATCCGCCTATGTTCGCGCCCGATTCGCGGCTGATCGAGGCCGCGGCAGCGACCTCGAACCCGGCGCCCGATGGAAGTGATCGACCCCGGCTGGCTCAGCATCGTCCCGCCCCTGGCGGCGATCGCCGCGGCGCTCGTGTTCCGCGAGGTCGTGATCTCGCTGTTCGCCGGGGTCTGGCTGGGCGCGCTGTTCCTCGCGAACTGGAACCCGATCACCGCGACGCTGCGGACCGTCGACCAGTTCATGGTCGGCGCGCTGTTCGACGCGGACCACGTCTCGATCATCATCTTCACCCTCTTGCTGGGCGGCATGGTCGGCGTGATGAGCCGGTCGGGTGGCACGTTGGGGATCGTCGAGGCGCTGCGCCCGTATGCGACGAGCCGGCGCCGCGGTCAGCTCCTGACGTGGCTGGCGGGGCTCGTCATCTTCTTCGACGACTACTCCAACACGCTGATCGTCGGCAACACCTTCCGGCCGGTCACCGACCGGCTCCGCATCTCGCGCGAGAAGCTCGCCTACATCGTCGATTCGACGGCGGCTCCGATGGCGGCGATCGCGGTGGTGAGCACGTGGGTGGGGTTCGAGATCTCGCTGATCGCGGAGGCCCTCGGTGCCGCCGCGACCCAGGCGACCGATCCCGCGCTCGCGGCCGACCTGCAGGCGGGCGCCTCGAATCCGTTCACGGTCTTCCTGCACTCCATCCCCTACCTTTTCTATCCGATCCTCGCGCTGCTCTTCGTCGCCATGACCGTCGTCACCCGGCGCGAGTTCGGCCCGATGCTCGTGGCAGAGCGGAGGGCGGCGGCCGGCGACGGCGTCAGCCGGCCCGGCGCCTCACCCGCGTCCAGCACGGACAGCGGGCTGCTCGAGCCGGACGAGGGCACGCCGCACCGGTGGGCCAACGCGCTGGTCCCCGTGCTGGTCGTGATCCTGGTCGTGGTGGCGGGCATCTGGACCTCCGGAGCCGAAAGCCTCGGACCGGGCGACCACACGCTCTGGGAGGTCGTCGGCGCGGGCGACCCGTACAAGAGCCTGCTGTGGGGCTCTATGCTGGGCGCGCTCGTGGCGATCGTGATGGCCACCGCGCAACGGCTGCTGCGCGCCACCGAGGCGGTGGAGGCGTTCGTCGGCGGCATGCGCGCGATGATGATGGCGATGATCATTCTCACGCTGGCGTGGTCGATCGGAGACGTGACCGAGGCTCTCGGCACCGGACCCTACCTGACCGGCGTGCTGAGCGAGGCTCTGCCCCTCTGGTCGCTGCCGGCGCTCGTCACGGTGGTGGCCGCCGCGGTGGCGTTCGCGACCGGCTCCTCGTGGGGCACGATGGCGATCCTCTTCCCCGTCGTGATCCCGCTCGCGGTGAGCATGGGCGCCGGCGCCAGCTTCGACGGGGGCGGGCACTACACGATCCTGCTCGGTGCGATCAGCTCGATCATGGCCGGCTCGATCTTCGGCGACCACTGCTCCCCCATCTCGGACACGACGGTCATGAGCTCGCTCGCGTCCGCGTGCGACCACGTGGACCACGTCCGCACGCAGCTGCCCTACGCGCTCACCGTCGCGGTAATCGCGATCCTGGTTGGAGACATCGGGTCGGCGATCGGCCTGCCTCCCTGGCTGTCGATCCTGATCGGCCTGGGACTGCTGTACGCGGTGCTGCGCCTGGCGGGCCGCCCGGTGGACGAGGGCGGAGGGGAAGCCCTCCACGTTGGAGCGACCGCCGCCGGAGAAGCGACGAGCGCGGTCTCCTGAACGCTGCAGGCGTCCGCGCTAGGCGCCTTCGCCCGCCTCCGGCGTCTGCGGGGCCAGCGGCGTGACGGCGTTGCGGAGGTTCCGGAATCGCACGCCCCGCAGGAGGTTCTCCCAGGCCAGGTCCCACATGCCGCGCCTGGCTCGCTCCGTGGCGCTACCGAGGTGGGGCAACAACACGACGTTGGAGAGGGCGCGAAGCCGCTCCGGGATGATCGGCTCCTCTTCGTAGACGTCGAGCGCGGCTGATCGCAGGGTGCCGCCCTCCAGCGCCGCGATCAACGCGTCCTCGTCGACGACGGGTCCGCGGGAGGTGTTCACCAGGATCGCCCCCGGCTTCATGGCGGCCAGCGCGGCGGCGTCGATCAGGTGCGTGGTCTCGGGCGTCAGCGCGACGTGCAGCGTGACGACATCCGCCGTCGCGAGCAGCTCGTCCATGCCCACGCGGCGCGCCCCGGCCTGCCGTTCCAGGATCCGGTTGCGGCTGCGGCTGACGTACACCACGCCCATGTCGAACGCGGGCGCCCGGCGCCCCACCTCGGTGCCGATGCGCCCCGCGCCGACGATGCCCAGGACCCGGCCGTCCAGGCCCATGCCGAGGAGCTGCGTCGGATGCCAGCCGCGCCAGGACCCGGAGCGGGCCAGGCTGGTCCCCTCCGGAAGCCTCCGCGCGGCCGCCAGCATCAGCGTCCAGGTGAGCTCGGCGGTAGCGATCGTCAGAGCTCCCGGTGTGTTGGACACCCCCACACCGCGGGCCCGGGCCGCCGCGATGTCGATGTTGTCGTAGCCGACGCCGTAGTTGGCCACCACGCGGAGCTGCGGGAGGCGATCCATCTCCTCGGCCCCGATCGGCCGAACGAGCAGGGGGAGGAGCCCGACGAAGGGGCCCCTTGGAACGGGGTCGTCCGGAGCCAGCAGGGTGGGCGCGATGTCCGACGGGACGTCGGTCGTCTGGAGGAACCCCTCCAGCTCTCCGGCGACCAGCACAGGCGCTGGGACGCTCAGGCCCCGGCGGCCGCTCATCATCGCCGATCGCGGAAGAAGGAGCGCAGCAGCTCTCCGGCTTCCCCGGCCAGGACGCCGGCGGTCACGTCAGCGCGGTGGTTCAAGCGGGGATCGGCCGGGATGCACGCCAGCGACCCGACCATCCCCGCCTTGGGGTCGGCCGCCGCGTAGACGATGCGCTCCACCCGGGCGAGGACCGCGGCGCCGGCGCACATCGCGCAGGGCTCCAGCGTCGCGTAGAGAGCGGCGCCCTCGAGGCGCCAGTCCCCGAGCGCCGCGCCGGCGGCCCGCAGCGCGAGGATCTCCGCGTGGGCGGTGGGGTCGGCGTCGGTCCTCATGCGGTTCGAGGCCTCCGCCAGCACCTGGCCATCGCGGACGACGAGTGCGCCGACGGGCACCTCCTCGCGCGCTCCCGCCGCCCGCGCGAGCTCCAGCGCGCGGCGCATCCAGGTCTCGTCGTAGGGTTCCGCCGGCCGGAACACTGTGGCGGCCGCGCTCACGGCCGGCGCGCGCGGCTCAGGTCCGGGCAGGCGTCAATCGACCGGGTCGGCGGACACGACGGGGCGCCATACGCCCACGACGCGGCCGATGATCTGCCCGTTCCAATCGTTGCCGCTGATACGCGCGTGGCCGCCCGGCCCGGCGCCGTTGCCGGCGCCATCCAGCGGCGCACCGGGCCCGTGAGCGGAGACGCCGTTGGTCGACGCCGGGCCGAAGCGCCGCACGACCCCTCTTCGGTCCACGCGCGCGAGCACGAGATCTCCGGGGCGTACGTCGGGCTCCGTTGCCGGCGCCACGAGCAGCCGGTCCCCGTCGAGAATGCCGTCGTCGCTGAGGCTGTCTCCCCCCATGGGGTAGAGGAAAGCCTCGTCGCACCCCGCGAAGCCTCGATCGATGTAGAAGCTCCCGTCGCAGAGGTCGTCGGTGAAGGGATCGCCCTCCTCGGTGATCGACCGGAAGGAGCGCACCTCGATCGTATCGGGGAACAACCGGGTGGCCAGGAGCCGGACTCCGCGGGAACGGGAGGGGTCGCGCTCGACCCAGCCCTTCTCCGCGAGCGCCTGGAGGTGGGCGGCGACCGTCTTCGTGCTCTTGATCCCGAAGCGGCCGCCGATCTCTCGCACCGAGGGCTGGTAGGTATGCTCACGCAGGTAGTCCACGAGGTACTCGTAGACATCCCGCTCCATGTCCGTTAGAGGCTCCACCGCTCTCTCCCGTCTTCAGGTGCGAGCGCTTGGCCATTCGCCGTGCTGGCGCATATTGCCCCTCCTGGGATCGAACCAGGACTCTCCTGATCCAGAGTCAGGCGTGTTGCCAGTTACACCAAGGGGCACCGTTTCCCGGAAACGGTACGAATATCCACCCCCGAGGGTCAACCGCCCGGGGGTTCGGCCTCGACCTCGGCCTCGGCTCTCCGTCGCAGCTCCGGCAGCGCCGCGTCGATGCGCGCCAGCGTCCGCTCTCGGCCCATCGCGCCGAGAACCTCGAAGATGCCCGGAGACACCGCCATCCCGGTGAGCGCGATGCGGAGCGGGTGGATCAGCTTGCCGGCCCCTACGCCCAGCTCGTCCGCGAGCCCCCGCAACGCGGGCTCCAACGCCTCCTGCGACCACGCGTCCAGCGCGGCGAACCGCCCACGCAGCTTCGACAGGTGGTCGGCCAGAACCGCTGGGTTCTTCCAGTGCTTCCGCGTGGCTTCGTCCTCGTAGGTCACCTCTTCCTCGAAGTACGGCCGGGCCTGGCGCACGAAATCGTCGAAGGTGCGCGCGCGCACCTTCAACAGGTCGAGGAGGCTCAGGTACCAGTCCCGCCGTCCGGCGAGGGACGCTTCGTCGACGACGCCGCTGTCGATCAGCATCGGCGTGACGATGGCGTCGAGCGTGGCCGCGTCGGCGCGACTGATGTGCTGGCCGTTCAACCACTCCAGCTTGCGTGTATCGAACACCGCGCTGCGCTTCTGCACGTCCGCGAGGTCGAAGCGGGCCACGAGCTCGGGGACGTCGAAGATCTCTTCGTCCTGCCCGGGCGACCAGCCGAGCAGGGCGAGGAAGTTCACCATCGCCCACGGCAGGATGCCCTGCTCGCGGTACTCGCCAACGGCCGTCGCGCCGTGCCGCTTGGACAGGCGCCTGCCGTCCGATCCGAGGATCATCGGCACGTGGGCGAAGACGGGCTCGGGCCAACCCAGCGCGCGGTAGATCTGAATCTGCTTCGGGGTGTTGGAGAGGTGATCGTCGCCCCGGATCACGTGGGTCACGCGCATGTGCGCGTCGTCGCTGACGACCGCCAGGTTGTAGATCGGCGTGCCATCGGAGCGGAGCACGATGAAATCGTCGATGTCCTCGTTGGCGAAGCGCATCGTCCCGTGGACCGCGTCCTCCCACGTCGTCTCGCCCTCGGGTATGCGCATGCGGACCACGAAGGACTCGCCCGCCTCCGCCCGCCGCTCCGATTCCTCGGCGGAAACCTGTTGCAGGCAGCGCCGGTCGTAGCGCCAGGCTTCCTTCCGCTCTGCCGCCTTCGCGCGTTCGGTCTCGATCCGCTCGGGAGTGCAGAAGCACCGGTAGGCCGCGCCGACCTCCAGCAGCCGGGCCACGTCGGCCTTGTGCCGATCCAGGCCGTCGGCCTGGTACACGGGTCCCTCATCCCAGTCGAGGCCCAGCCACGTCATCCCGTCGAGGATCGCCCGGGTCATTTCGTCGGTCGAGCGGGCGCGATCGGTGTCCTCGATGCGCAGCAGGAAGGCTCCCCCGTGACGCCTCGCCAGCAACCAGTTGAAGAGCGCGGTCCGGGCGCCGCCCACATGGAGAAAGCCGGTGGGCGAGGGAGCGAAGCGAACGCGAATGTCTGAGTTCATCGGGGAGGGTCGGGGTCCGGGCGTCTCGCCCGTCCCGGTCGTCCGGGACGGGTGCCGGAGACTACCGGGGCCCGTGGGGGTCGTCAACGCCAGCGAGACGCCCCGGCGCTCGGTGGCGCCGGGGCATCGCCCGGCCGCGCCACTCAACCCATGCTGAACCCGGAGGAGGCGACGGCGATCAGCGTGGCCACGAGCCACAACGCGCCGGTAGCGGCCGCGGCCTTGCCCGACGACATGCGGCCGGTCACCGCCAGACCTATCCCGATCAGCACGGTCGCCCAGAGCGTCGTGAGATCGAACCTCGTCATGAGCCCTCGAACGGTCGCGGAGCTCGTTTCGGGGTCGAAGAACCGCACCGGCCCCAGCGACAGCTGCAACCGCGACGTGAGCGCGTTCACGTCCACGAAGAGCGACTGCAGTACTTCCGCGATCGGCGTGAGCAGGCGCGGGAAGTTGGCGAACACGGCGATCGCCAACCCGTGCGCGATGCTTCCCTTGAAGCCGAAGATCTTGCCGAAGAGCCAGACGAACACGCCCAGGATCAGCACGAAGATCGGCCCTAGGATCAAGGCCATGCCCGCCTGGAACGCCGGATTCGTCATGAAGGCTGGGGGCGGGGTCCCCGGCTCGATCGCCGGGTTGTTCGCCATCTGCCGCATCGCTTCTACTTGCAGCACCGGCCGGAGCGCGTTCGAGGCCGCGAACATCAGTACGCCCGAAAGCACCGCCAGCACTGCCAGGGCGCCCCAGAACTTCGGATTGCGTTGTCGGCGGAACAGCGCGGTCGGGTTCACGAAGACATCGATGATGTCTTCGAAGAGGCCCGCGCCCGGGGGCACGTCCTCGACTACCACTCCCTGCGTCGGGTGCTCGTCCATGGCTCGCTCCGGGTCGGGGTACCGGTTCTCCCGTGCGATACGATAGCCGGCGGCGGGACCTTCAGCACCACCCGGGCGCGCTCCGTCCGCGTGTTCGGGGCGCGGGCTCCGGGGCGGATTACGGTCCCGCTGCTAGGCCGACTCCACGACGGCGAGGCGGGGCATCGCCGGCGGACTGGCGGCAGCGGCGGCGGCGCGCTCGGCCCTTCGCTCCACGATCAGGTACAACGCGGGGGTCACGGTCAGGACGAACAGCGTGCTCGCGCCGAGCCCGCCGATGAGCGCGTAGCCCAGCGCGTTCCAGATGTTGGCGTCGGCGGCCTCGCTGAACAGCACGAGCGGCAGGAGGCCGAAGATGGTCGTCGCGCTGGTCATGAGGATGGGCCTTACGCGCTGGAGCGTGCCCTCGAGGGTCGCCTCGGCGAGCGCGACGCCGTCGCGCCTGCGCTTCTGATTGACGTGGTCGACGAGCAGGATCGCGTTGTTGACCACGATCCCGCCCATCATGATGACGCCGACGTACGCTTCGCGGGTGAAGCTTGCCCCGGTGTAGAAGAAGATCAGGAACACCCCGACCAGCGCCATCGGCACCGTGAGCAGGACGACGAAGGGTTGCCGCAGCGACTCGAAGAGCGTCGCCGTCACGCCGAACACCAGCAGGATCGACACGAGCAGGACGCCGTAGATCTGGTTCCTCTCGCCGACCGACCACACCCAGTCGCTGCCGGACTCGATCGTGTAGCCGGTCGGCACCGCGGTGGCCTCGATGACGCGCTTGGTGATCTCGTCACCGAGCTTGGCGGGGCCCCGGAACTCGTAGGCCACCCGCCGCTCGTACTGCTGATTCTCGCGCGTGATGCGGGCGAGCACGTCCCGCTCACGCAGGCTCGCCACGTCCGTCAGGCGGACCGACCCGCCCGAGGGCGAGGGGATGACCAGCTGGAGGAGCGCCACGTTGTCGATGGTCTCGTGCCCAGCCAGCTTGACCGAGACCTGCATCTCGTCCCCCGCGATGCGGACCGGGCGGCCGCGCTCGCTGGTGCGCACCGCCGCGTTGACCTCCCGCACGACGTCCTGTGCCGTGAGTCCGTGACGTGCCAGCGCGCCGCGGTCGAGCGCCAGCACGACCTCGATCGCCTTGTCGCGCTGGAAGAAGGACCCGCTCGCGTTGGTGTCGACCTCCCGGATGCGGCTGAAGCGCTCCAGCCGCCGGCCCAGGTCCTCGGCGATCTCGCGCACCGTGACGTAGTTGTAGCCGAGGACCTTGATCGAGTAGTTCGGCGGCGAGCTGCCCCCGCCGTAGAAGGACGGCCCGCGGCCGTAGACCCGGACGTCGGTGCCCCCGAACAGGTACGAATACGCGGTCAGCTCGTCCTGCACGTACAGCGGATAGTCGCTCCGCTCGACGTCCTCCGGGAAGGTGATCCGGATCCAGCCCCAGCCCGGTCGCACCCGGCTGACGTAGCGGGCGATGTCGGGCAGGCCGGCGATGCGGGCCTCGAAGTGACGCACCAGGTCGTCGGCCCGCGAGAGCTCCTCGCCGCGCGGCATGCGGATCTGGACATCGACGTAGGTCTCTCGCTGGCCCAGCCCACCCCACACCACGCCTCGGTTCACGTATCGCTGGAAGAGATACCCGGAACTTGCGAAAATCAAGACAGCTAGAGCGACGGTGACCTTAGGGAAACGAAGCGTCGCCGACACCAGCCCCCGGTACACTCTCAGGTAGACGGGAGCCCGCCGGGCAACCTCCGTCGTCGCTCCCGGTGTCGCCCCGGAGGCCGCTCCGGATCGCGCGGCGCGCCCGCCCACGAGGGTGACCCGCGCCGCCATAGCCGGGATGAAGGTGAACGCCACGAACAGGCTCGCGAGCAGCCCGAAGCCGACGACGATCGCCAGGGGCACGTAGTAGACCCGCAGCTCGCCCTGGAGGTAGACGAACGGCACGAGCACCACCAGGGTGGTCGCGGTCGCGGCGAGGATGGGCATCACCACTTCCGAGGCGCCCCGCTCCGCCGCCTCGATGCGCGACCCCGTCCCCCGCGCGTGCCGATAGATGTTCTCCAGCACCACGATCGCGTTGTCCACGATCAGCCCGAAGCCCATGGCCAGGCCCATCAGCGTGAGCACGTTGAGCGTCAGGCCGCCGAAGTAGATCAGGTTGATGGTGAGCAGGATGCTGAAGGCGATGGTCGCGAACACGATCGCCGCGGACGTGACCGAGCCCAGGAACGCGAGCAGGACCAGGAAGATCACGCCCGCCGCGAAGAACGCGCGGAAGCGCAGGTCGGAGAGCTGCGCGCGGATGTCCTCGCTCTGGTCGTCGTCGAGGATCAGCCGCGACCCGGTCGGCAGCCCGGGCTCGAGCGCCGCGACGCGCGCCTTCACCTCATCGGCCATCCGCACCGTGTTCGCGCCGACCTGCCGCGCCACCTGGAACTGCACGGCCGGCCGGCCGTCGATGCGGTAGTACGCGCGGGCCTCGTCGAACGTCGCGCGCACGGTCGCCACGTCCCGCAGGCGGACCACGCGCCCGCCGCTCGTGAGGACCGGCGCGGCGAGCAGCTCGGCGATGGACTCGGGGCGGTCGCGGATCGCTACGGTACGGAGCACGCCGTCGTCTTCCACCGCGCCGGCCTCGGTCACCTGCTCCAGCTCGACGAGCCGGTCGCGCACGTCGGCGACCCCCAGGCCCAGCGAGCGGGTGCGCGCCTCGTCCAGCTCGACCTCCAGCACCCGCTCCCGGCCACCATAGGCGAACACCTCGCCCACCCCCTCCGCCTGGCGCAGGTCGGGCGCGATCTTCTCCTCGACGTGCTCGCGCAGCGCCTCCAGCGTGTAGGGCCCGGTCACCGTGTACGTCAGGACGGGGCTGTTCTGCTCGCTCAGTTCGTCCGGCACCCAGTCGGAGACCTCCACGGGCCCCACGCCGTCCGGCAGGTCGTTCTCGAGCGTGGCGATCCGCTCCGACAGGTCGAGCCGTGCGAAGTCCATGTCGGTCCCGCGGGCGAACTCGACGTCCACCTCGGACACGCCGCGACCGAACTCCTCGCGCGACACGGAGGTGACCTTCTCCACCCCCCGCACCTGCTGCGCGGCCGCCTCCAGAGGCGACGTCAGGAACGCCTCGGTGGTCTCGGGGGACGCGCCGGGCCACTCGGCGCGCACGTTCAGACGCGGGAGCTCGGCGTCCGGGAGCAGCTCGATCGGGACGTTCCGCCACGCCGCGACGCCCAGCAACGCAACGGCCACGTACGCCATCGTGATCGCCACCGGGCGGCGCACGATGGGGCCGATCACGGGGCGTCCTCGGCCCGTCGCCCGACGACCGCGGCGCGGAGGTCCTCGACGAGCGCGTAGGCGACCGGCACGACCACGAGGGTGAGGGCGGTGGCCGCGATCAGTCCGCCGATCACCGCGATCGCCAGCGGAGCGCGGAGGTCGGCGCCGCGCCCGATCCCCAGCGCCATCGGGGTGAGGCCGAGCACGGTCGTGACGGTGGTCATCAGGATCGGCCGCAGGCGCGCCTCCCCGGCCTCCAGGATGGCGTCGCGGACCTCCGCGCCGCGCGCGCGGGCCTGGTTGATGAAGTCGACCTTGACGATCGCGTCGTTGACCACGATCCCGACCAGGATCACGACGCCGATCAGGCTCATGGTGTTGAGCCCGCTGCCGGTGGCGGTCAGCGCGACGAGCGCGCCGACCAGCGCGAGCGGCACGCTGAGCAAGATGGTGAAGGGGTGGAGGAAGCTCTCGAACTGCGCGGCCAAGATCATGTAGACCAGCAGGAGGGCCAGCGCGAACGCGAACGCCAGCTCGCGGAAGCTTCGCCGCATCTCGGTGTTCTCTCCGGCGACCTCCACGCGCATCCCGCGCGGTACGGCCAGACCCGCGACGGCCGCCTCGACCTCCCGCACCCCTTCGTCGACGCTGCCCTCTGCGTCGGCGTAGATCGGCACGTAGCGGCTCTGGTCGAGGCGGCGCACCTCGGCGGGCCCGAGCTGTTCGGTGGAGCGGACCAGTTGGCGCAGCGGCACGTCGCCCACGCGCAGGCGATCCAGCGTGGTGGGGTCCCGGCGCGCGCCTTCGGGCAGCCGCACCACCACGGGGATCCGGCGGTCGAAGGCGACGAACTCGGTGGCGACCGTGCCGCGCATGTAGGCCTCCACCGTCTCCGACAGGTCCGCGGGCCGGAGGCCGTACGACGCCAGCCGGGCGCGATCGACCGCCAGCCGGACCTCGGGCTGCCCGAGCTCGACGCCGAGGCGGACGTTCTCCAGCTCGGGCTCCTCGGCCAGCGCCGCCTCCAGCCGCAGGGCGTAGGCGACCAGCGGCCCGATCTCGTCGCCGCGCACCCGGACCGCGAGGTCCGCCGCCTCCTCGCCGCCCACGAGCCGTCCCAGGGCCGTAGCCTGGCCGGTCTCCATCGTCAGCGCGCCCGCGGGCAGGTCGGCCAGGGCGGCGCGCGTCCTCGCGATCACGGCGCGGCTCGAGGCGCCCCCGCGCAGGCGAACTTCCAGGACCGCGGTGTGCAGGCCGCCCTCGTCCTCGTTCAGCGTGCCGACGGCGTTCTGGCGCCCGACGCGGGTGAAGACCGCCTCGACCTCGTCGTCGGCGAGGAGGGTGGTCTCGACGCGCCGGGCCGCTTCGTCGGTCACGTCGAGCGGCGTTCCGCGGGGTAGCTCGAGCCGCGCCTGGAACGCCCCCTGCTCCACCTCCGGCAGCACCGACCGCTCGCTGAAAAGGCCGATGAACAGGGCCACGGCCAGCATGCCCGCGGCGGCCAGGACCACCCGTCCCCGGTGTCGAAGCGCCGACTCCAGCACGCCGTGGTACCACCGCGCGAAGCGGTGCAGCGCGCTGTCGAACGCGTCGAGCCCGGGACGCGCCGCGCGTCCCACGGCGCTGCCCACGCCCCGGCCCACCGCGCGCAGGCCGCGCCGCGCCCAACCGCCCCCGCCGGCCCCCGTGCCCCAGCGCGCGGCCATGGCGGGAAGCAGCGTGATGGCGACGAGGAGGGAGGCCAGCAGCGAGAACGCCACGGCGAGCGACAGGTCGCCGAACAGCTCCCCGGCTACGCCGCGCACGTAGAGGACGGGCCCGAAAACCGCGATGGTCGTGAGCGTCGACGCGGTGATGGCGCCGGTGACTTCCTCGGCCCCGCGCGCCGCGGTCTCGGCCTCAGCCGCCGAGTCCGAGGCGGCCTCCCGGTGCCGGAAGACGTTCTCCAGCACGACGATCGAATTGTCCACCAGCATCCCCACGCCCAGCGCGAGGCCGCCGAGGCTCATGATGTTGAGCGACACGCCGGCCGCCTCCATCAGCGCGAACGTCCCGATCACCGAGATCGGGATCGCGAGCGCGACGGCGACCGGGTAGCGCGCGTCGCGCAGGAAGAGGAAGAGCACGAGGAACGCCAGGATGCCGCCCAGCAGCAGCGCCTGCGCGACGTTGCTGATCGCGTCCGAGATAAACCCCGCCTGGCTCATCGGCACGGTGAACGAAAGGTCGGGATACTCCTCGCGCAGAATCACGAGGGCCTCGTCGACGCGTTCGGCGACCTGGACGGTGTTCGCGCCCGATTCCTTGAAGAGCAGCAGCCCGACCGCCTCCTCCCCGTTCGCGCGGGCGATCGACTCGCGCTCCCGGAAGCCGTCGCGCACGGTGGCCACGTCGCCCACGCGGATCAGCGACCCGACGGCACCGCCGCCTTCGCCCCCCTGCCCGCCCGCGCCGCCCGCCGGCGACCCATCGCCGAACGCGCTCCCGCCGCGGGCCGCGCCCACGACCACGTTCTCGATCTCGTCGACCGCCTGGAACTCGCCCAGCGTCCGCAGCGAGTAGCGGGCGCGGCCGCGCAGGATGCTCCCTCCGGGCGCGCTCACGTTGGCGGCTTCCAGGGCGCGGGCGATGTCCTCCACGGTGAGCCCGAGGTTCTCCAACCGGCGGGGATCGACGTCGACCTGGATCTCGCGGTCGAGTCCGCCCACGACGGCCGCCTGCGCGACGCCGTCGATCTGCTCCAGGCGGCGCTTGAACACCGTCTCCGCCTGCTCCTTCAGCCCCCACAGGTCGACCGGCCCCGTCACGCTCAGCGCCATGACCGGGTCAGCGGTCGGGTCGGTGCGCAGCACGACGGGGCGGTCGGCGAGGTCGGGCAGCAGGTCGCGCAGGTTGTCCAGCTTCTCGCGCACGGCCAGCGCCGCGAAGTCCATGTCGGTGCCCCATGCGAAGCGCAGGGTGACGTAGGAGGCGCCCTCGCGGGAGACGCTCTCGATCCGCTCGACCCCGGCGACCGCGGCGACCTGCGCCTCGACCGGGGCGGTGACCAGCCGCTCGACCTCGGTTGGCGCCACGTCCGGGTAGCCCGTGTAGATCACGAGCCGCGGATAGGAGACGTCGGGGAGCAGGTCGGTGGGCAGCCGCTCGAAGGAGATCGCGCCGATCACGAGGACGCCGATGAAGAACATCGCCACGCCCACTGGGCGCGCGATGGAGAGGCGGGGCAGGCTCACGGCGAGGGAGGCGCCCCGCCCGTCGTCCCGGCCGGGGCCGCGGCGTCGCCCGTCACGGGCGTACGGGCTCGCCCACGCGCTCTTCGAGCGTGACGCGGGCGCGCTCGAAGTCGTAGCGCGCGTTCACCGCTCGACGCTCCTGCGCCGCGGCCTCCTCGATGACCCGCTGCAGGTCGGTGAACTGCACCGAGCCGAGCGCGAAGAGCTCCTGCTGCAGCTCGAGGCGCTCGACGCTGAGGTCGGCCGCCTGATCGGCCAGGACCACGGCCCGGTGCGCATTCCTCAGATCGATCAGCGCCTCGCGGACCTCGCGCTCGATCCGCAGCACGGCGGCGCGGCGGTCCTGCCGGGCGTCGTCGGCCGCGGCGTTGGCGGTCGCCGTCTGCCGGCTGCGCTGGAACTGGTCGAAGATCGGGATCGACGCGCTGAGCCCGAAGCTCACGGTCCGGTTCTGTGGGTTGAACTCGGTGAGGGCGTCGTAGCTGCTGAGGCTGATGCCGCGGTTCAGCGACAGACTCGCGGACAGGCGGGGCCACCAGTCGCCGCGCGCCGCGTCGGCGTCCTCCTCGGCGGCCTCGACCGCCGCACCGGCCTCCAGGACCGCCGGGTTGGACCCGAGGGCGGCCGCGACGATGGCCGCGCCGTCCAGGGCGCCGGGGTCGAACACGTCCGGCGGGGCGGTGGGCGTGGCGAAGTCCGCTTCCCCGCCGGCGCCGATCGCTTCGAGGAGCGCCAGCCGCGCCTTCCGCGCGTTGCCGCGGGCGGTCTCCAGCGCCTGCTCCTGGGTCGCGACGTCCACCCTGGCGCCGAGCACGTCGACCGGCGACACCGACGCCACGCGGAGCCGCGCCTCGGTGGCGTCGAGGCGCTCGTGCGCCGCGGCGAGCAGGCGTTCTTCGAGCCCCGCCAGGAGGTCGGCGCGCGCCACGTCCCAGTAGGCCCGCTCGACCGCGGCGGCGACGGCGACCCAGGCCCCGGCGATGCGCGCCTCGGTGGCGCGGGCGGACGCGCGCGCCGAGCCGAGCCGGTTCCAGCTCGCGCCGCCGTCGAACAGCGTCACGTCCAGCCCCAGGCGCTGGCTCGAGCTGCTGCTCTGGAACTCGAGCGGCTCGTCCAGCCGGCGGGGCTCGCCGAAGTCGTCCTCGCCCGTCACCCGGCGGGCGTCGGAGCCCGACAGCGACATGGACGCGTCCAGGCCCGGCAGGAGCGCGCCCCACCCCGCGCGCACCCGCGCCGCCGCCGGTCCCGCGTCGTTCAGCGTCCGGGCGTAGGCCGGGCTGTGCCTGCGCGCGAGATCGAGCGCCTCCTCCAGCGTCAGCGCGGCCGGGACGTCGACGGGCACCTGCGCCAGCAACGGCGATGCGGCGGCCGTCAGCGCGCCGGCGACGAGCAGCGCGCCGAGCAGGCCGCGCGCGCCCGATCCGGCCATCAGTCCGGCCTCCCGCCGGCCTCTTCGGCGTCGGGGACGAGCCGCACCCGGGCGTCGTGAATGAGGGTGTAGTGGCCCCCCGTCAGGACGACCTCGCCCGGCCGCACGCCGTCGGTCTCGGGGTCGTCCAGGACCTCCACCCAGGCGTCGTTCTCCAGACCGGGGGTGACGTAGCGCCACTTCGCGAGCCCGGAGCTCTGGTCGCCTTCGTAGACGAAGACGACGCTCCGGCGGTCCCGCTCGACCACCGCCTCGCGGGGGATCAGGACGCGGTCCGGGAACCGGCGCGCGTCCAGCGAGAGCTCGGCGAACATCCCCGGGAGGATGCGCCCGCCCGGGTTCGGTACCTCGACCGTCACGCGCACCACGCGCGTCTCGCCCTCCACGAGCGGGTTGATGCTTCGGATGGTCCCCTGGAGCGGCTCGTCCGGCCAGGCGGCGAAGGCGACCCATGCCGACCCGCCCGGCTGCAGGTAGCCGACCTCGGTCTCCAGCACCTGCGCCTCGACGCGAATCGGGTCGAGGTCGCTGACGGTGAGCAGCGGGTCGCCGGCGCGCACGTGCTCGCCGGCGACCACCTGGACGTCGGCGACGCGTCCGGCGAACGGCGACGCCACGGTCGTCCGCGAGAGGTCCAGCCGCGCCCGCCGCAGCGCGACCTCGGCCTGGTCCAGGCCGCTACGCGCGCGCGCGACGCGCGCCCGTTCCTCGCGCACGGCCGGGTCCTCGATCCGCTCGTCGAAGAGCGTGATCGAGCGGTACTCGGCCTCCGCGCGCCGCACCTGCGCCTCGGCGTCGTCGACCGCGAGCTGGTACTCGGAGGGGTCGATGGCCACGAGCAGCCGGCCTGCGCCGACGCGGTCGCTCTCCGCGACGGGCACCCGGGCGACGCGTCCCGCCACCTGGGCGAGGATGGTGGTCGTCCTGGCCGGCGCGGCGCGGCCGTTGGCCTTCACGGCAAGGATGAGGGTGTCGCGAATGGCTTCGGTGCCCTCGACCGGGATGGGCACGTCCGCGGCCCGGCTGGCGCCGCCGGAAGCCACCGCGCCGACGGCGTCGTCGCCGTCCCCTTCCGCCGAGCCGTCCTCGGCCCCGAGACGCAGCACGACTCCCACGGCCAACGCCGCGATGACGAGGCATGCCACGCCGAGTGCCGCCCAGGAGCGTCGGGTCATGGGAAGGTCCTGCCGGGCCGGAGGTGCTTCCTTCTCAACCTAGCCTCGCTTTCGGGGAGCGGCATGGCAAGACAGGACGCGACGGGCGCCCGGACCGGCTATTGGGATCGCCACCGTCGTGAAAGGGTTGCCCTTCGTCGCCGCCGCCGACGGCCATGGGCCAGGGATCCCCGGAGCACCAACGGGGTGGTTGTCTGGGCGTCGAGCCATCGGGGTTCCGCCGCGGGAGCACCCACGCACGACAAGCGAATGAACGAAGCCCAACGCACCGCGACCGCCACCATCCCGTGCGCGTTCTGCGGGACATCCAACCGCGTCGATCTCGCCCGCGCCGGCGACCGGCCCAAGTGCGGCAAGTGCGGCAAGCCGTTCCTGCTCGACCGTCCGGTGACGCTCACCGAGGAAGCGTTCGACAGGACCATCGCGCAGTCCACCGCGCCCGTCCTTGTGGATTTCTACGCCGACTGGTGCGCGCCGTGTAAGGTGATGGCTCCCGTGATCGACCGGATCGCACGCGAGCGCATGGGCGAGCTGGTGGTCGGGAAGCTCGACACAGACCACGCCCCCGGGGTGTCCGCGCGGCTCGGCATCCGCGGCATCCCGACTTTCATCCTCTTCCGCGATGGGGCGGAGGTCGCGCGTGAGACCGGAGCGGTGGCTCCGGCGCAGCTCGAGGCGCTCGCGGCCCGGTAGGAGACTCCACCGCTCGCACCCCGCCCGGTGTCACACCAACGCGTCCCGAGGACCTGATGGGTAGCCGCCCGACGGCGGTCGAAGGCCGCGCGAATCCGCCAGCGTGCGAAGACAGAGGTGCGAGCCGCCCACCCTGAACGCCACACGGAGATCAGCATGCACCGTCCGACACCGACGCCGACGCCCACCGTCGTCGCTTCTGTGGTCCTGCTAGGCGGCGGACTCGCCGCCACCCCGCTCCCCGCCCAGCTCGCCGACAACACGACGACACGCGCCTGCGAGCCCGGCGCCCTGCACCCGGACGCCCCGCTCGAGACGCGCCAGTTCGACTTCCTGATCGGCCGCTACGAGATGTCCCTGCACGCATGGACCGGCGACGGCTGGAGCCCCCCGAGGCCCGTCGGCGCGCTGTGGGAGGGCTGGTACGGGCTCGACGGCCGCGTGATCGTCGACGAGTGGTTCGACCTGGACACCCGCAACGACCGGCCTCCCGTGCGCGGCGTCAACGTGCGCATTTTCGACCCGAACGAAGAGCTCTGGAAGATGATGTGGATCGCCGAGCCCGGGTATCAGGTCCAGGACCTGCGCGCGGAGGTCCGCGATGGCGTGCTCACGATGTGGCAGGTCTATCCTGACCGGCCGGGCTGGAAGGCCGAGTTCGAGGTGACGGACGCGGACCACTGGGCCCGGATCGCGTACGTGCAGGAGGAGGAGGGCGGCGCGTGGACGCCGCAGTTCCGGCTCGCGGCGAGCCGGGTCCCTTGCGATTGAGCTGCCGGAACCGGTTTTTGCATCGCCGGTACCAAAGCCCGACGTCTCATCGACCACCCGAAGGCCGAGCCCCATGACCCGACTCTCCCGCATCGGCTTCCTCGCGCTCGCGGCGCTCGTGGCGAGCCCGCTGGCGGCGCAGCAGCTGACCATCGACCGCATCTACGCCGACCGCGACTTCGATCCGGAGCGGCTGCCGAACCTCGCTTGGATGGACGACGGGGAGCGCTACACCTACGTCGAGACGCGCGAGGACGGCACGACCGACCTGATCGTCGAGGACGCGGCCTCCGGCGAGCGCACGGTCCTGGTGGCCGGCTCGACGCTGGTCCGGCCGGACGGCGGAGACACCATCCGCATCGACGCTTACGCGTTCGACCCCGACGAGGAGCGGCTGCTGATCACGACGGACGAGGAGGGGATCTACCGCCGCTCCTCGAAGGGCACGTTCTACGTCCTCGATCTGGAGGAGGGCACGCTCACGCCGATCAGCCGCTCCCGCGGGGACCAGCAGTACGCGAAGCTCTCGCCGGACGGCGACCGCGTCGGCTTCGTGCGCGACAACGACATCTGGGTCGCGGACCTCGAGACGGGTGCCGAAACGCGGCTCACGTTCGACGGCTCGGAGACCATCATCAACGGCACCTTCGACTGGGTCTACGAGGAGGAGCTGTCCGTCGTGGACGGCTGGAGCTGGAGCCCCGACGGCGACCGGATCGCGTTCTGGCGCAGCGACCAGAGCCCGATCCGGATCTTCTCGGTCCAGGACCTGTCGCAGCTCTATCCGACCTCGCTCGAGCTGCCCTATCCCAAGGCTGGCGACCCCAACTCGATCGTCACGATCGGCGTCATCGACCTCTCCGACGCGGGCCGGCCCGAAGGCACCGGGTCCGGGATCACCTGGGTCGACACCGGGGACGAAACCGACATCTACCTGGCGCGCATGCGCTGGACCCCGGACGGCGACGCGCTGTTCATCGAACGACTGAACCGCCACCAGAACCGCCTCGAGCTGCTGTCGGCCGACCCCGAGGACGGCACGACGAGCGTGGTGATGGTCGACGAGGACGACGCGTACGTGGACGTCGATGACGACTTCACCTGGGTGGAGGGCGGCGAGCGCTTCATCTGGACCAGCGAGCGCGACGGCTGGAACCACCTCTACCTGTACGCCCGCGACGGGTCGCTCGTGCGCCAGCTCACCGACGGCGAGTGGGAGGTGACGGCCTACCACGGCCTGGACCGCGAGAACGGGCTCGTGTACTTCAGCGCGGCCAAGGAGAGCCCGCTCACGCGCGACCTGTACCGCGTCGGCCTCGACGGCGGCGAGCCGGAGCGGCTGACCCGCAGCGCCGGGTCGCACGCGGTCGCCGTGGCGCCCGGATTCCGCTACTTCATCGACACCCACACCACCGCCGCGCGACCCGGCAGCACCATCCTGCACGCGGCCGACGGGACCGAGGTGCGGACGCTGGTGGACAACGAGGCGCTGGTGGACGAGCTGGCGGGCATGGGGCTGCGCGAGCCCGAGTTCATCACCGTGCCCGCGGCCGACGGTACGCCTCTCAACGCCTACGTGATCCGACCCGTCGACTTCGACGCGAGTCGGCGGTGGCCGGTGCTGATGTACGTGTACGGCGGGCCGGGCTCGCAGACCGTGACCGACTCCTGGGGCGGCGACCGCTACCTATGGCACCAGGCGCTTGCCGAGCGCGGCTACATCGTGGTGAGCGTGGACAACCGCGGGACCGGCGCGCGCGGGCGCGACTTCAAGAAGGCGACCTACCTGCAGCTCGGGAAGCTGGAGTCCGAGGACCAGGTCGCCGCCGCGCGGTGGCTCGCCCGGCAGCCCTACGTGGACGGAGACCGGATCGGCATCTGGGGCTGGAGCTACGGCGGCTACATGACGCTGCTGTCGATGCTGCGCGAGGGGGGCGACATCTTCCGCGCCGGGATCAGCGTCGCGCCGGTCACCCACTGGAAGCTCTACGACACGATCTACACCGAGCGCTACATGCGCACGCCGGCCGAGAACCCCGGCGGCTACGACGACTGGGCGCCGACCAGCCTGGCCGCGAACCTGAGCGGCGACCTCCTGCTCGTGCACGGCGCGGCGGACGACAACGTGCACTTCCAGCAGTCGTCGCAGATGGTCGACGCGTTCATCGACGCCGGCAAGCAGTTCGACTTCATGATGTACCCGGGCCGCACCCACGGCATCCGCGAGCGCAACGCCCGGCCGCACCTGTTCACCATGATGACGAACTGGCTCGAGGAGCATCTGCCGGCGGGGCCGGAGGAGGAGG
>DATHRK010000018.1:0-19359 GCA_035465395.1 Longimicrobiales bacterium | reverse complement strand
GGGCTCCCCAGCAGGCCGCGGGCCATCCGCCCCTCGGCCGGGTGCTCGCGGCCGACGTGCGGCGGAGCTGCCCGCGTCGCCGGTGCCGGCGGGGCGATCCTCCTTCGGCGCCGCACCGCCCGGCACCGCGGCGGCCGACGGCGTGCCCGCTTCCCCTCCCGCGGTGGGCCCGGCGCCCTCCCCGGCGGCATCGTCTTCTTCGTCGGCCGGGGTCCCCGGGTCGACATGAGGTTCGGTCCCCGCCAGCGCCGGGCCGACCGTCGACGCCGTCGCCCTGTCCGCGACGACGACCTCCGGAGGCGTCCCCGCTTCCGACGCGTCCAGCGACTCCGCCACCACCGCGAGCTCGCGCAGCTCCCGCTCGAGCATGGCGCGGTAGCCGTCCACGAGCTGCCGCTGCCGCGCGCGTAGCCGCCGAAGGGTTTCTTCCTCCTTCTCGATCGAGCGCAGCGCGTCGGAGCGTACCTGCTGGGCCTCCTGCTCCGCCTCGCGGCGCATGAGCTCCGCCTCCTTGCTGGTCTGCTCGCGCACCGTCTCGCGCATCTGCTGGGCGCTCACCAGCGCCTCGGTGAGGGCCTTCTCGCGGTCGCGGTACTCGCCGGCCCTGGAGCGCAGGGTGCCGATCTCCTCCTCGAGTCGGCGGTTCTCCCTGACCAGCGCCTCCAATCGGTCGGCGACGAGGTCGAGGAAGTCATCCACGTGGCCGGGGTCGTAGCCCCGCAGGCCCCGTGGGAAGTCTGCTTTCTTCTGTCGAACCTCCAGCGGCGTCAGGTCGATCATCGTCCACGCTCCCCCAGCAAAACGGTCCCCAGGCGCACCATCGTGCTCCCCTCTTCCACCGCGACCTCGTAGTCCAGCGACATCCCCATCGAAAGGTACGATGCCGTAAACCCCTCCAGACCCTCCGCGCAGGCGTCGAACACTTCGCGAGCCCGGCGAAAGGTCGCCCTCACCCGTACCTCGTCTTCGGTCAGGGGAGCCATCGTCATCAGCCCCCGAACCCGCAAGCCGTCGAGCTCGCAGATCCTCCCGACGGCGTCCACGTACCCCTCGCGGATTCCGCCCTTCGCTTCCTCGCCGGACACGTTGACCTGGACGAGTCCTTCCACTTCCCTGCCCGTGCGGCCGGCCTCCTCCGAGAGCGCCCGCGCGAGTCGCTCCGAGTCGATGGAATGAATCAGCGCGAAATGGGGCACGGCTCGGCGCACCTTGTTGCGCTGGAGGTGTCCGATCATGTGCCACTCGATCGGTGGGGAGGGCGCCTCCGACGCCGCGACGGCTTCCACCTTGTCGGCAAGCTCCTGGACACGATTCTCGCCGCAGCGCGCCACGCCCTCGGCGGCTGCTGCCAGCGCAGCAGCGGGCGGATGGCCCTTCGTCACCACGACGAGGTCGACCCTGCCCGATCTGCCGCCCCGGGCCGCTGCTCGCTCGATCCGCTCCCGCACGTCCGGAAGCGCGGCGCGCAGGCGCGCCCGATACCCTTCGATGTCCACGTTCCTCCCGCCGTCCCCTCCGTTCCCGCGAACAATAGTAGTGTACCGGCGCGTGCAACGGTACACGGGTACCGGCGCGTGCAACGGGTAGCCACCGAGGGAGCCTGGGCGCGCGCCGCTCGGGCCACGGCGAGGAGGCATGGCGCAAGAAAACGGGGGGCCGGCGAACCGGCCCCCCGCTCTTTCGCCGTACGTGCGCGGCGCGCTACCTCACCTGGAAGGTGACGGGCACCGACACCCACACGCTGACCTTCTGGTCGCGGTTGAGCGCGGGGCTGAATTGCATGATGTCGGCGACCCTGAGCGCCGCCTCGTCGAGCTGCTTCTGTCCGCTCGAATTGTTCACCTGGAATTTCTCCACGCGTCCCTGGGCGTTGATGAAGAACCACACCGTGGTGGTACCGCCGATGCCGGCGTCCTTCAGCATGGGCGGGTAGTAACGCACCAGCGCACGAGTCACTTCGCTCCGGTTCTTCAACTCGGGCGCCACCGTGAACGGCGTGTAGACGGGCGCGTCGGAGATGTCGCCCTCGCCGGGGCTCGGCGGTGGCGGCAGGTTCTCGATGGGATTCATCTCGAACGTCGTCGGCGCGATCGTGATGTCCTCGTCGATCGAGACGTCCGAGACCACCGGCGTCGCCGGCCGTGCGATCTGCTCGGGCGGCGGCGGGATCTCGATCTCGGGAGGCAGGTCCACCGTCTCGATCTCGTCGCTCGTGAACGCGACGTTCGCCGCCGTCGCATCGGGCCAGAACGCGAACATCGCGAAGTGCAGCAGCGCCGCGGCGGCGATCGAGCCCCAGAACCAGGACCCGAAGCCTTCCTTGAAGCGGTCGTTCGCGGTCCTGCTAATCGCGGTGATGCCTTCGGTCGCCATCGCTACCTCCTCGCGCGCGCCATGCGCTGCTCCAGGTTCGTGTAGAACGTAACACGAACCGTGCCAGCGGTTTGCAACTGCTCCTGCAGGTCGTTCATCACCGAGTACGGGACGTCGCGGTCCGCGCGCAACACGGGCACCAGTCGCTGGTTCGATTCGACGTAGAGCTCGTTCACGATCGGCGCGACCGCCTGCATGGCGATGTTCTGGTCGTTGATCCAGATGTCGCCGTCGCCCTCGACCCAGATGTGCAGGATGTCCTTGCGGGGCTCCTCCAGCTTCTGCGTCGCCTCCGCCTCCGGGAACTCCGCATCGCGGGGCTGCTCCTTACGGAAGACGGTGCTGACCATGAAGAAGATCAGCAGCAGGAAGGCCATGTCGGCCAGCGACGAGGAAGGAATCTCGCTCGACGCCTTGGATTTCCGTTCCAGCCCGCCTCGCATCATGGCCTACTGCTCCAGTTGCTGGAGAGAAATGCGCTCCGCGCCGGCCGCCTGGAGCTGATCCAGGACGTCGATCATGAAGCGGTACGGCGCGTTCGGGGCCGTCTTCACGGCCGCGATCAGGTTCTCGTTGCGCGAGAACTCCTGCCGCCAGATCGAAGAGATCTGGCTGGAGCTGACGGGCTGCACCTGCGGGCTCTCGCCGCGCTTCACCTGCACCACGCCGTCGGGCTGAATGGTGAGGTGGAGCACGTTCTTCTGCGACACCTCGACCTCTTCGCTCTTCTCGGGCAGCACGATGCGCAGGCCCTTCTCCTCCTCGAAGACCGTCGTCACGAGGAAGAACACGAGCAGAAGGAACGCGATATCGGCCATCGACGACGTGGGGATCTCGCCGCCCGGCCGCTTCTTCTTGTTGAGTATCGCCATGTCGCTCTCTCGTACGCTCGCGTGCGGTCCGGCGTTCCCCCGGGGAAGCCGAAGGTCAGAGCTGCTGCGGCTCGGAGCCGCCGTCGTCGTCGAGGCTCGAGTCGATTGGATCGGTCTCGTGCAGGGTCGTCGCGGGCTCGGCGCGGACCGGCGGCGGCGGCGCCACAGGCGCCACGCCCGCCGTAGCCGGTATCGCGCCGTACTCGCCCCAGATGATCCTCAACACCGCGCCGGTCCCTTCCTCCATGTCGAGGATCAGCTTGTCGATACGGCTGACGAACCAGTTGTAGGCGACGTTGATCGGAATCGCGATGACGAGCCCGGCGGCGGTCGTGATCAGCGCGATCTTGATGCCGCCCGCCACCAGCGAGGCCTCGACCTGGCCCGCCTGCTCGATCGCCCCGAACGCGCCGATCATGCCGATCACCGTCCCGAGAAAGCCGAGCAGCGGCGCCACGTTGGCGAGCGTAGCGAGGATCGTGAGGCCGCGCTCCAGGAACCCGAGCTCGATCTTGCCGGTGGTCTTGATGGCGTGCTCGATGTCCTTGGTCTCGGTATCCCGTGCCAGCAGACGGCGCAGCCCCGAAACCAGGATCGCCGCGACCGGGCCCGGCGTCTCCTCTGCCACCGCCACGGCTTCGGCGAACTCGCCCTGCGTGCCCAGCGTCTCGACCCGCTCGAGCAGCTCGCGAGAGCGCGTGTGCGCGGTCCACAGCGTGTAGGCCTTCGCGATGATCACGCCCAGCGCGACGAGGGAGCAGAGCAGGAGCGGATACATCATGAACCCGCCGTCGGCGAAGAGCGTCAGCAGGTTGTACTGGTTGTCCTGCACGGAACATCCCCCCTGCTACGGGTCTGTGCGCGCCCCGGGCGCGGAACATCCGGCCAATGTAGGCGCCGTGGATGGGGCGGTCAACGCGACAGGAGGCCGCACAGGCGGTCGGGACGCCCCCCTCGCCGGGCGGCCGCCGACGCCCGAACAGGGCGGTTCAGCCGGAGCGGACGAGCGCGATGCCGACCAGCTCGTTGCGCAGGCGCTCCGCCGACACGTTGCGCTCGAGCACCCCGCGTCGCGCGATCGACACCTGCGACGTCTCTTCGCTGACGACGACGACGACGGCGTCGGTCTCCTCCGACAACCCGATGGCGGCGCGGTGGCGCGTCCCGAGCGTGCGATCGCTCACCGGATACTGGGTGAGAGGAAGAACCACGCCGGCCGCGACGATGGTGTCGCCGGCGACCAGCACGGCCCCGTCGTGCAGGGGCGCCGAGGTGGCGAAGAGGCTCTCCAGGATCTCGGCCTTGACCCGCGCCTGGATCTGCGTGCCCGTCTCCGCGTACTCCTCGAGTCCCATCTCGCGCTCGATCGCGATGATCGCCCCGACCCGCGCGCGACTCAGCTTGCCGGCCGCCTCGACCACCTCCTCGACGACCTGCGTATCCTCCATCCGGTTGAAGAGGCGCAGCATGCGGTTCTGCCCCAGGCGAGCAAGGGTGCTCCGCAGCTCCGGCTGGAAGACGATCAGCGCCGCGAACGCCCCGTACTGGAACACCTTCTCCATGATGTAGCGGATCAGCCCCAGATCGAGCACCCGCGAGAAGAAGTACACGCCGCCCAGCACCAGCAGGCCGGACAGGATCTGGAGCGCGCGGGTGCGCGCCAGGAGCCGGAGGATGTAGTAGAAGACGAGCGCGACGATCAGGATCTGGGCGAGATCCCAGGGCCGGGGCAGCAGGAATTCGTAGCGGTCCAGGAACTCAGGCACCGGTCCCCTCTGTCTCCTCGCTTGCGGGCTCGGCCAGCGCCGCGACGACGGCGAGCGCTCGCGCCGTTTCGCGGACGTCGTGCACCCGGAAGATGCGCGCTCCGCGCAGATACGCCACCACGCACGCGGCGAGCGTGCCCGGCATGCGCTCCGCGGCAGGCAGGCCCCCGCCGAGCTCGCCGACGAAGCGCTTGCGGCTGGGCCCGATCACTACCGGGTGGCCGCGGTCCGCGAGCGTGGGGAGGGCGCGCAGCACGTCCACGCTGTGGGCGGTGGTCTTCGCGAAGCCCAGTCCGGGGTCGAGCGCCAGCGCGGCGGGGGGCACGCCCCTGAGGAGCGCCCGTTCCAGGGCCTCGTCGAGCTCGTCGACGACGGCATCCACGACCCCGGAGGGATAATCCGCGAGCTCGTAGGACGCCATGGCGCCGACGGCACCCCGCGAGTGCATGAGCACCAGCCCGGCGCCGGCCTCGCGCACGGCGTCGGCGATCGCCGGATCGAGCCTCAGGGCGGCGACGTCGTTGACGATCGCCGCGCCTGCATCCAGCGCGGCGCGCGCCGTCGCGCTCTTGACGGTGTCGACCGAAACGGGCACGCCCGGAAACGCGCGGGCCAGCGCTTCGATCACCGGTACGACGCGGGCGATCTCCTCCGCCATGTCCACGGGCTCCGCGCCGGGGCGCGTGGACTCCCCGCCGATGTCGAGGATGGCGGCGCCGGCCTCGACCATGGCCTCCGCCGCGCGGAGTGCGGCGGGCACGCCGGCGGCGCGGCTGCCCTCCCAGAAGGAATCGGGGGTCGCGTTGAGCACGCCCATGACGAGCGGCCGGTCGAGCGGCAGGTCGCCCGCGGCGGTGCGCCAGTGCGAAGCGCGGCGAGGATCCGCCGGGCGTCCGCCCGCGGTCCGCGCCGCGCTCGCTCTCGCAGTCGGTGTGGCCAAGCCCGGGCGCGTCAGCGCCCCAGCAGGTCGCTGATCAATGGGGGTGCGGCCACGATTCAGCGACCTGCCAGACGCTGGCGAAGTGCTGGAGCCGGCACGATGTCGCCGTCCGCCGTTCCCGGCCGCGCCTCCGGGCGCGTCTTCGCCGGAGGCGTCGAGGCCTCCTCGGCCTCCGGTGGCGCGACCGGCACCGGGTCGGGGAGCGTGCCGCCCTCCTCCAGAATCTGGATCTCCTCGGAGTCGAGCGTCTCGCGCTCCAGCAGCGCTTGAGCCAGCGTCTCCAGCAGCTCGCCGTGCTCCCGCAGGGTGGAAACCGCCTTGTCGTAGGCTTCGTCCAGGAGACGCTTCACCTCGCCATCGACCATCTCGGCGGTGGAGCCGGAGATCCTCCGGCGCTGGGAGATCTCGCGCCCCAGGAAGACCTCGTGCTCCGCGTCGCCGACCGCCATCGGCCCGACGCGCTCGCTCATCCCGTACTGCGTGACCATGCGCCGGGCCAGCTGGGTGGCGCGCTCGATGTCGTTGCCCGCTCCCGTGGTGATCTTCTCCGGGCCGAACTGCAGCTCCTCCGCCGCGCGCCCGCCATAGAGCATGGCGAGCTGCGCCACCATGTAGTCCTTGGGATAGGTGTGGCGATCCTCCTCGGGCAGCGACGCCGTCACGCCAAGGGCCCGGCCGCGAGGCACGATGGTGACCTTGTGGAGCGGGTCGAGCCCGGGGATACGCAGCGCGATCACCGCGTGCCCGGCCTCGTGGTAGGCGGTGAGCGTCCGCTCGGCCTCCGACAGCACCATGCTCTTGCGCTCGGCGCCGAGCATGATCTTGTCCTTCGCCTCTTCGAGGTCCTCCATCGTCACGCGTTCGCGGTCCCGGCGGGCGGCGAGCAGCGCGGCCTCGTTCACCAGGTTGGCCAGGTCCGCCCCGCTCATGCCGGGCGTGCCGCGCGCGAGCGTCTCGACCGCGACGTCGTCGGCGAGCGGGATCTTGCGTAGGTGGACGCGGAGGATGCCTTCCCTACCCTTCACATCCGGCAGGTCCACCACGATTTGCCGGTCGAATCGGCCGGGACGCAGCAGCGCCGGGTCGAGGACATCGGGCCGGTTCGTCGCCGCGATCAGAATGACGCCCTCGTTGGACTCGAACCCGTCCATCTCGACCAACAGCTGGTTGAGCGTCTGCTCGCGCTCGTCGTGACCACCGCCCAGGCCGGCCCCGCGGTGCCTGCCGACGGCGTCGATCTCGTCGATGAAGATGATGCACGGTGCGTGGGCCTTGCCCTGCTCGAACAGGTCGCGCACGCGTGAAGCGCCGACGCCCACGAACATCTCGACGAAGTCGGACCCCGACATCGAGAAGAACGGACGAGCGGCCTCACCGGCCACCGCCCGTGCGAGCAGCGTCTTACCGGTGCCGGGCGGGCCGACCAGCAGCGCCCCTTTCGGCAGCCGCCCGCCCAGTCGGCTGAACTTCTGAGGGTCCTTGAGGAACTCGATGATCTCCTCGAGTTCCTCCTTGGCCTCGTCGGCTCCGGCGACGTCCCGGAACGTCACCTTCGGCGTGTCTCCGCTGAGCAGACGCGCCTTGGACTTTCCGAACTGGAACGCCTTCGATCCGCCGGCCTGCATCTGGCGCACGAGGAAGATCCAGATCCCGATGATGAGGATCCACGGGAGCAGATTGATGACCCAGGCCCACCAGTTCTCCGGGGCGTCCGCGGCCGAGATCTTCACGCCGCGGCTTTCCAGCTCCTCGAGCAGCTCCTCGTCGTTCTCGATGGGGAGGCGCGCGAGGAACTTGTTCACCGGCTCGCCCTCGATCTGCGCCGTCGAGCGCAGCGTGCCCTCGACCCTGCGGCCCTCGATGAAGGTCACCTCGGCGATGTTGTCCCGATCGATCTGCGCCGAGAACTGGGTGTAGGTCAGCTCGGTGGCCTGCTCCTGCCGCGGCCCCACGACCTGGATCAGGAAGGCGGGGACCAGCAGGACGAGAAGCCAGAAGGAAAGGGTCCGGGAGAGGCGACCCCACCGGGGGCCCTTGGATCCGGGGCCTTCGCGTTCGCTCATTGCATCTCCCTCCGCTCCCCGCCCGCCTGCCACCCCGCGGCCACCGGGATCCCGGCGCGCCTACAAGGCCGCAATAAAAGGAAGGTTGCGGTAATTCTCGCTGTGATCGAGACCGTATCCGATCAGAAACTCGGACGGCGGCTCGAATCCGACCCAGCGGGCCTCCGTCGTCAGCGTGACGAGGCGCTTGTGGAGCAACGCGCAGAGTTCGAGAGACCGGGGCTCGCGCGCCGCCAGAAGCGGCATGATGCGTTCCAGCGTGTTGCCGCTGTCCACGATGTCCTCGACCACCAGGACGTGCCTGCCGCGAAAGTCGGCTTCCGGATCGTATACGAGTCTGACGTTCCCGCTGCTCACCGTCCCCGCGCCGTAGCTCGAAGCGACCAGGAAGTCGACCATGAGCGGGCGGCGGATGCGTCGCACCAGGTCCGCGAGAAACACGAACGATCCCTTGAGCAGGCCGAGTACCAGCAGCTCTTCGTCTGCCGGGTAGTGCTCGGTGATCGCGGCGCCCATGGCCGCGACCCGCTCGCGAATCTCCTCTTCCGAGTAGACGATCCGGCGGATTTCCTCCCCGCCCGTCATCGCGGCGTGCTCAATCGTCTCGCTCATCCCATACCCGCACGTTCAGGACAGGTTCTCCGGCGCGGGCCTCGGCGGGCGCCGAACGGGCAACCCCCGGGATCCACACCGTCTCGTCGTGCGCGTCCACGAGCACGGCGGCGCTCGGCCGTCCGGCCCGGGGCACGCCGTGCTCGGCCAACAGGCGCACCACGCGTTTGCGACCGTAGGCCAGCCGCATGCGGTCTCCGGGCAGGGCCGTGCGGAGTCGGAGGGGGAAGCGGAGGCGCTCGAGCGCCAGCAGAACCCGCTCGTCGACCACGCTGGCGGGCGCCGCGCTACCTCCGGGGCCGGCCGCACGGCGCGGCTCGTCGCCCCACGCGACGCCCACGCTCCGCTGCCCGATGCGGAGCGAGCCCGTCCCCGCCGTGCCCTCGGCGATCGTCACGGCGTCCCCGGGTGGGGTCGGAGGCCGCGTGGCGCCGAGCCGCAACCGATCGAAGGAGCGCTCCAGGCGCAGGCCGCCGCCGAGGTCCAGGTGCCTCCCGCTGGGAGCCCGCTCCACGAAGTCGAGGGCGCGCCGCATGGCGGACCCGCGAACCCGCACGCCCGCCCGGGCGGCGAGCCGCCTCAGCAGCCGCGCGCGCAGGGCGCGATCATAGGAGCACAGGATGGGGCGAGCAAGCAACCAATCCGGACCGTCGGAGCCCACAACCGCGTCCCGTTCGACGTCGTCCACGGCGCGCTCCCACACGGCTTCTTCGCCGGCCGCCGTGGCCGCGAGCCGCGCGAGGGAGCGCGCCGTCCCTGGCACGACCCGCTCGAGAGCGGGAAGCACGTCGTGGCGGAGGGTGTTGCGAACGAACGAGCGGTCCGTGTTCGAAGGATCCGCGCGCCAGGACAGCCCGCGGGCCAGGGCGTAGGAGGCGATCTCGGCGGCCGTAAAGGGCAGCAGCGGGCGGATCAGCCAGGAGGTGCGTTCGCGGATGCCCACCAGGCCTGCCGGCCCGGCTCCGCGGGCCAGCCGGAACAACACGGTCTCCGCCTGATCGTCGGCGTGGTGCGCGGTGGCCACGGTCGCGGCGCCCGCGACGCGGGCCGCTTCCCGCAGAACCCGGTATCGGGCGCGGCGCGCGGCCGCCTCGCCTGCGGGGGGCGGTTCCAGCCGCTCCGACGCCAGCGGGACGCCCCAGGCGCGGCACAGCCCCGCGACCCAGCGCGCGTCGGCGGCGCTGCCGGGCCGCATGGCGTGGTCTACGTGGATGGCGAGGAGGCCGGGCGCCAGGTCGGGCGTGGCGAACCGAAGGAGGTGGAGCAGCACCACCGAATCGCGCCCGCCCGACAGCGCCACCGCTAGACGCCCGCCGGGCGGTACGGGCGGCTCGGTCTCGAGGTGCGCCCTGAGCCGCGCGGCCAGATCCGTCCTTGGCACGGCCGCGGCCTACTCCGCAGCGCCGTCGTCGGGACGCGCGCCGAGATCCCGGAGCACGCCGCTCATGACGTCGGGCCGGTCGGTGATGATCCCGTCCGCCCCCCATTCGAGGAGGCGGCGCATGTCGGAGGCGTCGTTCACCGTCCACACCCAGACGACCAGTCCGCGCTCGTGGAGGCCCGCGATCACGCCGGGCGTCAACAGCCGGAACCCCCGGTGATGCTCGGGCAGGCTCGCGACATCGGCGGCCGGACGCCAGAACCTGCGCAGGCCGACGTGGTGCGCGGCGAAGAAGCGCGCCGTGTCCTCCTGCGCGAGCCCGGTGGGGCCGCGGTAGGAGAGCAGAGGCCCGCGGTCCCCGAGGCGCTCGCCTGCGACGATCACGCGATCCCACGCCTCCGCGCCGTCGATGGCGCGGGCGAGCGGCAGTGCGGCGTCGGCGCACTTCAGGTCGACGAGCACGAGGGCATCGGGGCAGGCTTCTAGCAGCTCCGCGAAGGTGGGGATGCGCACGCCGCTGCCGCGGAAGGCGTGGTTTCCGTCGGCCGACGCGAACCCGTACCCCGCATCCAGCTCGCGCAGGCGTGCGAGAGGCACGGCGCTGACCGGCCCGGTGCCGTTGGTCGTACGGTCCAGCGTCGCGTCGTGCAGCAGGACCGCCACCCCGTCGCCGCTCGCCCGCACGTCCACCTCGAGGGCCCTGGCGCCCCATCGCTCCACGGCGAGGCGGCAGGCCTCCAGGGTGTTCTCGGGCGCGAGCCCGGCGGCCCCGCGATGCCCGACCATCAACGGGCGCATCCGGAGCCGCGCCGGCGGCCGCCGGGGAGGATGCGCGAGGCGTTTGTAGGCCGACGTCAGGGCGAGGGCTCCCGATGCGAGGCCCAACCTTCTGAATGCTCCCATGGGTCCGCTCCGACGCTGCGTTGGCGATGCGGGCGCGAGGTTCCGGCCCTCACCAACGATATCCAGGGCCGGCGGGCGTGTCATGCGCTTGACACCACGGGGGAGCTAGCAGATCGTCCCGCATGGCAATTTCGAGTTGCTTCGCGCTCGCCGCCCACGCCCTGGTCGTTCTCGTACACGAAGGCGACCGAGGCGCGACCAGCGATTTCATCGCGCAGAGCGCGAGCACCCACCCGGCCCGCGTGCGCCGAGTGCTCGCCCCGCTCGGCCGGCAGGGCATCGTCCGTGGCAAGGAAGGCAGCGGCGGGGGCTACGTCCTCGCGCGCGATCCCGAGACCATCACCCTCGACGAGGTGTTCGAGGCGGTGGAGTCCGGCCCGGTCTTTCCGGTCCACCCGCGCACGCCGAGCGAGGACTGTCCCGTGGGGGCGCAGATCATCCCCGCGCTGCACGAGCTCCAGACGGACGTCGATGGAGCCGTGCGGGAGGTGCTCCGGGGCAGAAGCCTGGCCTGGTTCGTGGAGCGGGTCCTCGGCCACGAGGCCGCCGCGCTCTCGGCCTGATCTTGCCCCGACCTTCGTAGGTCAGGAACCGAAGGCCACGCCCAGCGTGTAGGTCCCCGCGGTGACGCTCCACAGGATGTGGCCGGTGCGCACGTCCAGCGCGACGACGCCTCCCCTTTCCCCGGTGGTACCCTCGAAGGACACGAACGCCCGGCCGCGCGCCGGATCGAGGGCCACTCCGTGCGGGTGCGCCACGTCGAGCGGGACCCGCGCCGCCTCGGTCCAGGACCCGGCGTCGACCAGCGAGGCCGTGCCGTCCCCCCGATTCGCCACCACGAGGCGGCCGCTCGCCGGTTCGAAAGCCACCTGCGCGGGCGACGCGCCGACCCCCACGCGGTGGCGCACTCCATCCTCACGGCCCACGCGCACCAGCTCGCCGGAGCCGGCCAACGTGAGCGCTGCGGTGCGCGCGTCCAACCAGGCGAGGTTGAGCGGCCGATAGCGCGGAGAGCCCGCAGGGCCGGGATCCGGGCCGGCGGCGTAGCGGGCGGTGACCTCCAGCGTGGCGCCGTCCAGGAACACCACCTCGTCCGAGAGCGAGCACGCGACCGCGACCACCGCGCCGTCGGGGGCGGGACGAGCATCGTGGGGTCCCGCGCACGGACGCGATCTCGCGCGCACCTCCAGGGTGCCGAGGTCGACCGACACCACCTCTCCGGGACGTCCCCCGGATCCGCGTTCGTAGTCGGCGATGAAGCCGGTCCGGCCGTCCGCCGAGACCGCGATCCGGGCGGCCCCGGCGCCGCCCAGGTCGAGTCGGCCCACACGGCGGTCGCCGGGGCGCTCGAACTTCCACAGCGAGGGCTCGCCGTGGGCCAGGGTGACGTAGAGGTGCCGCCCGTCGGGCGAGACCGCCACGCCGTGCGGCTCGTCTGTCTCGCCCCGCCGCCGGTCGACGGACAGGGCGGCCCGCCGCGACCCGTCGGCCGCGTCGAGGACGAGCACCGAATCGCCGATGCCGGACGTCAGGTAGATGGTGCCGGACGGACCGTCACAGGCGAGCGCGGCCGCGGCCAGGAGCAGGCCGATCGGGGCGTGGGCCGCACGCGTCACGGCTCGCCCACGCCCGACCAGCCCCGGTCGCTTCGTCAGAAGCTCGGCTGGAGCGCGAGAATGCCGCGATGCATGTCGGACACCCACAGGACGCCGTCGTGGAGCTGCGGCGCCCACGTGCAGGTCGCCGTGGTCGCTCCCGCACCGGGGCACGCGCCTGCGGGCCCGTACTCCAGGGATGCGATCTCCCGGCCCTGCTTCTCGAGCTCGCCGAGCAGCTCCCCGCTCACGTCCAATGCACGCACGCCCCGCCCGTACCACGCGAGGTAGAGCACCTCGGCGGTCTCGTCCAGCCAGAAGTTGTGCGGCGTATCTCCCGGTACGCGGAAGGTCGCCACCTCTCGTGGGTTGTGGAGGCTGGTCACGTCGACGACGTGCATGATCCCGGGCGTGCCGAAGTCCTCCTCTCCCACGAACACGTACCCGCCGCCGGGCCAGTACCAGGCGTTGTGCGTCTGGCCGCCCAGCTCGATCCGCGACACCTCCACGGGGCCGGCGGGCGTCCCTCCCGCGACCCCGTTGCCGACATCGAGGATCACGAGGCCCGCGTTCCAGTGCGAAAGGAACGCGAGCCCGTCGCGGACGAGCACGTCGTGCAGGAAGCTCGAGCCCGCGTAGAAGTGCGACAGGATCGAGGGCGCGGCCGGGTCGGAGATGTCGACCACGTAGAGCCCGCTCGTCGGCGCCCCGCCGTCCACGACGACGTAGAGGACCGACCCGTCGATCCACAGGTTGTGCACGCCGGGCGAGAGCTCGGACGGAACGAACCGCGCGATGCGCGCGGGATGCCCGGGATCGGCCAGATCGAGGATCGTCACGCCGTTGGCGCCGTCCGTGGAGGCCTCGTGCGAAGCGACGGCCAGCGAGCCGTCGCTGGACACCTTCACGTCGTTCACGACGCGCGCGTTGAGGCGCACCGAGTCGGTGCGCGCCGGCGCCGCGGGGGACGCCACGTTCCAGGCGTAGAGCGTGTTGCCGGTTGCGGCCTGGCCGTCGACGGTTCGCGTCGACCAGCTTCCCGAATAGGCGTGCGACCCGTGCACCCACAGGTCGGAGGTGTAACGCTCCGGCACCGGTCCCGTCCCGATCTGCGCCAAGGTGCCGGACAGGGCGCGCGCCTCGACCGCGACCTCGGCCGTGTCCGCGGCCCCTCCGAACGAGACGATGACGCGCGCGGCCCCCGGCAGGTACCCCACGACGCGACCGTCTGCGGTCGCGAAGCCCGAGCCGGCGGGCTCCACCCGCCAGGTCAGCTGGGGGTCGGCGACGGGGTCGCCCGCTGCATCGGTCGCCGCCGCGGCGAACGCGATCACGTCGCCCTGACGCGCCGCCGCGGGAGGTGACACGATTTCGACGTGGCCGCCGATCATCGGCGGCTGGGGCACGGTGAAGTTGACCACGATGGCGTCCACGGCCTGCTCGTCCAGATAGGCCGTCACGGTCGCCCGGTAGCTGCCGAACGGCAGCGGTTCGAGCTCCACGACGGTCACGCCGATGGTGCGCTCGGCGCCGGCGTTCAGTGTCGCGACGCTCGCGGCGTTGAAATCGATCCGGGCGTCGAGGACGGGCTGATCGGCCTCGTCGAGAATCTGCCCCGCGCGGATCTCGATCGGCCCGCCGGCGCCGTCACCGTCGTTGCGGAGGGTCACCTCGCCGTCGCGGGCGGGGCCCAGGTTGAGCGCCGTCGCCGTAAAGCGGATCAGCGGATCCCCCGAGGGCGCCGGTCCCGTGGAGCCGTCCGAGCACGCCGCCACCGCCCCCAGGACCGCCACCGCGCACACCGCCGGCACGCGAAGGGTGATCGCCTCACGCTGCCGTGTGCGTGCGCGCCGGCCCGGCCTCCCCCGATCTGACATCATGCCATTCCCTCGCAACTCACGTCGCGCTTTCACGGCCGGCCGCTCCGCGCGCGTGCCGGTTGCCAATGGCGGGCGCCTCTGTGACGTTTCCGCCCGCGACGATATCGCGGGTCTGCGGCCGCGCCGCCGTGTGGGACGGCGCCCATTGCAAACGCACCGATCATGCGAAACACGACACTTTCACGCGCCGGACCGGGGCCCGGTCGACTATGAATCCTCCCCGCCGTACGGGTAATACACTGCGTGGCCATATAGTGCCTATCGGCGGGGCGGAGGAGAAGCTGCGTGATCCCTCCATCCTGCGGCGATTCGTCGAGCTCTGCGGCGGCGAGGCGGCGCGCATCGTCGTCCTCCCGACCGCGTCGCAGCTCCCCGATACCGGCGCCAGGTACGAGGCGCTCTTCCGCGAGCTAGGAGCGGGCGATGTCCGCACGGCGGAGGTCGAATCGCGGTCGGACGCCGACGCCGGGGGGCTCGCGCTGCGCGACGCGACGGGGGTCTTCCTGACGGGTGGCAACCAGCTGCGGCTGTCCACCACGATCGGCGGCACCGCGTTGGCCCGTACGCTGCGCAGCGCGAACGCCGCCGGCACCCACGTCGCGGGCACCTCGGCGGGCGCCGCGTTCCTCTGCGAGCACATGATCGCGTTCGGCCGCAGCGGCTCGATCCCGCACGCCGACATGGTCACGCTCGCGCCCGGCCTCGGCCTCACGAACGCCGTGATCATCGACCAGCACTTTCGCCAGCGGGACCGCATGGGGCGGCTGCTCACCGCGCTCGCCTACAACCCGTTCCACGTGGGCCTCGGGCTCGACGAGGACACCGCCGCCTTCATCGACGCCGAGGACCGGCTCACGGTGGTGGGCAGCGGGGCGATCGCGGTGGTCGATCCCTCCGAAATGAGCCATTCGTCCATGGACTCGGCCAAACGTCGCCAGGCGGTCTGCCTGATCGGGCTGCGGCTGCACACACTCACGGAAGGGGCCACGTACGACCTGCGGTCGCGGAGCGCTGCCCCGCCGGCGCGGGAGCCCGCCTCCGGGGCGCCCCGGACACGCCGCGCGCGGCGCGCGGGACCCGACGGCTGAGAATCGACACGGCCATGGAGATCCTCGACACCAACGTCTACGTCGGCCCCAGCCTGTTCGCACACTTCCCCGTCATCCGGCACACGGTGGCGCTCGGCGACCTCGAGGCGTGGCCCACGGCCCGCCTCGGCGAGGGCTTTCGGGCGGCGTTGCTCGACGCCCTCCCCGGCCTGCTGGAGCACGGCTGCTCGTACGGCGAGCCGGGCGGCTTCGTGCGGCGCATGGAGGAGGACGAAGGCACGTGGCTGGGCCACGTCATGGAGCACGTGGCGATCGAGCTGCAGAACGAGGCGGGCCTGGACGTCACCTTCGGCAAGACCCGCTCCCTGGAGGAGCCCGGCCTCTACAACGTCGTCTACGAGTACGAGGAGCGTCAGGTCGGACTCGCCGCGGGGGAGCTGGCGATCACGCTTCTGCACGCACTGCTGCCGAAGGATCTGCGGCCAGAGGGCGCGGTGCCCGAGGACTTCGACTTCGTCGAGGAGAAGGAGCGGCTGATCCGCTTCGCGCAGCGCCGGGCGCTCGGGCCCAGCACGTCCGCCCTGGTGCGCGCCGCCGAAGCACGAGACATTCCGTGGCTCCGCCTCAACGACTACAGCCTCATCCAGTTCGGGCACGCCTGCCACCAGAAGCGCATCCAGGCCACGGTCACCAGCGAGACCCGCCACATCGCGGTCGACATCGCGTCCGACAAGGAGCTGACCAACGAGATCCTGCGGGACCTCGGATTACCCGTCCCGCGCCAGGTCACCGCATACGGGCCGCGGGACGCGGTGCGGGCGGCCCGCCGGATCGGCTATCCGGTGGTGGTCAAGCCGCTGAACGCCAACCACGGCCGCGGCGTGTCGCTGGATCTGCGGGAGGACGCGCAGCTCGAGGTCGCCTTCGAGAAGGCGCGGGAGCACGCTCGCACCGTGCTGGTCGAGACGTACGTGGCCGGCTTCGACCACCGCCTGCTCGTGGTGGAGGGCGTGCTGATCGCCGCGGCCAAGCGCGTCCCGGGCCACGTCGTCGGCGACGGCAAGCACACCGTAGCCGATCTCGTCGCGATCGTGAACGAGGACCCCCGCCGCGGAATCGGACACGAAAAGGTGCTCACGCGCATCGAGCTCGACCACCAGGCGCGGCGGCTTCTGGACCTGCGCGGCATGGACGCTTCGTCGGTGCCGGAGCCGGGCGACGTCGTCTACCTGAGGTCGACCGGGAACCTGTCGACGGGCGGCACGGCGGTCGACGTGACCGACTCGGTGCACCCGGACGTGCGCGAGATGGCCGTGCGAGCGGCCGCCGCGATCGGGCTGGACGTGGCCGGCGTGGACTACCTGACCGCCGACGTGACGCAGTCGTTCCACGACGTCGGCGGCGCGATCTGCGAGGTCAATGCGGCGCCGGGGTTCCGCATGCACACGGCGCCGACCGAGGGCCCCGCGCGGGACGTCGCCGGGCCGGTCATGGACATGCTGTTCCCGCCGGGATCGCCCACGCGTATACCGATCGCGTCGATCACGGGCACCAACGGCAAGACGACGACGGCCCGCATGCTCGCCCACCTGTTCAAGATGGCCGGAAGGCGGGTGGGCCTGTCCTCGACGGACGGCGTCTACATGGACGGCGTGCGGACGGTCGCGGGCGACATGACCGGCCCCACCTCGGCGCGCATGGTGCTGCGCGATCCGACGGTCGAGGTGGCGGTCCTCGAGACGGCCCGGGGCGGCCTCCTGCGCGCCGGCATGGGCTACCGCAAGTGCAACGTGGGGATCGTGCTGAACGTGGCCGCCGACCACCTCGGCCTGCGGGGCATCCGGACCCTGGAGGAGCTGGCCGAGGTGAAGCGGATCGTCGTCGAGGTGGCAACCGACGTCGCGGTCCTCAATGCCGACGACCCGCTTTGCCTGCGCATGGCCGCGCACACCGAGGCGACGCACCTCTGCTACGTGACCACCAACCCGGAGCACGAGCTGGTCGGTGAGCACATCCGCGCGGGCGGACGGGCGGTCGTTCTGGAGCGCGGGATCAACGGTCAGATGATCACGCTCTACGACAACGGGGCCCACCTCCCTGTGCTGTGGACCCACCTGATCCCGGCCACGCTGGAGGGGCGCGCGCTCCACAACGTCCAGAACGCGATGTTCGCGGTCGCCGCCGCCTACGGCATGGGGGTCGGGCTCGAAACCATCCGCCACGGCCTGCGCACCTTCGACGCCTCTTTCTTCCAGGCTCCAGGGCGCACCAACGTCTACGACGAGCACCCCTTCAAGGTGATCCTCGATTACGGTCACAATCCCGCCGCCGTGCGGGCGATGTGCGACCTCGTCGCCCGGCTGCCTACCGAGGGCCGGCGACTCGTCGTGCTCGCCGCGCCGGGCGATCGACGGGATGAGGACATCCGCGAGATCGCGCGCATCGCCGCCGGGGGCTTCGACCACTACATCTGCCGGCGCGACGACAGCCTGCGCGGACGCGGCCCCGATGAGGTGCCCACCATGCTGCGCCAGGAACTGGTCGCCGCGGGGGTCCCGGAAGCCGCGATCGACATCGTTTCCGAGGAGGAGCTGGCCGTCGACGCGGCGCTGCGGGCCGCCCGTCCGGGCGACCTGCTGCTGGTCTTCGGAGACAGGATCGCGCGGACCTGGAAGCAGATCGTGTACTTCGACCCTGCGGGAGCCCCCAGCGAGGCGGCTCCGGGCCCCGACTTCGATGCGGCCGAGAACGCGGCGACCGGTCGCTCGTCCGAGGACGCCCCGGGGCGCAGCAGGCCGACGCGGGCGGACGACGCCGACGAGTTGCCCGTCGTCGTGGAGCCCGAGGTCACCGGCGCCGGCCTGGCCGGCGCGGGTTGGGTACGGGAGGAACGCGGCGTGCGGCTGGCGCTGGAAGAAGACGACTGATGCACCCTGGCGGAGCGCAGTGATGCTCGACGACGAGGACTTTCTCGCGCCCCCACGCGGGACCGTGGCCGAGCGACTCTCGGACCGGTTGTGGATCACCGTGCCCGTACGCGGAAACGGCAAGCTCGCGGCCATCCTCGAGGCGGCCAACGCCGACGAGGAACTCTACGGACTGCTGCTCGCCGCCAACGTGAACGCCATGGAGCGGCTGGGCATGACCGACCACGGTCCGGTGCACGTGAAGATCGTGATGAACGTCGCGCTGAAGCTCATCCGAATTCTCGCGGATCGCGGGGTAACACCCTCTGTCATAACCAATTATGGTTTCGAGTACCACGACGCCGAAGTGGTCGTGGCGCTCGCCTCCATGCTGCACGACGTGGGCATGTCGATCCACCGCATCGAACACGAGACGTTCTCCCTGTTCATCGCGCAGGACAAGCTACGCGACCTGCTCGCGCCCGCTTACTCTGTCGCCGAAGCGGCCGTGCTCCGCTCGGAGATCCTGCACGCCATCATCGCCCACCGCTCCGGCGGCCGGCCGCTGACGGTCGAGGCCGGTGTCGTCCGCATCGCCGACGCCCTGGACATGGCGAAGGGGCGCTCGCGGATCCCGTTCCAGGCCGGATCGGTGAGCATCCACAGCGTGTCGGCGGCGGCGGTGGAAGCGGTGCGCATCGAGCCGGGCGACGCCAAGCCGGTGAAGCTGGTCATCGACCTGTCCAACTCGGCGGGCGTGTTCCAGGTCGACCAGCTGCTCAGGGAGAAGCTGCGTGGCAGCGGACTGGAGGACCACCTGGAGGTCGAGGTGGCCATGGCGGAAGGCGACAGCGAGCGCCGCCTGGTGCAGTCCTTCCGGCTCTAGACTTCTCTCAGCGATCTCCTGGCAGCGACCTGCTGGACACGCCTACGGTGCGAGCTCCCCGTCGGTAGCGCGACCTGCGCGCGCGCAGGCGCTCGCCGAACCGCCACCACGCCTCCTCCGCGCGGGGCGCCGG
>DATHRK010000017.1:0-14073 GCA_035465395.1 Longimicrobiales bacterium | reverse complement strand
GAGGAGACGGACACGGTGGCGGTCCGCAGGACTGCCGGGCTCTTTCAGGTCTTCCCTGCCACCGCCGGCGGGAACTACCGGGTGAGCTTCCGCATGAAGATCGCCGGTGCGCGGGCCATCGTCGTGGTCCGCAGCGAGAGCGCCAGCGCCGCGACCGAGGGGCGGGTGGCCGCGTTCGATGAAACCGACGCTCCCGCCGACGCGTGGCGCGCTTTCCAGTGGGTCTACACGGTCCCCGAAGACTACGACAACCTCCGCTTCCAGCTGAACGTGGTCCGGCCCGGGTCGCTCTGGCTGGACGACGTGCGGATCGAGGAGGTGGCCACGCCTGAGCGGGCGTCCCGGCCCACGATCGAGGCAAAGGAGATGGAAAATTTCTGACCTGACCCCCGAGCAGGAGGCCATGGCGGACCTGTGGGACCGCCACACCGCGGCGGAGTTCGAGACCGCGAGCCTCGAAGCGACGATGGATACCGACGCGCTGCCGGCCACGGACGCGGAGGCCACCCGCAAGGTGCTGGACCCCGCCGCCGAGCCGTCCAACCGGCTGATCGAGCGGCACGGCACGGGGTGAAGACGGTCGCCGATCCCGGCGTGACGGCGTCCCTGGTGGCCCGGCTCCGCCGACTGCGCCCCGACAGCCCGCGCCGCTGGGGCACGCTCACGCCACAGGAGATGCTCTGCCACCTGGGGGACACATCGGAGGGGGTCCTGGGCGAGCGACCCAAGCCCCTGCGCGGCCCGTTACGCGACCGGCCCCTCCTGAAGCTCGCCGGCCTATGGTTCCCTTTCCCGTGGCGCGGGCGGTCGGCCGGCGCGTGGAACGATCCCCACCGCGAGGGCACCCGGCCCTCCGACTTCGAGCGCGACCGGGAGCGGGCGATTCGCGGCGTGGAATCCATCGCGAGATCTCCAGAGCACGCCGAGCTGGCGCCGGGGCACGGCATCTTCGGCGCCATGTCGAGCCGGGACTGGAAGCGCTACACCTACCGCCACACGCACTACCACCTGCGGCAGTTCGGGCTGTAAGCGAAGGCAGGGGTGCCGATAGCGATGCTCGACCTCTCACGCTGGACCGGGCTCTGCAACCGACTCGGCCTCGGCCACGCCAGTTCCCGCTTCGCGATCCTCTCCACCGCCTACGCCGAGCCCCATCGGCATTATCACGACGCCGCGCACATCGTGGAGTGCCTGGCGCATTTCGACGACGCGAGCCACCTCGCCGGCCGTCCCGACGAGGTGGAGCTGGCGCTCTGGCTCCACGACGTCGTGTACCGCCCGCTCCGGAGCGGCAACGAGGCGCGTAGCGCCGAGCTCGCGGGCTGGTGGCTACGGGCGTCGGCGGCGCCCGAGGAGGTCGTGCTGCGCGTCCAGGGGCTCATCCTGTGCACGACCCATTTGGACGCCCCTGCGGGCCAGGACCAGGCCCTCGTCCAGGACATCGACCTCGCCATCCTGGGCGCCGATCCCGAACGGTTCGGCGAGTACGAGCGTCAGATCCGGCGGGAGTATCGGTGGGTTCCCGGCACGCTCTACAGGCGGCGCCGCGCGGAGCTCCTGCGGTCCTTCCTCGCGCGGGATCCGATCTATCGGACGCCCTGGTTCCGGGAGCGCTTCGAGGGCGCGGCGCGGCGCAATCTCGAGGGCGCCTTGCGGCGGTTGGCGGGGTAGGATGTCGCCGACGCGGGCCGAACCAAGACCTCCCGCGCGTGTACCGACCCCGGCACCCGGACCCTGGAGGCGCTCCAACCCATGCAGCTTCGCACCCTGACCGTCCTGTCGATCCTCGCGGGCACGCCCGCCGTTCTCGCAGCCCAGCAACCCGAGCGGCGCAGCCTCGCCCAGGTGCTGGCGGACGCCCCGGCCGAGGCCTGGCGCCCCCTCGACGCGGAAAACACGGTCTACCTGGAGCTCGATTCGGGCGTGGTGGTGATCGAGCTCGCCCCGAGGTTCGCGCCACGGCACGTGGAGAACATCCGCACTCTCGTCCGTGCCGGCGCCTTCGATGGCGGCGGGGTGGTGCGCTCGCAGGACAACTACGTCGCGCAGTGGACGATCGCCGCCGACCTCGCCCCCAGGGACGAGACGGCCGATGCGGCCCCCGACCTGGGCGGCGCCGAGGCGGCGCTGCCCGCGGAGTTCGAGGTGTCGACCGAAGGCCTGCCGTTCACGCCCATTCCCGACGGAGACATCTACGCGCCCGAGGCGGGCTTCACCCTCGGCTTCCCCGTCGGGCGGGACCCGGAGGCAGGCACCACTTGGCTCGCGCACTGTTACGGCGTGGTGGGCGTCGCGCGCGGCACCGACCCCAACTCCGGCAACGGCTCCAGCCTCTACGCGGTCACGGGACACGCGCCCCGCCACCTGGACCGCAACCTGACCATGGCGGGGCGTGTCGTTTCCGGCATGGAGCTCCTCTCCAGTCTGCCGCGCGGCAGCGGAGGACTGGGTTTCTACGAGCTGCCCGAGACGCCCGTCCCGATCCGCGGCGCGCGCATCGGCAGCGACGTCCCGGAGGACGAGCGCCTGGCCGTCCTGGTCCTGAGGACCGACTCCGAGACGTTCCGCGAGGTGATCGAGGCCCGGCGCTACCGAACGGAGGATTTCTTCGTGTACCCGGTGGGACGGGTCGAGCTCTGCAACGTGCCCGTGCCGACGCGGCCGATCGAGGGAGCCTGATCCGAAGGACCGTCCACACGGGGCGAGCACCAAGGAGGCGGACGATGGGGTTCGTCACCCAACCGGAGAGCAAATGAGCGACGACCTGCGCTATCCCATCGGCAAGTACCGGCACGAAGGCGACGTAACCGATCCCGACCTGATCGAGTGGATCGAGCAGATGGAGGAGCTGCCCGCGCAGATGCGGGGGGCCGTCGCGGCCCTCGACGACGAGCAGCTCGACACGCGCTACCGGCCGGGCGGCTGGACGATCCGCCAGGTCGTCCACCACGTACCCGACAGCCACCTCAACGGCTACGTCCGCTTCAAGTGGACGCTGACCGAGGACGAGCCGCTGATCAAGGCCTATCACGAGGATCGGTGGGCCGAGCTGCCGGACACGCCGGTCGTGCCCGTCGAGGCGAGCCTGGACCTGCTCACCGCGCTGCAGGCCAAGTGGATCATGCTGATCCGGTCGCTCTCCCGCGAGCAACTCGGTCGGCGCTTCAAGCATCCGGAGACCGGGACGATGATGGAGCTGGCGTGGATGGTCGGCCTCTACGCCTGGCACGGGCGGCACCACCTCGCCCACATCCAGTCGACGGTCACCCGCGAGGGCTGGTGAGCGGGGCGGCCGGACTCGCCGGGTATGCTCGCTGGCGGCCGCATCCGTGGCACGGCCTGCCGCCGGGACCGAGCCCGCCGTCGGATCTGTACGCGTTCATCGAGATCACGCCGTTCGACCTGGTGAAGTACGAGGTCGACAAGGTCAGCGGGTATCTGCGGGTCGACCGGTCCCAGCGGACGTCGTCGCTGCCCCCGGCGCTGTACGGATTCATTCCGCAGACCTATGCGGGAAAGCGGGTCGCGGCGCTGATGGACGGCGTGGACGAGGGCGACGGCGACCCCCTGGACATCTGCGTCCTGAGCGAGCGGCCGATCTCGCGTGCGGAGGTGATCGTCCCGGCGCGCGTGGTGGGCGGCATCCCCATGCGGGATGGCGGCCAGGCCGACGACAAGATCATCGCTATCCTGCGTGACGACCCGGTGTTCGGCGGCATCGGGGACATCGGCGACGCCCCCGCGGCGCTGATCGGGCGGCTGACGCACTACTTCGAGACCTACAAGCTGCGCCCCGAGACCGACGCGTCGGTCAGCGTGGGCCGGCCCTACGACCGCGAGCACGCCGAGGCCGTCGTGTCGGCGTCGCTGGAGGACTACGGGGAGCGGTTCGGCGGGGGCTGAGCGCAGAAGCTCCTGGTCGCCGCCAGCATGATCTCCGCGTGCCGGTCCAGCGTGTCCAGATCCGCCCACTCCTCGACGGCGTGGGCGCCCGCACCGCCCGGGCCGAACACGACCGTGTCGATCCCGGCGGCGGCGATCAGCGCGCTGTCCATCCAGTAGGTAGCCCCGCTCCGGCGCGGCGCGGTGCCCACCACGCTCGTCCAGGCGCGTTCCAGGCTGGCCACGATCGGCGAGTCCGCGCGCGCCTCGAACGGCTCCCGGTGCAGCAGGGTCTCGCACGACGCGCGGAAGGTCGGGTCGGCCACGGCGAGGTGGTCGAGGATCGCGGCCAGCTCGCCTTCCACGTCCTCCACGCGCTCGCCTGGCACGGTCCGGCGCTCGACACGGACCTCGCACCGGTCCGCGTACGTGCTGGGCCCGGTGCCCCCCCGCAGCGTCGCGGCGTGCAGGCTGGGCGGGCCGGTGAGGGGGTGCGCGGGGCGCCGCTCGACGAGCTCGCGTTCCAGCCCCTCGAGCAGGGCCAGGAAGCGCCCCATGCGCATGTTCGCGTCGACCCCCTCGTCGAAACGGCTGCCGTGGGCGGCGCGGCCGTGGGTGGTGACGCGCAGCCAGACGAACCCCTTGTGCGCGAGGCAGATTTCCAGGTCGGTTGGCTCGGTGACGATGGCGGCGTCGGTCCGCGTCTCCCGCAGCACGGCCTGCATGCCCGCGCTCTCGGTCTCCTCGTCGGCGGCGGCCACGACGACGACGTCGCCCGCCAAGCGGCCGCCCGCGAACCGGGCAGCGGCGGCCAGCGCGCGAGCTACCGCGACGCAGCTCGCCAGCCCGGCCTTCATGTCGTAGGCCCCGCGGCCGTACAGCCGGCCGTCGCGCACCTCCGGCTCGAAGGGACGCTCCATCCCCTCCACGCCGACCGTGTCCAGGTGCGCGTAGAGCATGAGCGAGGCGCCGCCCCCGGTGCCCGGCAGCCGGGCCACCACGGAATCCCTGCCCGGCCCGGCCGATACGGTCTCGGCCGACAGGCCCGCCTCCTCCAGGTCGTGCCGGACGGCCCGGGCCAGGGCCGCCTCGTCGGTGGCGCCGTCGGTGAAGGCAGGATTGCGCGAGTCGATCGCGACGTAGCGCGCGAGGGCGTCGTGCAGGAACGCGGAACCGATGTCGCGGCCGGTGGTCGCGCTCACGTCGGTGCTCCTCCGTGATAGCCGCCGACGATGTGGCCGGGGCGGATGCGAAAAAACGGGTGCCGGGGATCTACCCCGGCACCCGCCTCACTGCAACGGCGGCGGCCGATGGCCGCCCAGCGATCGCCCGCTAGAAGTCCCAGCGCAGTCGAAGCATGGCAAAGCGGCCGAGACGCGGCGCGCCGAGCGTGGGTTGGTAGCCCCGGTCGCCGATGTTTTGCACGTCGACCGTCAGCCACACGCCCTGCGCCGTCGGCAGACGGTAGCCGAGGTTCAGGTCGAAGACGGCGAAGCCCTTCACCCGGCCACCGTACAGCGCCGAGTCGAACGGGTAGCCGTCGACGAACCGGCTCTGGAAGTGGCCGTTGAAACCGATGTCGGCATTGCGATACCGGACCCCGGCCGCGCCCTTGGCCTTGGACGCGTTGAGGAGGGTGACCTCGCCGGTCTGCGAGTCCTCGAACTCGTTGTCGCTCACCAGAGAAACCGAGCCGTCCAGCTCCCACTCGTCGGTCAGCAGCAGCGTGGCCGCGAGCTCGGAGCCCCACAGCTCGACTTCGTCGTTCAGGTTCTCGTAGCTCAGCGCGATCACGGCCCGGTCGCCGCCGGACTCGGTCACGGCGATCACGCCGAGCGGCACCGTCGCCACGCCCGGCAGGGTACCGTCGCCCAGCGCCACGGCCTGCGCGTTGGCCGGACCGATGAACGGCGTGAGGTAGGCGATGAGGGTCTCGGCGTCCAGGAACACGTTCGGCGACTGCACCCTCAGCGGCGATATGAAATCCTCGATCCGGCTGTAGTAGCCGTTCACCGAGAGCAGCAGCCGGTCGGCGATCAGGCCCTTGTAACCCATCTCGAAGGTGTTGGTGATGGTGGGCTTGAGCGGCGGCAGGTCCTCGAGCCCATCCTCGACCCCCAGCGTGGGCACGAACTGTGGCCCGGGTCCGGTGTTGAGCGACAGCAGGTTGATGTCCACGTCGTCCACGCCGGGCGGCGGGATCATCGAGAGCTGACTGGCCAGGTCCGGATCGAGGAGGGCGAGCGCGGCGAGCGCCTCGTTCCAGAGCTGCGCCGGCGTCGTCTCGAAGAACTGATGCGGCGACGCGCCGAAGGCCGGGCCGAAGGGCGTGTAGTGGTCCGGCAGGGCGACGCCGTCGCGGCGCTGGAACTGCAGCCCATCCTTGGACACGCCCTGCGCCCGGATATCGTACCGGAACGGGCCGAACAGGGGGGCCGGACGGCCGGAGATGTCCAGGAAGAGGTTCAGCGTGCTGGGCGTCGAGAACGCGCGGTTGAACGTCGCGCGGATGCTGTGCGCGTCGTTGGGGCTGTACACCAGCGCGGCACGCGGCGAGAAGACGGGATCCTCGAGCGCGTCCGACTTGTCCACGCGCGCGGCCAGGGTGAGGTCGAACTGTGACCCCAGGTCGGTCTCCGACTGGATGTAGCCGCCGTACTCGTTGATCTCGTCCTCGTCCTCGTACTGCCCGTTGATCGTGCCCTCGCTCGCCGGCGCGGTCCGCAGGAAGTCGAAGCCGTAGATGAAGCGCTGCCGTTCCCCGAGCGGCGTCGCGTTCTGGAGTTGCGCGACGAGCAGCGAGGAGTTGTCCTGGATCGGGCGGCCCGAGGTGAGCAGATAGCTGTCCTCGTTGTCGCTCTTGTTGAAGAACACCTGGGCGAACGCGGACTTGTACAGAGCGCGTAGCTGACCGTAGTTGTAAGCCCAGTCCTTCACTTGTCCCGCGCCCAGGCCCGTCAGGTCGATGCTGTTCACGGATTGGGTCCTGCCGCCGGACAGGATGAAGCTGAGGTCCTCGCTGGGCCTCCAGTCGCCGCGCAGGTCCACCGACCACCGCTCGAGGTCGAAGTCCCTGCCTCCGGCGACGTTGTCCACCCGCTCCTGCAGAAGCGCGCGGTCACCGGCCATGGTCAGGTCCAGGTCGCCGTCGAAGGCGGCACAGGCGGGGTTCGTCGGGTCGTACATGGCCGCCTGGCAGGCCGCTGCCACTGCCTGCGGTTCCACCTCTTCTTCGTCGACGTAGAGGTAGTCCAGTCCCGTGAAGTACTGCCCGGAGATCTTCGCGCCGAAGGTCTCGCTGGCCCTCCATGCGTAGCGGCCCTCGAACATGTAGACGGGCTCGTCGCTGGAGGCGAAGCCCTCCGCCGCTGCGGGCAGCCCACCGTCCGCTCCCTCGACATCGCCCTGCGAGCGCAGCCCCACCCCGAAGGAGAGCGTACCGCCCGGGTAGTCGATCGGCGATTTCGTGATCGTGTGGATGACGCCGCTCGAGGCGTTCGGGCCGTAGAGCGCCGAGCCGGGGCCGAGCACCACCTCGATCCGCTCCATGTCGAGGTTGGTCGTCGGATTGAAGTAAAGGATGTTCGCCCGCAGCGACGGCACCCGCGCGATCCGGTTGTCCGTCATCGTGAGCGTGGCGCCGCTGAAGATGTTGTTGAAGCCGCGCACGACGACGTAGGCGCCTTGCAGACCCGCCTTGAGCACGTCCACCGCCGGCAGATCCTCGACGTGGTCGGCGACCGTCACCGCCGGCTGTTCGGCGATGTCCTCGGTGCCCACGACCTGCACGGCGGCGGGCGCCTCCAGGACTTTCTCCTCGGACCTGGACGCCGTCACGGTGATCGGGTTCAGGTTGAACACCTGCTCGGCCATCGCGACCTGGAGGGTGGTCGCCTGACCGGCGGTGACCTGGACGCCGGTCTCACGGAGCTCCTCCCAGCCGGCGCTCGTGAACACCACCGTGTACGTCCCGGCGGGCACCCCGTCCACGCGGAAAGTGCCCTCGCCGGTCGTCAGCGTGCTCGCCACGACCTGGTCGCCCGCCCCCAGCACCCGCACCTGTACGGTGGCCAGCGGGCTGGCCGCCGGGGAGTAGCCGACGCCGGCGACCGAAGCCCGAACCACGCCGGTGACCGAGCCGTCCTGGGCCTGGGCCGGTAGGGCGATGGCGAGGAGGCAGAGCGCCACCAGAGCGATTCGCGACAGTATGCTGGTCATCGGACGACTCCTCGTTGGGTGGTACGCAGTCTCGGCTGTCCGGCGCCCGGTTCGGCAGGCCCTACAAGGCCTGACGCTGCGGGCGGGTCCTCGGTTCAGGGCGACGTGCGGACGAGCACGATCGTGAGATCGGCGGACGTCCTCAGCGCAGGGTCGTTGGAGCCGGTGAAGTCGAACAACACACCGGGTGCGTTCCAGACGAAGTTGGCGGGGGCGAAATTGAAGTCGATGTCGAAGTCGGTGAACGTGGTCTGCGATTGGGCGACAAAGTCGATGCGCCCCGTCGACTGGCTCTGAAGAATGAACGTCCCCTCGAACGGCACATCCGGAGAGTCCAGGAAGGGCGCGAACAGGTCGCCGTCGAACCCACCGTTGGTGCTCAACACGAACGACAGCGAACCGCCGCCGTCCATCAAGTCGACCGTGCGGTTCGCGCCCCCGTTCTCGTCGTACTCGAAGGTCTGCGCCTGATAGGTACCGGCGAGATCGGCGAGCGTGATGGTGCCCGGGTCGGTGCCGCCGAGGTCGTCGGTGCACCCGGCCAGGAGCGCGAACGCGGGGAGGAGAAGCAGCGCACGGTGATTCGTCATGACGTATCCAAGAGTGGTGCTCGCTTCTGAGCGCCGCAACTTCGCATACGTCGCCATGCCGCGCGCTGTCAAGAGCGCCGTGCATGGGGGCCTCCTCTCGCGGGCCGGCCAGGACGGAGATCGCGTGCATGGGCGGAAGCTGCCGCGGCGGGTCGTATGGGATCGCGCGGCTCGCGGAGCCGTGGGTACGCCCGCTAGCTTCTGCGCGATGCGTCCGACGACCCTTTTCGCAGCCCGTTTACGATCACTCCGCCGGCTACTCGCCGCCGCCCTCTGCGCAACGCTTGCCGCGCAGGCGGGCGGCGCGCCGGGTGTCGATGCGCAGGCGGCCGGCCCGTCCACCGTCGACGTGCGCTTCGACGCCCCCCCGCCGGACGCCGTCGAGCGCGGCCTCGCCTTCCGCAAGCTCGGCACGACCAAGAGCGTGCTGATGATCGGCGCGCATCCCGACGACGAGAACACCGCCGTGCTCGCCGAGCTGGCGCTCGGCCAGGGGGCGGACGTGGCCTACCTGTCGCTCACGCGCGGGGAGGGCGGTCAGAACGGCATCGGAGGGGAGCAGCAGGAGGCTCTCGGTCTGCTTCGAACCGAGGAGCTACTCGCCGCGCGGGACGTGGACCGCGGCCGCCAGTACTTCACGCGCGCGTACGACTTCGGATTCTCCAAGGTCGCCGAGGAGGCCTTCCAGCACTGGCCCAGGGAGGAGCTGCTCGAGGACGTCGTACGCGTGGTGCGGGAGTTTCGGCCCGACATCCTCGTGGCGGTCTTCACCGGCACACCCGCGGACGGACACGGTCAGCACCAAGCCTCGGGCATCATGGCCCGCGAAGCCTTCGACGCCGCGGCCGACCCCACCCGCTTCCCCGAGGCGGGTCCCGCGCACGCTCCGGTCGCGCTCTACCGATCGCGGTTCCGGGGGGTCGAGGACGCGACGCTGGTGCTGGAGACGGGCGCGCTCGACCCGCTGCTGGGGAAGTCCCACCACCAGGTCGCGATGGCGAGCCGCAGCGAGCACCGGTCCCAGGACATGGGCCAGGCGCAGGAGCCGGGGCCCCGGCGGGTGGGCATCGACCTGGTCGAGGCGCGGTTCGAGGGCGCGCCCACCGGCCTGTTCAGCGGGGTGGACACGACGCTGTCGATGAAGGCCGAGCGGGCGGCCGGCGCGGACCCGCGTCTGGCCGACGCTCTGGCGAGGCTGCGCAGCTACGGTGCGGCCCTCGGTGCCGCCTCGGACCCGGAGGGCGGCGCGCGCGGCCTGGACGCGGCCTCCCGCGCCCTCGACGCCGCGCTCGACGCGACCCGCCGCGCCGCGACCGGACGCGACGGAGCGACCGCGGCCGACGACCTCCTGCGGGCGATCCTCCGCGAGCGCCGGCAACTCCACACCGCGCTCGCGCTGAACGCGGGGATCCTGGTGGACGTCCGCGCCGAGGACGCGACGGTGGTGCCCGGCGAGGTTTTCGGCGTGACGGTGAGCGTCTGGAACGGAGGCGATCACCGCGTCGCCGTCGAACGGACGGCGCTCGACCTCCCGGCCGGATGGACTGCGGAGGAGGGGCCGGAGGAAGAGGTCGCGGCCGGGGACGACGCGGGCCGCGCTCCGGGAGGCGGTGAGCCGGGTGAAGAGCCGGGCGGCGGGCCGCCGGCAGCGCCGGGGCGGGTGCTCCTGGAGCCGGGCGCCGTGTTCGAACGGCGATTCCGCGTGGTGGCGGCGCCGGATGCCTCGCCCACGATTCCCTACTTCCTGCGCTCGGATCGGGACGGCGACCGGTACCTCTGGGGCGCCGATCCCCACGCCGGGGAGGCGTTCGCTCCGGACCCGGTCAGGGGCGTCGCCACGATGGGGATCGCGCCGGAGGACGCGGGGCCGCCGACCGAAGTCACGGTGTCGCGCGCGGCGGCCTTCGTGGACGTGGACAAGACCGTCGGCGAATACCGGCTTCCCGTCCTGGTGGTGCCGGCACTCGGCGTCTCGCTCGACCCGCGGGTCGCGCTCGTCCCGGCCGCCGATCCCGGCGCCGTGGACTACGTGGTACGGGTGACCTCCTACGAGACGGCGTCCGTCTCGGGGGCCGCGTCGCTCGATCTCCCGCCCGGTTGGAGCTCGGACCCGGCGGCGGTCGATCTCGAGGTCGGGCCGGGCGGCACGGCCAGCGCGGCCTTTCGGGTCGCCGCCCCGGCGACGATGCGCCCCGACACCTACCAGGTCGTGGCTCGCTTCACGTCCGCCGAACGCGTCGTCGAGACCGGCATCGAGGTCGTCGACTATCCGCACATCCGACCCCGGCTGCTGCCGACGCGGGCGTCGTCGGTGCTCCAGGTGCTGGACGTCGCGGTGCCGGAGGGCCTCGCGGTGGGCTACGTCGAAGGCGCCGGCGATGACGGCGCCGAGGCGCTGCGGCAGCTCGGCGTCGACGTCACCATGCTGGACGCCGCGGCGCTGGCGACGGGCGACCTCGACCGGTTCGACACGATCGTGCTGGGCATCCGCGCGTACGAGTTCCGCCCCGACGTCGTCGCCCACAACGCCCGGCTGCTGGACTACGCGCGGCGCGGCGGCACGCTGATCGTGCAGTACAACAAGTACGAGTTCCCGCAGGGCGACTTCGCCCCCTACCCGCTGACGATGTCCCGGCCCCACGACCGCGTCACCGACGAGGCCGCGGAGGTCCGCGTCCTGGTGCCCGACCACGCGCTCTTCACCTGGCCGAACGCGATCGGACCGGAGGACTTCGCGGGCTGGGTGCAGGAGCGCGGCCTGTACTTCGCCGCCACGTGGGACGACCGCTACGAGCCGCTGCTGGAGATGGCCGACCCCGGCGAAGCGCCGCTGCGGGGGTCGACCCTCATCGCGCCGCTCGGCGACGGGACCTACGTCTACACCGGCCTTTCGCTCTTCCGACAGCTTCCGGCGGGGGTCCCGGGCGCGTACAGGCTGCTGGCCAACCTGATCGCTCTCGGGGCGGACGGGGAGGCGTCGTGAGGCGGACGCGCGCAGCGCCGCTCGCGTCTGCCTCCTTCGCGTGGGCGGCCCTCGCGGCGTGCGGCGACGGCGGGCCGCCCGAGACGGACGCGCTGGAGGGCGCTCGCTCGGAGCGCGTGCGGGATGCGCCCGCCCCCGGCGACACGACGGCGACGGACCACGGCCCCGCGTCTTCGCCCTCGACGAACGCACCCCGGCCGGACGCCGGCGACCTCGTCGTACCCGGCGGGCGCTTCGGCCCCGTCGAGCCGGACGCGTCCGGGGCCGACCTGGCCGCGGCGCTCGGCGACGCCTACCAAGAGGACGTGGCCTATCTCGGGGAGGGCTTCTGCGGCGCGGGGGCGCGCCTCTACGGGGGCAGCGCCGACGAGATCCGGGTTGCCTTCGTGGACGATACCCGCGCTCTCGTTGCCTCCGCCACGGCGGACGCGGCGGGCGCGCGCTGGCGAACGGCGGAGGGCGTGGGCGTGGGCACATCGCTCGACGAGCTGGCCGGCCTCAACGGCGCGCCCATCACGTTCACGGGGTTCGGTTGGGACCGCGGCGGCACGGTGATAGGGTACGGCGGCGGCGCGCTGTCGTCCTATCGGGATGGGACAGGGTTCTTCGTGCTCCTGGACGCGAGCCCCGGGCCCACCGACCGCGCGCTGGTGGGAGACCACGCCGTGTCCTCCGACGACCCCGCGCTCGCCGACTACGACGTGCAGGTGCGCGGCCTGGAGGCGCAGTGGAGGGACGCGCAGTCGCGGGATTGCGAGCTGCCGCCGGGGAGCGCATGACCACCGACGACGCCAACGGGGAGCCAGTGACGACGAACGACGCGAACAGCCCTGGCGGCGCCCGTCGCCTCCTGCTCCGCGTCCTGATCGTGCAGGCGATCACGCTGCTCGCGCTCTATCTGCTGCAACTCCGCTTCGGGATCGGCGCCGGTGCCTAGAAGGCGCAAGGCAGTCCTCCCGAACGCCAACCCGACTCCGGCCCGCTAGCGGAAATGCACTGGATCGACTGGACGATCGTCGTCGTTTACCTCGCCTACGTCGTGTGGGACGGCATTCGACGCTCGAACAAGAACAAGGGCATCGAGGGTTACTTCCTCGCCGGCCGCTCGATGCCGTGGTGGGCAGTGGGGCTGTCGGTGATGGCCACGCAGATGAGCGCGATCACGCTGGTCGGTACCACCGGCCAGGGCGCCGACGACGGCATGCGCTTCGTGCAGTTCTACTTCGGGCTGCCGCTGGCGATGCTGATCCTGTCGGTCACGCTCGTGCCGTTCTTCCACCGCGCGAAGGTCTACACCGCCTACGAGTACCTCGAGAAGCGTTTCGACTCGAGGATCCGGACGCTAACCAGCGGTCTGTTCCTGCTGTCGCGGGGCATGAGCGCCGGCGTCATCATCGCCGCTCCGGCCATTATCTTCTCCGCGGTGCTCGGCATCAGCTTTCCCGTCGGGGTCGCGTTGATCGGACTGCCGGCCGTGCTCTACACGATGTTCGGCGGGGTCGAGGCGGTGCAGTGGGTGGACGTCAAGCAGATGTTCCTGATCGTCGTCGGCCTCGGCGCGCTGCTCATCGTGCTGATCATGGGCATCCCCGGGGACGTGGGGTTCGGCAACGCGCTCCGTCTGGCGGGCTCGACCGGCCGCCTCGAGACGTTCGATTTCCGCTTCACGCTGACCGAGACCTACACGTTCTGGTCGGGGATGATCGGCGGCCTGTTCCTGATGCTCTCCTACTTCGGCACCGACCAGAGCCAGGTGCAGCGCTACCTCACCGCGCGCTCGGTTCAGGACGCGCGTAGCTCGCTGTTCATGAGTGCCTACTGGAAGATCCCGCTTCAGGCGATGGTGCTGTTCATCGGCGTGCTGGTCTTCGTGTACTACCTGTTCAGCGCGCCGCCGCTGCTGTTCAACCCCGACCATCGCGCCGCCGTCGAGACCTCGCCCCGGACCGAGGTGACGGCCGAGTACGACGCCGTCTCGGCGCGCTACGACGAAGCGCACGAATCCCGCCGCGAGGCCGCGCTGGCCTTCGCGCGGGCAGAGCGCGCCGGCGACCGCGCCGCCGCGGGCGAGATGACCCGGCGTTTCCTGGACAGCGACGGACGCATGAAGGAAGCACGCGCCGAGGCGCTCGATCTGGCCGAGCGGACGACCGGCGACAACCCGCGCGACGTCAACTACATCATCCCGACGTTCGTGCTCTGGGAGCTCCCGATCATCATCCCGGGCCTGTTCATCGCGGCGGTGCTAGCGGCGGCGATGTCCAGCATCGCGGCCGAGCTCAACTCGCTCTCGACCGCCAGCATCATCGACTTCTACCGCCGCCACTTCCGGCCCGGTGCGTCCGACGACCACTACCTGCGCGTCTCCAGAGTGGCGACCGGGCTGTGGGGCCTGTTCGC
>DATHRK010000016.1:0-10911 GCA_035465395.1 Longimicrobiales bacterium | reverse complement strand
CCTAACTCTCTGTATGCAGACCCGGCCCCTAACCAACGCGGGTCTGCCTAGTTCTAGTTGCATCCATCCGGCCACCCGCGCAACCGGCTGCGGCCGCACGACCTCGAGCCTCGAGCCGTCCGATTTAGGAAGCGCCGAAGGCTTCCCAAACACCCCCAACGTAGCGGGCGCCGTGCATCGGACCTCGCGACCGACGCTAGAGCCGACCCCTGCCGGAGTCCCGCAGGTCCATTAGCTCCGGAGGGAACGGCCGGAAGTATGCCTGATTGGCCAGGTAGTCCACTTGGAAGCGGGCGATCCAGCTCTGTAACAGGGACACCGGGGCGCTGAGGGGGAGCTTGCCCTGCCCGTAGACCTCGAGCATGCCCCCGAAATGGGCGCGCTCGTCGGCGCTCAGGGACTCGGTTACGTAGCCGGCGGCGTGTTGGAGCACGTTGAGGTGGGTCCGGCGGGCGGGCAGGCCATCGAGCGCGGCGCGAAAGCCCTCGCCATAGAGGTGCCAGGCCTCTTCCGGTGGCAGGTCCGCGGCGCCCGCGACGAGTCGTCCCAGCTCGCGCATTGAGGGTTCGGAGTTCACCAGCAGCACGAACTTGTGCGACGCGTGGAATGCGACGAGATCGGCGACCCGGCCTCGCTCGCGCGCCGCGCGGAAGGCCGCAAGCGCGAATATGCGGGTCAGGAACTGCTCGCGTATGCGCAGGTTGGTGAGGCGGCCCTCGTCCTCCATGGGGTACGCCGGGAACCGCTCGCGCACGGCGGCCGCGAACCGGCCGGGCTCCTTGCGGAGCGACGCGTGTCCCTCCTCCACCCCTGCGTACACCTTCACATCGTCGGGGCCGCAGGACGGTGACCGGCTCTTCAGCAGGAAGCCGTCGACGTCGCCGACGCCGGCGAGCCACTCGGCCGACCAGTCGTCCATCAGCGCGGAGAGGTCTCTGCCCGTCGACGGTTGCGCGAGGCCGGTGCGTCCCGCCTCCAGGGCGACCAAGCGGATCGGGTCGCGGGGCACGCCGAGGCCGATGCGAACCTCGGGGCACACCGGAACGAGGTCCACGTGCGGCGCCAGCTGGTTGACGATGTCGGCCGGGATGCGCTGGCCGTTGTAGCGGCAAGCGGAGAGCTCCAGGCACTCGCTGAGCACCAGGCGCGGGCGCGGAAACGTCGGCTCGGTGTCGGTCGTGTGCATGAATTTCCGGCTAGGGCCGGAACGCCACTCCCGCCCGCAACGCGAGCAGGTGGTTGGGGCCGCCGTCCAGCGTGCCGCTCGCGTCGACGATGGAGTCGTCGTTGCGCCAGAACGCCAGACGATCTTCGGCGGCCAGACGCAGGACGAAGCCGGCGCGCGGCGTCGGCACGTCGAGCGTCGCGCCGAACATGAGGCCCAGGCGCGAGGCGGACGTGGCGCCGGTCGTGACCGTCGGGCCCGCGTGGAGGGTGAGCGGCAGGCGCCGGCCGAGGATCCCGCCGACGCCCACGTAGCCGATCGTGTTGGGGCCCTGGATCGCCAGCCCATCGCACGCGATCAGCGCGAGCGTTTCGACGTCGATGCCGGAGCATTCCGGGGCTCCGGTCGTTTCCGGCTCGAACCGCCAGCTCGCCAGCACGAGAAACCGGGGCGCGATCGGGAGCGTCCCGTCCACGCCGAAGACGCCCCGGGCGTCCAGGCGCCAGTCCCGCTGGAACTGCACCGCGCCCTCCCCGAGGAACGCTATCGAGCGCGAGGGGATCGTGTAGCCGAAGGCGTAGCCGCCGAAGACGCCGACGCTCCGGCGGGCCGGTCCGTCGGCCGCCGACGCGCCCGCCGCTTGGCCGCCGAGGCCGGCCGGGAAAGCGCCCACCGAGGCCATGGCGAGGAGAGATGTCAGGACGGACGAACGGCGCATGGAGCTCTATTCAGGAGAACGGGTCGGTAGCCCGCCGGGATCGATCGCCTGCAAGGTAACCCGAAAAACGAAGGACCACCCCGCAAGGTGACGCCACGCTGGCGTCCCGAGCGCGACTCGCGGCCGCCCCGCGGTTAAGAGTAGCTCGCCCTCACACGGAGCCGGAGGTCGCGCGTCCGCCTTCCTCGAGAGAGTCGAAGAATTTCCGAATGCCCCGACGGGAAAGCAGGAATCCGCCGAGCTTGCGATCCCCCGCGCTGAGGGTGGGGATGGAGCGCACCCCCGCCCCTCGGGCGGCGCTCGCGTTCGTCAGGTACTCGACGCGCTCGAGCGTGATGTGGGGGTAGTCCTCGAGGACCGACCGGAGGGCCAGCGACGCGAGCCGACACCGGGGGCAGATGGCGGAGTGGTAGAAGGTCACCGTCGTCATCGTGGTCGCATCCTCGTCCTGGTCAACGATGTTCAGCCGTCCGAGCGGTGAGCGAGGCGAGCTTCCGTCCCAGGGCCAACAGCGCGACGATCGCCACGATCTGGACCGTCGTGCGCCCGGCAAGGTCCTGAGGGAGCACGATCCAGGCACCCAGCACGCCAAGACCGCCCAATACCGATGTCCAGCCGACGAAACGGTGAACCCGTTGCCAGGCGAACGGCTGTGCCTCGAAGGGCCACGGCGATCTCAGCGTCGGCAAGTAGTTGCCGAACAGAATCATTCCCACCCCCAGGGCCAAGCCGCCGAACCGCCGGCCGGACGCCAGCCACACCGGGTCCACGAGCTGTTCGTGGACCATCAACCGCACCCCCACTCTCGACGCGAGCATGAAGCCAATGAAGGCGAAGGTGTAGTAGTGGAAGGCCATGATGGCGGCGCCCACCTCGGCATCCTTCCCGCGCACCTGGCCTCGTTCGACGAACGCCCACAGGGCCGGGAGGAAGCCACCGAGAAACATCCAGCGCCGTGGCGGTTCCGGGTCCACCGAGAAGCCCCACCACGCGATGGCAGCAACCAGGGTGACCGACACGGCCGCGAGGGCTCTGGGCAGCCGATCAGGTCGCATGGGACGGTTCCTGCCCACGGACGGCGGCCTCGCCTCTGACCTCACCGACGCCGAACACCTCGGCGAATTCCAGCAGCGCGTCCTGGAGGACCGAAAGACGCAAGCTGTAGATGATCGTCGTGCCGTCCTTCTCGGCGTCGATCAGGTCCGCGGCGCGGAGGACCGAAAAGTGGCCGGACATGGTGGGCCGGGACAGATCGAACTCGTCCGCGAGCTCGCCGGCGGTCATGGGGCGCACGCGTAGCAGCTGCAGCACGCGGCGCCGGGTCGGATCCGACAGGGCTTTGAAAACCGTATCCATGTATCGGTAATTAGCTAAACACCGAAACAATGGCAAGGATACCGTAGGGCCGGACGACGGAGGCAGGTGGGGCCGGACGAGGGAGGGAGGGTCCTCTACTCCGACGCCACCGCCCCAGAGGCCGCGTACGACGCCGGCTCGACCCCGCCATCCGCCCTCGCCAGCCGCACCGCGCAGTGCTTGAACTCCGGGATCTTGCCGTCCGGGTCGAGCTCGTCGTTGGTCATCAGGTTCGCCGCCGCCTCCACGTAGCAGAAGGGCAGGAAGACGGCTCCCTCCGGCATCTGCCGGTCCGCGCGCGCCAGCGCGGTCACGGCGCCGCGGCGGGTCTCCAGCGTGACGGCCTCGCCCGCGACGATCCCCTCCCGTTCCAGGTCGGCCGGGTGGATCTGCACCATGGGCGCCGGTTCGAGCGCGTCCAGGACGCTGGCGCGGCGGGTCATCGCGCCGGTGTGCCAGTGCTCCAGCACGCGACCGGTGATGAGGACCATCGGGTACGCCTCGTCGGTCGGCTCGGCGACCGGCGTCAGCTCGACCACGGCGAGCTTGCCCAGCCCGTTCGGGGTGGGGAAGGCCTCCTCGAACAGGACCTCGGTGCCGGGGTGGCCCTCCTCGGGGCAGGGGTAGGTGACCGAGCTCTCCCGCTCCAGCCGCTCCCAGGTGATGCCCGCGTAGGAGGGCGTCGCGGCCCGGACCTCCTCGAAGACGTCGGCCGGGCTTTCGTAGGACCAGCCCATGTCCAGCCGGTTCGCCAGCTCCTGGATGATCCACCAGGCCTGGCGCGCGTCGCCGGGCGGGTCGAGCGCCTGGCGTCCGAGCTGCACCCGTCGGTCGGTGTTGGTGAAGGTGCCCGTCTTCTCCGCGAACGCCGTCGCGGGCAGGATCACGTCCGCGAACGACGCCGTCTCGGTCAGGAAGATCTCCTGGACGACCAGGTGCTCGAGCGCGCACAGGCCGGCGCGCGCGTGCGAGAGGTCGGGGTCCGACATCGCCGGGTTCTCGCCCATCACGTAGAGGCCGCGGATCTCGCGGCGATTCGCGGCGTGCATGATCTCCACCACGGTGAGCCCTTCCTCGCCGTCCAACTCGGCGTCCCAGAGCTCCTCGAAGAACGCCTTGTTGGCGGGGTCGGTGACGTCCGCGTAGTTGGGGTAGACCATCGGGATCAGGCCGACGTCCGAGGCGCCCTGCACGTTGTTCTGGCCGCGCAGCGGGTGCAGGCCGTTGCCGCGCCGGCCGACGTGGCCGGTCACCAGCGCCAGGTTGATGAGGCAGCGCGCGTTATCAGTGCCGTGGGTGTGCTGGGAGATCCCCATCCCCCAGAAGATCATCGCGTTGCGCGCGGTGGCGTAGAGCCGCGCGGCGCCGCGCAGCGTGTCCGCGGGGATGCCACAGACCTCGGCCATCGCCTCGGGCGAGTACGCCTTCAGGCTCGCCTTCAGCGCCTCGAAGCCCTCGGTGCGGTGCGCGATGAATTCGTCGTCGGTCAGCCCCTCGAACACGATCACGTGCAGCATGGCGTTCAGGAGCGCGACGTCGGTGCCGGGTTTGAACTGGAGCGGGTACTCGGCGAGCCGCGACAGCTCCGTGCCCCGGGGGTCGCACAGGATCAGCTTGGCGCCCGCCTCGATGGCGTTCTTCATGAACGTCGCCGCGACCGGGTGGTTCACGGTCGGGTTGGCGCCGATGATCATGAAGGCGTCCGCGTACTGGACGTCCGCCACCGGGTTCGAGACCGCGCCCGAGCCGATCAGCTCCATGAGCGCCGCCACCGACGAGGCGTGGCAGAGCCGCGTGCAGTGGTCGACGTTGTTGGTGCCGAAGCCCGCGCGCACGAGTTTCTGGACAAGGTAGGCCTCTTCGTTGCTCCCCTTCGCCGAGCCGAAGCCGGCGAGCGCCGACGGCCCGTGCTCGGCTTTGATGCGGCGGAATCCCTCGGCCGCGGCGTCCAGCGCCTCCTCCCACGAGGCCTCGCGGAACGCCTCGCCCGGGTTCTTGGGATCCACGAACACGGTCGGGTCCTTGGGCACGCCCTCCTTGCGGATGAGCGGCACCGTGAGGCGCTGCGGGTTGCGCACGTAGTCGAAGCCGAAGCGGCCCTTCACGCACAGGCGGCCGTGGTTGCTGGGTCCCCAGCGGCCGAGCGTGTACAGGACGCTGTCGTCGCGGGTGTAATAGGTGAGCTGGCAGCCGACGCCGCAGAAGGGGCACAACGACTCCGTGGCGGTCACGCCCTCGGCGACCACCGGCGCGCCGTTGGCGCCGGGGTCCGGCGCGCCCACCTGGGCCGCCTGCTGGCCGGCCCCCGCCGCCACCGCGCCCGCCACGCCTCCGGCCTCGCGCCGGTGCGCCCGGGACCAGGGGTTCGCCTTCGTGCCGGTCTCGTTCATGGCTGCCCCGTCCGTTCCGTTCGTCCGTCGCCCGACGGCGGCCGCCGCCGGGTCATGATCCGGCGTGCCCGCCGGCTCCGTTCGCGCCGTCGCCGGGACGCAGCTCGACGCGGTGCGGCCCGTACCACTTGCCCTGCCGCGCCGCGTCCACCGGCGGCGTGTCCTCCGTCTCCAGCCCGGCCGGCATGAGCGCCCCCGTGGGGCACGCCTGCACGCACTCGCCGCAGGCGACGCAGGTCGACTCGCCCATGGGCAGCTCGGTGTCGAAGACGATGCGCGCCTGGTCGCCCCGCCCCGCGTAGCCGATGACGTCGTTCACCTGGACCTCCCGGCACGCGCGAACGCACCGGGTGCACTGGATGCACGCGTCGAGGCGGACGGCGATCGCCGGGTGCGAGTAGTCCGGCACGGGCTGCCGTCGCGGTTCGAACCGCGCGCCCTCGACTCCCAGCTCGCGGGCCCACAGGCGCAACTCGGAGTCGCGGCGGTACGCCTCGCTCGGGGCGTCCGCCAGCAGCAGCTCGACCACCATCCGCTGCGACCTCAGCGCGCGGTCGCTCGCTGCCTTGACCACCAGGCCGTCGCGCGGCTCGCGGCAGCACGCCGGCGCGAGGACGCGTTCGCCCTCGACCTCGACGACGCACGCCCGGCAGTTGCCGTCGGGGCGCATGCCGTCGGCGTAGCAGAGGTGCGGGATGCGCACGCCCGCGCGGCGCGCCGCCAAGAGGATGGTCTCCCCCTCGGCGGCGGTGATCTCGGTGCCGTCCAGGGTGAAGCGGATCATCGGCCGACCTCCTCCGGGAAGAAGCGCAGCACCGACTGGATCGGGTTCGCTGCGGCCTGCCCCAGGCCGCAGATCGACGCGTCGGCCATCGTCTCCGCGAGCTCCTCGAGCAGGTCTGCGTTCCAGTCCGCGGGGGCGGCGTCCATGAGCCCGGCGGCCTTCGCCGTGCCGACCCGGCACGGGGTGCACTTGCCGCAGGACTCGTGGCGGAAGAAGCGGATCAGGTTGAGCGCGGCCGCCGCGGCGCTGTCGGCGTCGGACAGGATCACGATCGCCGCCGAGCCGATGAAGCTGCCGTGCTCGGCGAGGACGTCGAAGTCGAGCGGCTCGTCGCCGAGCGAGGCGGGCAGGATTCCGCCCGAGGCGCCGCCCGGAAGGAACGCGTAGAACGTGTGCCCCTCCGCCATGCCTCCGGCGTACTCGTCGATCAGCTCCCGGGCGGAGACCCCGGCGGGCGCGAGGTAGACGCCGGGCCGCGCGACCCTCCCGCTCACCGAAAAGTAGCGCATCCCGCTGCGCCCGCGGCGGCCCTCGCCGGAGTACCACTCCGGGCCGCGCCGCAGGATCTCGGGCATCCAGTAGACGGTCTCCACGTTGTGGACCAGCGTGGGCCGGCCGAAGATGCCGACCTGCGCGGGGAAGGGGGGGCGCAGCCTGGGCTCGCCGCGCTTGCCCTCGATCGACTCGATCAGGGACGTCTCCTCGCCGCAGATGTAGGCGCCGGCGCCGCGTCGCAGGTGGATCTCCGGCAGGGCGCACGGCGGGTCGGCGCGCAGCGCGTCCAGCTCGCGGGTGAGGATCTCGCGGCACGCGGGGTACTCGTCGCGCAGGTAGATCCAGACGGTCTCCGCCTCCACCGCCCACGCGGCGATCAGCAGGCCCTCGAGCACGCGGTGCGGATCGGCCTCGATGCAGTAGCGGTCCTTGAACGTGCCGGGCTCGCCCTCGTCGGCGTTCAGCGCGACGTGGCGCGGCGCGGGCTCCGCGCGCACGAAGGTCCACTTCCTGGCGGAGGGGAACCCGGCCCCGCCGAGGCCCCTCAGGCCCGAGGCCTCGATCGCCGCGTGCACGTCCTCGTAGCCGCGGTCGCCCTCGACGCACGCGCGCAGGATCTCGTAGCCGCCCGCGTCGCGGTAGGCCGCGTAGTCGGCGTAGTCCTCCACCACGGCGTCGATGTCGCCGTCCTCGACCATGCGTGCCACCGCGTCCAGCGTCGCGGAGGCGCCGTCGAACGAAGCGCCGTCGACCGCGCGCGTGCCGACGAGCGCCGCGGGCGCTCCCGCGCAGCGGCCGATGCAGGGGGCGGGCAGCACACGGACGCCGGCACCCAGGCCGTCCCGGAGCGCCTCCAGCAGCTCGTGCGCACCCGCCATCTCACACGCGATCGACTCGCAGACGCGCACCGTCAGCGGCGGCGGCGGCGCCTCGCCGTCGGCCACGATGTCGAAGTGGTGATAGAACGTCGCGACCTCGTAGACCTCGGCGGGGGTGAGGCGCATGTCCTCGGCGAGCGCGTTCAGGTGATCGATCGTGAGGTAGCCGATCGCGCCCTGCACGACGTGCAGGTGCTCGATCAGGAGGTCGCGGCGCCGGGGCGCGTTGCCCAGCGCCGCGCGAACCTCGGCCAGCGCGGCGGGCTCGGTCGGCCGGCCCTTGGGGACCGGACGCAGCATGACCGGGAGCCCTGCGGCGCGATTGCGTCGACCCATCGTCACTCCGTTCGAGGCGTGTTGCGGCGCCGTCCGCGCCGCATCGCCAATCTCCCCGCCGGGTCCGGGCGTGTCAAAGACCCGCCGACGGCCCGAATCCCACGGGCGGCGCCGTGCGTACAACCCGAGGGGTCGGGTCGGCATCCTAGGCGACGAGGATGGGGCGCGCCGGGACCGGCACCCCGCGCTCGAGCCGCGGCGCGCAACGACGCCGCGGGAGGACCGTGCTTCGCACCGTACGCCAGAGGAGACCCGTGCGCCGCAGACGGACGATTCGTAGTGCAGTCGAGTTCGTAACGTTCACCGCGTTCACCGCGCTCGGCGCGCTCGGCGTCGCCGCGCCGGCCGCGGCGGCGCAGCAGGACGCAGCGGCCGGCCTCAGGCAGGGCGCCATCGGGGCCGTCAGGGAGATCGCGCGCTCGGATCCGAGCTTTTCCGCGGACGAACGCCGTGCAGCCGAGGCGGGGCTCGCCGACCTGCGGGAGCACGCGGCGACGCTGACCGACGCCGCGTTCGAGCTGGCGCTCGCGCGCATCGTGGCCCTCGCGCGGAACGGCCACACGCAGGTCCTGCCGGCCTCCTGGCAGGCTCGCTTCCCGCGGCTGGGCGTGCGCTTCTTCGTGGCCGGGGACGGCCTGCGCGTGATGGACGCGGCGCCGGAATGGGACCGCCTCGTCGGGGCCCGTGTGGCGGCCATCGAAGGGCACGACCTGGAGGCGCTGCGCGACGCTTGGAGCCGCTACGCGCCGGGCCGCGTCGGTTTCAGGGACGAGTCGTTGCCGGCCTTTCTGGAAGCGCCGGCCATGCTGCACGCGGCCAGCCTGGCGGCGCGGTCGGACGCGGTCACCCTCACGCTCGACGGCGGGGAGCGCGTGGAGGTCGGCACCTACGACGGCTGGCCGACACCGGACGGCGTGTGGGCGCTGCTGCCTGCGGCGCGGCACGTGGAGTTGGCGCTGTCCGGCGGCGTGGACGGCGAGCCGCTCTACCTGCGCGAGCCCGAGGCGTTCTTCCGGTTCGTGCCGCTCCCGGATCGCGACGCCGTCTATATCCAGTTCCGGGGAAACGTCGACTTCAGCGGAGCCACCGACATGGCGGCGGAGGCGTCGCACGCGCTCGAGCGGCTGCGCGCGCTCGCGCCGCGCTACGTGATCGTGGATCAGCGCTTCAACATCGGCGGAGACCTCAACACGACCCGCGACCTGATGGAGGGCATTCCGGAGATCGTGGGCGAGGACGGCGCGGTGTTCGCGATCACCTCCGGGCGCACGTTCTCCGCCGGTATCGCCAGCCTCGGGTACCTCGTGCAGGCCGCCGAGGGGGACGTGACCATCGTGGGGGAACCAGTCGGAGACGAGCTTGAGTTCTGGGCCGAAGGCGGCCCGGCGGAGCTGCCGACGGGGACGCCGGTCCTCGCGGCGAGCGAAAGGCACAACTACCGGACGGGGTGCCCGGAGGACGACTGTCACGGTTCGATTCGCAACCACCCGATACGGGTCGATTCGTTGGAGCCCGATGTGACGCCCTCGTTCACCTGGGAGGACGTGGTCCGGGGGCGCGATCCGTACCTGGAAGCGGTCTTCGCCCGCATGGCGCCGGCGAACGCGAAGGACTGACTACCCGCGGATCCTTCGAAGGGCCGACTACGTCCAGACCATGCTGCGGTAGACGCCGGGCGTCACGCCGAGCGCCTGCCGGAACACGCGCGTGAGGTGACTCTGGTCGTAGAAGCCGGCCGCGAGCGCGATGTCGGAGATCGGGCGATCGGTCCCGGCCAGCAGCGCAGCGGCCCGCTGGAGCCGGAGGCGGCGGAGGTAGCGGGGCACCGACACCCCGTGCGTCCGGCGGAAGGCGCGGGACAGGTGCGCCGGGGTCACCCCGGCCTCGCGCGCGAGCTGCGCGGCCGACGGCGGGTTCGCGAACTCGTCGGCGAGCCGCTCCTCGACCTGGCGCATCCAGTCGGCTCGCGCGGCCCGCGCCGCTTCGGCCCGACCGGCGCGCGTCAGCGCGGCGAGCGCCTCGAGCAGCGCCGCGTCGATCGCCAGGTCGGTCACGTCGTCGCCCTCGGCGATCTCCCGCATCAGCGCCCGGCCCGTGTCGCGAACCGACGGGTTCCGCAGCACCCCGATCCCCGCGCGAAACCGTCCGGGGAAGTCGTCGGAGCGCGGGGTCGCCAGAATGCACATCGCGACCCCGAAAGGGACGCGCTCGCTGTGCCGGTAGTCCGCCGGAATGAAGAGCGGGGGCGCCGGGAAGACCTCGTCGCGGCGCTGGCGCCCCACGACCTGCATCGCGCCCGTGACGCCCCACGCGATCGCCGGGCGCCCGTGTTCGTGCGCGGGTCCATCGTGGGTGTCGTCCAGCCGGTAGAGGCCCACGTCGAAGAGCGAGGTCGAGCGCTTCGCGATGCAGCCGCAGGCGGAAGCCTGTTGGGTTCGCATGGTCGGCCATACACGGGATGCGTTCTCGTGCTCCGCACCGGCGAGCCCGCCCTCGGGCCCCCTTGTGCGGCGGCGCTCCGAACGCTCCTTTTCGGCACCCGCTTTTACCCACAACATGGAGGCGCAAAGATGCGTCGCAGGCCCAATGTCGGACTGGCCCTCGGGGCCCTTTTCGTGCTCTCCGCGTGCGCCGCGGACGAGCCCGTGGTGGAGGCGGACGGCAGCTGCGCCGACGCCGAAGGCGCAGAGCTCTGCTCGTGGGCTTCGACGCAGGGAGAGGCGATGATCGAGGCGGGCGTCACGCTCGCCATGGCCAGCGTGGAGAACGCCCCGGCCGACGCGGAGATG
>DATHRK010000015.1:0-85350 GCA_035465395.1 Longimicrobiales bacterium | reverse complement strand
CGCGATCAGCCTTATCGGCTCAAAGAGCGCCGCGCTCGCGGTGCTCCTCTCGGCGCACCAGTCGATCGGGGTCCCGCAGCCGCTCAAGATGTTCGGGACGCCCGCGCAGAAGAAGAAGTACCTGCCACGGATCGCCGCGGGTGAGATCTCCGCGTTCGCGCTCACCGAGCCCGATGTCGGTTCGGACCCCGCGCGCATGGAGGCCTCCGCCGATCCGACCGAGGACGGCAGCGCCTACATCCTCAACGGCGAGAAGCTGTGGTGCACGAACGGCCCGATCGCCGACCTGATGGTGGTCATGGCGCGCACCCCCGCGAAGAAGCCCGGCGGCCGGCGCGGCATTTCGGCGTTCATCGTGGAGACGTCCTGGGAGGGCGTGTCGATGGACCACCGGCTCGAATTCATGGGCCTGAGGGGCATCGAGAACGGCGTGATCTCCTTCCACGACGTGCGCGTGCCGAAGGAGAACCTGCTGTGGGAGGAGGGCAAGGGGCTCAAGCTCGCGCTCATCACGCTCAACACCGGCCGCCTCACGATCCCGGCCACGTGCGCTGCGGGCGGCAAGTGGTGCCTGCAGGTCGTCCGGCGCTGGGCGGCCGAACGCGTGCAGTGGGGCGCTCCGATCGGCAAGCACGACGCGGTCGCGCAGCAGATCGCCGACATCGCCGCGCGCGCGTTCGCGATGGAGGCCGTCGCCGACCTGTGCGCCAACCTGGCCGACGACGGCGGCTACGACATCCGCCTCGAGGCGGCGGTCGCCAAGATGTGGAACTCCGAGTCGGCGTGGCGCGTCGGCGACGAGTGCATGCAGATCCGCGGCGGCCGCGGGTACGAGACCGCGGCGTCGCTGGAATCGCGCGGCGAGGCGCCGATCCCCGTGGAGCAGGTGCTCCGCGACCTCCGCATCAACCTGATCTTCGAAGGCTCGAGCGAGATCATGCGGCTGTTCATCGCGCGTGAGGCCGTCGACCCCCACCTGCAGCACGCGGGCGCCATGGTGGACCCCGACAGCTCGCTGGGCGACAAGGCGAAGGACGCCGTCGGGCTCGGCGCCCACATGGCGAAGTGGATGGCGGGCAACGCGGTGGGCTACGCGCGCTGGCCCAAGCACGGCGATTTCGGCCCGATGGCCAAGCACGTCCGCTGGGCGGAGCGCGCCGCGAGCCGCCTGGCGCGCCACCTCGGCTACGCCATGGCGCGCTTCGGGCCGAAGCTGGAGCGGCGCCAGGCCGTGCTGGGCAGGGTGGTGGACATCGGCGCGGAGGTCTTCGCCGTCGCCGCTACCTGCGCCTACGCCACGCACCTGAACGCCGACCCCGCGTTCGAGCTCGCCGACGCCTTCGCCAAGGGCGCCCGGCGGCGCGTGGACGCGCTCTTCGACGCGCTCTTCGACAACGACGACACGGCCAACTACAAGCTCGCCCAGAAGGTGCTGGAGGGCCGGTACGAGTTCCTGGAGGAAGGCATCGTGCACGCGCCCACGCGCGCGGCGGTGGACCCGGCCGAGGTGGAGACGCACGCGGCCGCCGACCTGTCCGGGAGCATGGTCGACGGTGCATCCCCGGCGGAAGTCGGCGCCGACGCGTGAGCGAGGCCCAGGAGCCCGAGGCGGGGCCGCCGAAGCGCCTGATCGTCGTCGGCGACCGCCTCCTCATCCGCCCGGAGAAGGGCGAAGAGCGCAGCAAGGTCGGCCTCTACCTGCCCGCCACCGCGGTCGACGCGCAGGCCGTGCGGGGCGGCACGGTCGTCGCCACCGGTCCGGGGACGCCGATCTCGCCGCCCACCGATCTGGACAGCGAGCCGTGGCGGATCGCGAGCGGCGAAGCGCGCTACCTCCCCGTTCAGGCGGAGCGCGGCGACTACGCCATCTTCTTCCGCAAGGCCGCCGTCGAGATCACCTTCGAGGGCGAAACCTACCTCGTCGTGCCGCAGGCGGCGGTCCTCGTCCTGGTACGCGAGACCGACGCCGACCGCGACTGGTGATGCTTGGTCGCCCCCGCTGAAGGACGCCTCGTCCGCGCGACCGCCGATGACGGCCGCTACCGGCTCCTAGCGCTCGACGCCACCGGTGTGGTCGCGGAGGTCCGGCGCCGGCAGGGCACCGATCCCGTCGCGACCGCAGCGCTCGGCCGCGTAGCGCTCGGCGCGCTATTGCTGGGCGCGCTGCTCAAGGAGGACGAGCAGCTCGTGACGTTGCGCGTGAAGGGCGCGGGGCCACTCGGTGCTTTGATCGCCACCGCGACGCCCGGCGGAGAGGTGCGCGGCCTGGTCGACGATCCGCGGCCCGACATCGATCAGGTAGCGCCCAGCGGCAAGCTCAACGTCGGCGCCGCGGTCGGCCTGCCCGGGACGCTGACGGTCACCCGCGACCTCGCCATGGGCGAGCCGTACGTCAGCACGGTCGAGTTGCAGACGGGCGAGATCGGCGACGACCTGGCGTTCTACTTCGTCCTGAGCGAGCAGGTGCCGTCGGCGGTCGGCATCGGCGTGTTCGTGGACGCCGACGGCGAGGTCGAGGCGGCGGGCGGGTACCTCGCGCAACTCATGCCCGGCACGGACGACGACGCCGCCGCGCGGCTCGAGAGCGTCATCGGCGCCCTGCCCTCGCCCACCGAGATGCTCCGCTCCGGGGACGGGCCCGAGGACATCCTGGCGCGCATCGGCGGCGCCGGCCTGCGACTCCGAGAGGAGCGGGCCGTCACCTTCCACTGCCCCTGCGGGCCCGACCGCGCCGAGCGCGCCCTGTCGCTGCTGGGCGGAGAGGAGATGCGCGCGGTTCGCGAGGTGCCCGGCGTGCCGGGCGCCGAGCTCACGTGCGGGTTCTGCGGCGAGGTGTACCGCATCCCCCCCGGTCAGCTCGACCGGCTGATCGAGGCCGCCCGAGAATAAGCTTGCCAAGCCCCGAAGGACGGCTACACATTTCGATCGGCTCGTAGTGCTCCCCGACTGACAGATTTCGAGTTTATGCGACGAAAGCGGTCCACAAGGCCACGGCGGCGCCGTGCGGGCTTTTTCGAGGAGGTCGAGCGGCTGGCACGCCGCGCGAAGCTGCTCGTGTTCGCGGTGCCCGTCCTCGTCCTGGCCGGCTTCACGCTCGGAGACGCCACCACCAAGGCGCTGGCTCTGCCGATCTACGAGCCGAGCGCCGAGCGTCCCCGCATCGACGGCGAGCAGGTGGTCGCGCTGAGCTCCCGGATGGCCGAGTTGCGGACCGACGGGGAGGACACCGGCGAATTCGTGCGCGTCTATCAGGACCACGTCGCGCCCGTGGAGCGTGCGCTGCTCGCCCGCGGCGTCCCCGACGAGCGGGCCCGCAGGATCGCGTGGCCGCTGGTCGAGCACTCCTACCGCAACGAGCTGGACCCCGCCACGGTCATGGCGATCATGTGGATCGAAAGCCGGGGCAAACCATCGGCGACGAGCTTCGTCGGGGCGCGAGGCCTGATGCAGGTCATGCCCGTCCACCAGGGCCGCTGGCGAAACTGCGAAGCCGAGGGCGATCTCTACGAAATCGAGACCAACCTGTGCTACGGCACCAGCATTCTGTCGTGGTACCTGCGCCGGTACGGCGGGGACGAGCAGCGGGCGCTGCTCGGCTACAACGGCTGCGTCACCGGCAGGAACACGCCGGACTGCAGGCTGTATCCGCGCAAGGTCGCGCGCATCCGCGCCCAGATCGAGCGGGACCTGCGCCCGCCGCGTTCGATCGGCCGGGCCGCGATGCCCTGAACGAACGAGCCTCGCTCGCCCGGGGCCCGTCCTTCCCATCTCCTCTCGTAGGTAGCGGGCGATGATTCGCTCGCCCGGTGCGGCGCGGGGCGCCCCGTCAGTTCCGCGTAGCCGTCCAGCGCACGACGCTGTCGTCGCGCGGATCGGTTGCGACGCCGGACAGGGTCCCGTCCTCACCCACCGTCAGCTCTAGCACACCGGTCGTCTCGCCGTCGCGCGAGTAGGTCTCGCGGTAGCGATTGTCGGCGAGCCGCTCGACCGCCACCATGCCGCCGGTCTCGTCGCCCTCGATGGCGACCGGCTCCCCTCCCAGGGTCGCGGTGAAGCTCTGGCCGTTCCCCGAGCTGGTGTACTGATCGCCCTCGACGTTGATCGTGACGGTCAGTCCCTCCTCGGTGATGTCCCGGATATCGGCTACCTCCCACTCTCCCGACATCGCGTGCGCGCCTTCCAGCGCGGGGCCGACGCGGTTGAAGGTGACCGTGCCGGTCACGGGCACGTCACCACCCAGGGCGGTGAACTCCATGACCATGGTCTCGCCGTCCTCGCTCACCGTCGCGGTCGAATTGCCCATGTCCTTGCCGTTGAGGCGCGACGCGAACCTCACGGTCCTCTCGTCGACGACCTCGACCATTTCGCTGTCGCTCGTGGGCTGATCGACCTCGTGCCATTGGCCGTCTGCGACCACGGAATACGGAGGCGTGCAGCTTTCGCACGTGTAGCTGCCGTCCTGAAGCAGAAGGCGGTCGCTGTCGTTTTCCCACGAGGCGCTGCTCGGGTCGAGCCGCCACGTTCCGTTGATCGACTGGTCCTCGGCCGTTTCGGCCATTGCGTCGGCGTCGGCGTCGGCCTCGCCGTCCATGCAGCCTGCCGCGAAAAGCGCTGTCGACAAGGCGATCGACGCGATCAACAATCTGTTCATGTTCTGCTCTCCCGGGGTTGGGTGGCCTGCGAGGGTACGACCGATGGGCGCTCTGGCGCGCCGGGTGACCCCCTTCGACGCTGGCGGGTGACGCCGAATGTACAGGACTCCGGAAATACGGCGCAAAACCCCAGGTGTATCGGAGGATTCCGAGGGGAGGAACGGATCGCCCGGCTGGCCCTCGGGCACGTCCGGACACCGGACACGCTACCCCCCCAGCTCCGCCAGCAGCGCCGCCGACGCGTGCGTCCCCTTCTCGAAATTCTCCACGCTGATCCATTCGTCGGGCGCGTGCGCGTTCTCGCCCGGGAGGCCGAATCCCATCAACAGCGCCCGCGCCCCGAGCACCCGCTCGAACTCGTCCACGATGGGGATCGATCCGCCTTCGCCGGCGAACACGGGCGCCGTGCCGAACGCCGTTTCCAGCGCGCGGCGCGCAGCGTCCACGAGCGGCCCCTCCAACGTGGCGAGCCAGGGCCGGCCGCCGTGGAGGAAGGACACGGTCACGGCGACGCCCGCAGGCGCGACGCGACGCACGTGCGACTCGAAGAGCTCCCTGATCTTCGCGGGATCCTGGTTCGGCACCAGCCGACACGAGACCTTGGCCATCGCCTTCGCGGGCAGCACCGTCTTCGACCCTTCACCGGTGTAGCCCGACAGCAGCCCGTTCACGTCCAGCGTAGGCCGCACCCAGATGCGCTCGAGCGTGGTGTGCCCGGCCTCGCCCCCCAGCGCGGGGGATCCGACCTCCTCGCGGAACTCCTCGTCGTCGAACGGCAGTGACGCGATCTGGGTCTTGTACGCCTCCGGTGTGTGCACGTGGTCGTAGAAGCCGTCGATGGTGACCCGGCCTTCCTCGTCGTGCATCGACGCGAGTATGCGGGCCAGCGCGTTCGCCGGATTCACGACGGCGCCCCCGTAGGAGCCGGAGTGCAGGTCGCCGGCCGGGCCCTGCACGTCGATCTGGAAGTAGACCAGTCCGCGCAGCGACGCGCCGATCGAGGGCATGCCGGGCCGGTACATCGTCGAATCCGAGATGACGATCCAGTCCGCCCCCAGGCCCTCGGCATGGTCGCTCACGAACGGCATAAGGTTCTCGCTGCCGACCTCCTCCTCGCCCTCCGCCAGGACGATCACGTTCAGCGGGAGCGAGCCGGCCGTCTGCAGGTGGGCTTCGATCGCCTTCACGTGCAGGTAGAGCTGGCCCTTGTCGTCCACCGACCCGCGGGCGTACAGGCGGCCGTCGCGCTCGTCGGGCTCGAAGGGGGGCGTGGTCCAGAGGTCCAACGGCTCCGGCGGCTGCACGTCGTAATGGCCGTAGATCAGCACCGTCGGGGCGCCCTCGGCTCCGTGGTGGGAGCCGACGACGATGGGATGGCCCGGCGTCTCGTGTTGGGTGACGGTGAGGCCCGCGTCGCGCATACGGTCCGCCAGCCATTCGGCGGCCTTGCGGGTGTCGTCGTCGTGCTCGCTGCGCGCGCTGACGCTGGGAATGCGCAGGAACGCGTCCAGCTCTTCGCGGAAGCGTCCCATGTGGCGGTCGATGTAGTCGTGAACGGCGTCCATGTGCGTGTCCCGAAGGCGCTGGATGGCTACCCCGCCGGAGTGGCGCGGGGGCGATGATGTAGGGCTCGGTCCGGCCGGCGGGCAAGCCATCGGGTCACGAAGAAGTTGCCTTCCGCCGCTTGCCGGGCGCCCGCGGGGCCGCGAATGTCCCGGCATGCGCGTACTCATCATTGGCGCCGGCGAAGTCGGCTTCCACCTCGCCCACCGGCTTTCCGAGGAAGGGCACGACGTCGTGCTCATCGAATCCGACCCCGACCGAGCGGAGTACGTGGGCGAGCAGCTCGACGTGCTGACGGTCGTCGGCAACGGGGCTTCGCTGCCGGTCCTGGAGCGCGCCGGTATCAAGCGGGCCGAGCTGCTGCTCGCCGTGACGAGCCGCGATGAAGTGAACGTGATGAGCTGCTTCGCGGCGTCGCGCTTCGAGGTGGCTGTGAAGGTCGCCCGCGTGAGCAATCCCGACTACTACGGGACCAAGAGCGCGCTGTCGCGGGAGACCCTCGGGATCGACCTGCTCATCAATCCCGAACGCGAGTGCGCCTGGGAGACCTACCAGCTGCTGAACAGCCAGGCGGCGACGGACCTCGCGCGGTTCGCCGACGATCGCCTGCAGCTCATCGGCCTCCGCGTCCGCGAGGGCGCCGCCGTGGCGGGCAAGACGCTCATCGAGCTCGACGCCGAGCTGCACGACCGCCATTACGTCACGGCCGCGATCGTGCGCGGGGGCGAGACCACGATCCCCCGCGGCCACGACCGCATCGAGGCCGGCGACCAGGTCTTCGTGATCGCCCCCACCGCCGAGATGGCCACGCTGCAGGACCTGGCCGGCTACGACGACTACAAGCTGCGGCGCGTGATGATCGCCGGCGGGAGCGAGGAGGGCGTGTACCTGGCGCGGCACCTCGAGGCGCATGGCGTCGAGAGTACCATGATCGAGCTGGATCGGCGTCGCTGCGTCGAGCTGGCCGAGATGCTGCCGCGGACGCTCGTGTTGAACGGCGACGCCACCGACATGGACCTGCTGGAAATGGAGGGGATCGAGGGGATCGACGGTTTCGCCGCGTTCACCGGCCACGACGAGGTGAACATGCTCTCGAGCCTGCTCGCCAAGACCCACGGGGCGAAGAAGGTGATCAGCCTCATCAATCGCATCGGCTACATCCGGCTGGTGAACCGCGTCGGCATCGACGCGGCGGTGTCGCCCCGCCTCTCCACAGTGAACGCCATCCTTCGCTACGTGCGCCGGGGCAACGTCCGCAGCGTGGTCACCATCAAGGGAATCGACGCCGAGGCTCTGGAGTTCGAGGTGGGCCCGAAGTCGCGCGCCACCGGAGAGCCGCTGGCCGCGCTCGAATTCCCGGAAAACGCCGTCGCGGGCGCGATCCTCCGTGACGGCAACAGCATCATGCCGCGCGGCCGCGACGTCTTCATGGCGGGTGACCGCGTCGTCGTATTCGCCATGCCGGAAGCCATCGGACCCGTGGAGAAGCTCTTCGCGTGATCCTCCAGCACCTCGTCCACGTCGTCAGCCTGATCCTCGTCGCGCTGACCGCGGGCCTGGGCATCACGACGGTCGTCGCCGCGGGCTACGGGGAGGGCGATTTTCTTGCCTTCCTGATCACCACGGCGGTCACGCTCGCGGCCGGGCTGGCCGGACGCCGCTACACGCGGCTCGAGCGCGATCTCTCGGTTCGAGAGGGCTACGCCGTCGTGTCGCTCGCGTGGCTCGCCATCGGCGTATTCGGCGCCCTGCCGTACCTGCTCACGGGCGTCATCACGTCACCGGTGCAGGCTCTGTTCGAGTCCGTGTCCGGCTTCACCACGACCGGATCCACCGTCTTCGCCGACATCGAGTCGCTGCCGCACGGCATCCTGTTCTGGCGGAACTTCACCCAGTGGATCGGCGGGATGGGCATCATCGTGCTCGGGATCGCGGTGCTGCCGTTCCTGGGCGTGGGAGGCATGCAGCTCTTTCGCGCGGAGGTGCCCGGCCCCACGCCCGAGCGTCTGCAGCCCCGCATCACCCAGACGGCCAAGCTCCTCTGGTACGTCTACCTCGGCTTCACGGTGGTCGAGGCGACGCTGTTCGTGGTCGGCGGGATGGGGCCGTTCGACGCGGTGACCCACGCGTTCACGACGATGTCCACCGGCGGTTTCTCCACCCGGAATGCGTCGATGGCGGCGTTCGACACGCCCTTCATCCAGTACGTGACCATCGCTTTCATGTACCTGGCCGGCGTGAACTTCGCACTCCACTACCGGGCCGTGACGGGTCGACCGCGCTACTTCCGGGACGCGGAGTGGCGCTTCTTCACGTTCATCACGGTCGCGGCCACGGTGTTCGTGGCAGCGGTGGTTCTGCTCGGGTCGGGTCTCTACGCCGAGCTGGGCGCCGAGCGGGGCTTCCGCGACGCGCTCTTCCAAGTGGTCTCGCTCTCCACGACCACCGGGTACGTCACCTACGACTTCGAGCTCTGGCCGGTGGCCGCCCAGTTCCTGCTGCTCATGCTGATGTTCATGGGCGGCATGTCGGGGTCGACCGGGGGTGGGATGAAGGCAGTCAGGCTGTACGTGCTGCACCGCCACGGCCTCACCGCGCTCAAGAAGAGCGTGCACCCGAAGGCCGTGATCCTCACGCGCGTCGGCCGGCTCGCCCTCGAGGACGAGGTGCTGAACGGCATCCTCGCCTTCATCCTCCTCTACATCACCTTGTTCGTCGCCGGGTCGCTCGGGCTCTCCCTGTTCGGGCACGACATCCTCACGTCCATCGGGGCGAGCGCCTCGGCGATCGGCAACATCGGGCCGGGGCTGGGGGACGTGGGCGCGGTTGACAACTTCGGATGGCTGGACTCGCCGTCGCTGCTGATCCTGGTCTTCCTCATGCTGGCAGGCCGCCTCGAGATCCTCACGGTGCTGCTGCTGTTCCATCCGGACCTCTGGCGGCGCGTCCGCTTCGGCGTCACGCCGCGCCAGCTGGCGGCAGCGGAGGCGGCGGATGCGGAGCGGCTGGCCGCCGAGGAGGCCAAGCGCCGTGCCGCCGAGGAGGCGGAGCGCCGTGCCGCCGAGGAGGCGGAGAGGGCCGAGCGCGTGCCTGAGGGAGACGCCACGGCCGACGAAGCGGGTCGGGCGCCGGCGCCGGACTAACGCTCTCCCGAACGGTCGTCCGGCGGTCGAGCGCGTCGCATCGGTCGTGGTACCATCAGCCGGGTATGGCCCTGAGGAGGTCGACGAAGAGCCGCCAGTCGGCGACCGCCAGGCCGATCAGGCCGATCACGAGCGAACGCGGCCAACCGGTCTCGAAGAAGATCTCCACGAGGACCACCATGACGACCGCGGATGCGACCACCGAGATCCAGGGGCTCGCGCCGTAGGGGCCCACCAGGACGATCCTCAGCACGAACGTGATCACACCGTGCAGGGCCGCTACCCCCATCGTGCTGAGGATCACACGCTCGCGCGCGCCGAGCGCGAGCGCTCCGATGAGGACGCCCGCCGCCGCCCAGCCCACCGCCTGGAGCAGGGCGAACACGTCGTCGGACAGCTGAATCACAGGCATGGCGGCTCCTGATCGAGTTGCGCGGCCTGGAGACCGAGTGTATAGGTAACCATATGGTTACCATTTCATCGGGCTCGCCAGCCTCGCGGCCGCAAGCGTTGAATGTGCTGTTCGGAGCGCTCGCGGACGAGACCCGGCGTCGGATCCTCGAGCAGCTCGCGCACGGACACGCGTCCGTAGGCGAACTGGCCGCGCCGTTCGACATCTCGCGGCCGGCGGTATCCAAGCACCTGCGGGTCCTGGAACGAGCGGGCCTGGTCGAGCGGCGGCGCGACGGTCGCATCAGCCGCTGCGCGCTGCGAGCGGAGCCGCTCCGGAGCGCGGCCGGTTGGCTCGAACGGTACCGGGCCTTCTGGGAGCACCAGCTGGACGCCCTGTCGGGCTACCTCGAGCGCGAGCCCGACCACCCTGTCGACGAAACGGAGAGCCCATGAGAGAACAGGCGCAGGACACGCAGACGGCCCGGGACACGGCGGCGGCCGAGGGGCACTCGCTCCGGGTGACGAGGGTCGTCCCTGCGTCGCCCGCCCGCGTATTCGCGGCGTGGACCGAGGCCCCGCACCTGCGGCGCTGGTCGTGTCCGGAGGGGGTGGAGGTGAGCGACGCAGAGGTCGACCTGCGGGTGGGAGGCGCGTACCGGATCCTGATGCGCGGACCCGAAGGCGAGCGCTACACGGCGTTCGGTACGTACCGTGAGATCCAGCCGCCGCGCCGGCTGGTCTACACCTGGGACTGGGAGGAGAAGGAGCACGCCGTGGGGGAGACGGTGGTCACCGTGGAGTTCGTCGACCGGGGGGCGGCGACGGAGGTCATCGTCACGCACGAGGGGTTCGGGGCGGACGAGGCCGCGGCGGGCCACGAGGAGGGCTGGACGAGCTGCCTCAACCGGCTGGAGGGGTACCTGGCGGCGCCCGACGACTGAGGCCCGCTCAGCGCTCCCGGTCGGGCGTTTTCGCCGCGAGAAGGGTGAGGCGGTCGGCGACCGCGGCGAGACGTTCCGCCTTGCGGCGGGACACGACCCTGGCGATGGCGGTCCCGCCGCCCCAAATGGCCGCGCCGATCCCGGCGAAGAAGGCGGGCAGGATCGCCGGCGGGCCCGAGCCGCCCATCGGCAGCAGCATCAGAAGCCCGATGAGAGCGGCGTTGCCCGCCATCACGCCGCCGAGGACCTTCGGCACCCGGTAGAGCTGCTCGGTCCCCTCGGTGACCTCGAGCCGGTCGTGGTCGCCGTCGGGCACCACGCGCACGGTCAGCGGCGTGCTCTCCTTGGAGTCGGCGTCCTTCGCCCACTCGCGGACCCGACCCACCTGGCCCGTGATGCCCGCAACCTTGGCCTCGCGGCGAAGCGCCGCCACGAGCCGCTCCCACGTCTCGTCATCCACGCGGGATATCGGCCGGGACTGGTGCAACAGCGGTTTGCCGCTCGGCGCGGTGGGCGGCGCCGGGACGGCGCCTTCGCCGCGCCGCACCAGCGCCCCGCGGGCGATGCCCTCGGCGGCCGCGGCGATGTGAGCCGGATCGATGCCGGTCGCGGCGCCGATCTCCTGTAGCTCCTCGAGCGAGAGGCCACCGGTCCCTTCGCCGTCGCTGCGCCGCTCGGCGGCCCGGGCCTGCTCCTGCCGCTCCGCGGCGTGCCCGAAGATCGCCCGAATCTCGTCGTCGTCGAAGCGGCGCGGCGTGGTCATGTCCCCCGGGTCAGGCCACCGTGGCCAGGATGCGCTCGATCTGGCGCCGGTGAACCAGATCGTGGCCCGCCTCCAGCCGCATCATGTGCGGGAGCGGCTCCTCGCCGCGCTCCTCGTGCACGCCGATGTGGCGGAGGTCGTCCTCGGAGGCGTTCTCGAGGACTCGCAGGTTTGCCGCGCGTGCCACGTCGAAGACCAGGAGAGCATGACCGATGTCCGGATCGTCATAGCCGAAGCTCGCCGCGAAGGCATCCTGATCGAAGCCCGTCAGCGGAGCCCGGTCCTGCGCCAGGACCATGCGAATCCGATACGCCCACACCAGCTCGGTGTCGGCCAGGTGGCAGAGCACGCCACCCACCGACCACTTGCCGGGCGCCTCCGGCCGGAGGAGGACGTCTTCGTCGCGCGACTCCACGACGTCGTGCAGCCACCCGGGGGTCTCGCGCAGGACCTCGAGCGGATCCCGCTGGCCGAGCAGTCCCAGGGTCGCGTCGATGTACGCCGCGGCGGCCTCCTTCGCGCCGTCGGCGGGGTTGGTGAAGACGGACACGCTACTCCTCGAACAGCGACTTGGGCATGCGCACCTTGACCAGCATGTGCGGGACATCCACGACCTCGGCCACCTCCATCTCACCCGCCAGGGAGGTGAGAGAATAGGCCTCCTCCGGCGTCAGACCGCGCTCGGCCACCAGGTAGTCGACCATGTAACGGGTCGCCTTCCGCGCCGCCTCGTCGATCGTCTCCGCGAACCCCGTCACCGTGTACGCGTCGTCGGACTCGTACTGCGGCTCCTCGATCGACCGGCCTCCCTTGCGGACCTCGACCTGGTAGACGATGCGCATCGGCGCCTCTATGGCCGTGCCGGAGACCTCGCCGTCTCCCTGAGCGGCGTGGGTGTCGCCGATGGAGAACAGCGCTCCCTCGACGAACACCGGGAAGTACACCGTCGTCCCAACGACCATGTCCTTGTCGTCCATGTTGCCGCCGTTGGCGCGCGGCGGGATGGTGCTGAGCAGCTCCTCCGTCGCGGGTGCCACGCCCATCACGCCCGGGAAGGGCCGCAGCGGGACGCGCACGCCCGGGGCGAAGTCCACGTGGGTCGCGCCCTCGGGGATCTCGAACGTCCGCAGCCACGCGTCGGGGAACTCGTCTGCGAGGAACCCGAACCCCGGCGTGATGGCGGTCCACCCCCAGCCCAGGATCTCGATCTCGAGCAGCGTCACCGCCAGGACGTCGCCGGGCTCTGCGCCCTCTACGTAGACGGGGCCGGTCAAGGGATGAATGGGATCGAAGCTCAGCGTGGCGAGCACCTCGGGGCCGTCGCCGAGCGCGATCTGGCCCGCGGAGGCCTCCTGCGTAAAGGCCTCCACCACGGCGCCGGACGGCACACGCGCGACCGGTTCGATGGTGGAGCTGAATCGGGAGTGGGGGTTGTCGGCCGGCAGGCTCACGGTCGGGTCCGGATAATCCGGGGCCGCGGGCTCGGCGGCGTCCGGGCCGCCGCCGGGCACGTCGACGTAAGGCTCGACGTCGCCGGCCTCCGAGCACGCCGCGGCGAGCGTGGCGACCGCCGCGAGGATCGGGATGGTCCACACTTGCACGCGCATGCGCGCCTCCGGATGGGGGAACGTGGGCATCGATTCGCGAGAAGGTATTCGGAGCCGACAGCGTGCGCGATGGCGCGAGCGGCGACGCCTAGCGTGTCTCGGAGGTCGCGGTCACTCCGGTTCCGGGAGGCGGGCACCCAGGGCTCTGGCGTCCTCCGCCACGTCGAGATCGCGCAGGGCGACGACGGGCCGGTCGAGTACCCGCGCCTCCGCCAGGTGGGCGCGCACCACCCGCTTCCCGCACCCCTCGCCCTGCATCGCCAGGAGCTCGGGGAAGAGGCCGCGGTCGTAGAGCATGGGCGGAGCGAGCACGTCGCCGTATCGGGACACGACGAGCGGCTCGCGGCCGGCCCGGAAGGCCGACAGGAGCTCGCGCATGCTCGCCGCCTCGACGCGCGGCATGTCGGCCAGGATCACCATCGCGCCGGCGGCGTCGTCGGGGACCGCGACGATGCCGGTTCGCAGCGACCCGGTCCGGCCGTCCTCCTCGTAGCGCGGGTTGAAGACCGGCCGGCAGTCGAGGCCCGCCAGGGCAGCCTCCGTCCGCTCCCGCTCGTGTCCGACGACGACCAGCACCGGGTCGAGGCCGGCCTCGAGAGCGCGCCGGGCGGCCCGTCGCACGAGCGGCTCGCCGTCGATCTCCGCGAGCAGCTTGTTGCGACCCAGCCGGCGCGAGAGGCCCGCCGCCAGGACGATGGCGGCCACCCGCCCGTCGCGCGCGCCGTGGCTCGGGACGGAACGCCCGTTTGCCGTGACCATGGACGTGACGATGGCGCTCTACCTGCCCGGCCGCCACCACGGCTCGTCTTCCGCGGACTCCGGCCCGATGGTTCCCTCCGCCATCGCGAGCAGGCTCGCCGGATCGTACCCCCTGCCCCGCACCACCACCCAACGCACGTCGCGCGCGTGGCGGATGTCCGCCACGGGGTCGCCTCCGACGACGACCAGGTCCGCCCATTTGCCGGGCTCGATGCTGCCCAGGCGATCCCCCAGGCCGAGAGCGCGTGCGCCGTTCAGGGTCGCGATGCGCAGGACATCGGCCGCCGGGATGCCGGCACCCACGAGCGCGAGCATCTCGCGGTGAGCGCTGAAGGGAGAGAAGTACTCTCCCCAACTCGGATGGTCGGTGCCGAGCGTGATCAGCTCGCGGCCTCCGGCGTCGTAGAACGCGGCGAGGGTGCGCCGCTTCGCCTCGAAAACCCTCGCGAAGAGCTCGTTGACCGGCCTGGGCGGACGCGCTTCCACCGCCGTCCGCGCGTACGGCGTCAGAAAGCGCTTCTCGTCCGTCCAGTGGGCGACGAGCTGGGGGTCGTGCGGGCCCCAGTACCCGTACGTGGAGAGCGTCGCGTCGAAGTACACGCCGGCTTGCAGGAATCGCTGGATGGTCGAGCGGAGGGCGGCGCTGTCGGCGTCCGTGAGGGCCGCGAGGGACGCGTAGGCGGAGCGCTCGGGAGGCGTCGTCGCGCCGCCGAGGAAGTGCTCGATCCGGTCGATCCCCATGGCGATGGCGTCGGCCGTGTTGACCGATCCGCGATAGCCTGAGTCGAGATGGCCGGTCACCGTGATGCCGTGCGCGTGGGCGCGCTCGATAAGCGCGCGAAGCTGTTCGGCGCGGATGCCCTTCGCCTTGAACCCCGCGACCCCGCGAGCCGCCCAGTAGTCGACCTCCACGGCGATCGAGTCGGGCGTCATGGCCGCGTCGTCCCAGCCCGGACGCCACGATCCGAAGTACGGCCCCGAACGCACGAGCCTGGGGCCCGGAGGATCTCCGGGCTGCCCGCTGGCCCAGCGGCGCGCGGCCTCCTCGACCCGGTCGGGCTGCATCTCTCCCGCGGGGAACGTCGTGGTGACACCGTTCGCTAGGAACAGGAGCGGATAGGCCTCTAGCTCGTCGACGCGGCCATCGCCGAACAGGTCTATGGCGTAGTGCGCGTGGAGGTCGATGAGCCCCGGAAGCACGACCTCGCCCGCGGCGAGGACGCGCACGTCGGCGGCCACGGTATCGGCCGGGGTGAGCGTTCCCACCCCGACGATCCGACCCGCAACGACCAGAATGCCCGGGTTGGGAACGATCCGGCCCGCAACCGCGTCGAACATCTCGCCGCCGAGGATCGCGATCGGCCTTTCTTCGGCCCGGGGAGGGGCGGAGGACGGCTCCTGGGCTCTGGACGGCGCGGGCGCGAAGCACGCGCTCACCAGCGCCAGAGACACGAAGCCGGCCGCGCCGCCGAGGACCTCGCTGCGCGGCCTCACGGCGCCGGATCGTTCGGACTCTCCCCCGCCACGAACCTCCGCCATTTCCTCTCCCGGCCCGGGTCGATGAGCGGCCGTGCCAGCACGTCCTCGACGTGGGCCTCGAAGCTGGTGCTCATGGGCGCCGGCTTCGCCTCCCACCACCGGCGAATGCCAACGTGGGACAGCCACCAGGCGAGCGATGCGTCCCACCGCTCCCAGACCTCGGCTGGCAGCGCCCTGTTCCGGTTCATGTGGTGCATGAATTCGGCGGCGCCGAACAGCTCGTACAGCGCCCAGCCCAGCCGCATGCGGTCGCTCGGGCTGAGCTTCGCGGGATCGTCGGCTCCGACCGCTATCACGCGGTTGACATCGGGATCGGCGGCCAGCCGTGACTGCAGCGTCGACATGCGCTCGAGCACGCGCGCGTAGTTCTCGCTGCGGAGCGATTGCGTATTCTGACGGACCTGGTAGGCCAGGTAGATGAGGGTCACCACGACGAAGGAGCCGCCGACGAACTCGCCCAGCTTCGCCAGCGTGTCGAGATCCCATGCCATGGCACACCTCCTACGGCGGACGTCGGCCCCGCGGCTGCGCCCGGTGCCGTGGACCGCCGCGAAAGTAGGGTCTCGCCACGGAGGGCGCGACGCGTACCGGAACGGACCGCTCCGGAATCGCATTTGCAGAGCGAAGACGCCGGAGACCCCGACGATCAGGCCCCGACTACCCATGACCAAGCTCGCCACCGGTGACCGCTTCCCGCACGTCGACGCGCAGGCCGTCGATGGTAGCCACTTCGCTATCCCCGACGACCTCGACGGCCTGCGCGCCGTCCTCGTGTTCTACCGCGGACATTGGTGAAGCCACTGTCGTCGGCAGTTGGCCGACATGGAGGAGCATCTGGCCGAGATCGAGGCCCTGGACGCGCAGGTGGTCGCGCTGTCGTCCGATTCGGAATCGGACGCGCGCGGCGTCGTCGAACGGCTCGATCTCCACTACACCGTTCTCTACGGGCTGGACGCCGAGGCCATGTCCCGAGCCATCGGCTGTTACACGGGCACCCGCGAGGGCAAGGCCCACGTTCAGCCGGCCGGCTTCGTGCTCCACCGGGACGGGACGGTCGCCCACGCCGTGTACTCGAGCGGCAAGGTGGGGCGGCTGACGGCACGCGACGCGATCGCCGTGCTGGAAGGGCTCGACTAGGTCGGCGCCCCGTGGCCCGGATGGCCGCCGCAGCGCGCTTTGCGCGCGTCAGGCCAGCGCGTTCAACTCGGTTCGCAGCTCGTCGAGGTCCCGTATGTAGACGGTCTTTCCGTCGCCCTCGGGTAGGTCGAGGGGGCGGACGGCTGCGCCTCCCACCATGAGGGCGATGTCCTCCGAAAGGGCTCGGCGAAGCGCGGCGATCTCCCTCACCAGACGCGCCGGGTCCGGCGTGTACACCGCACCCAGGGCAACCGCGCGAGCCCCCGTCTGCTTCGCGGCCGACGCGATCTCCTCGGCGGGGAGATCCGCGCCGAGATAGGTGACGCGCCAGCCCAGCGTGACGGCTTCCGCCACGACCATCAAAATCCCTATTTCGTGCCTTTCGCCGGTCGGCGTCGCGGCAAGCAGAACCGGCGCATCGTCGATCCGAGGGAGGCTTCCGAGCAAGCGCACGAGCACACCCCGTACGGTCGTCGTCGCCAGGTGCTCCTGCGCCGCCGTCAGATTGCCGGCGTGCCACTCGACGCCGATTGCGCGGAAGAGGGGACCGACCACGGCGCGCAGGAGGACGGGAACGCCGTGGCGCGATGCCGCGTGCAGGAGGAACACCTCCAGTTGGTGCCCATCGAGAGCGCGCACGAGGCGCATCCCCTCCTGGACCAGTTCTCCCGAATCCGCGGGTAGATCCAGCGGACCGGTGGAGGCGCGGGCGGCGACCCTCTGGCGAATGAGCTCTTCGAGCACTTCGTCCTCGAGGTTCGCGACCTGACCGATGGAGCGGCCGCCCTCTGTAGCTCGCGCCAGGAGGACCAGCCGGTCGATGTCCGACTGGGTGTATACACGCCGGCCGGAAGCATCTCGCTCCGGCTCCACGACCCCATAACGCCGCTCCCATGCGCGCACGACGTCGGGGCTGACGCCGGCGCGCTCCGCGACGACGCCGATCGGGTGGATGGCAGCTTCTCTCTTATCGCTCGTGGTCATGTTGACGACTTCGGGGGACCCGCGGTCTCTCCCACGGTAGATGCACGGCGAATGAGTGTCAAGGCTACGTCTTGAACAGATCCTTGACATCCCCGCATTGGAGGCGTACTGTTCTGGACACGACTTAAACAAACCTGTAGCAAGGGGTACTCAAGTGAATGTTTCCAAGGTGCTGCCCGGCCTGGGCATGCTCGCGGTTCTCGCCTTCCCGATGGCGCTCACGGCGCAGGAGGAGGCGGCTGAGGGTGGCGACATCGTGGAGGTCGCGGCGGAAGCCGGATCCTTCCAGACGCTGCTGGCCGCGGTCGAAGCCGCCGGGCTCGTTGACGTGCTGAAGAGCGACGGCCCGTTCACCGTCTTCGCCCCTACGGATGAGGCGTTCGCCAAGCTTCCCGAGGGGACCGTGGAGGCGCTTCTGGCCGACACCGACAAGCTGGCCGCCATTCTCAAGTATCACGTCGTACCGGGGCGTATCTCGGCGGCAGACGTGCTCTCCGCGGGGAAGGCCGCGCCGACGACCGCACAGGGCCAGGCGCTGAGCGTGCGCGTGGTGGAAGGCACGGTCATGGTGGACGCCGCGACCGTGGTCGCGGCCGACGTGCCGGCGTCAAACGGCGTGATTCACGTCATCGACACCGTGGTCCTGCCCGCCGAGGAGTAGATCGGTAGCGGGGAACGGTTTTCCATAGATTGCGGGGCAAGCGGATCGCCTCCGCTTGCCCCGCAGCACTTCGTCGAGGCGCGTCGCTCTCGAAGCCTTACACCTTGCCTTCCTGCTTCAGGCGCCGGTGCACCTCGGCGTTCTCGATCCACGGCTTCCGCTCGAAGTAGCTGTCCATCATCTGCCGGATCTCGCCGGACAGCAGGACCAGCGCGAGCAGGTTCGGGATGATCACGATCGCCAGCGCGATGTCCCCCAGCTCCCAGGCCGAGGCGGGCGCGATGATGGCGCCGACGAAGAACATCGCGACGTAGGCGAACTTGTAGGGCAACACCGCCTTCTTGCCCATGAGGTACCGCGCGCAGCGGTCGCCGTAGTAGCTCCACGAGATCGCGGTCGAGATGCCGAACAGCAATACCGAGATGATCACGATCCAGTGGCCGAAGTCGCCGATCGGCGCGAGGCCTCTGCGGAACGCGAGCATGGTCAACGGCGCACCGCCCTCCGGAGCGTCCGCGTACAGGCTCGTATACGTCGTCCCGTCGAGCCCGACGGCGGCGCCGCCCGGGGTGATCGTGCCCGAGAACGGGGTCGTCTGGTCGAGGTCGAGGTAGAACCGGTCGACGATGACGTCATGCCAGGCGAAGGCCGCGGCGTCGTCGGCCGATTCCTGCGCGCCGTCGACGACCCGGATCTCCGTCGGCGCCGCCGCGACGATCGTGGAGCCGGTCTCGTCGTCGACCATGCGGTAGGTCACGTCGCCGCCAGCGATGGTGACCTCCGACGGCACCCTGAGGTCCCACGTGCCGGTCATGATGATCACCAGCGCGGTCATGGAGACGATGACGATCGTGTCGATGAAGGGCTCGACGAGCCCCACCACGCCCTCGGACACCGGCTCATCGGTCTTGGCCGCGGCGTGCGCGATGGGCGCCGAGCCCTGGCCCGCCTCGTTGGAGAACAGCCCCCGGTCCACGCCCCAGTTCAGCGTGACGAGCAGCGCCCCCACGCCCGTGCCGGCCACGCCCGCGGACGGGTTGAATGCCTCGGTGAGGATGAGGGAGATCGCCGGCAGCAGCTCGCCGATGTTGAGCAGGATGATGAGCACGGCGCCGGTCACGTAGATCGCCGCCATGACGGGCGCGAGGATCCCCGTGACGCGCCCGATCCGGGAGATGCCACCCACGATGACCGCCGAGATCAGCCCGGCCGCCACGAGCCCGGTCACGTAGTTCGGAATCGCGAACGTCGACTCCATGGTGTCGGCGAGCGTGTTCGCCTGCACCGCGTTCCCGGTGATGAACGCGGTGAACCCGAGCATGATCGCGAAGAACACCGCCAGGGGCTTCCACGCCGGCCCCAGACCTCGCTCGATGTAGTACATCGGGCCGCCCGACACGGTGCCTTCCCAGCGGATCGGGTCCTGGTCCGCCTCCACCGAGCGGTACCGCTGCGCGAGCGTCACCTCCGAGAACTTGGTCGCCATCCCGAGGAGGGCGGTAACCCACATCCAGAAGAGCGCGCCGGGCCCCCCGTAGTGGATCGCCCAGGCGGCGCCGGCGATGTTGCCGATCCCGACGGTCGCCGAGAGCGCGGTGGTCAGCGCCTGGAAGTGCGACACGTCGCCGGGCTCCGCCGGGTCGTCGTAGCGTCCCGTCGTCACGGCGAACCCGTGGAACAGGTGACGGAACTGGACGAACCCCAGCCGCAGCGTCAGGAAGATCCCCGCGCCGAGGAGGACGATCACCTTGAAGGGGATCGTCTCGCCGGCCACCGGTATCCCGGTGTTGTCGAGGAAGCTCTTGGTCGCGCCTATTAGCTGTTCGATGCCTTCCATGACGGCTCCCGTCTCAGGTTTGGCGACCGGGCAACATCGGGCGCAGGGGTGTGGTCAGCAAGGGCAACGGAACGAGCGCGCCCGCGGATTTCGGCGCGGGCGCGCGTGCTGAAGGCTGGAGCGTGGCTGGAGAAATCGCGCCGCGTCTACGCCCCTTCCTCCGATGCATCGTCATCGGTGGCGTCGTCGTCAGCCTCTTCCGTATCCGGCCGGCTCCACGGCGGCACGATCCGGTTCGTGCGCGCGTACGCGATCGACTGCCCCAGGTGCTCGTGCATGTCGTTCGCCATGAGCGTGACCGCGGTTCCGAGATCGACCGTCAGCCCGAAGAACGACACCTCCTGGGCGCGCTGCTCGGGCGTGAGGCCGCCCACGAGGGCGATCAGGTGCTCGAACGAGCGCTCCATATTGGCGATGACCTCGTCCTTGCCCATGGCGCCCAGCCGCGCCAGTTCGGGGCCGAAGCCTCCGTCGGCAGTCCATGCGGCCTTGTCGAAGCCCCACATCGTAGGGAAGAGGGTGCCCTCGGCGGCGATCAGCGACATGACGTCGTGGACCGACCGGACGCCTTCCATCGGCTGCCACGCCCAGGTTTCCTCCGGAAAAGCCTCGGCCAGTGAGACGAATTTGTCGCGCATGTTCTCGAGATCGGCGACCTGGGCCTCGGCGGCGTCCTTGGTGCCGCCGCCGAGATACTGGGCGGTGGCGGGAACGGCGAGACAGGCCATGCCGACAACGGCCAGGGCGGTGGAGCGGACGGGTTGCATGAAGCGAAAGATCATCGTGGGGGCTCCGTGTCGGGGTTGTCGTCTACGTCCGGAATCAGGTTCGCGCCCGATGCAGGGGCGCGGCAAGCGGGTAGGTCATGCGGACCACTCCGGCTTCCGTGGACACCTATCAACGTCCGAGCGCCATCGACTGGCACGTCGCCGTCGGCCGTGCCACCGATTCACCCCGGCATACGATCGCTGAGCGTGTGCCAGAACAGCGCCGGGCCGCTGCCGCCCGCAGCGTGGCCGGCGCCGGTCGCCAGCATGCCCGCCGCGGCCTTGGCCGTGTACGTGGAATCGAGCTCGACGCCCGCTTCCGCGAAGATCTCCGTGGCCCGCTCGCCCGCCTCCGTCGCGCGGCCGTAGCCGTCGCCGAGCTGGTCGTCGCGGATCGTCGAGCGCGCCAGAATCGGCTCGGCGGAGGGCACCTCGATCCCCGCGCGCTCCAACCGGCGCAGCGTACGAACGACGAGGCGCCGGTACGCCCATTCGTTGGTGACGATGCGGCTGGTGATGCGCCAGCCGATGACGCGCGCACCCAGGCCTGCCATGGCGCAGCCGATCGCGATGCCCGCCATCGTCCCCATCGTCCCCGCGGCGACGTGGATCTCGGACGGCTCGGGGGCGTCGCCGCCTCGGACCTGGTCGGCGAGCTCGAGCGCGGCGTTGACGTAGGCGAGCGTGCCGGTCGGGTTGGAGCCGCCGGGCGGGATCACCGCCGTTGGCTGGCCCCGGTGCGCCGCCTGCGCCATGAGCGTGGCCACGGGCACCAGCTCCATCCGGCTCGTGGTCCGGATCTCGGCACCGGTCGCCTCCTGCGCCGCCATCACCTCCCTGACGTGGTCGGTGCGGTGCTGCGGAAAGAGGACCAGGGTGACATCGAAACCGAGGGCCGGTCCGTAGACGGCGGTGGCCAGCGCGTGGTGGGATCCGAAGGCGCCCGCGGTGATCAGGCGCTCGGCGCCGTGCTGACGGGCGTGCGCCAGCAGGAACTCCAGCTTGCGCACCTTGTTGCCGCCATAGGGAGCCCCCGTCCGGTCGTCGCGCTTGATCCACAGGTCGGCGGCGCCGGGCATGGAGAGCGCCTCCACAGGCGTCGGGAGGTCTGCCAGGGGCACCCACGGGAGGCGGTCCGCCGCCCACGGATAGGCCCGGAAGAGCGGGCGGTCACGGAAGTCCGGGACCGCGCTCACTCCATCGCCCGCCGGACCGCCGCCTCCGCGTTCACGATGCCGCCCGTGACGGAGAGATCTCCGAACGGGACCGGGCCTCCGGCGTCCCCGGGCCTGACCACGCTCTGGGTGCGCAGATCGGTCGCGGTCTCCAGCAGGATGGTCCGGACCGCCGCCGCGTCGAGGTCGGGGAAATAGGCCATGAGCAGCGCCGCCACGCCGCTGACGACGGGCGCGGCCAGGCTGGTCCCGTCGTTGGGGCGGTACTCGTCGTCGGGCGCGGCCGACGGGATGGCCTGCCCCGGCGCGAAGATGTCCACCTGCTCGGCGCCGTAGTTGCTGAAGACCGCGGCGACGCTGTCCACCGTGGTCCAGGCCGACGCGCCGACCTCGATCCAGAGCGCCGCCTGGCCGCCGTCGGGATAGACCCGCGTCGGGAAGTTGTCCGACTCGGCCAGGTCCTCCCCTTCGTTGCCCGCCGCGTGGACCATCAGGACGCCGTGCTCGTCGGCGTGGCGGATCGCCGCCGCGACGGCCTCGCGCCCGGGCGAAAACGCCTTACCGAAGCTCATGTTGATGATGTCGGCGCCGTTGTCGACCGCGTAGCGGATCGCGTTGGCTACGTCCTTGTCGCGCTCGTCCCCGTTGGGGACCGCGCGCACGGCCATGATCTTGACGCCCGTCGCCACGCCGTCGACGCCGACGCCGTTGTCGCGCTCGCCGGCGATCACCGAGGCCACCGCCGTGCCGTGGGATGGGTCCGGCCCCTCCACGTCCGGCGTGCCGTACGCGCGGTCGTCGTAGTCCAGCCAGTCGTCGCCCACGAGTCCGCGGGGATCGTACTCCGGGTCCAGCCCGAACTCGGCCCGGCCCCTGATCGCCCTCGCCTGCTCCGCGAGCGCCCTCTCGTCGAGGCCCGCCGCGGCGAGCTGCAGGTAGGCCTGTCGCGCCTGCATGACCCGCAGGTTCGGGCTCTGGAGCGCCGCGACGCTCTCGGGGGTCGGCTCGCCGCCGACCGCCTGGGCGAGGATCTGCAGGATCACGGGATAAACCTGCTCGATCTGCGTGATCTGCTGCACGAGCGCCTCGGTCTCCGCACGCTCCTCGGCGTACTCCTCCTCGATCGCCGCGCAGCGCTCTTCGCCCGGAGGGGCGAGTCCGGCCGCGGCCGCCCCGCCCGCGCAGGCCGCGTAGAGCCTGGTCAGCTCGAAGGTGTCGAAGTCCACGCTCTCGCCCCCCGGGCTACCCAGGAAGCTCCAGCCGTGGAGGTCGTCGGCGTAGCCGTTGCCGTCATCATCGATCCCGTTCCCGGCCACCTCGTCCTCGTTCACCCACAGCACGCCGTCGAGGTCCTCGTGCTGGATGTCGACGCCGCCGTCGATCACCGCCACGACGACTTCGCGCGCCGGGCTCCGTCCTTCCAGGAGGGCGTAGGCGGCATCGACGCCCGCGCCCGGGACCGCGGTCGGCCCCGATTCGGCCAGGCGCGTCAGGTGGAGCCAGCGCGCCGGCGCCGTGCGCGGGCCGGGGGGCGCCGCAGCGTCCCCGGCTCCGGCTGCCGCGGAGTCGGCGGCGGCCCGGCCTTCGGCATCGGAGGGCGGCTGCGTCGCCTCGGCTGCGGCCTCCCCCTCGGGCGTCGGCGGCGCGGGCGACGGGGCCTCACCCGGAGCTGCCCCCGCGGCGCACGAAGTCGCGAATGCGAGGCACAGGCACGCGGGGAAAAGCCGGAGAGTGGAGCGCCGAGGCTCGGCGGCGGCGCTGTTCTTGTGCGCGTGGCTCATGTGGATCCAGGGGTCGGCGGGTGCGATTTCCGAAAGACCGCGTCTCGGCGGCCGTGCTCGAGCGCGAACGGCGCGTCCGGCCGCAAGATGGGGGCCGTGCCCGGGGCTGGCGAGCGGCCGAAAGCTAGTCGACGTAGTAGAGGAACACGACCTCCCGGACGACGCCGGAATCCATCAGGAACACCACCGGCTCGTCGGGTCCGGCGGCCCGCCGACACGTGTACGTGAGGCCCGGACCCGCGCCACCGGAAGCGCGCTGCGCGGGTGGCCCGAATGCCGCCTCCACGGCCGCGCCACTGCTGCCGATGGTCGGGGACCCGTACCGGAGCCAGCGAGGATCGCGGACCGCCACCGAGGCCAACAGGTCGCGCCGCGGCAGCACGTAGTACGTCGCCTCCAGGCCGTCGCGGGTGAATACGTGCAGCGTGTCCGTCTGATCGCTTATGTGGCGGTTCGCCACCGGAGTCCGCGAGACGCCCGTGGGCTCGCCGACGCTGCGCCGGAAGGCTTCGCGATCGGGGATGGCGATTGCGAGTCCGTGGGTCGCGAACGCGTCGCAGCTCGGAGCCGGAGTCGTCGCGCGATGCGTCGACGGGCCCTGCTGGTGGGCTCCGCAAGCGGCGGCAGCGCAGCAGAGGCCCACGAGGGCGACGGCCCCCAGCCGGGAGGATGCGTGTGACACGATTTCGTACGCCCGGCCCTACCGGCGCGGCAGCCCGGGGAAGTCGGCGGGGAGGCCGAACGAGTAGCCCAGCAGAAGCGCGAAGCCCTGGTTCTTCACCTCGCCATCCTGGCTGAGCCGCGACAGGCCCCTGATGTAGCGTCCGTCGAGGCTCACCGCGCCGAGCCCCTCGAGCACCACGATGTCCAGACCGCCGCCCACGGTCACGCCCTGCTCGTAGTCCCGGATCGTCTCCTCGAGATTCTCCCCGGAGAAGTCGTCGCACGCTTCCTCCCCGCCTTCGGGAGTGACGCGCACGCCACAATCGACCTGCCATCCGAACACCGGTCCACCCTGGAGATAGGGCACCACGCGTTCGCCAAGCGGAGGCAGGTTGAAGCGTACCAGCAGAGGGACTTCGATGTAGTCGACCCCGAACTCCACCGCCTCGCCGGCGGCCAGGAAATTCTGCGCCTCCATCACGTCCTTCGCGCCCTTCTGGCGATAATACACCTCGGCCATCAGCCGGGCCGGCCCGAAACCGAACAGGCCCGCGGAGGCGCCGAGCGCGAGACCGGCGCGCGCGTCGTTCTCACCTACATCCTCGCCGAAGAGCTCCGACAGGCTCAGGCCACCCCCGATGCGGAACTGGGCGTGGAGACCGGCCGGCATGGACAGGAGCAGGACGAGCAGCGGCAGAACGCGGGTGCGGCGCATTCGATTCCCCCTGGTGCGGGTCGATTCGGGGGAGGTCGAGGAATATACAACCGGCGACGCGCGGACGCTCCCTTTTCCTGGCTAGTCGGACGCCACGGACCCGCTGCTCGACATGCGGCTGTAGCGGTAGAGGAAGAGCCCCGCCGAGGCACCCGCCAGCAGGATGATCGGTCCCAGCGCCGTGACCGCGAGGACCAGTACGGACGCCCCGCGGCCGAGCGATTCCACGGAGCCGTGGGGGCCCAGCACGTAGGACAGCGAGAAGAGGATCGCGAACAGGACGAGGGCCAACGACGACACCGCGGCGCCGGTCATCACCGCCCTGCCCGGACCGTAACCCGGAGGCGGATCGCACAGAGGGGCGCCGACCGACCACCCGGCCACCCAGCCCGACAGGGCGGGCACGACGAGCAGGACGAGGGCACCGTACAGGTCGCCCCTCGCCCAGATCGAAGGGAAGAACCACAGCGCGGCGAGCAGTGCCGCCACTAGCGCGTAAACCGCCGCGGCGCGACGGCGCGGGTGCGCCGCCTTCACGGCCGCTCGCGTCTCTTCAGGAGGTCGAAGTGCGTCGACCGCGCGTTCCATCGCCTCAGCACCGCGCGCGCCCGATCCGGCACGTAGGCCGCTCGCCGGGTATCCCCGCAAAGGGCCTCACGCCGGTGCGCGGGCGTAGCGCTTCGCGGCGCGGGCCTTCGCCTTCGCCGCCTCGTGCTCGCGATTCTTCGCCGGCGCGCGGGTGGCCAGGTCGTCCAGCAATCTCCGGGTCGCGACGGCCACCTCTTCGACCGCGCGATCGAAGGCTTCCCGGTTGGCCTCAGAAGGCTTGGTGAAGCCGCTCAGCTTGCGCACATATTGCAGCGCCGAGGCTCGCACCTCGGCGTCGGTCGCCGGGGGCTCGAAGTTGAACAGCGTACGGATGTTGCGGCACATGGGCGTGCTCCGGGTCCGACGATGTCGTGGGCGGGGCGCAAACGTGCACGAACGGACGGCCTGTGACAAGCCTCGCCCGGGGTGCACGGGGACGGCGCCTCGCGGATCGCGGTAAGCCGCCGGCCGACAAAATTCTTGAAAACCCGGCGTATCCGGCGGCAGATTCTATCCTACGTTTCCAACGACAGACGCAACCATGTCGCGAGCTTTCGTCAACGAAGACGCCGAGCGGGCGCAGCCCGGGTTCAGCCTGCCCGAAGCCGATTCGCCCTACTACGATGAGGCGGCCGCCTGGGCGCTGCTGCAGGGCGCCGACGAGGGCGACTCGCGCAGCGCCGAGCTGGCGACGGGTCTGCGTTGGGGGGAGTCGCGGCTAGCGCCCTACGTGCGACGGATTCTGGCCGAAGCGGTGGAGCGAGGAGACGCCCGTCTCGCACAGCTCGCCCGGCGTTTCTTGAGAGCGGGCCTGCCCGAGGACTGAGTCGGGGAACGGCCCATCCGGGCGGCCGCCGGTCCGAATCCCTGACGGGTCTCAGCCTCCCCGGTCGGCAAGCGCGGAGTCCGCCACCAGGCCAGCCAGCACCATCGTAGTCACCTGCGGAGGCACACCCACGGATGTGGGAAAGAGCGAGGTGTCGGCGACGTAGAGCCCCGGCGCCCCGCGCAGCCGTCCGTGCGGGTCGCAGGGCGCACGCTTCGGATCCTCGCCGATCGCGCACGTGCCCTGCGGGTGGACCGAGTCCAGGCGGACCCGGTGGGGAGCGAGCGAAAGGCCGCCGATGGCGCCCCGGAGGCCCTCGTCATCACGAACGGAATCGCCCCCCTGCCCGGGGAGCCGCAGCTCCCGGGCGCCCGCGGCGAACAGCAATCGGCCGAGCGCGTACATGCCCCGCCTCAGCTCCCGTTGATCCCCCGGTGCGAGGCGGTACTGGACGCGCGGGCGGCCGCCGGCCGCGGTCGAGACCCGACCCGCCGTCTCGTCGTGCAGCAGCACGGCCGCCGTGCCGGCGTGCGCGTAGGCCTCCATCGACCGCCGGTGGTCCTCGCCCAGACCCTGCTGGAGCGCGGCGGTCATGGCCGGCCCCGCGTTCGATGCCAGCAGGAGAAAGCCCCCGCGGCCGTCCCGGTGAAAGGACGCGAACTCGTCGACCAGGACCGCCTGCGGAAGCCCGCGCCAGGCGCGGATGTCCTCGTCGAAGACGCCAGTGAGCAACGGCGCCGGGTGGAGACGCAGACCCTCGCCGACGCCGTCGCCGCCGAGCCCGGACAGCCGCAACAGGACGGGAGTATCGATCGCTCCGCAGGCGAGGATGACGATGCGGGCGCGGGCCTCGAACGAGCGGCCCGTCGGGCGGCCGCCGCCGTCCAGCAGCTCGCCGCGGACCCGCCACCCGTCGCGCTCCTCGCGGACCCGGATCGCCCGCGCGTCGGCCAGCACGCGCCCGCCAGCGGCGACCGCCGGTGCCACGAATGCGAACGCCGCGTTGGTCTTTCGATTGTATGCGCAGCCGACCATGCAGTAGCCGCAGCCGGAGCACTCCACCCGGTTGTGCCGCGCCACGAAGGCGCTCCATCCCAGCGCGTGGGCGCCCTGCTGGAGCGCCCGGTTGAACGGGTTGATGTGCTCCTCCGGAACGGGCGTCGCCCCCAGGGCCGACAGCACGCGCTCCGTCTCGGCGGCCAGCGCGTCGTCCGACCACGGCAGTCCGTGCTCGCCCCGCCAGCGCGCGAGAATCCCGGGGGGCGCGGGCACGACGAGGCCGGTGTTGTGCAGGGTCGAGCCGCCCACCCCGCTGCCCTGAAGGATTCCGATCGACTCGTCGGCGGTCGCGCGCAGGCCGGCCTCACGATACAGCGCGGGCATCATGTCCAGCTCGCGCTGGTTGAAATCGCCCGCGGACGGCGCGCCGCCCACGTCCAGCAGCACCGCTTCGAGCCCGCCGCCCACGAGCCGGGCGAACGCCGCGCTTCCGCCGGCGCCTGCGCCGACGACGACCGCGTCGCAGCGGAAGCGCAGGTCGCGCAGGGCCGATCGTCCCAGCGTCAGGGCCCCGCCGAGCGCATCGCGGGCGCGCGGGCGCCTAAAGCCGTGCGGGCCCCCGAACGGCCCGGCCGTGGTCACCCCCTCGGCCGGCGCCGCCATCTCCGGCACCTCCCCCTCCGCGACGACCGGCACCGGCGCGGGCAACGGAGGCCACGGGGCAGGGAGCACCGCGACGTCGATCCTGCCGAGCCAGGGCCCGTCGTACCCTATTGCCGCCCACGACGCGTCGTCGCCGTAGTAGGCCAGTCCCGCCAGGGCCCTGAGGCCGTTGACCCCGCGCCGCAGGGCCGGGGGTCGCGCCTCGGCCCATCCGGCGAGCAGATCGATCGCGTCCTCTCGTGGGAGCGACGTGAAGCGGGCCCGGCGGAGTCGCAGTCCGGGCCCGCCGAACTCCAGCAGGGCCAGGAACGCGCGCAGCATGCGGCGACGCGGAGCGGGAAGGGAGCGCAGGATCCGGTCGACCGAGGCCAGGGGTCCGTCGCCGAACTCGGGCACGCCCAGCAGGGCGGCGGCCGCCGCGGCGAATACCTGACGCTCCCAGGAGGCGAGCGGTTTCATTGCCTCAACGTAGTCGCGTCGCGAGGCGGTCGGGAGATCCGGCATTGCGCGTGCGGGCCGCGGTGAACATGTCTCTGCAGCCCCACACCGACCGGAGAACGCCCTTGCGTGCCGACGCCTCGCTGCTCGCCGAACAGTTCGTCGTCGTCCTGCACGAGCCGCAGGACGTCGTCAACATGGCGACGACCGCGCGCGCGATGATGAACTTCGGGCTGCGCAGGCTGCGCCTGGTGAATCCGGCCGACTGGGACGAGCGGCGCGTACTCGGCATCGCCCACGCCGCCGAACCGGTGGTGGAACGCGTGGAGATCGTGGACTCGCTGGACGACGCGCTCGCCGACACCGTGCACGTCGCGGGCACCAGCGCGCGGCGCCGGACCGCGGTGTTCTTCTGGCAGCACCCGAAGGAGGCCGTGCCGGAGCTACTCGCGCTCGCGAACGCCGGCGAAGGGCCGGTCGCGCTCCTCTTCGGCCGCGAGGACCGGGGCCTCGAGAATCCCGAGCTGGACCGGTGCGACCGCGTGCTCACCGTGCCGACCGACGAGGCGTTCGCTTCGCTCAACCTGGCGCAGGCGGTGCTCCTCATCGCCCACGAGCTCTGGATGGCGGGGCCCGGAAGCGAGGCGGAGCTTCCCACCTGGCGCAAGGCGGCGGACCCCGCCACACACGACCAGCTGCAGGAAATGTTCGGCGATATCGAGCGCACGCTCGGCAGGATCGAGTTCTTCAAGAAGAAGAACCCCGAGGCGATCATGCGCACCGTGCGGGCCGTCGCGCGGCGGGCCGACCTGGATCGGCGCGAGGCGAAGCTGGTGCGGGCCGCCGCCATCGAGGCCCGCGAGTACGTGAGGCGGAGGACCCGTGCGGGAGATCCTCAGGCGCTCGCGGAAGGCTCCCTGGACGGGTAGTACGGGTCGTCGAACTCGTGGGCGTCGACCATCGGCTCCCACAGCTGGAAGATCGGGAATTTCGTCGCAAACGCGGCGACCGACAGCACGAACAGGCCCGCGAACAGCAGCGTGACGCCGATCTCGATGATCCCGAAAGGCATGCCGTCGGCGCCGGGATGGAGCGACGGATACACCAGCGTGTACCGTTCCAGCCACAGCCCGAAGAGGATCAGGGCGGCCACCGTGCCCAGGAACGGGGGGTTCTTCTTGGCGGTGACGCTCAGCAGCGCGAAGAAGGGAGCCAGGAAGAGGAAGGCGAAGACCACCACGGACAGCCAGCGGTAGGGAGCCGTGAGCCGGTGCACCAGGAAGCTCTGCTCCCAGGGCAGCTGGCCGTACCAGATCACGATGTACTGGGACCAGAACAGGTAGGCCCAGAACACGCAGAAGGCGAAGGTCAGCTTGCCCAGATCGTGGAAATGGGGCGGCCGGATCGTGTCGGTCAGGCCCAGCCGGGCGCGATAGATCACGGCGGCCACCGTGGTTGCCGCGATACCGCCCAGGAAGGCCCCCATGAAGTAGTACGGGCCGATCAGGGTGCTGAACCAGCCGGCCTCGAGGGACATGATGTAGTCCCACGCCACGACGCTCATCCCGAACGCGTAGACGATCGCGAGGATCGGCCCGAGGCGGGCGAGCCGGCGGTGCGACTCGCGCTCCTCCTCCTCCTGCCCCCTCCAGCCGGCCGCCACCCAACCGCGGACGGCGCCCGTCGCGTCGCCGTCCATGCCCACGTCCGGGCGCAGCGCGATCCGCGCGTACAGCACGGAAAGGCCCACCAGGATGGCGAGCGCGACGACATTGCGAGCGGCCACGAAGCCCTCGTTCAGCCAGACCTCGAGGCCGTCGTGGTACATCGCGTGGGTCCACGGGAAGATGTGCTCGCCCCCCAGCAGCAAGGGCAGGTAGAGCACGAAGCCCAGCGGCAGGAACGCGACGAACGAGAGCGCGATCCTCCGCACCGGCCGCGCCCAGACCGAGCGGGTGATCACCGTCACGGCGGAGAACACGACCGCCCCCTGCGCGATGCCGAACCAGAACAGCCAGTTGAACAGGTAGGCCTGCCAGGCCCGGCCGTCGCCCTGGAGGAGGCCCAACGCGAACGTCGCCACACCGAGCACCGCGGCCGCGAGGCCGCCGAGCAGGATCGGTCGCGGCACCGCATTCAGGCGGCGGTTCGGCAGCTCGGCGGGTGTCGTCTGCGCCATGATCAGCCCTCCGATCCGTTGCCGTCGGTCGCGCCGCCCGGGGGTGCGGCACCCGGGTCGTCCTGACCGGCTCCGGACGCCACGTCGTCTGCGGCCCCCTCCTGCCCCCGGTCGGCCGCCGGAGCGCCGCCTTCCTGCATCCTCCGCAGGTAGTTCACGATGTGCCAGCGGTCCTCGTGCGGAACCTGGACGGCGTACGCCGGCATCAGGCCCCTGCCCACCCGAATGATCGCGTAGATGTAGCCATCGGAGAGCGTCGTCGCGCGACCGGCCGCGACGGGCGGTACGATCGGCGGATAGACGCCGGTCGACGTGACCGTGCCGGTGTTCCCACCCATGCCCGCCGGCCCGTGACAGATCGCACAGTAGCGGTCGTACATAACGCGGCCGCGCTCCTCGGACGCTTCGCCGCGCGGAATCGGATTCGCGTTGGCGTCGCCGAACGCCTGCAGGCCGGCCTGGCTCGCCTCGATCGGCGCCGGCACCTGCCCGGTCGGACCCTCGAACGCAACCGAGTTCTCCGGCGGCAGCCGGGGCGCCTCGTACGGGTCGAAGGCGGGCGATTCGCGCATGAACGCGAAGAACGACACGCGCGCCAGCATGTTGTCGATCTCGGTGCAGGCGCCGAGCGTCGTCGCCAGCAGGAGTGTCAGGGCGACCCGCGCCGTGCGCGCGCTACGCATGGGCCACCTCCGCGCGGATCTCCGCTGCGCCCGCGCGCTCGAGCACGGACCGCACCTCGTCGCCGCGTCCCTCCGCCGGGACCACGAACACGCCGAACGACCCCGCCGAGAAGGAGGGGTCGTAGGCGTAGGTCGCCTTGGGCTTGAAGACGAACGCGTTCAGGACCAGCCCGAGCACCGTGGCCAGCGCACCGAAGAGGATCGCCAACTCGAAGGCGATGATCACGAACGGCGGCAGCGAGATGATCGGCTTGCCCCCCGTGATCAGCGGATAGTCGAGCGACATCCAGATCGGCATCGCGAAGCCCGTCGCGGCGCCGGTGAGGCCACCGACCAGGGTGTAGACACGCACCGGGCTCTCGGGCCGGTCCAGCGCGTGCTCGATGTCGTGGTGTGGCAGCGGCGCGTACACGGTGATGTCGGCCGGCTTCTGCGCGCGCAGGCCCGCGACCGCCTCCTCGACCGCATCCGAGTGGTGGAAGATCCCCAGAATGCCGTCGCGGCGCTCGGTCATCAGTGCACCCCCTCGTGGTCCGAGGGCGGATGACCCGTCGCCCCGCCGGCTCCGGCCGCCACGGCGTCGCTGCGCAGCGGCGAGGGGAGCACCTCCTTGAGCTCCGCCACGGAGATGGGCGGTAGCAATCGGATGAACAGCAGGAACCACATGAAGAACCAGGCGAAGCTGCCGACCATGATCGACATCTCCACCCACGACGGCATGTAGGTGTCCCACTGCCACGGCACGTACTCGTGGGAGAGGCTCGTGACGATGATCACGAACCGTTCGAACCACATGCCGATGTTGATGAAGATCGTGATCGTGAACAGCGCCCCTATGCTGGTACGCACCTTTTTGAACCACAGGAGCTGCGGCACGAAGGCGTTGCACGTGATCATGATCCACGAGGCCCACCAGTAGTCGCCGAACGCGCGGTTGAAGAAGCCGTCGCGCTCCGGCACCTCGAAGCTGTACCACGCCATGAAGTACTCGGTGGCGTAGGCGTAGGTGACGATCAACGCCGTCAGCAGGATCAGCTTCGCCATCGCGTCGAAGTGTCGCGGCGTGAGGTACGCCTGCAGCCCGAACACCTTCCGCATGGGGATCAGGATCGTGATCACCATGGCGAGACCGCTGAAGATCGCGCCGGCCACGAAGTAGGGTGCGAAGATCGTCGTGTGCCACCCGGGCACGATCGACATCGCGAAGTCCCAGGACACGACGGAGTGCACCGAGAGCACCAGCGGCGTCGCCAGCGCCGCGAGGTACAGATAGGCCCGCGAGAAGTGCTTCCACTCGCGGTCGGTGCCCGTCCAGCCGAGCGCCATTGCGGTGTAGAGCTTCTTCCGCCACGGCACGTCGGTGGAGTCGCGCGCGGCGGCGATGTCGGGGATCATGCCGATGTAGAAGAACACCGCGCTGACCGTGAAGTACGTGCCCACCGCGAACACGTCCCACATCAACGGCGAGCGGAAGTTGGGCCAGATCAGCCGCTGATTCGGGTACGGCAGCAGGTAGTAGAACAGCCACGGCCGCCCGAGGTGGATGATCGGGAACAGGCCCGCCGTCATCACCGCGAAGACCGTCATCGCCTCGGCGGCGCGGTAGATGGACTGCCGCCACGGCGCCCGGAACAGGTACAGGATCGCCGAGATCAGCGTCCCGGAGTGCGCGATGCCGACCCAGAACACGAAGGTGGTGATGTAGACGCCCCACCCGATCGGGTTCATGAGCCCGGTCATCCCGATGCCGAGCACCACCTGCACCGCGAACGCGAAGCCCAGCAGGCCGACACCGGCCACCGTGGGCAGGAACAGCATCCACCAGCCCCGCCCGGGCCGGCTGAGCATCTTGAAGATGTCGCGGTTGACCTGCGCGTAGCTCTCGACGTGCGGGTGCGTCGGCGAGCGGCGCGGCTGCGGCGCGACCGGCGGAGGCGGAGGCGGCGTCACGGTCGCCATCAGTGTGACTCCCCGGATTCCGCGTGCATCGACACGCGCTGCAGGTAGGTGACGCCGGGCTGCGTGTTGAGCTCGCCGAGCATCCGGTAGGCGCGGCCCGAGGCCGACACCTGGGCGACCCGCGACGTCGGGTCCTTGATGTCGCCGAAGACGATCGCGTCGCCGGGGCAGGTCTGGGCGCACGCCGGCACGATCTCGCCGTCGGCCACGGGCCGGTCCTCGATCCTCGCGTGGTGCTGCGCGTCACGGATGCGCTGCACGCAGAACGTGCACTTCTCCATGACGCCCTTCTCGCGCACCGTCACGTCGGGGTTGAGCTGCCAGTTCAGCGGCTCGGGCCATTCCGCCGTGTAGTAGTTGTACTGTCGCACCTTGTACGGGCAGTTGTTCGCGCAGTACCGCGTGCCTACGCAGCGGTTGTAGACCTGCGCGTTCAGGCCCTCGGGCGTGTGGTAGGAGGCGTAGACCGGACACACCGGCTCGCACGGCGCGTTGCCGCACTGCTGGCACATGACCGGCAGGAAGCGGGTGCCCTGGAAATGCTCGCCTCCGCCCTCTTCGTGGCCGAGCTCCCAATACCGCTCGATGCGGATCCAGGAGAGCAGCCGGCCCTTGGCGACCTGCTCCGGGCCGATCACGGCGATGTTGTTCTCGGCGTAACACGCGGTCATGCAGGCGCTGCATCCGGTGCAGCGCTCCGTGTCGATCGCCAGGGCCCAGCGGGGCTTCTCCTCCGAGTACTCGCCGTAATAGGTGTCGGGCGGCGGGTAGTCCTGGGGCGCCGCGCCCATGCCGACGATCGGACCGAAGCCGCCCGCGGCCTGAAGCTCGTCGACCTGGGCCTCGAGCGGGTGGGGCTGGCCGTGGTGTGGCGCGCTCCCGATCGGCATCGGGTCGGCGTGGTCGGCCTCCTGCCCGCGCGCGTTGCCCTCGCCGCCCGGGGCGTTCTCGACCCCTGCCCGGTACGCCGCGAGCCCGAGGATGTCGACCGGCTCGGCGGCCCGCGCGTCCTCGAGCGACATCGCCTTCGCCACGTCGCGCGCAGAGGCATCCGACTCGCCCTCGGTGTACGGGAGCCGTTCCCACCGTCCGGTGGCGGTTACGGCCGCCCGCGTCTGGATCCACACGACCCCGCCGGAGGAGGCGTCGACGAGCGGGGCGAGCATGCGCGCCGCGTCGACGCCCCGATTCCTCGCGTAGCGACCGAGGTTGGTATGGCCCTGCCCGAGCTGCACGGCGATGGTGTCCTCGCGCACGCCGGGGTGGGTCCAGACGGGGAGCTCGAAGTCGCCCTGCTCGGTCGCGACCGTGACGATGTGGCCGACATCCAGGTCGCGCTCCGCAGCGGCGTCCGGGTGCATCTCCACCCAGGAGCTCCAGGCGATCTTGCTGACCGGATCGGGGAGCTCCTGCAGCCACGAGCGGTTCGCGAGGCGGCCGTCGAGGAACCGGTAGGACGGATAGACCACGAGATCGAACTCGGCGTCGTCCGCACCGGCGAGCTCGGCGCGCGCGAAGTCGACGTCCGCTACGCTGGCGGGCCGCGAACCCGCGGCGGCGGCGATCGGACCGGCGGGCTGCTGCTGCGCGCCGGGCTGAGGCTGCTGCTGCGCGTCGGACTGCGCCGCCTGGTTCGGTGCTCCGGCCAGGGCCGCGATGGGCGGGGGCGCCGACGCGGTTCCGCCCTGCGCGACGACCACCCCCGTGCGCAGCGCGGCCCGCCACGCCTCTTCGTCGGCGCCGGGCACGACGTCCCGCGTCCAGCGCGCGCGGAGATAGTCGTAGAAGGTGTTGGCAGCGTTCGGCAGGGACGCGCCGGCGCGCCGCGCGACCGACAACAGGACATCGCCCGTCTGCTTGGTCTGGAAGACCGGCCGCATCACCGGCTGCACGATCCCGAACACGCCCGGCCGCGGCTCCACGTCGCCCCACGCTTCCAGGAAGTGGTGGTCGGGGAGGAGGAGGTGCGCGCGCGCGGCGGTCTCATCGAGCTGCGACGCGAACGACGCGATGAAGCCGACGCGATCGAGCGCCGCGGCCGCGTCGGCGGAGAGCGGCACGCCGTGCAGCGGGTTGGCGCCGTGGATCAGCAGCGCGCCGAGTGTGCCGGCCGAGGCCCGGTCGATCAAATCGCTCAAGGCGGCGTAGGTGCCCGCCGGGCCGAGCTCGGCCTCTGCGGGGAACACCGTCCGGCCGACGTTGCCGGCAGCCCGGTTGAGCAGGGCGACCGCCGTGGCAAGCGCGGTCGCGGCGCTGCTCGTCGCCGCGACGCCCGGGCCCATCGCCACCGAGCGCCCGTCGTTCGCGAACGCGAGCGCGGCGTTACGGACCGCCTCCACGTCCACGTCGGCGGCCTGCGCCGCGGCGGCGACGTCGACGCTCGCGAGCGGTCCGTCGAGCGCGGCGCCCGTGGACTCGGCCACCAGCCGCGCCATCGCCAGCGCGACGAGGTGCTCGGTGCCGGCACGCGCCGCGATCCAGTCGTCGGCGGACAGGCCGGTGAGCGACAGGTGCGGACCCACCGCGATGAGGCGACCCCGCCGGCCGTCCTGGTAGGCATGGGATTGCACGAAACCGTGCGTGTAGTCGACCGGAGAGCCCCAGGTCTCCATGAAGTCGGCGCCGAACGTGACCACCACCTCGGCCGCCGCGAGGTCGTGCCGGGGGACGCCCTCCCGGCCGTACACGAGTCGGCTCGCGGTGCGCACGGCCTCGAGCCCGAAGGCGTCGAAGCGGACCCGCTCGACCCCCATCGCGGCGCACCAGTCGTCGATCAGCCGGTCCATCGTGCCGCTCGAGGATCCGGTGAGGAACACCGCGCTGCCGTCCGCCTCGGCGATCCCCCGCGCCAGTTCCTGCTCTGCGGCGTCCCATGTGACGCGGTCCCAACCGCCCCCCGATCCGCGACGCAGCGCCTGCGGCACCCGGTCGGGGTCGTAGAGGCCCTGCAGCGAAGCCTGACCGCGCGCGCAGAGTCGACCGTGCGAGACCGGCGAGAGGGCGTTGCCCTCGGCCTTCACCGCCCGCCCTTCACGCGTGCGCACGCTCATGCCGCAGCCGGCGTCGCACTCCCTGCACGTCGTGCGATACCAGGTCGCGATGCCGGGAACGATCTCTTCCGGCGGTACGACGTAGGGAATGAGGTTCTCGGCGGCCCCGGTGGTGCAGCCGGCGAGACCGGTTCCGGCGCCGGCGGCGCCGACGACCTTCAGGAAGTCACGGCGTTCCATGCCTTTCTTCTTCACGCCCTGACTCCGGCGAACCCCGCGAGACCCGTCATCCGCGCCGCCCATCTAGTAGTGGCACACCGAGCAATCGGTCCTGGCCCCACGGGCGCGGTGGCATTCCACGCACCACCCCATCCTCAGCGACGATTCCTGTTCGACCTGGCCGACCTCCTGCACCTGGCCGTGGCACTCCTGACACGTCAGCCCCGCGTTCACATGCATGTAGTGCGGGAAGTGTGCGTGGTCCGGCAGGTCGTGGATGCGAACCCATGGAATGGGTTCACCCCGGTTCCAGTAGTCGATGAGCTTCTGCACCTCGGGGCGGTCCGCCGCGGCCAACTGAGCGCCTCCCGGCGCGTGACAGCCGATGCAGGACGCGACGGGGGGTATGCCGGCATCGACCGAGCGATCCGCGGAGTAGTGACAGTACATGCAGGGGATCTCGAGCTGTCCTGCGTGCACGTTGTGGGGATACGCGATGGGCTGGCCGGTGTCGGCGGTCGACGCCGCGGATGGACCGCCGTCGGCGGAATCCCCCTGGGCGGCGATCAGCCCGGCCAGCGCGAGCGCCGCAACGAGGCCAGCCGCGAGGACCGCACCCCTACCTCGGATCATCGCATCCTTGATTCGTCGAAAGTCGGCGGCCTCGCCCGGCCCGCCCGGAAATCGGCGCCAAGATGGGTCCCCCCAGGGTGGCCCGCAACCCGGCGACGCGGGTGCGGCGGGCCCTCGCGCGCGCTCCCTTCGACCGCTCGACGACGCAGGCCCCAGCGCCGCGGAACGCGCTAGCGGTCGTCCTTCCTCGACGAGCCTCGCACCCTAGATTGGCGGTCATGGATCTACCCGACGGCGAACGGCGGTATTCCGACAAGGAAGTCTCGCGGATCCTCGAGCGGGCGACCCAGCTCCAGGCCACGGCGCGATCTGGGCCGGCTCGCGAAGGCCTGACCCTGCGGGAGCTTCAGGAGATCGGGGTCGAAGCGGGCATCGACGCGGCCACCTTACGCGCGGCCGCGCGGGAGCTAGATGCTCCCGTCGGCAGCGGCCTGGGCAATGCGCTCGCTGGAGGGCCTCTGGTCGTCGCTCTCGAGGCGCGCGTCGCGGGCTCGCTGCCGCGCGAGTCCCTGGATGCGCTGGTCCCCCTCATTCAGCGCGCCGCGGATGCCCCGGGACAAGCGAGCGCAGTCGGGGACACACTCACTTGGAGCTCGAACGCCCACGGCAACACGCGCTCGCTGCAGGTGCTCGTCAGCGCCGAAAGCGACGACCACACGCTCGTGCGGGTCGAGGAGCGGCTCGCCGGCACCGCCTGGGCCCTCTACGGCGGAATCGTCGGGGGGGCCGGGGGAGGGATCGGGTTCGGCGTCGGCGGAGCGCTCGGTGGGGCCCTGGGTTCGGTCCTTCTCGGAGTGCTGATTCCGGTCGCAGCCTTCGGTGGGTCCTACCTGCTGGCGCGGAGTCTCTACCGCGGCGCCGTGGCCCGACGAACGCGTGCGCTCGGGGCACTGGTGGAAGACATCGCCCGGGAGATATCGGAGCGCAGCGGGCCGGCTACCACCACGCTGCCGAGCGATAGAGAGCAGAAACAACTGACGTTGCCCGCCGACCCGCCCTCTATGCCCGATGGGCCACGCCCCGTAGATTCCTGACCCGTCACCATCCTGCCGCAAGGGGCGCGGCTCCAGAAAGATGGGACCCGATGCGCGGTTCCCGAGAGGACGATGAAGCCCAACGCCACCTTCCTCACAAAGCTCGGCATCGCGACCCTGGCCTGTCTCGTGGTCGCATGCACGCGCTCTCAACGGGCCGGTGTGGAACCGCTTCCCGGCACACCCGAGGCGGAGGCGGCGGGACGACTTTCCGCGGGGGCGGCCGCGCTCGACATCGGTAATTTCAGCGCAGCCCGCACGGACCTGGGTTGGGTGTACATGCACTGCCCGGGCAGCGACGACGGGCGCACCGCGCTGTTGCTGCTGGCCACGGGCTATCTCGACCCGCGCAACAACGAGCGACGTCCGGACCTCGCCGCGGCCCTGGCGGCGCATGTGGCGGACCTCGCCCCGTCCGGGTCGCCCCTGGGCTCGACGGCCACGGGGATCTACCTGCTCGCGAAGGAGCACGGCGCCCCGCCGCCGCGCGCCGAGCCGCTCGAGGAGGCGCGGCGCGACACGCGGGCCGCGGCTGCGGGCTGCTCGTCGGACGAGCCGCGCGCCAGTCTCGCGCTGCTGGAATCGGCGGTGCCGGGTGACCACGCGACCGACGGCCCGATCGACTGGCTGCCGGACCTGCCGTCGGCGACGGTACCGGACCGCATCGCCGCTGCCGAAGGCACGCGCGACTCGCTCGCGCTCCGCGTGGCCGAGCTCGAGGAGCAGGTCGAAGCCCTCCGGGAACGGGTCGAGATCCAGCAGCAGGAGCTCGAGCGAATCCGCCGCACTCTGCGTCCCTAGCAGGTCGCTGTGACCGTTCGGCGCCGCCTCATCCTCACCCTCCTGGGGATCGCCGCCCTGCTCACCGTTCCGGCGGTCTACTCGGCGAGCCAGCTGTCCCAGGTCAAGGAGATCACCGAGCGCCTCCGTGGGCGCCACGCCGCCGCCTACCTGGCGCTCGGCCGTCTGGAGCGATCGCTCGCGGAGCTGGATCGCTCGCTGCGCAGCTACGTGGCGGCGCCGGATCCGGCGCTACGCGACCAGGTCGTGGAGCACCTGGCCGAGGCGCGCCTCCACCTCCGCGATCTCGACGAGCTGGGATACGCCACGGACGTACGTGGGCCGGCCGCGAGGGTAACGAGCATCCAGGAAGGCGCGACGTCCATCCGGGGGATGGTGGAGGCCGGCGACTTCGACGACGCGACCACCGCGCTGGACGAGGTGAAGCCGGCCATCGCGAGCACGCTGGACACGCTGTCCGCGCTCGCCGGCGCGATCGACCGCCGAGCGCGCGAAGACGTGCTGCGCGCCGAGCGCATCTCCGCGACCGCCTCCACGACGGTGCTCGTCACGCTCATCGGCGCGCTGGCGGTCGTGCTGCTCCTCGGGGCCTGGACGACCACCGCGCTCACCACCCCCCTGCGGCGCCTGCAGGCCGCGACGTCACAGGTGATGGACGGCCATTTCCAGGTCCCCGGAGATCTGCCCTACGACCGGGAAGACGAGATCGGTGACCTGTCGCGCGCCTTCCGCACCATGACGGGCCGCCTCGGCGAGCTGGAGCGGATCCGAGCCGAGTTCATCGGCATGGCGAGTCACGACCTGAAGACGCCGATCAACGTCATTTCCGGGTACGCCGAGCTCCTCGAGACGGGCATGTACGGGGAGGTCGACGAGGCACAGAAGGAGATCTTCCAAACCATGCTGGAGCAGGCGCGTCACCTGGGCGCCCTGGTGAACCAGTTGCTCAACGCGAGCCGGATCGAGGCGGGCGGATTCGAGATCCAGATCGCCGATATGTCACTCGTGGACATGCTGGAGGCGCTGCGCCGAAGCTTCGACGCGCTGGCCGTGCAGAAGAAGATCGAGCTCGTGGTCGGTCTCGAGCCGGATTGCCCTCACTTGATCTGCGGCGACCCGGATCGCCTCCGCAACGAGGTGCTGGGCAACCTGTTGTCAAACGCCTTCAAATTCACGCCGGAGGGAGGACGGATCGAGGTCTGGGCGGAAGCCTCCGGAGGCTTCGTCCGCATCCTCGTTCGCGATACCGGCAGCGGCATACCGCCCGACGAACTGGATCACATCTTCGACAAGTACTACCAGGCCGGCCGGGAGGCCCGCCGACTCGGAAGCGGCCTCGGGTTGGCCATCGCGCGTCAGGTCGTCGTTGCGCACAACGGCACCATCCGCGCAAGCAGCACCGAAGGTGAGGGCACGTCGATCACTCTGGAGCTCCCGGTTTCGCAGCCCCATGGAACGGCGCGCACCGAGCCGATGCGGCGGGGCCAGGTGAGTGGCGCGATCCAGACGGGCACGGTCCAGACCGAAGCCGTATAGCGGTACGCCGTCTGGACGGGGCGCGGTGCTGACGGCCGCGGTCTGGACGGCCGCGGTGTGGCCGGGCGCCGCCTAGGGCGTCGCCGCCCGGCCTACCGGAGCTCCCCCCGTCTGGCCGAGCCAGGCCAGCATGCTCGCGCGCCCGGCGCGTGCGTATACGTGGTACGGGTAGCTGTGGCAGTCGGGCGTGTTGGTGCCCTTCACACAGCCATTGTAGCGCAGCAACGCGCGCTCGACGTCGCCCGCGGACCGCTCGAAGTAATGGGCGAAGATGCGGGCACCGTGGCAGATGTTGGCCCGGATGTCGCGCAGGTCCGGTGTGCAGCCGTCCCATTCGCCTTCGTGCAGCGGCATGACCTGCATGAGGCCCACCGCACCCACGAAGCTTTCCGCCTCGGGATCCAGCCACGGGTTCTCGACGAGCATCACGGCCAGCAGGAGCCGGGGCTCCAGCCCCGCGGCGTTCGCCTCCCGCACGACGGACCGAGCGATGGTGGACACCAGGGCCGGATCGTCGCGGTACTGCAGCAACACGCGCTCGATGGGCGCTACCGTCTCCTCGAAGTAGCGACCGGCGTCGTCCAGGGCGTCCCCGAGGGTTTCGGCCCGCCCCTGCAGGGCGACGACATCCAGGGCGTCGGCCTCCGAGACGGGCTTCGCCTCGGCGATCGGCGCCGCGCCCAACATCGCCGTCAGCGCGGTCAATGCCGCACCGCCGACCAGTACCGCCGTAACGCGCCGTTTCCATCGACCCCACATCAGGTCGAGTTCGTTCGCGGGGGACATATGTAAACCAGCCTTGTTCTCTATTTCACGTGGTGCCGGCGTCGGCACCGCGAAATCCGGCCGCCAGGGGGGCAACGGTCGTGCCCCAGGGGCCCTTCCGGACGCCGATGCGCCCATTCAACTGATGGATTAGCACGCAGTTAGGTCACAACCGAGGGTGTCCGGAAGCGACTTGGATACCCATCGAACTCCGGAAGGATCCCGCCCGAAGTGTTGCATCGTGCAAACGCATCGCGACAACGAACCATCATGACCTACACACGCGCGTGCGCGCGCGGGGATTGCCGACCCCAGCGCATTTCTGTTATTTATTCCGTTTCTCAAGGCGCGGTAGCGCGCGCCACACCGGTCGCGGAGGACAAGCAGATGGCCCTGTATCGTACGCTGTATTACGGCGATGTGTCGGTCGGCGTGGGCGGACGCGTCACCATTCCCCAGGACATTCGCGACGACATGGGGCTCCAGGACGGCGATTCTCTCACCGTGCGCGTCGAAGAGAGCTCTTCCGGGACGCGCCAGCTCGTGATGTGGCGGGCCGAACGGAGCGACTCCGACGACCCCGAATAGGCGGCGGATCGGACGGTTTCAGGCCCGTTCCAGGTCCGACCAGCGCACCAGCTCGCGGAGGGGATGCGCCCCGTCGTGCCGCCACGCCGGCGGGGGCCACGGCATCGCATCCAGCGTCGTGATCCGGGACACGCCGAGCGCCGCCAGGCGGTCGGCGATGCGATCGATGCCCGCGGGATTGCCGGCGTAGCCGACGGTCTGGAGCGCCCCCGCCAGCGGGTCGAGTTGCTCCGCCGCATCCTCCAGGTCGGCGACTTCCAGCACCTGCACCGTCCGCCCCACGCAGAAGTCGGAAGGCTCCAGTCGGAAGGTGGGAATTAGACAGAAGCCGGGCCCCTCGATCGGCGGACCCGGAGCGCTCGAGCCGCCATCGGACCGGGCGGCCCTCATCTCCGCGGCTTCGATCACCTGGCGACGGCGTGCCGCCTCCGGTGGGTGTGGCGGACCCGGTGGCATCGCCCGCGACAGCTCGGTGAGTCGGCGTCCAAGCGCTTCGCAGAAAGTCCCGGTGCTCGCGGCGTCGGCCCTCTCCACCAGGAAGGCCACCGGCGACGTGCAGCCGCGTTGATCGAACGTCGCCAGCGCCAGAGCCGCGGCCTCCGCCGTTCGGTCCACGCGTTCCGACGCGAGGGCGTCGGCCGACACCATGCCCACGGAGACCCCGGGGCCGTGCACGACCACCCTTGTTTCCGCGCGCGCCCGCGCCCGGATCGCCGACACCGCCTCCGCCCCTCCGTACACCACGACCAGCCGCGCCCGAACGAGCAGCGCCCGCTCGGCGTCCGCGTCGCCGCCGGGCCACCAGGTCGTCGCGACGCAGGCCGCCAGCGCGGGGTCCGTAGCGGCCAGACAGCGCGCGAAAAGCGCCGGCAGCAGGGATCCCGATCGAGCGGCGCGCGCGAACGCGGAGCTGCCGACCAGCAGCGCGCGGGCGAGCGCGGTGACGCCCACCCCGGGGACGTTGCCGGCGAGGACGTGGAAGATCACGTCTTCCGCGACCGGCCTGTGGAGTACGCCGGGGCGGGAGGGGTCTTCGGCGAACCGCGTGACCACGTTCGCCTCGCCGAACTCCGCGGCTACGAGCCCGGAGAAAGCGCGCGCCGTCCAGCCGCGCGCCATGTTCTCAAGGACGTGGTCCAGCATGTCCGGCGACAGGCCGAACTGCGCCGCGATGGCCGCCCGCCACGGTTCCTCGCGGGCTGCGGAAACCAGCCTGGCGGCCGCCTCCGCCAGCGTCGGCGCGGTGTCCCCGAGCGGAGCGCCGGACAGCCGGACCACGCGCGCCGCGCGCAGTCGGCCCCAGACCAGCGCCGTCGCCTCACCGTCGAGCAGGGGGTGACGCACGACGGTGTCGAGGCCGGCCAGCGGCGTCTCCGCCCAATCGGCGACATCGGCCGGGTCGAGGCCGGGCAGGAAGAAGCCGTCGAGCGCCGCGGCGGCCACCTCAGACACCGCGCCTTTCGGCGGCACCCGCCTGCTGGAGCATCAGCTCCAGCGCGAGCGAGCAGCCTCGCGGCTCCGCGCCCGGGGTGCGTCCCAACAGCTCCACGGCGCCGTCGACCACCCGGCCGCGATCTTCCGTCTGGACGGCGACGACCGACCCCAGATTGGCGAGATCCACGTGCCGGAGCACGCCGATCGCGCCGTCCGGCAACGGCTCCAGCGTATCGGGATCGGCGGCCACGCACGCCAACCAGGGCGCGGAGCCCTTGAGGTCTCGCGGCTCGCGGAAACCCCGTCGGAGGCAGCGGTCGTAGTACTGCGAGCAGAGCTCGGTCATCCCGTACTCGTTGACGCACCGATGGTCCGGGATGCCGAGCGCCGTAGCGTAACCGTGTCGCAGCTCCGCCGAATCGAGAGATCGCGACCGGCCCTTCGCCCCGCCCGTGTCCATAAGCCGTGAGCCGTCGGGGAGGCGGAAGCGCGTCCCAGACGCGGCCAGCTCCTCCAGCCACGCCGCGAACGCCAGCGAGGTCCCCAGCAGGCAAACGGGCTCGTCGGCCCCGCGGGCGTCTTCCAGCGCGGCGCCGAGACGCCGGGACGCGAGCCCCCCGGACGGCGACATGAACCACCCACTGCCCGGGGCGCCGAAGCGCTCTCGCGCCAGCCCGGCCATGTAGGACAGCGAGGAGTCCGGCAGATCCTCCGGCGGCGGGATCAGGGACAGCACCCGGCACGCCTCGAGATCCGGCAGGAGAAAGTGCTGGAGCGTCGCCGCGGCGGACGCGTCGTAGAGGTCCAGATCGGGCACGTGGTGGCGGCCGCGACGCGCTGGGCCTGCGCTGGTGCCGCTCGTCGCGAACACCGCGGAGCGCTCGCCCCTCGGACCCGACGCGAACACCAGATCCTTGAAGGCGCGAGCGGGCACGGCCGGGATGCGCCGCCAGTCGTCGACCGTGGCTGGCCCCACGCCGCGCCGCCCGCAGTACGCCCGGTAGGTGTCGTCGGCTTCGAACTGCACCGAAAAGGCGGCCAGAGCCAACGTGTTGAACGCGGGCGCATCGAACGGATGATCCGCGCCGCGTCGGAAGCGCGCGAGCAGCTCCTGGCGCAGCCGCTCCCCCGGCGTCATCCGCCCAGCAGGGCCCGCAGCTCCGACGCCTCGGTCACGGGGCCCGACCAATCCCCATCGCGCTTGACCCAGGCGGCGGGGTCGCCGGCCGCCTCGAACGTTCGCCCGGCCACGGGGGCGTCCTCCGTCAGGTTCCAGCAGCGGCCGCGTGCGGAAGTCGCCGCCGCGGAGCGCAGCGGACCGGCCGCACTGTCGGTGCGGACGACGGCGACGGGGGCCGCGTCGAAGAACTCCAGCGTGGCCAGGGCGAACCCGGCGGCGTCCAGCCCGTAGCGGGGCGCCGTCGGAGAGAGCAGGGCGAGCGTGCGCTCCGCCTGGGAGCGAGCGCCCCCGGTCTCGGCCAGCGCGTCCAGGGACAGCAACGCGGCGGCAGCGGTCGCGTTCTCGTGGAACGGGCGTTCGGGCGCCCCGAGCGGGTCGCCCGCCAGGTGGGGCCGGTCGCGGAACCCTCCGTGCTCGCTCCACAGCTCCGCGCGCATGCGCTCCGCGAGGTCGATCGCGTACGCGAGCGTTTCGGCTTCGCCCGACGCGCGCGCTACGGCGACCGCCGCCGTGAGCAACTCCGCCGCGTCCACGAGGAGCCCGCGGGGAGGTGCGCCGTCCTCGTCTTCGGCGACGAAGTGGCGAGGCAGCGACGCGCTGTCGTCGTCGAAGGCCGCGCGCGCGGCCTCCAGCGCCGCGCGGGCACGCTCGACCCAATCGGCCTTCCCCAAAGCGGCGCCCGCGTCGGCCAGACATCGCACCCAGGCCGCGTTGGCGTCGGCGAAGGCGGTGTCATCCCGCACGGCCGCGCCGTCCTCGTCTCGGGCGGCGACGCTGGCGGCCACCAGTCCGTGCGTCCGGGCCAGCGCATCCTCCACCCAGGCCACGGCTCTCTCCGCGACCTCCCGCCAGTCGTCCCGGTCTCGGAGCGCGGCCGACAGCGCGTAGCACCGCGCCAGCTCCGCGTTGACCGTGAGCAGGCGCTCCGTCGATGGTTCGGTCCAATCCTCGGCCAGCGCGTACCGGTGGAACGCCCCCGTCTCGCGCTCCCACAGCTCTCCCGCCAGCATGCCGTCGAGGGTCCGATCCGCCATGCCCACGAGGTCGGCGTCGCCGACGCGCTCGGCCTCGGCGTACAGCAGCGCCACGGCGTCTACGGGTGGGTACTTGGGGGCCTCCCCGAAGCCGCCGTTGCGCGCATCGAACGACTGGCGCAGGAACGTCAGCACGGCGTCCGCCGCCTCGCGGCGCGGCATCCCGCCCCTGGACGCCTGCTTCCGGCCCGACGCGATCGCGGCCCGCCGACGCTCCAGCTCCGCCTCCAGCTCCTCCGCCTGTCGCTCCCAGGCCGCCAGCACGCGTCGCGCGGCAGGCAGCAGTTCGGCCGGCTCCACGAATGGCCCACTCCAAAGGACGCCTCCCGACGGCGTGAGGAAGGCGTTGGTCGGCCAACCGGACGTCACGTAGCGATCGCGCACGTGCGGATAACGCTCGGCGTCGACGCGGATCGGCACGGTCGCGTCGGCGAGCAACCTGGCGACGCGACGGTCGGCGAACGTCTCGCGCTCCAGGCGCCGGCACCAGGCGCACCACCGGGTCTGCAGGGAAAGGAAGATCGGTCGCTCCGCCTCCGCGGCCTCGGCGAACGCAGCGGGGCCCCAGGCCCGCCACGGCACGCCCTCGCCAGGGACGGCGGGCGCTGCCGCTCCCCGCCCGTCGCCGCCGTCGGGGCCGTTCACCGCAGCAGCAGCAGCTTCGCGAGGAGGCCGCGCCCGGCGCCCGGCGGGCGACGGATCTCCTGACAGCGGATCTGCACCGGCGTGCCGATGAACAGGCGCAGGCCGCCCACACTCGGTGCCGCGTCGCCTCCGCTCTCGCACGCAGCCGGTGGCTGGAACGAGGGGCGAAGCAGGACCGCCAGCGAGTCCGCCAGCCGCTCGTCCCGGGCGTGAATGCCGAGGACGAGCGGAGCGTTCGTCATGACATCCGTGGCCATGTAGGCGAGAAATGACTGGATCAGGGCGTGGGGGTCGGGCGCGTCGTCGGCCCGGAACGCGATGAAGTCGAGAAAGACGCCGTCTCCCAGTTCGTAGAGCGCGTCGTGCAGGACGACGGCTCCGTCCGAGCCGACGGGGATCGCGATCGTCGTGTCGCCGAGCGGCTCCGTCGCGGCCAGGTAGGCGAAGCCGAGCCCTTCTTCGATCGAAGGCCCTGACATGACCAGCCCGCTGCCGGCGGCGACGTCCGCGAACCAGGCGCTGTCGCTCGGCGAAGCAAGGAGAACGAAGTCCGATCCCGCTTGGGTCACCTCGCTGGCGATGGACTCGCTGGAGGCCCCGTCGGAGACGTTCTCGGCCAGCACGAGGACCCCCTCGCTGAACGCCTCCGGCTCCGGCGCGGATGCGCAACCGGCGAGGACGGAAAGCAGGACGCTGGACAGCCACGGCGTCGTGGCGGCGGCGGCACGAGAAATCTGGCTCATCGCGCGCTGATGCGGAGAAAAGGCACACACGATCGCGCCCGGGATCATCGCGACCCCGGGCGCGGTACGACCGAGAAGTCGCGCACGGCCGACAAACGAGAACGTTGACAGGGCCCGAAAGGGCGCATTAGAGGTTCGGATACCCCTCTCAGTGCCGTTGTGTGTGCGCGACTCCCCGAAGCTAGATCGGGCCTTGATGCCCTGCAAGCGGCTCCGCGGCGTGCGGCAATGATCGCCGAGCAACCCCCGCGGGTGCGGGGAGGTGGCGCCGGCAGCAGGAGTGCCCATCGCCCGGGGCGAGTGTCGGGGTGCGTGGAGGGAGGTGTGGCGTGATACTGCCGGACATGCGGGCTGCCTTCGGGGCCGCCGAGATCGACTCGACCATCGAGGCGCTGCAACGCGTCCACGAGGAGACTCCCGACCAGGCAGAAGCGCGCCTCTGCCGGGACGGCCTCGATGCGGTTCTGGATGACCCGCGGATGCTCAACGCGGTGCTGGCGGGTGGTGCGGTCGACCACGGCAAGCCCACGGTACGGCTCCTGCTCTACCTCTTCGTGCGGCATGCGCTGCTCGAAGGCGGGCTCGACGACCGCGCCCTCGCCGACTATCTCGCCGCCCTTCTCCATTCCTTCGGAGTCGAGAACCGGGGGCCGAGGGTCGAAGACGACGGCAGCCGCACGGAGTACCTTACCGATCTGCTCGCACGGATCGAGGAGTCCGATGGATCGACCGCGTTCATGCTCCAGGCCCACATGGGTGACACCGCGCTCTGGCTGAGCGGCGTGTTCCCGGACCGCGTCACGGCCCGGGTCCAGCGGCGTGGTGCTCCCGGCCTCGACTACTTCGAGACGCTCGGGGCGGCCGGCTACCAGGCCGCCGCGCGGTCGTCGGCGGCCGCCGCCCATGGCATCGACGGGCTGCTCGATCGCTGCGGACGGCTCTTCCCCGCGCTTCGCGTGAGCCTCAACCGCATCTCCGACCGCTACTTCTTCCCGCGCGCCGCGGACCCGGTTGAACGCCTCCTGCGCCAGGCCTCCGACGGCGCGTCGTGGAGCGACGCGTGACCCATCCGGGCGACCTGCTCGTGTGCCCGCACTGCTGGGCCGTCAACTCCGGTGGCAGCCGGCTGTGCCACGTCTGCGGCGCGGATCCGACCCTGCTGCTGCAGGAATCGGGGGGATTGCGGTGGACCGCCCCGGTGCAGAGCCCCGTCCCAGTGACGCGTGGCCGGAGGTTGTCCCGGGCGCAGCGAATCGGCGCCGCGGCCTGCCTTCTGGTACTGGCCATCGGCTTCGCCGCCGGCGCGCTGGGCCTGCGGGTCGGCCTCGTGCCGGGCGCGGCCCCGGCCGCCACCCGCTAGGCACCCGGACCGGCGATTGGCGCGCGGCGCCACCGCGCGCCGGCGGACCCTCACGACGCCAGCAGCGCCAGGAACGGCGCGACCTCCGCGAGGGATGTCTCGCCAGCCGCCAGCCTGGCCGCCGCGTGTTGGGGTAAGCCCGCCGCTCCCGCGTCGGCCGCCGCGCCGCGGATCCGATCCGGACCCTCGCGCCGCAAGATCGCCTCGCGCACCCCCGCGTCGATCTCCAGCAGCTCGAAGATCCCGGTGCGCCCTCGATAACCGCGTCCGCCGCAGCCCGCGCAGCCGCCGGCCTCGTGGACCGCGAGGCCGTCCTCCGGCAGGCCGAGCGATGCCAGCTCCGCCGGGTCGGCCGGGACGGGTCGTCGGCACCCGCGGCACAGGCGCCTGACGAGCCGCTGGGCCAGGACCCCCGACAGGCCGGCGGCGATCATGTAGGGCGGCACGCCCATCTCGATCAGGCGCGACACCGCGGACGCGGCGTCGTTGGTGTGCAGGGTGGACAGCACCAGGTGCCCAGTCAGCGCGGCGGCCATGCCCACTTCCGCCGTTTCCGGGTCGCGCATCTCGCCGACCATGACCACGTCGGGATCCTGGCGCAGCACCGCGCGCAGCGCCGCGGCGAACGTGAACCCCGCGCGGACCTGGACCTGGACTTGGGTGAGTCCGGGAAGCCGATACTCGATGGGGTCCTCCAACGTCACCACATTGCGATGCTCCCGGTCGACCGACCCCAGCACCGCGTACAGCGTGGTCGTCTTGCCGCTGCCGGTTGGGCCGGTGACCAGCAGCGCCCCGTGCGCCCGCAGCAGGAGCCTGTCCAACCGGATCCGCAGCCCCGGCGGCAACCCCAGCTCGTCCATGCCCATGCCCGCGTGCTCGGGATCGAGCATGCGCAGCACGACCTTCTCGCCGTGGACGGAGGGCAGCGTCGATACGCGCAGGTCGAGCGGCCGGCCCTCGAGTCGCACGCTCGCCCGCCCGTCCTGCGGCATCCGCCTCACCGAGATGTCCAGCCCGGCCATGATCTTGAGGCGCGATACTACGGCCGGGGCCGCGTCCCCGGGCAGCTCGAACACCCGGCGGAGCTCGCCGTCCACGCGAGCGCGGACGCCGAGCCCTTCGGGGCGGGGCTCCACGTGGATGTCCGAAGCTCCGACCTGGCTCGAGGCGGCCAGGATCCTCTCCACCAGCGCGACGACCCCGGCGTCGGCCACCGCGGCACTCGTGGGGGGCGAGGCATCGGCGGTCGTCGGCCGTGCCTCGCCGCCGGCATTGCCCGAAGACGCGGGTACGCCCGCCAGCGCGGCGAAGGCGTCGTCCAGCGCCTGCGGAGTGACCACCACCGGCTCCACCCGCCGCCCCGTCCTGAATCGCAGCTCGTCCAGCGCGCCGGCGTCCAGGGGGTCGTCCACGGCCGCCAGGATCGCGCCCCCCTCGATCCTGAGGGGGAGCATCCGGGCGCGCTCCGCGGACGCGGGATCGAGCAGCGACGCGGCCTCGCCATCCTGCGCAAGCGGGCCGGCGACGAACGGCACGCGGAGTTGCTCGGCCAGGCCCCGCGCGACCACCTCCGGCTCGGTGCCGTTACGGATCAGGACGACCCCCAGCCGCTCCCGGGTCCAACGCTGCTCGTTCAGCGCCGCCTGGAGCTCCGCCTCCGTGATCGCCTCGGCCGCCCGCAGTAGCTGTCCCAGAACGCGCGGGGCGCTGGTCCTGCGGGCTCGATCGTCGGGCTCGGTCACGCCGCAGGCTGCCGGCGAAAGCGGGGCGGCTCCATGCCTGGCGGGGCGACGCGTTAGAATGCCGCATGGCCCCCAGCCCAGGACCCACGGTGGAGACCCGCGCGCTGCACAAGCGCTACGGGTCCGGCAGGCGCCTCGACGGCGGCGCGCTGCGCGACGTCTCGCTGCGCGCCCGGCCCGGCGTCACTGCCGTCATGGGCGCAAACGGTGCCGGGAAGACGACGCTTCTGTCCCTCTGCCTCGGCTTCCTGCGGCCCTCCTCGGGCTCGGTGGCATTGGATGGCGACCCGCCCGCGCGCTGGCTGCGCTCACGTGCCGCCGGGTACGTGCCCGAGCGCGTCGTCCCGCCGGGCACGTGGCGGGTGGCGCCCGCGCTACGGGACCTCGCCAGACTGGACCGCCGGGCCAAGGGCGCCGTCGATGCCGAAAGCGAGCGTGTCGTGGACCGGTTCGGCCTGGAGGACGTCCGGGAGCGTCGTCTCGGGGGGCTGTCCCGCGGCGAGCTGCAGCGCTTCGCGCTGGCGCAGGCGGCGCTGGGCGACCCCGCCCTCGTGGTGCTGGACGAGCCCGATCAGGGCCTCGATGCCGACGGCAGGACGAAGCTCGTGGCCTGGGTCCGGGAGCTCGGCACGGCCGGTGCGACGGTCCTCCTCTCGACGCACGACACGGCGCTGGCAGGAGCTGCCGCCGACGCGGTGGCGGTGCTCGCCGAGGGCCACCTCGCCGACGCGTTCGACGCGACCGACGGCGCGCGCGCGCCAACCGCGTACCGGATCGCGCTCGCGTCGCCGCACGCCGCGCTGGGGGCGCTGGCCCGTGGCGCCGCGGCCCCGGAGGAGTCCACCGCGACGCCCCACCCCGCCGAGGCCGACCCCGAGACGCCGGTCCGCGAGGCCACCGTCCCGGCGCGCGACGCCGCCGAGCTCCAGGACCGGCTGCGCAGCCTGCTCGACGCGGGCGCGTGCGTCGTGGAGGTGGCGCCGGCGCGCACCGCTCTGGAGGAGCGGATCCGCGCCGCCTTGGCGGCCGCCGGAGGCGGAACGTGAACGGGCTCGTGCGGCTGTCGCTGGCCGAGCTCCGGAGCCGGTTGCTGCTCGTCGGGGCGGTGGGGCTGCTCTTCCTGGGGGGCGCCGCCGCGACGGCGTCGATCGCGGGGGGCGGCGCCGACCCAGGCCTGGACGAGCTTTTCCGGCGCGGGGGCTACCCGCTGGTGTCGGCCGTCCTGCTGATGGGCTGGAGCGTGGGGCGGTTTCCCATCTTCGCCGCGCTCGTGCTCGGATCCGTCGTGGGCTGGGGCGGAGGAGGAGGGTGGGCGAGGATGGCCCACGCGCGGTCGCGCTCGCCGGCGGCCGTCTATGCCGTGCGCTGGGCGCTCTGCCTGACCATCGCGTTCGCCGCCGCCGCGATCGTCCTGCCCCTCTTCGACCTCCTGGTGCTGGGCACCTGGGCCGGCGCGGCGACCTTCGTGCTGGCGGGGGCCGCCGTGCTGGTTTACGGCGCCCTCGCGGCTTTCCTTTCGGCGTGGCTCCGAGCCGACGCGGCTCTCGCGATCGGGGCGCTCCTGGCGGGCGGAGCGCACGTGTGGCACTCGGCGCTGCGCAGCGGGGCCGCCGACACCGTGCCGCGCGGGGTCCGCAGCTTCTTGACCTTCGTGCTCCCCCCGCAGGGCGCGCTCTACCAACTCGAGAACGCGTTCGCCGGCGTTGCCCCGATTCCCTGGGCCTCGTTCGGCTACGCCGCCGGCTACGCCGCGCTGTTCGTCGCCTTCCTGGGGATATCGATCCTGCTGCGCGAGATCTAGCCCGGCCCGGCGTCCCGCGGCCCCGGCGGGCGCACTCCGAGCTCCGCCAGCATCGCCGGCGCTACGTCCAGGATCGACCGGAGGCCGCCGGCGAAGGCCGCCGCTCCGGGCCCCAGCACCAACCCCAGCGCCGGATGACGCGTGTGCCCGGCGCTCAGGTCCTCGATGTTGCCGTGGTCGCTGGCGACGACGATCCGCAGGTCCGCCGGTGAGCCCCGGACCAGGCCGTCCAGGAAGGCGTCCAGTCGCTCCAGCGCGGCGATGGCCCTGTCGGCGTCGCCGGTGTGACCCGCGGTGTCGGTCGAGTAGTGCGCGAACAGTGTCAGGTCGTGCGCGCCGGCGATCGCGGCCAGGTTCGCTCCGGCGGCCGCCGCGTCGATCTCGGGGACCTCGGTGCGCCTCAGATGCTCGCGCCAGCCGCCGTTGGTGATCTCGCTGGCGACGGCGCTCCCGCGCGCGAGCTCCGGAGTGCCGCGGACCAGAGCCCCGGCGCCGCGCGCGGCGATCACCGTGGCGGCCCGCAACGGCGCCGGCGGACGGGGATCGTCGGCGGCCGCCACGAGCTCTTCGGGATAGGCGTTGGCGAACGCCACGGTGCGGCCGTCGGCCCGCGCCACCGTCAGCAGGTTGCCCGCGGCCACGACCGGCCGCAGCGCCACCGGCGTCCAGGGCCCGAAGTGGCGACCGAACGCCCGGGGCGCGTTCGTGCCGGTGAGCAGGGCCGCCTGGCCCGTGCCGCTCTGGGGCAGGCCCTCCACCCCCAGGCACGCGTCGAGCGGCACGCAGGCCGCCGCGCCCTCCGCGCTCCCGAGCGAAGGCGTTCCCTCATGCGGCCGCCCCCCGAGGAGCCGATCGAGGGTCGGCATGGACGCAGTCAGGAAGGGGTTGCGGGCGGCGTCTTCCGCGCCGATGCCGACTCCGTCCACGAAGACGAGGAGGGACCTGCGGATGGCGCCCGCGCCGACCTCAACCACGCCCGACGAGCGTTTCGAGCGCCCGGCGCACGTCGGCGGGCGGCGCGTCCACCTCGACGGTCTTGGACCGGGACGACTCGCCCCTCACGATCCGGATCTCCGCTCGAGGGACCGAAAGCGCCGAGGACAGGAATCGAATCAGCGCGGCATTCGCCTTGCCGTCTACCGGGGGGGCCGCCAGCCGAACGCGAAGCGCGCCAGCGTACTCGCCGGCCACTTCGGTCCGCGACGCGCGCGGCACGACCCGCACACGAAAGCGGGTGCGCCCGTGGGCGTCCTCGACCGGCAGCATCACCGCGCCGCCGGAGTCTGGCGCGGGGGACGGAGCGCGATCATCCTAGAAGTACCGCATCGACCGCCTGGAGTTCGACATGCCCGAAGCCTTTCCTGAATTCGACCAGAAGCCGCCGGAGCCCGCCCCCGCCGACCCCGACGGGACCGAGGAGCCGCCGCCGCAAGTCGGGCCCGAGGTCGACCCCGGCCCGGATCCGTGGAAGTCCGCCGACGCGTTCGTCGATCCGTACGTCGACCCTTACCACGCGGGGCCCACGGGGAGCGGCTCGGGCCACGCCGCGCCGGGGCCCACTGCGACCGAGGGCCTCGACGCCGACCACGCCCCGGACGCCGGCGGAACGGGCGAGCTCGACGGTACCGGGCTGGCGGGCCTGATGCGGCGCTGGGGTGCCGGCGGGCCGGCCCAGGCCGGGCCGCGGAGGGTGGCGCTCGATCTCGCCGACCACGTGGAGGCCGTGGAGACGCGCGTCGGGGGGGTGCTGGGCCGGCCCCTGCGGGACCGGGGCCTGGACGGCCTCGCCGGCCGCGTCGAGCGGAATCCGTTGGCCACCATCGCCGGAGCCTTGCTGGCGGGTTGGCTCGTCAACCGGATGTTCGACTGAGACTTTTGGCGTAGTTGCGCAGAAGACCCGCGCGCACCGAGGCGCATCAAGCGCCCGCGGGGCGAGCATCCGCGGAATGCAGCGCGCGCCGAGTGCCATCGAAACCCTTGCGTCACCGCACTACGCACGCCCCAGGAACCAGCGGTGCCGCCACGCCAGTGCGGCCACGGTCGCCCTCCCCTCGATCAGGTCCTCGAGGGCGCGCAGGCGCGCCGCCACGCGTCGCCGGTCGCCCGCCCCCTCCAGGCGTCGGTGGGCGTCGGCGGCGAGAGCGCGCGCTTCCTCCAGCACCGCGAGCCGGCAGTCCCCCTCCGGCACCTGGGCCGCCATGCCGGCGAGCGATGCCAGCTGGTGCAGACACGCGTTCACGTCCGACGCGGCGTAGGGGCGGATGCGGCCGAACCCCTCGGCGAGGAAGTCCCGGAACGTCAGCGGCCGCAAGAACAGGCGCACCTGGCCCGACGGGCCGAGGCGGCGCAGTTCCGGAGTCGGGCGCTCCGCCAGCCGCACCCCCGCCGCACCCAGCCAGTCCACACACGCGCTCGCGGTGAACGGGTCGTTGACCCCCTGGGAAAGGGCCCGCGAGGAGATCTCCGCGAGCTCGTTCACCAGGAAGACGATGTCCTGTGCATGGGTACGGCGGTCGCCGAACGCGAAGGCGCCCCGGAGACGATCGGCCGTGTCCTCGGTGACGCCGTCCGCCGGCCACGCGTAGACGAGCGGCTGACCCGCGCGCACGAAGTCGCCCGGCCGCACGACGAGCCGCACGACCAGGTCGTGCTCCTCGGCGATCTCCGCGGGCCCGTCATCGTCGATCCGCTGGACGTAGCCCGTGCGGCGCGCGTCGATGAGAACCGCGTCGGCCGGCGCGGGATCGGCCTCGTACGTGTACGCCGGATCGGCATCGTCCGTGTACACCGGGTCGGCCTCGTTACCTTCCGCCGTGTCGCGGTCGGCGGCTTCGCGCGGACCCGGCCCGGACGCCGTCGACCCTTCCTCGCGCGAGGCATCGGCCTCCGGAAAGGCCCGGTCGATCCCCTCGATCAGGTCACGGCCGACCGCGGCGATGACGTTCGAGACGTGGATGCTCTGGGGCACGTGGTGGATGAAGTAGATCAGCACGCCCACGCTGAGGACGGCGAGCGCCAGGGCCACCAGAATGGCCGAGTGCGGCACGAACGCCGTGTGGGCCGCCGCCTCCGTGGCGTCCAGCGGCGTGCCGGCCGCCACCTCGGAGCCGTCGCGGATCGTCCGCAACACCAGAAGACAGTAGAGGAAGGTGGCGATGAAGACGCCGAGGGTGACCTGGTTGCCGCGATCGCCCATGAAGTTGGTGAGCAGGCGCGGGCCGAACTGGGAGGCGGCGTAGGCCACCGCCGCGATGGTGATCGAGAACGTGACGCCGGCCACCGTGATCATGGAGCCCGCGATGGTCGACAACAGGTCGCGCGCGCCGGCGGGCCGGTTCTCGTAGAGCCACGGGACCGCCTCCAGCCAGTCCGCGCCGATCCGGCTGTCGACGAACACCGCCCCGATGGACAGCGCGATCGCCCCGACCGCCATGAGCGTGGGGATGAACCAGTAGCTGGAGCGGATGTCTTCCCACCACTTGAGCAGCGCGACTCGCGACAGCATCGCCACCCCGAGGCTGGAGGTCGTGGCCAGCGCGCCGCTGAGCGCATGCGCGCGGCGGTCCGTCGGACCGGAGCGCGACACCGGAGGAGGAACTTCCGTGCCAGCGACGTCGCCCTTGTGCGCCGACGGCCGCGCGCGGATGATCCGCGCATCGAACCCGCGCCCCTCGCGCCCGACGCCCGGTCGCGCAGATGAGGCGGCCGCCAGCAGGAGCGCCGGCCGCCCGGAGACGACGCGATGACCACGAGACGCCTCACGTTCCCCGGCTCGGCGGGCGCCGACCTCGCCGCGATTCTCGACACGCCGGCCGACGGCCGTGCGGACGCCTGCGCGGTCTTCGCGCATTGCTTCACCTGCTCGAAGGATCTGAAGGCGGTCGTCGCCATCTCCCGCACGCTCGTCCGGCGGCGGATCGCGGTGCTCCGTTTCGACTTCACGGGCCTGGGCCAGAGCGAAGGCGACTTCGCCGAGACGACGTTCAGCAGCAACGTCGAGGACCTCGTGCTCGCCGCCGAGCACCTGGATACGGTGGCGGCCGCCCCCAGCATCCTGATCGGCCACTCGCTCGGCGGCGCCGCGGTCCTGCAGGCGGCGCACCGGCTGCCTTCGGTGGTCGCCGTCGCCACGATCGCGGCGCCGGCGGATCCGGCTCACGTGCTCAGGCTGGTGGAGAGCAGCCGCGAGGAAATCGAGAGGCTCGGCGTAGCGACGGTCCGGATCGCCGGCCGCGCCTTCCGCATCCGCCGCGAGTTCCTCGACGACCTCCAGCCCGATGTCATGCGCAGGGCGATCGGCGATCTGCGCCGCGCTCTCCTGGTCATGCACTCCCCCGTGGACGAGGTCGTCGGCATCGACAACGCCGCCAGGATCTACGAGGCGGCTCGCCATCCCAAGAGCTTCGTGTCCCTCGACGACGCCGACCACCTGCTCGGCGACCCGGCGGATGCACGCTACGTCGCGGAGGTCCTCGCGGCCTGGGCGGGCCGCTACGTCGCGCCACCGCAGGATGAAGCGCCGCCGCCCGCGGGCTCGGGAGTGGTGTCGCGCACGCCCGAGGTGGGCTATCGCACCGATCTCGTCGCGGGCCCCCACACGCTCGTGGCCGACGAGCCGGTCGCGGTCGGGGGCACCGACGAGGGCCCGACGCCGTATGACCTTCTGGCGGCCGCTCTCGGCGCGTGCACGGGGATGACGCTTCGCATGTACGCCGATCGCAAGGAGTGGCCGCTCGAGGAGGTGCTCGTGAAAGTCACGCACGGTCGCGTGCACGCGGAGCACGGCGGGGCGTGTGAGGACCCGGGGTCGTGCATCGAGGCCATGCGCCGCGAGATTCGTATCGAGGGACCCGACCTCGACGCCACGCAGCGCGAGCGCCTGCTGGAGATCGCGGACCGGTGCCCCGTGCACCGGACGCTCGAGGGCGGGGTGAAGATCAGCACGGAGGAGGTGGCAGGGTGAGACGTCGGGCGTTTCTGGAAAAGGCGGCGGCGGGCGTCGCGGGAGCCGGTCTCGGCCTGCCGGCTGGCGCGGCGGGACAGACGGCCGCGGCGGGACGAAAGCCCCCGGCGGTCAAGCCGCCGCGTCTGCGGCCCGGCTCGCGCGTGGCGCTGGTCAACCCGGCCGGCGCGACCTTCGACAAGCAGGACATCGAGGTCGTCGAGGACCGCCTGGCCGCGCTGGACCTCGTGCCGGTCCGGGGCTGGCACCTGCTCGATCGGCACGGCTACCTGGCTGGCACCGACGAGGCGCGCGCGTCCGACATCAACGAGATGTTCGCCGACCCGACCATCGACGGAATCATCGCGGTGCGCGGCGGCTGGGGGGCCGCCCGCCTGCTGCACCTGATCGATTTCGACGCGGTCGCCGAGCACCCCAAGGTGTTCATGGGCTACAGCGACATCACCACGCTGCTGCTGGCCTTCCAGGCGCGCACGGGACTCGTGACGTTCCACGGCCCGGTGGGCACCTCTGAGTGGAACGATTTCTCGGTCGGGGCCCTGCGTGCGATCGTCTTCGAGGGGACTGCGCCGACGCTGAGCAACCCGCGCGAGCGCGGCTCGGACCTCGTGCCGACACAGCATCGCCCGCGGGTCATCACCGCCGGCCGGGCGCGCGGACGCCTGCTGGGGGGCAACCTGACCGTGCTCGCGTCGCTGCTCGGCTCCCCCTACGTGCCGGACTGGACCGGGTCGATCCTCTTCCTGGAGGACATCGGCGAGGCGATCTACCGGATCGACCGGCTACTCACGCAGCTATCGCTGGCCGGCGTGCTGGAATCCGTAGCCGGGGTCGTCTTCGGCAAGTGCACCGACTGCGACCCGGATTCGACCTACGGGTCCCTGACCCTCCCCGAAGTGCTGCAGCATCACCTCGGCGGCCTGGGCATTCCGGTCTGGGCCGGCGGGATGGTCGGTCACATTCCGCTCAAGTGGACGCTGCCCCTGGGCGTGGAGGCCGAGATCGACACCGAGAGCGCGACCGTTCGCCTTCTGGAGCCAGCGGTTCGTTGAGTCGCGCCCTGGACGCGCGGCCGCCGGCCGCGCGCATCGCCCCCGGCACGGCCCTCGGGCGCTATCTCGATCGGACGCGCGAGTACGGGTTCGGTCGCTTCGTCGCGGAAATGACGCTGCTCGCCCTCGCGCTGCGCATCCCCGCCGTGTGGCTGGCGGTCCAGCTGGGGGTCGCCGAAGATGCGACCACCGCGCTGGACCTGCTCGAGCAGTACCCGGTGGAACTGCTGGTGGGGCTGGCGTTGGTGGGGGCACCGATCCTGGAAACGGTCCTCTTCCAGTGGTTCCCGATCGCGCTTGTGCGGCGCGTGGGAGGCTCCGCTGCCGCCGCGGCGGTCGCCTCGGCGGTGCTGTTCGCGGCGCTGCACTTTCAGAGCGGACTCGCGGCCGTGCTGGTCCACGTGCCCACGGGGCTGGTGCTCGCGTGGAGCTATCTGGCCTTCCGGCACGCCGGCCTCGGGCGGGCGCTGGCCGCGCCCGCCGCGGTGCACTTCCTGCTCAATCTCCTCGCCGTCGCGGCGGCGCTCTCACGCTTCGGCCAGGGGACCTGACCTCAGGCTCCGGCGCGGCCGAGTCGGCCGCCGGCCAGACGCCGCTCGGCCTCGGCGACGACGCCGTCGAGCGTGGCTCGGGCCGCCCCGACGGCTTCGTCGATCTCGGCCCGCACGGAGGCCTTGACCTGGTCCAGGCGAGCGCGCCTCTGCTCGAACGCTGCGAGCGCCTCGGCGCGGATCTCCTCCATGCGGCTGCGCAAGCGATCCAGCTCGTCGGCTGCCTCCTCGCGCAGATGCGCGACCTCGGCGCGCGCTTCCTGGGCGAGCTGCTCGAGGCGCGCCGCGCGGAGATCCAACTCCGCGCGGGCGGTGGCGCACACGCGGTCCACCCAGACGGAGAAGTCTTCGCGCGCGCGGTCCACGCGCTCGCCCGCCGCATCGACCCCGGCGGCGATGGGCTCGGCGGCTTTCTGGTAGTACTTGGCCGTGAACTCGCGCACGCCGAGCGAGCGCGCGTACACGATCTCCGCCATTTTGGCGGCGGAGAGCAGGCGGATGTAGAGCCAGCCGATGTCGAACTCCCACCAGCGGGCGTTGAACTTGGCCGAGCGGGGGTCGGCGTGGTGGTTGTTGTGGAGCTCCTCGCCGACGATCCAGAGGCCGAGCGGGTAGATGTTCCGGCTATGGTCCTTGGTGTCGAAGTTCCGGTAGCCCAGCGCGTGCCCGACGCCGTTGATGACCTGCCCGAAGATCGGGATCCACACCGCCATGCCAGTCCACACCACGAGCCCCAGCAGCGGTCCGAACAGGAACATGTCCAGAGCCATCATCGAGAAGAGGCCCGCCCAGCGGTACCGCAAGTAGACGTTCTGCTCGACCCAGTCCTCGGGCGTGCCCTTGCCGTACTTCTCGAGCATCTCCTCGTCCTCGATCGCCTCCTTGTAGAACCACACGCCTCCGAGGACGATCTGCCAGAACCCCTCCTCGTGCGGCGAGTGGGGGTCGCCCGGCCGGTCGCTGAACGCGTGGTGCTTCCTGTGGACGGCAACCCATTCACGGGTGTTCATGCCCGTCGTGAGCCACAGCCAGGCGCGCATGAAATGCTCGACCACCGGATGGAAGCGAACCCCCCCGTGCGTCGCGGAGCGATGCAGGTAGAGGGTCACGCAAATGTTCGTGATGTGTCCCAGGATGGCGAGATAGACGAGAGCGATCCACCACGGGTCGGCCAGAATTCGAAAACCAGGCATGTCAGCTCCGGACGGGGGCGCGGGGCGAACAGCCGCCCCGCCTCGTCGGCCTCCGGGCTCGCCCGGCGCCGTACACGACTTCCGCCCGGGGGGTGACGCGCGGCGTCGCCCCCCGAGCGGGGATACCTCGGAAGATGCCCCTGCCCTCTGCCGAAATCAAACGTTTCGAGGCTGAGTCGAAGGGGCGGTCCACGGTTCGCTGGGTCGGCTCAGGCGTCCGCCGACGCGGTCACGGGAATGCGCAGGACCTGGCCGGGATAGATCTTGTCGGGGTCCTTCAGCATGGGCTTGTTGGCCTCGAAGATCTCCGGGTAGCGGCCCGCGTCGCCGTAGTGCTCGCGCGCGATCTTGGACAGCGTGTCTCCCGACTTCACCGTGTAGAACGTAGCCTCCGGGGCCGGCGCCTTGACCATCAGACGGTCGTCCACGCGGGACACGCCGTTCACGTTGCCGGCCGCCAGGATGATCCGCTCCTTCGCCGCCTGCGTCGCGACGGTGCCGTGGAGCGTCGCCGTGCCGTCATCGAAGTCTACGCGGAAGGCATCCGGCTCGAGCCCGAGCTGCTTCACGTGGCGCACGATCGCGCCCTCCATTGCGGCCTCCTCGGCCGCTTCGTTCCGCTCGTCGTCGCGCCCGGTGAGCTTCTCGCCGACATCCTTCAGGAAATCGAAGATTCCCATGGTGGTCTCCGTGTGCGGGTGACGTGGGCTCGAAGGGAGGGTTCTGCAAGGGGCGTGCGCGGACGATGACGGCGCGGACGGCCCGCTCAACCCCGACGGGTCTTGCCGCGCAGGAAGTCTCGCATGAGGTACTGGCCCAGCGACATCGTGCTGGTGAAGTAGGCCCGCCCGCGCGCCATCTCGCACACCCGGCTGACGAACGCCACCAGCGCCGGGTCGCGGGCCAGCATGAAGGTGTTGATGACGATGTTCGACTTCCTGCAGGCCGCCACCTCGCGAAACGTTTCGTGGAGCACCCGCGGATCCAGCCCCGCGGGGTTTTTGTAGACGCGGCCGCCCGGCAGGGTGATCGCGGACGGCTTGCCGTCCGTGACCATGATGATCTGGCGCATGTCCTTGGACTGCGCGCGGAGCAGCCTGCGTGCCAGTTGCAGCCCCTCGGCCGTGTTGGTGTGGTAGGGGCCGACCTGCGCCCGTCCCACGGCCGCCAGCGGGATCTCCTCGGCCCGGTCGCCGAACGTGATCACCCGCAGGCTGTCCCCGGGGAACTGGGTCCGTATCAGGTGGGACAGCGCCAGCGCCACCTTCTTGGCGGGCGTGAAGCGGTCCTCCCCGTAGAGGATCATCGAGTGCGACACGTCCAGCATCAGGACGGTCGCGCACGAGCTGCGGTACTCCGCCTGGTGCACCATCAGGTCCGGATAGTCGAGCTCCAGCGGCAGGCCGGGTCCCGAACGCCGGATGGCGTTCCCGAGGGTCGCGGGAATGTCCAGGTTGAGCGCGTCGCCGAAGGCGTAGAGACGCGACGCGGCGCCGGCCTCCACGCCGGTGTCCAGGTGCGGCGTGTCGTGGCTGCCCCGGGTCGAACGGCCGAGCGCGGAGATGATCTCTCGCAGGGTCCGGTACGCCAGGAAGTCGAGGCCCTTCGCGGTGAGCGAGAACTCGACCTGGCGCGCTGCGCGCGCGGCCTCGTCGACGTGCCCCGGCGCCTCCATGTCCTGGAAGGCCGACGGCAGCGACGGCGCGTTGCCGCCGCCCAGCTCGAGGTAGCCCTCCTCGGCGAGGCGCTCCACCAGGTCGTCGAGCATCTGCGCGAGCGCCTCGCGGGCCGCCTCGTCGCCGCCCTGGCCCCGGAGCTCGGCGAGCATCTCGGGGGTGAGCTGGCCGGTCTCGATCAGCGCGTCGAGCAGGCGCTGCTTCAGCCCGTCGACGGATTGGTCCGGGTCGTCCCCGGTCCAGCCCCACCAAGGGTGGTACCGGGGCCCGCCCGCAAAGCCGCTCTGGAGCAGGAAATCGGCGAGCCGCTCGAGGAGAGCCTCCAGGTTGAGCGCCTCGAGGAAGCCGCCCTTGTACTTCGAGTAGGTCGTGAATCGCATGGCGGCCGGGCCGCACTCCCCTCTTTCGGCGACCTGCTAGTCTTCGGCGCGACGGCAGGGGGCGCCGCCGCGGGATCTGGCGTACAACGCTATCGTAGCGGTGGAGGCGGTCGAAGTTCCAGGCGATGACGCACGAGCGCTAGGCGGAGGGCGTGGACGAGGCAACCGAAGCGGAGGGACCGGCCGGGGACGGTGCGGCGTGCGGCCGGGCGATCGGGCGTGAGCTCCTGCGCTGGTACGACCGGAACGGACGCGAGCTGCCGTGGCGGCGCGAGACGCCGGACCCCTACGCGGTCTGGGTCTCCGAGGTGATGCTGCAGCAGACCCGCGTGGGCACGGTGGAGCCCTACTTCGAGCGCTGGATGCGTCGGTTTCCGGACGTGGCCTCGCTCGCCGACGCCGACCTGGAAGACGTCTTCAAGGTGTGGGAGGGGCTGGGCTACTACGCGCGCGCCCGCCGCCTTCACGCCGTCGCGCGCCTCGTCCGCGAGCGCGGCGGCACCCTGCCCTCCACCTCGGAGGAGCTGCGCGCCCTGCCCGGCATCGGGTCCTATACGGCCGGCGCCATCGCGAGCATCGCCTTCGGCGCCAACGAGCCCGCCGTGGACGCCAATGCACGCCGGGTGCTGGCCCGCGTGTACGATCTCGCCGCGCCGGCCCCGGCGGAGCTGGAGCGGCTCGCGCGGTCCTGGCTCGTGCCGGACCGGGCCGGCGACGTCAACCAGGCCGTCATGGACCTGGGCGCCACCGTGTGCACGCCCCGGGACCCCGCGTGCGGCGCCTGCCCGCTGGCGGAGGCGTGCCTCGCCCTGCGAAGGGGCACGGTCGCAGAGCGCCCGCGGAGACGAGCCCGCGCGCCGGTCCCCGCGCGCTCGTTCGTGGTCGGCCTCGTGAGGAGCGGCGCGTCGGGATCGGAGCGCATGCTGGTCCGTCGGCGCGCCCCGGGCGGGTTCCTGGGCGGCCTCTGGGAGTTCCCCACGGTTCCGGGCCGGGCTGGATCGGACGGGGATGCGCGGGACGCCGCCCTCGAGTCGGCCCGGGCGGCCCTGCGCGCCGCCTGCGCCGCGCCCCGGGACCTCGCCGTGGATGAAACCGTCCCGCGCCTGCGAGTGCGCCACGCCTACAGCCATTTCGTCGGCACGTACGAGGTGCTTGGGTTGCGCGCGCCGCGAACCTTCGAGCCGGCCGAGGGTGCGGCCTGGGTGCGCCCCGACGCGCTGGCGAACCTGGCCATGCCGGCGGCTTTCAGGCGTATCTGCGCAGGCTGCCTCGGTCTGGCAGAGCGCCCGCACCGCTGACGGGCGGCGAGCACCGCCTCCGGGACCACCGCGGCTGAGCGAACGCGGGCCCCGCCGCTCCGTTTCCGGTTGCCGAAGCACCGGCCTCTCCCGGGAGCGTCGGGACCCGCCTCGCGCCCGCGGCCGTCAGTCGAACTCGACGGACGTGAAGCCGCGCTCCATCTCGACCTCGAACTCGAGGAGCGACCCGTCGAACGCCGACAGGTCCATCACCGAACCGTCGGAGAGGGTGAACCACAGCGCCGGCACGAGCTCGACGGAGATCGTCCGCTGGGCATCGTCCCCTCCCACGACCATCGGCGGCTCGAGGCTCCGCTCCACCTCTATCTCGGCCTCGAAGAACACGCGGAACGGTCGGCCGGTCGATCCGTCCGCCGGCTCGAACTCGCCGACGGCGAGCATGCTTGCCTTGCGCGGCCACTCCGGGAATTCGGTGCGAATCTCTGCCAGCACGGCTTCGATCCGGGCGGCTTCAGCAGCGTCCCCGTCGTCTTCCAGGTCCTCCACTTCGAAGTCGATGCGGCGGTACGTATCTGCCGCGACCACCGTGCTGACGACGATCGTGCCGCCTCCGTCGAGCGGGACGTCGATGAAGAACGGCCCGGCGTCGAACTTCTCGCAGGCCTCGTGGGCCGGCCCCGTCAGCACGTCGCAGTCATCGTCGTCCTGCCGCTTGAGCTCGAATTCGGCCACCACCAGGCGCAGGTCGTCGATGCGGAGCGTGCCGTTCGTTCCGGCGATGGCGAGAGCCGCTCCCCCACCGGCCAGCGACACGCGCGGGGAGCCCGCAGCGGCCGTCTGGAGTCGGATGGCCACGTTCGCCCCCCCGTCGATGCCCGTGCCCAGCGTGTCATCCCCGCAGCCCAGGACTCCCAGGGCGGCGGCCAGCGCGAGTGCCGTCGCATGCTTTGACATTCCTCATCTCTTTCGTAGCGGTGTCATCGAATCGCCGTTCGGCGGTCGCGGACGGCGCTGAGTCGAGGCAAGCGCGAGGCCGAGGGCCGGTGCCGCACCTCAACTGGTTACACACCAGACAGATGGACGGATATGGCCGAGCACCGACCCGTGGCCGCCGTTCCCTGTCTTGTCCCGTTTCGCTACAATCGATCGGCGGGTGGTGTCTGGAGGCGACGCAACTGGAGGGGGCACTGGACGAAGACGGCAGGACTCGAAAGGCCGCGACCGAGATGGGTCCCCCGGTGCTCGCCGTACTGACGCTCACGGATTCCTTCGCGGCGGAGTGGGAAGGGATCGCGCGCGCCGCGGGCGTGGGCCTCCGCGTCGGGACGGAGCCATCCGGGATCGGCCCGCTGGGGGAGGCGGTCGCGCTCCTGGTCGGCGCCGCGGGGTGCGAATTCGACGTGTCGGACGACCTCTCCGCGGCGCGGGGAGACGCGACCGTGGCGACGGCCGTGGTGGGAGCCGATCCGGGTCACCGCGCCGGTGTCGCCGCGCTGCGAGGCGGCGCGGACGAGTACTTCGCGCTGCCGCAGGACTATGCGCGTCTCGTCTCGTGGGTCGAAGCCCAGGCCGAGGCCCAGGCGGCGTCGCGGCGGGTGCGCGCACGCACGCGCGCGGAGCGTCTCTCCTACGATTTCGGCGCGATCCTGGGCGAGAGCGAGCAACTCAAGGACGCCCTGGAGCGGGCCGCGCGCGCGATCCCGGCGGATCGAGCCACGGTGCTCCTGACGGGCGAGACGGGCACCGGCAAGGAGCTCATCGCCCAGGCTATCCACTACAACGGAGCACGGGCCGCCAACCCATTCGTCGAGATCAACTGCTCCGCGCTTCCGGCGACGCTGCTCGAGGCCGAGCTGTTCGGCTACGAGAAGGGCGCGTTCACCGACGCGCGCACGGCGAAGCCGGGGCTGTTCGAGGCCGCCCACGGCGGGACGCTCTTCCTGGACGAGATCGGTGAGCTGCGGGTCGACCTGCAGGCCAAGCTGTTGCGGGCGCTGGAGGAACGCTCGGTCCGGCGATTGGGAGGGATCCAGTCGCGGCCGGTCGACGTCCGCATCATCGCCGCCACGCACGTCGATCTGCCCACCGCCGTCGAGGCCGGAGAGTTTCGCAGCGACCTCTTCTTCCGGCTGAACGTCGTCACCATTCACCTTCCGCCGCTGCGTCAGCGCGGCGCGGACGTGCTGCTTCTCGCGCGCCACTTCCTGCGCACGATCGCCGAGGAATACGGCCTGGAGCCTCCGGAGCTGGACCGCGAGGCCGCGGAATCCCTGCTCCGGCGCGCGTGGCCTGGCAACGTGCGCGAGCTGCGAAACGCGATGGAGCGGGGGGTCGTGCTGGGCGGACCGAGGCTGACCGAAGACGACCTGTTCGCGGAGACCACGGTGCCCGCGAGGGATCATCCCCTGCCGTTTCCCGCGACGATAGAGGAGATCGAGATCGCCGCCGCGCGCGCCGCGCTGGCACGACACCGAGGCAACAAGAGCGCGGCCGCGCGAGCCCTGGGCATCAGCCGGTCGCGGCTCTACCGCCTCCTGGGAGAGGATGACGCCGAGTGACACATTGTATCGATTCGCGACAGCCGTCGCGCCTCGGGGCACGCGGACGATGGCGGACGCCGCGCATTTCGGGCCTTTCCGCCGGGCACGCGGCGTGCCCCGTGCACCTCGGTGGCGGCGAGCTGCGACGGCGCCGAGCCGTTCTCCCGTCTCGCGGAAACTCCATGCAAGGGCGATAGAGCGATGGTGCGATCGATGGCAGGGGCGATCCTGATCGGATCCGTGGCGATGGCGGCGGCGTGCGACGACGGCGTGTCACCGACGAACCAGGAGCTGCCGGATACCGTGTCCACGTCGCAGCTGCAGTTCATGCCGTTGCCGGCCGGCGTGGCCGCGCAGCTCCCGGCCGAACTGCGGCTGTGGGCCGTTCGGGGGGAGGATCGGCGCCTCGAGCTGGACGTCTCGGTCGACGGGGGCGAGCCGGAGGATTTCCTGCGGTTCGAGGTCGACGCCGAGTCCCTTCTTCGTCGTCCCGACGGGTCCGCGTTCGCCGACGGCGATTCGATCGAGGTCGTCCTGCGCTTCGACGAGCGATTCTTCCTCTTCGACTTCGAACCGTCCGGGCTGACGTTCGACCCCGACCGTCCGGCCCGCCTCGATATCGATTACGGGTCCACCCGCGGCGACCTCGACGGATCCGGCACGGCCGATGAAGCCGACGCCGAATTCGAGGGTCGTCTGGACCTGTGGCGCCAGGAGCGGCCCGGCGATCCCTGGATCCGCGCCGGAACCCTCAAGCTCGAGGATCTCGACGAGATGCGCGCCGAGATCACCGGCTTCACGGGGTTCGTGCTCGCCGGCTGACCATCGCCGCCCCGTGATGGCCCCCGGCGACGACACCGCGCGACGCGAGCTCGTCGAGGCGGTTGCGAAATGCCGCCACGTCGGCGACTTCGAGGGTATCCGCACGCTGGTCGCCTCGCAGCCTGCCACGTTGCTGCACGACGAGCCTGGCCTGGGCTTCGAGTTGGCCTATGCGCTGCGCCGGCTCGGAGAGGTGGAGCGGGCGCTCGCGCTCGCGCGCGACCTGGCCGAACCGTGCCGTGGGGCCGGCGATCCGCCGCTGTCGATGCGACGAGCGAACCTGGAAGCGATGGCCCTGTTCGACCTGGGGCGGGTCGCCGAGGCGAACGAGCTCTGGAAGGATGTCCTCGCGCAGGCGCTCGCGCTGGACGAGCACAGCATGGTCGCCCACGCCGCGAACAATCTCGGCGTCGTGGCGACCCTGTCGGATCGCTCGGAGGAGGCCCTCGCGCACCACGCCCGCGCGCTCGCGGCGTACGAGCGCCTGGGCGAGGCCCGTGGCATCGCCCTGACGCACCAGAACCTGGGGATCGCCTACCGGGAACGCGGGCTGCTGCGGGAGGCTGACGAGCATTTCCGCGCCGCCACGCGTGGAGCGCGGCCCGGTGTGGACGAGGACGTGATCGCACGCGCCGCCGAAGAGCGCGCGGTGCTCTTCCTGCTGCGGGGAGACGGCGCCCTGGCTGAGGCCACCGCGGAGCGGGCGCGCGCCCGGATGGCGAGAGTCGGCGACCTCGCGGGCGTCGCGGAATGCCTCCGCGTCATCGGCCTCGGGCGACTCGTCGATGGGCGGCGAGCCGAGGCCCGGGAGCCGATGGAGGAGGCCCTGCGTCTCGCCCGGGAGGTAGGCTCCGCGCTGCTGGAGGCCGAGACGCTGGAGGCCATCGCCGTACTGGAGCCGGAGCGGGCGGACGCTCTCCGAAGCGAGGCGGAAGCGCTGTTCTCACGGCTGGGAGCGCCCGCTTGGGGTGCGTCGGTACGCCGCCGTATGGCGCAACTCGCGCAGCCGGCGGGCTGAGCTGCGGGCCCTCAGGCCTCCAGCACAGGTCCCGCCGGGCCGCTGCCGCCGCTGCCAGCCCCGCCGCTTCCACCCGGCCCCTTGCGGCGCGGCGTCCGGCGCCGGCGGAACCCCCCCGCCGCGGACCGGCTGATGCGCCGCTCCGCCGCGAGCGCCTCCAGCACGAGCTCGCACGCGGCGACACGGGCGCCGGCCGGCGCGTCCCCAGCCACGCCCAGCCCGGCGGACGCCGCCGCCAAGCCCTCGACCCCCAGCAGCCCGTCGAGCGCCGCGTCGGCGGCTGCCGTGTCTCCGACCTGGAGGACGCCGCCGCGGTCGAAGTAGTCGACCACCTCCGCGAGGTGCACCTCGAGGGCTTCCGCCCCCAAGCCGTCGGGGCCGATAGCCGCCCTGGCCTCCAGGGTCTCGGCCGCCGCGCGTCCGACCAGCTCGCGCGCGATGCGTTCGGCTCCCTGCAGCTCGCCTTCGTACTCCAGCTCCAGCTTGCCCTCGATCGCCGGGAGCGCCGCGTACACGTCGCTCACGCGCACGAGCGGGTCCTCGCCCGTCAGCAGCGCACGCCGCTCCGCCGCGGAGGCCGCGTTCTCCAGGGTCGCGATGGGCAGGCGCTGGCTGACCCCGCTGCGCTGGTCGACCCGCTTGTCCTCGCGCGCCAGGAACGCCACCCGCTCGACGACGTCGGCGACGAAGTCCGGCACCTCCACCTGTCGGCCCTGCCGGTGGAGCCATGACTCCTGCCGCGTGATGCGGACGCCGTCCTCGACGCTCTCGGGGTAGTGCGTGCGGATCTCGGCGCCGATGCGGTCCTTCAGCGGGGTGATGATCTTGCCGCGCGCGGTGTAGTCCTCCGGGTTCGCGGTGAAGACCGCCAGTACGTCGAGAGGCAGACGCACCGGGTATCCTTTGATCTGCACGTCGCCCTCCTGCAGGACATTGAAGAGGCCCACCTGGATCTTGCCGGACAGGTCGGGCAACTCGTTCACCGCGAAGATGCCGCGGTTGGCGCGCGGCAGAAGGCCGAAATGGATCGTCATCTCGTCCGACAGGACGTGTCCGCCGCGCGCGGCCTTGATCGGGTCCACGTCGCCGATGACGTCGGCGATGGTCACGTCGGGCGTCGCCAGCTTCTCGACGAATCGCGCCTCGCGAGGCACCCAGGCGATCGGGGTCGAGTCGCCGCACTCGTCGAGGACCGCGCGTGCGTGGCGCGAGATAGGTCGCGTCGGGTCGTCGTTCACCTCGCTGCCCGCGACGATGGGGATCTCGGGATCCAGCAGCTCGACGAGCTGCCGCACCATGCGGCTCTTGGCCTGTCCGCGCAGGCCCAGGAGGATGAAGGTCTGGCGCGCCAGCAGGGCGTTCACGATCTGGGGCACGACCGAGTCGTCGTAGCCGACGACCCCTTCGAAGACGGGCCGCCCGGCGGCGATCCTGTCGATGAGGTTGGCGCGCACCTCGTCGCGCACGCTCCGGCTGACCCAGCCGCTCTCCTTCAAGGCGCCCAGCGTCGTGGGTCGCGCGTCCGTCATCCGTCCTCCTCGTCCTCGGGGCCCAGGCGGATCGTCACCCCGGTCTCGGTCTTCACCAGTCTCGGCAGCCGAGACGGCACGCGCAGCGTGCGCGCCCAGGCCACCGCGTCCGCAGCGGTGTCGAACTCCTTCAAGTCTTCGAGCGTACGCACCGTCGGAAACACCATGGGCAGCGCGCCCTCGGCGAAGCGCCGCAGCGCCTTCGCCGGCGGGAGCCAGACGGCTTCGACCATCTCGCGCGGGTCGGCGAGTGCCACGGCATCGGACGGGACCGCGGCCACGAAAAAGCGCGTATCGTAGCGTCGAGGCTCCACCACCGGCGTGATCCAACGCGCTAGGTACGCCACCGCGGACAGATCGATCCTGGCGCCTAGCCGGTCCAGGACATCGGCCAGGCCGAGGCGGTCCTCCAGCAGCGCGTCGCGGAGCTCGTCCACGGCCGGCGATGACTCCGCGGGCGGCACGGGTGCCCCGTCCGCGATGGCCAGCAGCAGTCCGGTCTCCTCGAACGCCTCCCGCACCGCCGCGACCCAGTAGGGGAACGGGGGTTCGGACGCGGCCGGCCCGTCACAGAATGCCGCGAGGGCCGCGTCGGCGTCGGCGTCGTCCACGCGCCCCCCGGGAAACACGAACGCGCCAGGCACGAAGCCGGCCTCCCGGCGGCGCTTCATGAGCAGGGCTTCGGGGCCATCCGGTCCGTCGCGCATCAGCACGATGGTGGCGGAGGGCCGAGGCTCCGGGGGATCGGTCGGGTCCGCCTCCAGCCCGCGCGCGAAGGTCGGCGGCAGGCGCTGCCACGGAATCTCGTAGGGGTCCTTCACGGCAGCGCCTCCGCGAGCTCGGCCAGGAACGCATCCACGTCTTCGTGTCCGTTGTACACGTGCGGCGAGACACGCAGCGCGGCGCCCCGGCGTGAGACGTGGATCCCCGCGTCGCGCAGATGGTCGAAGACGGCCGCGCCGTCGGCGGCCCCGGGCAGCCGCAGGCCGACGATGTGGTCCGCGTGCGGCCCGGCCGGCGGCGCCGCCCCCAGCGCCGCGCTGCCGGCGGCCAGCCGGGCCGTCAGCTCTGCGCAATGGCCCTTCACGGCGTTCACGCCGAGCGCCTCCAGGTACTCCAGCGCGGCGACCGCCATCGGCATCAGCGTGAAGTTGCTCCGCTCCGCCACGTCGAACCGCGAGGCGTCATCGCGCAGTTCACCTGTGTAGTCCACCAGCGCCCGGAAGTCCTCGCTGCCGGCTCTGCCGATCCACGTCTGCTCCAGCGGCGTGCCCCCCCGAAAGCGCGCCCCCAGCCACACGAACCCGAGCGAGTAGGGGCCGAGCAGCCACTTGTATCCGGCGCAGGCGACCGCGTCGGCGCCGATCGCGGTCGCGTCGAAGGGCATGGCGCCGATGGACTGCGTGCCGTCGATCACGAACGCGGCTCCCACGTCGCGGGCGCGGGCGCCTACCGCGGCGAGGTCGATCAGGGTGCCGTCGGTCCAGTGCGCCTGGGGAAGCGCCACGAGCGCCGTGGCCGCGTCGATCGCGTCCAGCACGCGCCCCGTCCAGTCCTCGCCGCCCGGCGGGCGATCGACCGTGCGCACCTCTCCGCCGGCGCGTTCCGCCAGCGCCACCCACGGGTAGACGTTGGCCGGGAACTGGTCACCGAGGACGACGTAGGTTCGACCGGGGTGGGCGGCGTCCAGGTTGCGCGCGACAACCTCCATCGCGTAAGAGACACCCGGAACGATCGCCACGCCCGCGGCGTCCGCGCCGATCAGGCCCGCGAACAGGGCGCGCGCCCGGTTGCTCAGGTCGAAGAAGTGGTGGGCCTCGATCCGGCTCGGATCCCGCTTGCCGCGCACCCCCTCGATCCCCGCTTCCTCCACGGCGCGCGGCAGCGGCGACATGTAGGCGCAGTTCAGGTAACGGGTGCCCGCGGGAATCGAGAAATCGTCGCGTCGGGGTCGCATGCGTGAGGGTCGAGGTGTCGGGCCGGGCCGCGCAACATAGCCGTCCGAAGGGGACTCGCACACACCCCCCGGATGGCCTTAACTTTTTTGGTCTGTTGAGCGTCTACACGGTTCGCGGTACGCCCGTAGCCGACCGAGGGATCGATTCGAATGACAGCCCCCCTGCCTGTCCCGTCGCGCCGGTGGTGCGCCGGTGCGCTCCTGGCGCTCGCCGCGGCCATCACCGTCGGCGCCGGGCCCTCCGTCGCGCAGGCCCCCGATTCCGCGGTGGCCGTGACCGACGCCGGGCCCACGGTCCCGGACCCGCCCGCGACCGTCATGTCGCTCGACGAAGCGATCGAACGCGCACTCGCCGTGAGCCCCACGATGGCGCAGGCGACCGCGGGCGTCCGATCCGCGGAGGCGGGCCGCCGTAGCGCGTACGGCGCCTACCTGCCGAACATCAACGCGAACTCCGGCGCCTCGCGTTCGTCCAGCAACCGATTCAATCCGCAGACCAACACGACGGTCACGGGATCTTCGAACAGCTACAACGCCGGTCTCAACGCGGGCGTCGACATCTGGAACGGCGGCAGACGTGGCGCCGAGATCGACAACGCTTCGGCCGCTCTGGAGGCCGCCGAGGCGACGGCGCGGCAACGCCGGTTCGACGTGGTGCTGGCGGCCAAGACCGCCTTCTACGACGTGCTCCGCCGCGAGGAGCTCCTGCGCGTCTCCGGGGCGCGCATCCGGCGCGCGGAGGAATCGCTCACCGCGGCGGATCGCCGGCTGCAGGTGGGCACGGCCACCCGTTCGGACGTGCTGCGGTCGCGCCTCGAGCTGAACGACGCCCGCCAGGCCGAACTCACCGAGCGCACCGCGTGGACCGTCGCCACCTACACGTTGGGACGGGTGACCGGGGTGGACGATCGGGTGGGCGCGGCGCTGGCGGAGCCGGTCGTGGTGCGCCCGCTCGCGCTCTCCGAGGACGAGCTGCGGCGGATCGTGGAGTCGACGAGCCCGGCGGTCATTACCGCGCAGGCCGAGGTCCGCTCGGCCGAGGCCGGCGTCGACGTGGCGCGCGCCTCCTACTTCCCCACGCTGCGGGCGTCCAGCAACCTGAACTGGTTCAACGACCAGTTCTCCTTCGACCAGGGCAGCTCCAGCTGGAACATGGGCCTGTCCGTGTCGCTGCCGGTATTCAACGGGTTCCAGCGGGAGACCGCCGTCACCCGCGCACGGATCTCCGAGAACGTGGCACGCTTTCAGCTTCGGGATGCCCGCAGGGCCGCCCGCGTGGACTTCGAGCGGCTCCTGGGTGCGCTCCGGCTCGCCGAGGAGCGCGTCACGCTCACGGCCGAGGCCGTGGAGGTCGCACGGGAGGATCTGCGGGTGCAGGACGAGCGGTACCGTTTGGGTGCCTCGACGATCCTCGACCTCATTACGTCGCAGTTGAACCTCGCGCAGGCGGAGACCGACGAGATCGCCGCGCGGTACGACTATCAGATCGCGCGCGCCGAGTTGGAGGCGCTCGTAGGAAGGGATCTTTCGTGAACCGGACCCGTCTCCAGGAGTGCCGCGCGCGCTTCTTCCCGGCGCTCGCGATCCTCGCGGCGGCCGCGTGCGGCTCGGCCGACGCCGCCGAGCAACCCGGCAGCGCAGACGTACAGCCCGTGGTCCGCGCCACGCTCGACATCACCGCCGAAGCCGCGGGACTGATGGAGCCGCCGCGCGTCATCGAGGTGAAATCCAAGGCCTCCGGGGAGGTGCTCCGGATGCACGTCGAGACCGGCGACGTCGTGGAGCGCGGCGCGCTGCTCGCGGAAATCGACCCGCGAGACGTCCGCAACGGCTACGCTCAGGCCGACGCCGATCTGGAGGTCGCGCGCGCCCGCCTGTCCACGGCGCAGGCGCAGCACGAGCGCGTGTCCGAGCTGCGCGAGGCCGGCGTCGTCACGGAACAGGAGCTGGAGAGCGCGGCGCTGGAGCTCGCCAACGCCAACGCCAACTACATCAAGGCCCGCACGTCGCTCGAGCTGGCTCGCGAGCGCCTCGGGGACGTGACGATCCGCTCGCCGATCGACGGTGTCGTCATCCAGAAGGACGTGGAGACGGGCCAGATCATCGCTTCCGCGAGCCAGAACATCTCCGGCGGCACGACGCTGCTCCTCATGGCCGACATCTCGACGATGCAGGTCCGCACGCTGGTGGATGAGACCGACATCGGGCGCGTGCAGCCCGGCCAGACCGCCACGGTCCAGGTGGAGGCCTTCCCCAATCGGAACTTCACCGGCACGGTGACCAAGATCGAGCCGCAGGCCGTGGTCGATCAGAACGTCACGATGTTCCCGGTCCTCGTGCAGTTGCCCAACCCCGACGGCGCGCTCAAACCCGGAATGAACGCCGAGGTGCGGGTGGAGATCGCGCGGCGTCCGGACGTGCTCACGGTCCCGAACTCGGCTGTGGTGAGCCCGGCGGACGCGATGGCCGCCGCGGCCGTGCTCGGGCTCGACGAGGACGCGATGCGCGAGCAGTTCGCCGGCCGACGGGGCGCCCCCGGGGCCGGCGGCCCCCGTCCGGACGGTCCGGTGGCGGCGGGGGATGGCGGGCGTGCGGGTACGAGCGGCCCGGCCGGGAACGGGAGCTCCGCGCGGACGGGAGCCAGCGGGGCCACGCAGGGCGCCGCCGCCGGTGCGTCGGCCGCCGCGCCGAGCGACGATCGGTGTCGCGAACTGATGGCTAAGGTGCGCGACGAGGGCCGTGCGGCCCTCACCGAAGCCGAGCGGCCGGACGCGGGCGCGTGCTTCCGGCGCATGCGCGGAGCCGCGGGCACGGCTACGCCGCCGGGGGCCGACGACGAGGAGATGGCGGGCGTGCGTCCTCGGCCCGGCGTGGTGTTCGTGAAGGGCGTCGACGGCCCGGAGCCACGCTTCGTGATGCTCGGGCTGAACGATTGGGAGTCGACCGAGGTGCTGCGCGGCGTGGAGGAGGGCGAGCAGGTCTACCTCATCTCGGTCGCGCGCCTGCAGCAGGAGCAGCAGGAGCTCGTCGACCGGATCCGCAGCCGCTCCAATCCGTTCGGCGGGGGGCGCTGATGTCGGAGGCGGCCGGGGGCGGCCGCGGCGGGCGGGGGGGACTCGTCGTGGGCGAGGTGCTGCGCGTGGCGGCGAGCGCGATCCGCGCCAACAAGCTGCGCTCGTTCCTGACGATGCTGGGCATCATCATCGGCATCGCCGCCGTGATCACGATGGTCTCGCTCGGCGAAGGCGCCCAGCGCTCCGTGCAGGACCGCCTGGCCGACCTCGGCACGAACATCCTCACCGTGCGGCCCGGGCAGAGCTTCTTCGGCGGCGTGGACCGAGGCGACGCCGCGCTGACGGCGGAGGACAGCGAGGCGATCCTCGCCGCGGGAGAGGGGATCATCGCCGTGGCGCCCGAGATGGAGCGCCGCCAGCAGGTTTCGGCCGGTCCCGCGAACGGCAACATCTCGGTCCTCGGCACGTGGCCCTCGTTCTTCGACGTGAACAACTACGAGCTCGCATGGGGCCGGTTCTTCACGCCGGGAGAGGAGCGGGGCCGGCGTCGCCTGGCGGTTTTGGGCGCCACCGCCGGGGAGCGCCTGGGGGTGGACGACACCTCTGACCTGCTCGGCAAGAGCATCCAGATCCGCGGCATCCCCTTCGAGGTGATCGGCATCCTGAAGGAGCGCGGCGACGGCGGCTGGAGCAACCCCGACGAGCGCATCTACGTGCCGCTCGCGACGGCGCAGTTCCGCGTATTCGGGACGGATCGCCTGCGATCGATCTCGGTGCAGGCCTCCTCGCCGGACGTGATGGATCGAGCCACGAGCGCCATCGACGCCGTCCTGCGGCGCGAGCACCGGCTCCAGCCAGGCGAGGCCAGCGATTTCACCATCCGCGACCAGGCGATCTTCATCGACACCTTCCAGGAGACGACGCGGACGTTTTCGTTCCTGCTCGCCGGCATCGCTTTCATTTCTCTCCTGGTCGGCGGCATCGGAATCATGAACATCATGCTCGTTTCGGTGACCGAGCGAACCAAGGAGATCGGCGTCCGCAAGGCCATGGGCGCGCGGCGCCGTGACATCCTGCTGCAGTTCCTGACCGAGTCCCTGATGCTCTGCCTCGCGGGCGGAGTCGTGGGCATCCTCGTGGGGGTCGGGGCGGCGGTGGCGCTGTCGCGCATCGCCGAGTGGAACACCGCGGTCGCGCCGGAGTCGATCCTGCTGGCCTTCGGGTTCGCCGGTGCGGTGGGGGTCTTCTTCGGGATCTGGCCCGCGCGGCGCGCCGCGCGCCTGGACCCTATCCAGTCTCTGCGCTACGAGTAGGGTGCTGGTCGTGGGGCGCCGGCAGGACTCCCCGATGTAGCATCCCCCCTCTCCGTCGCGCCGCCCGGGACGGCGGAGACGGTCGTTACGAGGCGCCGCTCGACGGTCTGGCCTGGTCCGTGCTCCTTGGCCGGCAGACGTCGAACTCACCAGCGGAGCCTCGACCCAATGGCCCTGTCCCTGAAACCTTCGCATATCGCCCGATACGGCGAGATCGGACGCGTGTTGTGGAAGTACGGCGACCGCGACCTCCTGCGCAGCATCGGCCTCGAGGAGGTCTTTCGCGACTCGCTCTTCGCCGAAGACGAAGCCGTCGACCCAGCCGGGCTCGCGGACGACCTGCGAGCCCTCGGTCCGACCTTCGTGAAGTTCGGTCAGCTGCTCTCCACCCGCGACGACCTGCTGCCGCCGGCGTATCTCCGGGCGCTCGAGAGCCTGCAGGATGAGGCCGAGCCGATTCCCTTCGAGGAAGTAGAAGCGATCGTGGAACGGGAGATCGGGGCCCGGATCGGCAAAGCCTTCTCCCGGTTCGACCCGCAGCCGCTGGGGGCGGCGTCGCTGGGGCAGGTGCACCGAGCGGCGTTGCGGGACGGGAGGGAGGTCGTGGTGAAGGTGCAGCGACCGGGCGTCCGCGAGGCGGCTCTCGCCGATCTCGAGATCCTCGAGGAGATAGGCGAGACGCTCGATGGACGGCTGGGGAGCGTCGACACCGTCGGCACCGTCGCGGAGTTCCGGCGCACGCTCGCGAACGAGCTCGACTACCGGCGAGAAGCCTACAACCTGGCGCGGCTCGGCGACGATCTGGAGCGCTTCGATCGGCTGCTCATCCCGCGCCCCGTGCCCGACTACTCGACCGACCAGGTGCTCACCATGGATCTGGTGCGCGGCCGGAAGGTGACGGAAGTGGGCCCGCTCGTCCGGCTGGAGACCGACGGTGCGGCGCTCGTCGACCAGCTCTACGAAGCGTACCTGAGGCAGATCCTGGTCGAGGGGTTCTTCCACGCGGATCCACACCCGGGGAACGTGTTCCTCACGCAAGACGGTCGGCTGGCGCTGATCGACCTGGGCATGGTCGCGCACGTCGACGAGGCGCTGCGTCACGACCTGCTGCGGGTCGTTCTCGCCATCGCGGACGACCGCGCCCGGGACGCCGCCGACGCGGCCGCGAGTCTCGGCACGCCCGAGGAGGACTTCGACGCGCCTGGGTACAGGGCCGCGGTCGCAACCATTCTGGCCGATCACTTCGGCATTCCCCCCGCCGAGAGGAGCGTGGGCTCCGCGGTTCTGGCGGTGACCCACGCCTGCGCCGGACACGGGCTGAGGCTGCCCACGCAGCTGAGCACGCTCGGCCGTACGCTGCTCCACCTGGACTCGGTAGCCCGCACGCTCGACCCCGACTTCGACCCCGTCGCCTGCATCCGCCGTCACGCGGGCGAGATCCTGCGCCTGCACGCGCGCAATCGGCTCTCGGAGGGGAACGTGGCGTCGGCCCTCCTCGAGGTGAACGAGCTGGTCCGCGCGCTGCCCGGGCGGGTCAACCGCCTCCTGGACATGGCGGCGGAGAATCGCCTCGAGTTCCGCGTCCGCACGATCGACGAGCAGCGGTTGCTGAACGGGCTGGAGAAGATCGCGAACCGCATCGCCGCCGGCGCGGTCATCGGGTCGCTCATCCTCGGAGCGGCGCTCCTGATGCGGGTCGAGACCGACGCACGCGTACTCGGCTATCCGGCGTTCGCGTTCGTCCTGTTCCTGGTGGCCGCGATCGGCGGCGTTGCGCTCGTGGTATCGGTGGCCCGCGACCAGTGGCGCCCGCGCGACTAGCAGGTCGCTGAAAAAGGGCCTTCCGGCACAGCGTCGGGGGTCACCTCGCCGTAACCTCGCGCACGAGGTCGGCGGACAGCGGGATCGGCTCGAGCCCCTCCACCTCCAGCCGGCCTACCAGGCGTCCGGTCGCCCGATAGTGCGTGAGACGCCGCAGCCCGGCGTCCCAGGTCGTCCGCCGGCGCAAGGTGCCGCGCAGCGTCTGCGCGCTGGGCTCGGTCGCTCCGGGCTCCGTTTCGGCCCGCGTATCCAGGTCCAGCACGGACTCGAGAATCAGAACGGGTCGCCCCGCCACCGTGGCGCGCTCGGCTACGCGGCTCCGCGCAACGATCGTCGTCGTGCGACGTACGCCCGCGCCCACGTCGCGGGTCCGCAGCGTGTCGACCCACTGGGAACCCTCCGTCACGGGCGCATCGGGGAGGGACACAAACAGCCCGCGCAGCAGGTCCTCGGTGCCGACCACCTCCCGGAAGCGGTCGGTGAGCACGGGGGTCTCGAGGGAGACGACGGTGCCGTCCCGTTCGATGGACGCGACCCAGTCGCCGTCGACGTCGTCCAGGGAGGTCGCGACGGTCCCGGTCGTCGGGTTTTCGAGGAGGCCTTCCAGGCGGGACAACGACGCCGTCGCGACGAGGTCGTCTCCATCGGTGCGGAAGCGCATGCGCACCTCGGCCTCGTAGCCGACGCGCGTGCGGAAGCGGACCCGCTCGCCGTCGGCCTCGATGTATGCCGAGTCCACGATGGTGTAGGTCGCGCGCCCGCCGAGGGGCAGCGTCTGCGCGAGCGTCGTCGGCTCCGCGACCGGCGCGGAGGCGGGCGGCGGCTGGCTGGCGCACGCGGCCACGACGGCTGCTGCCGCGGCGAGTCCGACAAACGTGGGTGGCGTTTCGAACATCGAAGCTCGATGGGCGGCTGTCGCGTTGAGCGAAGCGGGCTCGACGTGGCGCCTCGGGCGCCCTGGCGCCGATCCCGGCGTGCGGCCAAACTGGCACCGTCGGCGACCCGGCGCACCCTCGCGGGGTAGACGCCCCGAACCGTGGCATTCCGAGCGCGGCCAGCGCCGGCGCGCGGAGCGTGCATGCCGCGTACGAGACGACGACATCGGCGAAGAGCCCACGTGAGTCCCAAAAAAACGTCCGAGCGCGATCACGAGGAGGCCGAGGCGTCCCGGCCGGCGAAGGCCAGGCGCGGCCCGCGCAAGGTGGCCGGCGAGGGCAAGCCGGGCTCGGCGCCCCCCGGCGAGGGCGCGGAGGACGGCAACGGCAAGCGCGGCGGCTGGGCGGCGGAGTGGGGCAAGACGCTCGTGATCGCCGTGCCCTTGTTCCTCCTGATGCGGACATTCCTGTTCCAGACGTTCGTCATCACCTCGGGCTCCATGGAGCAGACGCTCCTCGTCGGCGATTTCCTGGCAATCAGCAAGGCGGCATACGGAACGCGAATTCCCGGCACCGACATGCGCACGCCCGGCTATTCGGAACCCGCCAGGGACCACATCGTCGTTTTTCGAAGGCACAACCCCGAGCTGGACGTGGTGAAGCGAGTCGTGGGCGAGCCGGGTGACACACTCGCGATGCGCGACAAGGAGCTGTACCGGAACGGGGCGCGGGTGGACGAGCCGTACGTGCGCCATTCCGACCCCACGGGCAACCCGCGCGACCCGACGATGGACTGGCAGCTGCCGTATCTCGTGCCCGGAGCCAGGCCCGCCGATTTCCGCCCCACCCGCGACGACTGGGGCCCGGTCGTCGTTCCCGAGGGGCACCTGCTCGTCCTGGGGGACAACCGCGATGACAGCATCGACTCCCGCTACTGGGGCTTCCTGGACCAGCGGGAGCTGAAGGGCCGCGTCCTCTTCATCTACTTCAGCTACGACCGCGATGCGCTGGCGCCCTTCCCCCTGATCACGGAAGCGCGCTGGCATCGGATCTTCAACGGCGTCGGTTGACGGCAGCCGGCGAGGTGCCCCCGCCCCGAACGGTCGACCTGGTCCAGGTGGACGCGTTCACGAGCACGCCTTTCGCGGGCAATCCTGCCGCGGTCTGCGTCCTGGACGCCTACCCGGCCGACGCGTGGCTCCAGTCGGTCGCGCGGGAGATGAACCTCTCTGAGACGGCCTTCCTGCGGCGCAGCACAGACGGCTGGGACCTGCGCTGGTTCACGCCGGCGGCGGAAGTGGATCTGTGCGGCCACGCCACGCTGGCCGCGGCGCACGTGCTGCTGGAGGACGGTCTGGACGACGGCCCGGCGCTGGAGTTCGCGACGCTGAGCGGGCGCCTGGGAGCGGAGCGGGACGGTGGGTGGATCGTCCTCGACTTCCCGGCCGAGCCGCCGTCCGCCGGGGATCCCGCTCCCGGCTTGCTCGAGGCGCTGGGTCTGGCACCGGAGGAGGTCGCCTACGCCGGCCGCAACCGCCTGGACGAGCTGGTGGTGATCGAGGATCCGGCGCGGCTGCGATCGATCGCGCCGGCGATGCCGGACCTGGCGCGCCTGGGCATGCGCGGCGCGATCGTCTCCTCTCCCTCCGACCGGGAAGACGCCGACTTCCTGTCGCGGTACTTCGCGCCCGCGTTCGGCGTGCCCGAGGATCCCGTCACGGGGTCGACGCACTGTTGCTTGGGACCCTACTGGGCAGGACGTCTCGGCCGCGCCACCGTCGTCGGATATCAGGCCTCGGCGCGCGGCGGCATCGTCAGAGTGGAGACGGGGACCGACCGCGTGCGCCTCGGGGGCGAGGCCGTCACCATCCTTCGTGCGCGACTGACGACCTGACGACGGCGGACGACGGACTCCGAACGGCGGACCTCCTCCTCTGAACGCCCGATGACCTCAAGCCGTACCGTGACGCAGGCGGCCCTCAATACAGCCGCAACCGCACCCCCACGGTCAGCGGGAATGCCCAGATCGTGCCACCTCCGAGCGACCTCGCGGCCGAGCCCGCATCGGCGTCGCCGGTGAACACGGCGGCGGCCTCCAGCCCCGCGAAGGCGTTCCACCTGCGCGAGAAGTCCCAGCCGACCTTCACGTCGGCCTGCGCGCCCGGATGGTCGCCTCGCAGCGAGGCGTCGGAAGGCGAGATGGCGCGCAGCGACGCGCCCCCGATCCCGGCCCCCACGACGACCGTGAGCGGGACGAGTCCCGGCACGATGGCGTCGGCTTCGACGCCGACTTCGTAACGCCACACCCGCGCGCCCTCGAGGGTCAGGGGGAGGTCCTCTCCAGGCCCCGCGAACGCGTCGAATCCGCCTTCGTAGTCCTCCACCGCGACGTCCGCACGGATGCTCCATCGCGGATGCACCCGCATCGTCACGCCAAGGCCGGCCGCCACGCCGACGTCCACCCTCGAGCCGAGGCCTCCCACGGGCACGCTGAGGCCCGCTCGTGGATCGACGGTGAGCTCCTGCGCAGCGAGCTGGCGGGTTGCTCCTGTCGTCGAAATCGCCGCCAGCGCGACGATCAGTGCGGTTCCTGGGTACCTCACCGAACCTCCCGTGCCGTCTTCTCTTCTGCCGATCTGACAGTGGCCAGAGGGCGTCGCCAGCCCGGCGGAGCAGGTGGGCCCGCCGAGCGTCCGGATTGCCCCGTCCCGCCTGCTTTCTAGTCGACCGTCTACGCTCTGGCAAGCTACCTGCTCATTAATCGCGTTCACACGTGAGACCGAGCATACATCCCGCCAGGACGGCCGTATCGTCCGATGCGGGGTCTTCGAGAGGAAACGAGATGGCCGAGCGCGTCACCCTGCCCGTGGTACCCCTGCGCGACACCGTGGTCTTCCCCGGCGTGGCCGTGCCGATATCGGCCGGCCGGCCGGGCACCGTCGAGGCGATTCGGAAGGTCCTGGACGGCGAGCGGCGTCTCTTCGCGGTGTGCCAGAAGGAGAACATCGACGATCCGCGTCCCGAGTTGCTCCACGAGATGGGCGTGATCGTGCGCATCGTCCAGGCTCAGAAGATCCGCGGCGGCCTGCAGCTGATCCTGCACGGAGAGGAGCGCGGAGTAGCGCTCGAGTATCGCCCGTCCGGCGATCGCATGCTCGAGGCGGTGGTCCTGCCCGTGGAGCAGGAGGTGCCGCTCGACGAGAGCGACGCGGCGTTCCAGGCGTTGGACAAGGAGCTGCGCGAGCGCGCGGCCGAGCTGGGACGCAGACGCGGCATTCCCGCCGAGGCGCTGAAGCAGCTCATCCAGGGCGTGGAGTCGTCGGCCGACTTCGCCGACCTCGTCGCCTTCTACCTCGACCTGCCGGCCGAGGAGAAGCAGGAGCTGCTCGCGATGCTCCAGGTCGAGGAGCGGATGCGGCGCGTCCTCTACGAGGTCGAGCGGGACCTGCTCCGCCTGGAAGCGCAGGAGGAGATCCAGGCGCAGGTGCAGGAGGAGCTCGGCGAGAAGCAGCGGGAGGTGGTGCTGCGCGAGCAGCTCAAGGCCATCCAGAAGGAGCTCGGCGAAGCGGAGGGCGACGACGTCGAGGAGCTGCGGGCTCGCATCGAAGCCCTCGAGCTGGGCGAGGCCGCGCGCCAGGAGGTCGAGCGCGAACTGGGCCGCCTCGAGCGCACCAGCCCGCAGTCGGCCGAGTATCAGGTCATTCGGACCTACCTGGAGTGGGTCACCGAGCTGCCGTGGAACGAGCGCACCGATGACGAGATCGTCCTGGCCGAGTCCGAGCGCGTGCTGCACGAGGATCACTACGGCCTGGAGGACGTGAAGGATCGGGTCCTGGAGTTCCTCGCCGTACGCAAGCTCCAGATGGAGCGCGCGGAACGGGAAGCGAGCGCCGGGGACCCCGGGCCGAAGGCCTCGGAGGAGGGCGACGGAGCCCTCGATGTCGCCGACCGGGACGACCTCGGCATCGACATCGACGACGACCTCGACGGGGATGACGACGCCGAGCCCGAGTCGGACGACCCGTGCCGCGCCAAGGCGCGCGCCGTGGGGCGCGGTCCCATTCTGCTCTTCGTCGGCCCTCCGGGCGTCGGCAAGACATCGATCGCACAGAGCATCGCCCGGGCGCTCGGACGGAAGTACGTACGCATCGCGCTGGGAGGCGCTCGCGACGAGGCGGACATCCGCGGCCACAGGCGGACGTACGTCGGCGCGATGCCGGGTCGGATCATCCAGGGGATGAAGCAGGCCGGAACGAAGAACCCGGTATTCCTCCTGGACGAGGTGGACAAGCTCGGAGTGTCGATGCAGGGCGACCCGTCATCGGCCCTGCTCGAGGTCCTGGACCCCGCCCAGAACCACAGCTTCGTCGATCACTACCTGGGGATCCCCTTCGACCTCTCCGAGGTGCTCTTCATCGCGACGGCCAATTACCGGGAGCGGATTCCGGCGCCTTTGCTGGATCGCATGGAGACCGTGGAGTTCTCGGGCTACACCGAGCGCGAGAAGCTGGAGATCGCCAAGCGTTATCTCCTGCCGAGGCAGCAGGATGAAAACGGCCTCTCCGGGGAGCAGCTGGAGGTCACCGACGACGCCGTCGGGCGCGTGATCATCGAGTACACCCGCGAGGCCGGGGTGAGGCAGCTCGAGCGGGAGCTGGGCAAGCTCGCCCGCAAGGCCGCGCGTCGCATCGCCGCCGATGAGGCCGAGCGCATCGAGATCGACGCCGAGGGCGTGCGCGAGCTGTTGGGGCGCGCGCGCGTCCATCCGGAGCAGAAGGCCGCCGAGGACACGGTGGGCGTCGCCACCGGGATGTTCTACACACCGATGGGCGGCGACATCCTGTTCGTCGAAGCGAGCCACAGCGACGGCAAGGAGCAGCTCCTCCTGACCGGCCAGCTCGGGGACGTCATGAAGGAGTCGGCGCGGGCTGCGCTCACGTACGCGCGCACCAACCACGACCGGCTGGGCATCCCCGACGACAAGCTGAAGGACATCGAGATCCACGTCCACGTGCCCGCCGGCGCGGTGCCCAAGGACGGACCCTCGGCCGGCGTGACCATGGCCACGGCCCTCGTGTCCTCGCTGTCCCATCGGCCCGTGCGTGCCGACGTGGCGATGACCGGCGAGATCACCCTGTCCGGCCGCGTGCTGCCGATCGGCGGGGTAAAGGAAAAGGTGCTCGGAGCCTACCGGGCTGGCATCCGGGAGGTGATCATCCCCCGCCGCAACGAGGCCGACTTGATGGAGGACGTGCCCGACGCGGTGCGCGACGACATGACCGTCCATCTCGCGGACGACCTCGGGGAGGTGCTGGGGATCGCGCTGCGATCTGGTGAGCAGCGCCCGACGCTCGACCCCGGAGCGGTCGCCGCGTCGACACGAAGAGAACGCACGGCGGGCGCAGGAGTGTAGATTGGTAGGCGGGACGGTCGGACCTACGTAGCCTCGGGACCGGAGCTACGTCCCCCGCACGGTCCGTCTGTCCCGCCCGACGCAGCATCCTCTCACCCACGGGCCGAATCCGCGGCCCGAGCTTACCTGTGCAGACGGAGGTTCCGATGAATGGACGCAAGCTGCTGCTCGCGCTCGTCATGGCCGCAACCCCCACCGCGGTCAGCGCACAGTCCACCGAAGTCGGTATGGCTTCGGGGCTCAGCGTCTTCACGGCGGAAGGCGACGATCTGACGATCTTCGGCCTCCCGGGTGACGGCCTGTTCCTCCCCACCGCGAACGTCTACGCCACGTTTTTCGCCACTCCGCAGCTCGCCATCGAGCCGCATCTCGGCGTCGTCGTCGTGAACGGCAGCGGGGACACCGAGTGGGTGGGGCGCCTGGGGACCCAACTGGGCTACTACTTCTCCGGGGGAGAGGACAGTTCGCCGTATGTCGCGGCGAATGGGGCCTGGATCCGGGACGGCGACGAGGACAACAGCTTCTCGCTGGGAGCCGCCGTCGGCTACCGCGTGCTGCTCCCCCCGGGGCTGGCCGTGAGGTTCGAAGCCGGGTACGCCCGCTGGTTCATCGGCGGCGGAGATGAGTTCTTCGATCCCGTCGACCTCAACCAGTTCCGGCTGGGCATCGGGATCGGCGGCCTGGTCAACTGATGGTCATGGCGGCGGCACCGCCCGGTGCCGCCGCCAGCAGTCCCCGGACGCCGACTAGCCGGCGTCCACCCGCCGCACCGTCGGAGCGAATGTGCCGCTTTCGAGGACCCACATGTCGCCCCGCTTGTCGAACGCGATGGCGCCGGGCACGGAGAGCCCCCCTTCGACCACCTCGCACGTACCCGCCACGACGTCGCAGCGGTTGATCGTGCCGCCCCCCGGATTGCCGAGGATGGCGGCGAGCCAGCCGTTCTCGTCGAATTCGACGACGTAGAGGTGGCCGTCCGGCCCGAACTCCAGGTCGATCACCGAGGTCAACCCGGAAAGGACCTCCGTGCAGTCGGCCGACGGGCACACGACGCCCCGCGCGCCCGGCTCGACCCGCCACACCCGCGACCACTCGGGGACCGAGGGCGCACCGGTGAGCTCGCCGACGTAGATGGCGCCGTCGGCGTCGATGGCGACGGACGTTGCGACCGGCTGCACGTAGCAGTCGGTCGTGTCGTCGAGCGGGAAGAGCACGCGGTAGTCGTCGTTCCCATCGACCGGGGGAGTCAGCACCGCCACCAGCTCGATGGCGCCGTTCCGTCCGATCGCGAGGACCGTGTTGCCGGCGGCGTCGGCGACGATCGCGCTCCCTCCGGACTCCATCGCGACGTGGTAGGGGTTGGACTGCGGTCCCGCGCTGAACCCCTGGTCCGGGTTCTCCTCGCACGCCTGGTTCTTCCACATCGGGCCGAAGAAGGCGTCGGGGTCCGAGGCTGTCTCGAACGCCTCGATGTCGCCCACGAGCTCCACGCGGCCAGGCGTCACGTGCCACAGACCTGCTCCCATCGCGAGGTCGCCCGCGCCGCTCGTTGCCATGATCGAGCCCCGGCCGCTCGCCGCGAGCCCGTTGACCGCGAGGCCCGGCAACGTGGGCACTTCGTTCAAGCCCACCACACGGTCACCGCGTACCTGCTTGATGGTGGTGAACTCGGCGACGAGGATGCCACCGTCGGGCGCCGCGGCGATGTCGAAGACGGGGGGCGCGAACTCGTAGGGCCCCTCGAGGTGCCCGGGGGCCGCGCCTCTGGCGAGGTCTGGAACGGGCTCCGGGGTAACGGGTCCTTCGGAGCACGCCGCGGCCAGCGCTGCGAGGGCGAGAAGGGTCGACGTGCGTCGGGGAGAAAGGCGCATTACTTGGTCTCGTTCTGCTAGGGGGCCAGGCCTCTTGCGTCGACGCGACGCTGACGTCGCGCCCGACGCGGAACGTATCGAACCGGGTCGACGAACCTATCGGGTTGGTCTGTTGAGCGAAAACGCCTGTGGTTCGGCGCCAAACCGATTCACGAGGGGCCGTCCTCCGCCGACGTCGTC
>DATHRK010000014.1:0-40296 GCA_035465395.1 Longimicrobiales bacterium | reverse complement strand
TGGTAGACGCGCGAGACTTAGGATCTCGTGGGCTTGCCCGTGGGGGTTCGAGTCCCCCCTTTCGCATGGACGACGCGGCGTCACGAAGTCGCCGCCAGCAATGAGCGCACGCCGGCGATGCGCCGAGGCCGCAACGAGGATGTCGTGTCCACGACCGATCTGAAGGTGTCCGTCGACGAGCCAGGAGCCTGGGCGCGCCGCCTGACCATCACCGTGCCCGCCGACCGCGTGTCGCGAGAAAGACGGGCCGTTTCGCGTTCCATCGCGCAGTCGGTCCGCTTGCCGGGCTTCCGCAAGGGACACGTGCCCCAGGCCGTCCTGGAGCGCCACTACGGGCACACCATCGAGCAGCGCGTGGTCGAGCGGCTGATCGAAAGTGCCTTCCGGGAGGCGCTAGCCGAGCAGGGCTTCGAGCCCATAAGCGAAGGCGCGATCGGCCGGGTCGACTACGATGAGGGCGCCGACCTCACCTTCGACGTCGAGTTCGACGTCCGTCCCACCATCGAGCTGGCGCGCACGGGAGGCTTCACCGTCGAGCGGCCGGCGATCACCGTGGACGACAACGAGGTCGAGCGAGTGATCGAGCGCCTGCGAGACGAGCAAGCCGAGGGCGAGCCACTGGAGTCCGGCAGCCCCGAGGACGGCGACATCGTGGTGGTGCGGATCACACCGCTTCTCGATGATGGTGCGGAGGGCGAGCCGAGGGGCTACGAGCTCACGCTGGGGCGGAACGAGGCCGTGCCGGACGTGGAGGAGGCGATCCGCTCGCTGGAGGTCGGAGCGTCGGGAGAGTTCATCGTGAAGACCCCGGGCCGGCCCGGTGACGCGCGGGACGAGGAAGGCGTCCAGGAAATGGAGGAGCGGCGGATCCGGCTGGAACTGGTCGCCGCGCGCCGACCGCGGCGCCCCGAGCTCGACGACGCCTTCGCGCAGGCGCTCGGCGACTTCGAGACGCTCGCGGATCTACGCGCCCGGGTCCGCGAGGATCTGGAGAGGGAGGCCGAGCGCGAGAGCGACCGCGCCGTCCACCAGGCCCTCATCGAGCGCGTGATCGAGGCGAATCCGTTCGAGGTCCCGAAAACCATGGTCGACCGCTACGTTGCGGGTCTGATCCCGGCGTCCGAGGACGCCGACCCGGAGCAGCTGGCACAGGTGCGCCAGGCGGCGCGTCCGGCCGCCGAGCGGGCCCTCCGGCGAATGCTGATCCTCGAGAGGCTCGGCGAGCGAGAGGCGCTCGCCCCAACGGCGGAGGAAGTGGACGCGCGACTCGGCGAGATCGCCGAGCGGAACCAACGGACGCTCGAGGAGGTCCGAAGGGAGCTGCGGGCGTCGAAGAGGCTCGACGCGGTGGTGGACGCGATGACCGAGGAGAAGGTCTTCGCGTGGCTTTCGGAGCAGTCGACGGTGGAGCAGGCAACGGGGGACGAGTGACGGGCTTCGTGGGGGAGCACCGTCTGCGACAGGGTCAGGTGTGCGCCGGCACACCGCGGACACCGATGAGGAACTAGATGCCGATTTACCCGCCGTACGTGATCGAGCGCACCAGCAGGGGCGAGCGCAGCTACGACATCTTCAGCCGCCTGCTGATGGACCGGATCATCTTTCTGGGCACGCCGATCAACGACGATGTCGCGAACGTGATCATCGCGCAGATGCTCTTCCTGCAGGCGGACAATCCCGAGCGGGATATCTACCTGTACATCAACTCGCCCGGCGGTAGCGTCTACGCGGGACTGGGGATCTACGATACGATGCAGTACCTGAGCGCCCCGGTCGCGACCATGTGCGTCGGGATCGCGGCGTCCATGGGCGCGGTCCTCCTCGCGGCCGGCGCGGAAGACAAGCGCAGCGCCCTGCCCAACTCCCGTATCATGATCCATCAGCCCTCGTCCGGGGCTCAGGGAACCGCCGCCGACATCGAGATCCAGGCGAAGGAAATCCTGTACGCCCGGGCGCGCATCAACCAAATTCTTGCGAACCACACCGGACAGGACGTCGCGAAAATCGCGGACGACGTCGACAGGGACCGGTTCATGAGTCCCGAGGAGGCGCTGGAGTACGGCATCATCGACAACGTCGTCACCAAGCGGGCGGACGTCGTCGACATAGAAAACGGCAAGCGCGACAGCGACTAGGACGACGAGCAGCCATGCCTAGCGACAAGCACCTGCGATGTTCCTTCTGCGGAAAATCGAAGGACGCGGTGAAGAAATTCATCTCCGGTCCTTCGGTCTACATCTGCAACGAGTGCGTGTCGCTCTGTAACGAGATCCTCGCCGAAGAAGAGGAGCGTGAGGCGGCCGAAGCGGTCCCCACGCTGCCCGTGCCGCAGGAGATCAAGGACGTCCTGGACGAGTACGTGATCGGCCAGGAAGACGCGAAGCGGTCGCTTTCCGTCGCCGTCTACAACCACTACAAGCGGGTCAACCACCACGGGCAGCTCGACGACGTCGAGATCGAGAAGTCGAACATCCTGCTGCTCGGCTCGACCGGCGTCGGCAAGACGCTGCTGGCCCAGACCCTGGCGCGTATCCTCCAGGTGCCCTTCACGATCGCCGATGCCACCACCCTCACGGAGGCGGGCTACGTCGGGGAGGACGTCGAGAACATCCTGGTCCGGCTGCTGCAGGCGGGCGACTTCAACATCGCCGAATGCGAGCGCGGCATCGTCTACATCGACGAGATCGACAAGGTCGCGCGCAAGTCGGAGAATCCGAGCATCACGCGCGACGTGTCGGGCGAGGGAGTCCAGCAGGCGCTGCTCAAGATCCTGGAAGGCACGGTGGCTTCGGTGCCGCCCCAGGGCGGTCGGAAGCACCCGCAGCAGGAGTACATCCAGATCAACACGCGCAACATCCTGTTCATCTGCGGGGGCGCGTTCGACGGTCTGGAGAAGATCATCGAGTCGCGGGTGGGCAAGCGCCGCATCGGCTTCGTCGGTGAGGAGGTCGCGGGCGCGACCGACCCCGACGACCCCTTCGCCGGGGTCGAGCCCGAGGACCTTCTCCGCTTCGGCCTGATTCCCGAGCTCGTCGGCCGGCTCCCGGCCATGGTGAATCTGCAATCGCTCGATGAGGACGCACTGGTCCGCATCCTCCAGGAGCCCAAGAACGCCCTGGTCAAGCAGTACCAGAAGATGTTCGAGCTGGAGAACGTCGGCCTGACGTTCGACACCGACGCCCTGCGCGCGGTCGCGCGCAAGGCCATCGAGCGCGGCACCGGCGCGCGAGGTCTCCGGGCGGTGCTCGAGGACCTGATGCGGGACGTGATGTTCGATCTGCCCTCGCGCGAGGACGTCCGGGAGGTCGTGATCACGCAGGAAGCGGTCAACGACGCCATTCCTCCGCTGCTGGTCCTGCACCCAGAGCAGACCAAGCGCGAGGCGTAGCAGGTCTGCGGCCGCCGGGCCGCGGGGGAATCGCCCGCGCCACCTGGGACCGACCCGCGGCCGCCGGAGTACCTGACCCCATGCGCATCCTCTCCGTCGAGTTCGACGGCGCCATCGGCGCGCCCGGTGGCGCTCCCCCCGCCGATCCCCTGCCCCAGGTCGCGTTCGCCGGCCGATCCAATGTGGGCAAGTCCAGCCTGATCAACCGGATCCTCGGCAGGACCCGGACGCAGATGGCACGCGTGTCCGCCCGGCCGGGTAAGACCCGCGAGGTCAACTTCTACCGCGTCCGGGCCAGGCCCGAGGCGCCGGCGGAGGCGGGCACCGCGAGCGCGGAGACGGGGGGCGCCGACCTGGTGTTCCACCTGGTCGACCTGCCAGGGTACGGATTCGCGCGCGTCCCCGACGAGGTCCGCGAGGCATGGGGTCGGACGATCGATCACTACCTGGCCGAGTCCGGGCGCCTCCGCGGTGTCGTGCAGCTGGTCGACGCGCGCCACGGACCCAAGCCCGACGATCGGCGGATGATGGAGTTCCTGGCCGCCACCGGTCTGCCGGTGCTGGTGGCCGCGACCAAGATGGACAAGCTTCGACCCGCCGCGCGGGCGGCCAGCGTGGCCCGGGTGGTGCGAGAGCTCGAAGTGGACGAAGAGCAGATCCTGCCCTTCTCATCGCAGACCGGCGAGGGCCGAGAGGAGCTGCTGGCGGCGCTCGAACAGTTGATCGTGGGCGACGGTCCCGGAGATTCCGATGGCGCCGCCGCCGAGAACCCCACCGTGGGAGGAACGACGTGAAGAAAGGCATCGCGCTGCTGGGCCTCGTACTCGCCACCGCGTGCTCGGGCGGTGGCGCCGAGGGTCAGGCGCCGGCCCCCGAGCGTGCCCAGGAGTCGGAGGCCACGTTCGTCCCCCCGGGGTTCGGCACCCTCAAACAGGACGAAGCGTCGATCCGGCTTCGCACGGGGCCGCTGCTCCTGAAGGTCACTCCCCTCGACGAGTCGGTCACCCGGCTCACGGCTCCGGACACCTACGCCCGCCTCCACGGGCTCGCGACGACGCGCCGGGAGGAGGCAGCGCGCAAGTCGGGCACCGGCGACCCGTCGCTCTTCCTGGTGTCGTTCTTCAGCTACGAGAAGGACGTGACCTACGAGCCGGAGGAGGTCTGGCTGTTCCAGCAGGGACGGCTCATGCAGCCGCTGGCCATCCTGCCGGTCACGCCCGAGTGGGGCCGGCAGCAGCTCCAGCAGCAGCAGCAGCAGTTCGCCGTCTACGCCTACGAGGAGGGCATCGACCTGGAGATCCCGTTGTCGCTCGAGTACGAGGGCGAGCGCAACGACGGTTGGGAGACGACGATCCGCGTGCTACAGGAGGAGCGGGCGCGGGCGCGCTCGCAGGCCGAGGCCGCGCGGGAGTCGGGCGAGGGCGGCGGCTAGCGCGACGCGTTTACAGCGGGATGTCGTACTGCTTGATCTTGCGGTACAGCGTTCGCTCGCCGATGCCCAGCGCTTCGGCCGCCTTGCGCCGGTTGCCCTTGACGTCCGCCAGGGCCGCCGTGATGGCCTCGCGCTCCAGGTCCTCCAGGGTCATCCCGGGTCGGTAGACGACCACGCCGTCCAGGTCGATGGAGGCCTCCGGCTCCCCCGCCATCGTATCGCCGGCCCGGTCCTCTTCGTCGCGGGCCTCGACGGCGACTTCCTCGCCCCGTGCCTCGGCCGCCGCCGGCTCATCGTCCCTCACGCCGGGCTCGTCGCCCGCCTCGTCGATCGGGACTTCCTCGGCGTCCAGTACCTCGACGCCGCCGTCGAGGCCCGCGGTGAGAAGGGGCGCGCCGCTGCCGCCGATCGCCCGTTCGCGGCGGAAGGCGTCGAAGCGGTCCCTCAGGTCCTCCAGATCGACGCGCAGGTCGACCAGCGTCCGGAATACGAACTCCAGCTCCGGCCGCAGTCCATCGGTCGAGGCCTCCGGCGGCAGACGGGCCGGCACGGAACGGCGCCCGGACCCCGAGCGGATCTGGCTCGGCAGGTCCTCCGGGTGGATCGCCCGCCCGGGAAAGAGCACCCCCATCGACTCCACCAGGTTGCGCAGCTCGCGGATGTTGCCGGGCCAGTCGTAGCCCCGCAGCAGCTCCACCGCCTCCGGTGAGAGGGTCACCGGCTCGCGGTCGTGACGCTGCGCTACCTCGCGGGCGAAGGCTTCGGCCAGCAGGGGGATGTCGGCCAGCCGCTCGCGCAACGGCGGCATGGCGATGTGCAGCACGTTCAGACGGAAGTAGAGATCGCGCCGGAACTGGCCGTACTCGGCGAGCGCGCGCAGATCCCGGTTGGTCGCGGTGATCACGCGGACGTCGACCCGGATGGGCGTCTCCCCGCCCACCCGGAGGAATTCCCGCTCCTCCAGCACCCGCAGGAGCTTGGTCTGGGTGGTCATCGGCATCTCGCCGATCTCGTCCAGGAAGAGCGTCCCCTTGTGCGCGAGCTCGAAGAGGCCCTTGCGCTGCGCGATCGCTCCGGTGAAGGCGCCCTTCTCGTGGCCGAAGAGCTCCGATTCCAGGATGGTCTCGGGGAGGGCGGCGACGTTCGCGGCGATGAACGGGCGGTGGCGTCGCGCCGACAGCGCGTGGATGCCCCGGGCGATCAGCTCCTTGCCGGTCCCGCTCTCGCCGGTGACCAGCACCGTGGCATCGACGGGCGCGAACTGCACCACGCGCTCGAGCGCCTCCTGCATCGCTTCCGTCTCGCCCACGATGCCGGTGATGCGCCGCAGGCGGCGGCGCTCGATCATCCGCCGACCCTCGGCAACCGCCTCGCGGACGTCGACGGGCCTGCCCAGGCACAGCGCCAGTCCCAGATCGCGGCACGCAGCGGCCTCGGCCTCAGAGGCGGCGAGGCCCAGGACGGGCAGGTGATCCTGGTCGCGGGCCTCCTCGACCCGCCGGCGCGCGGCCGGCCGGCGCAGGTCGCCGGTCAGAATCAGCAGGGCGCTCTCCGGGTAGTCCGCGACCGACTCCTCGCGCGTGAGCAACTCGGTGTCGAACCCCGCTTCGGAGAAGCCGTCGCGGAGCGGCACGGCGGACTCGAGGTCGACCGTCGTGATCAGGATCGTCTCGTTGCTGGAAGCGATGAGGCTACCTCGCCTGGCTCGTGCGCGGGACGGTAGCGGTCGCGCCGCGCGGGTGATCGGTCCGTTCGCCGGGGTCGCACCGGGCGTCAAAGCTGTCGGAAAAGCCGATTCTCCGCCACCGCCGTCCATGACGAGGCTCTGGCAGAAGCTCCTGGCGACGAGCGACTCGCCTACTCCCGCCATCCTGCGCCTTCCCCTGGCCGCGATCATGTTCGCGCACGGCGCCCAGAAGGCGCGCTGGCGGTCGCTGGTGGCGGGCGAGGATCCGGGGACCGGGCGCTGGCGCGCAGGGCGGTCGCCTGAGCCAGCAGCTACCTGCTCGGCGACTTCCTACGCGGGGGGCGTGTGGTCGGCTCGCCCTCCGCGCAGCAGCTCCACGGCGTGGCCGAGCACCTCGTCGAGCACCGCGATCCCGTCGCGAACGCCGCCGGTGCTTCCGGGGAGGTTGACGAGCAGGGTCCGGCCGCGGATGCCCGCGAGGCCCCTCGAGAGGACCGCGTATGGCGTCTGTGCGACGCCGCGCCTGCGTATCGCCTCCGCCAGCCCAGGCGCCTCGCGCTCGACCAGCGGCCGCGTCGCCTCGGGGGTCACGTCGCGGTCCGTGAATCCGGTCCCGCCCGTGGTGAGGACGACGTCGACCGACCCGCCATCGCACCACTCCGCGAGCAGGGGCGCGATGCGCGCGATCTCGTCGGGCACGACCTCGCGGTGCGCCACGGCGTATCCACGCTCCGAGGCCCATGCCGCGATGAGATCGCCGCTGCGGTCCTCCCTGTGACCGGTCGTGACCCCGTCGGAAACCGTCAGGATCGCCAGCCGCGTCGCGGTGCTCACCGTTGGATCGAGCCGCCCTTGTAGAAGGGCGGACGCTCGACCTGGGCCGCGACCGGCTTGCCCCTGATCAGGATCTGGAGGAGCGACCCCTTCCCGGCGTGCTCCCGGTCGACGTACCCCATGCCGATTCCGCAGCCGAGCGAAGGCGAGTGCACCCCGCTCGTGACGACGCCCACGACGTCCTCGCCCACCGCGATTTCGTAGCCGGGCCGGGGGATGCCGCGCTCGGACAGGCGAAAGCCCACGAGGCGAGGGCTCGGCCCCTCCGCCTTGCGCCTGGCGAGGGCGTCGCGGCCGATGAAGTCGCCCTTGTCCAGCTTCACCACCCACCCGAGGCCCGACTCGATGGCGTCGTGCTCTTCGTCCAGGTCGTTGCCGTACAGCGCGTACCCCACTTCCAGGCGCAGCGAGTCCCGGGCGCCCAGCCCGGCCGGGACGGCGCCGCCGTCCAGCAGGCTGCGCCACACCGGGACGGCGTCCTCGTTGGCCAGGTAGAGCTCGAACCCATCCTCCCCGGTGTAGCCCGTGCGTGCGATGAGCGCGTCTCGTCCGCCCACGGAGCCCTGCGCGAAGCGATAGTAGCCGATCCTGCCCAGGTCGATGGAGGCAAGCGGCGCCAGGATCCCGGACGCCCGCGGTCCCTGCAGCGCGAGGAGCGCGGTCGCGTCCGAGCGGTCCTCCACCTCCGCGTCGAAGGCCCCGGCGTGGGCGCGGATCCACTCGCGGTCCTTGTCGAGGTTGGACGCGTTCACGACCAGGAGCCACGCGTCCGCCAGGCGGTAGAGCAGGCAGTCGTCCAGCACGCCGCCGTCTTCGCGGCAGAGCGCCGTGTACTGCGCCTGGCCGACCTCGATCGAGGCCGCGTCGTTGGTCAGCACGTGCTGGATCAGTCGAAGCGCCTCGGGCCCCCGGATCCACAGCTCACCCATGTGCGAGACGTCGAACAGTCCCGCGCCGGAGCGAACCGCCTCGTGCTCCGCGACGATCCCGGTCGGGTACTGGACGGGCATCGCGTAGCCCGCGAAGGGCACCATCTTGGCGCCGAGGTCCAGGTGTTCCTGGTGGAGCGGCGTCGCGCGGAGATCCTGGTCTGCCTCGGCGTGCATGGAAGCTCGCATGGATCGGGTGGTCCGGTCGGGCGGGCGATAGTAGGGGCGGCGTGACGAGCCGGGCAACCGAACGCCGGCTGCGTCAGGTGAGCCGGTCGGTCCCCTCCCCCATCAGCCGCATCAGCAGGGCTTTCTGCGCGTGCAGCCGGTTCTCCGCCTCGTCGAATACGAAGGAGCGCGGCCCCTCGAAGACCTCCTCCGTCACTTCCTCGCCGCGGTGCGCCGGCAGACAGTGCAGGAAGATCGCGCCGTCCTCCGCGAGGTCCATGAGGCGCTGGTCCACCTGGAAGCCGGCGAACGCCGCCGCGCGCTCGATCGCCTCCTCCTCCTGCCCCATGGAGGCCCACACGTCGGTGGTGACCACGTGCGCGCCTTCCGCCGCCTCGGAGGGGTCGCGCGTGAGCCGGATGCTCGTCGCGGCGCGCGCGCGCTGGAGCGTGATGGCATCCGGCTCGTAGCCTTCCGGGCACGCGATGCGCAGCTCGAATCCGAACCGACCGGCCGCGTTGAGCCAGGAGTTGGCCATGTTGTTCCCGTCGCCGATCCACGCCACCCGCAACCCGCCCAGATCCTCATCGACCTGCTCCTGCACGGTCATCAGATCCGCCATGAGCTGGCAGGGGTGAAGCAGGTCGGTCAGGCCGTTGATCACGGGGACCGACGCGTACTTCGCCATCTCCATGACGTCGTCGTGGTCGAACGTGCGGATCATGATGCCGTCGACGTAGCGCGAGAGGACCCGCGCGGTGTCGCGGATCGGCTCGCCCCGCCCCAGCTGGATGTCTCGCGACGACAGGAACAGCGCGTGCCCGCCGAGCTGGACCATGGCGGTCTCGAACGACACGCGCGTGCGCGTCGAGCTCTTGGTGAAGATCATCGCCAGTGTCCTGCCGGCGAGGGACCGATCGGCCGAAGCGCCCGCCTTCAGGTCACGGGCCAGCGTCAGCAGGCCGTAAAGCTCCTCGCGGGTGAGGTCGGCGATGGCCAGGAAATGTCGGACGCCGGCCTTCTCGCCGCCGGACGCGGTCGTGCTCGGTTCCAGGATGTGGGCCATTTACAGGATGTAGCGTCGCAGGTCGTCGTCGCGCACGATCGACGCGAGCCGGTCCTGCACGGTCGCGGCGTCGATCGTCAACCTCTCGGCCTCCACCTCGGGAAGATCGAAGAGCAGATCCTCCAGCAGAGTGGTGAGCACGGTGTGCAAGCGCCGGGCCCCGATGTTCTCCATCTGCTCGTTGACCTCGGCCGCGACCCGGGCGATCTCCGCAACGCCGTCGTCGGTGAAGCGGAGCGTCGCGCCTTCCGTCGAGGCGAGCGCCTCGTATTGCCGGAGCAGCGCATTGCGCGGCTCTGACAGGATGCGAACGAAGTCCTCCTCGCCCAGCGCCGACAGCTCGACGCGAATCGGGAAGCGGCCCTGTAGCTCCGGGATCATGTCGGCGGGCTTGGCGACGTGGAACGCGCCGGCCGCGATGAAGAGGACGTGGTCGGTGCGCACGAGGCCGTACTTGGTGCCGACGGTGCTCCCCTCCACGATCGGAAGGAGGTCGCGCTGCACGCCCTCGCGGCTCACGTCGGGCCCATGGCCGCCGCGATCCCCCACGACCTTGTCGATCTCGTCGAGGAACACGATCCCCATCTCCTCGACGCGGGCGAGCGCCTCGTTCACCACCTCGTCCATGTCAACGAGCTTGTCCAGCTCCTCCTGGATCAGGATGCGCCGCGCCTCGGTCACGGTCACGCTGCGCCGCTTCTTCTTCTTGGGCAGCATGTCCGACAGCATTTCGGTGAAGTTGAAGTCCATGCCCTCGCCGCCCATCGGCATCATCATGTTCTCGATCGGCAGCGACTGCTGCACTTCCAGATCCAGGTAACGCTCCTCGAGCTTCCCGTCCCGCAGGAGGCCCCGCAGCTTCTCGCGGGTCCGGGCGCGGCGAGCGACGAGCGGGTCCGCCGGGGACGGGTCAGAGCTCTCGCCGACGTCTACGGCGGGGTCGTCGCCGCGCTGGACGGCGCCGCTCGTGCTGACGATGAACGGCGTCGAAGCCGCCTGGTCGCCTTCGGTCCGTGCGCCGTCCACGCCGTCCGCGCCCGCATCGCCGCGGCCCGGGGCCCCGGACGCGGGCGGCGGCGGCAGCAGCAGGTCGAGGATGCGCTCCTCCGCGCGGTTCGCCGCCATCTCCTCGACCTCCATCTCGCGCTCATCGCGGACGAGATTGATGCCGACGTCCACCAGGTCGCGCACGATCGACTCGACATCCCGCCCGACATAGCCGACCTCGGTGAACTTGGACGCCTCGACCTTAACGAAGGGCGCGCCGGCGAGTCGCGCCAACCGGCGGGCGATCTCGGTCTTCCCCACGCCCGTGGGGCCGATCATGATGATGTTGTTGGGTACGATCTCGGGCCGCAGTTCCTCGTCCACCTGCTGGCGGCGCCAGCGGTTGCGGAGCGCGATGGCGACGGCCTTCTTGGCGGCGTCCTGGCCGACGATGTACTTGTCCAGCTCCGCGACGATCTGCCGCGGGCTCAGCTCATCCAGCCAGGGAAGATCCGGAGGCGTGGCTCCCTGCGCTGCTCCGTCGGACGATCCTTCGACGGTCGCCTCCGCGGAACCGGCCTTCTCCTCGATCTCCTTCGCGTCGCGCGGATCCATGGCTAGTCGAGCTCCAGCACGGTGATCTGCTGGTTCGTGTAGATGCAGATGTCGCCGGCGATCTCCAACGCCCGGCGCACCAGTGCCGCGGCGTCCAGCTCGGAGTGCGCCTGCAGCGCGCGCGCGGCGGCCAGCGCGTACGCGCCGCCGCTGCCGATGGCGACGACCTCATCGTCCGGTTCGATGACGTTCCCGTCGCCCCCGATCAGGAACATGTGCTTGGCGTTCGCGACCACGAGCAGCGCTTCGAGGCGGCGCAGGTAGCGGTCCGTGCGCCAGTCCTTGGCGAGCTCCACGGCCGCCTTGGGCAGGTTGGCGGGGTAGCGCTCGAGCTTCTCCTCGAACTTCTCGAAGAGCGTGAAGGCGTCCGCCACGGACCCCGCGAAGCCGGCGAGGACCTTGCCGTCGCGCAGTTTGCGCACCTTCATCGCCGATCCCTTCATGACGGTGTCGCCCATGGTCACCTGACCGTCGCCGCCCATGGCGACGCGGCCGTCGCGGCGCGCCGCCACCACCGTCGTTGCGTGCATCAGCGTTCCCATGTCGTCCCGTAGCTGCCCTTTCGATGGGCCCGTGCGGGTGCCGGGGTGCGGCGGCGCCGACGCGCCGCCGTCCCGGATTTCGGCGTGCGGGGCAGCTACCCCGCAGAAGCGGATCTGTGCGAGGGCCCGGCCGCCCAGCGGCGCTTCCGTCGCGCTCAGGCGCGAGGGTGCGCGGAGTCGTAGACCCTCTTCAGGCGTTCCGTCGACGTGTGCGTGTAGATTCGCGTCGTCGACAGCGACGCGTGGCCGAGCAGCTCCTTCACGGCGACCAGGTCGGCGCCCGCGTCGAGCAGGTGCGTGGCGAAGCTGTGGCGCAGCGAATGCGTGCTCAGCCCGGCTCCTTCGCTCACCGCGTCCAGGAAGCCCCGCACGATCTGCTGGATTCGTCGACGGCTGAGGCGTCGGCCGTTGCCGCTCACGAACAGCGCCTGGCGGTCGCCCTCGGGACACGCCGCGAGCACCTCGTTGCGGCGCGACTCGTACCGCCGCAGCGCCCGCACCGCCGCGCCGCCGAGGGGGATGATCCGCTCCTTGCGCCCCTTGCCGAGCACCTTCACCTGATCGGACAGCAGGTCCACGTCCCCCACGTCGAGCGAGCGCAGCTCGGCGAGCCGCAGGCCGCTGGAGTAGAGCACCTCGACGATCGCATGGTCTCGAGCACCGTGAAAGCCTCCCTCCGCCGCGCGCGCCTCGACGACCTCGAAGAGCCGGTCCACGTCGCCCTCGCCTAGCCACGCGGGCAGCTTCTTCTCGACCTTGGGCACCACGAGCCCGCGCGCCGGGTTAGCGGCCAGAATCCCGTCGCGGTGCAGGTGCCGGAAGAACGATCGGGCCGCCGATACGCGCCGCGCGATGGTCCGGCGGGAGAGCCCGCGCCGCGCCAGGTCGGCGACGAACGCGCGCAGATCGCGGCGCCGCACGTCGCCCCACGTCCAGCCGCCGGGCATGTGCCGCCCCAGGAACGCCTGCAGCTCGTCGAGGTCCCGGCCGTAGGCCGCGAGCGTGTGGGGGCTCAACTGGCGGCCGTCCTCGAGGTATCGCAGGTAGCGGCCGACGTGCGGGCTGGCGGAGCCGCCCAAGTCCCTAGCTCCCTGCCGCGACGGGCTCCGCCACCTCGGCCCCCGACGACCGGGCCCAGGCGACGAGGTCGCGGAGCGCGCGTTCGGCCAGCTTCTCGCGCCGCGCCCGCTTGTCGCGAACGCGCTCCGCCAGCGGATCGAGCAGACCGAAGTTGGAGTTCATCGGCTGGAACTCCTTCGGGCTGGCCTGGGCCAGGAACCTGTACAGGCCGCCGAGCATCGTCGTGGGAGGCGGCAGCGACGGATCCAGGCCCCGCAGGAGCCTGTCCATGGTGATCCCGGCCAGGATGCCGCTCGCGGCCGATTCCGTGTAGCCCTCGACGCCGGTGAGCTGGCCCGCGACGATCACGTCGGCGCGCGCGTGCGGCGATCCCCAGGCCGTCAGCCGCTCGGGGAAGTTCAGGTACGTGTTGCGGTGGATCGACCCGGTGCGCAGGAAGTCGGCCTCCTGGAGCCCGGGGATCATGCGGAATACGCGGCGCTGCTCTCCCGTGCGCATGCGCGTCTGGAAGCCCACCATGTTCCACATCTGCCCGGCACGATCCTCTCTGCGGAGCTGCACGACCGCGTACGGCCGGCGGCCCGTGCGGGGGTCGGTCAGGCCCACCGGCTTCATGGGGCCGAAGCGCAGCGTGTCGTCGCCCCGGCGCGCCATCTCCTCGACCGGCAGGCACCCCTCGAAGAAGGGCACGTTCTCCCAGTCGTGGCCCGGGTAGGTGTCGGCCTGGCGGATCGCCTCCAGCAGCGCCTCGTAGGCCTCGCGGTCGAGGGGACAGTTGAGGTAGTCCCCGCCCTCGCCCTTGCCCCAGCGGGAAGCGTAGAACGCGACATCGAGGTCGATCGACTCGTGCGCGACGATCGGCGCGATCGAATCGTAGAACGCGAGCCCGGCGTCGCCGAGGAGGGACACGATCGAGGCCGAGAGCGCGTCCGACGTCAGCGGCCCGGTCGCCAGGATCGTCGGCCCGGGCGGCACCTCGGTGGCTTCCCGCCGGACGACGGTGATCGCGGGCTCGGCCTCGATGCGCCGCGTCATGGCGCCCGCGAACAGCTCGCGGTCGACAGCCAACGCGGTGCCCGCGGGGACCCGCGCCTCATCGGCGGCCTCGAGCAGGATCGAGCCCAGCAGGCCCATCTCCGCCTTCAAGAGGCCGTGCGCGTTGGCTGGGTCGGTGCTCTTGAAGGAGTTCGTGCAGACGAGCTCGGCGAGCGCGTCGGTGCGGTGCGCGGGGGTCGTGCGCTCGGGCCGCATTTCCCACAGCTCGACCTCGTGGCCGCCGCGGGCGAGCCGCCACGCGGCCTCGCACCCGGCCAACCCGCCGCCGAGAACGCGTACCGGCGCGGGGGCGGCGGAGCCGCTCACTCGGCCGCCGAGGCCGCCTCCGCCCGTTCCGCCTCGAACTGACCGGGCTCCATCTCGGCCTTGCACTCTGGGCAACGGATGAAGGTGCCCTTCGCTTTGGTGGTCTTCTCGGTGACGAACGCGCGCCCGCACACGGGACAGGGGCCGGGCACCGGACGGTCCCACGTGGACCAGTCGCACTCGGGGTAGCGGACGCAGCCCCAGAACGGCTTGCCCCTGCGGGTGCGCTTCTCGGCCACCTCGCCCTCGCCGCATTCCGGACAGGTCAGGCCGGGAATCGTGCGCGGCTTGGTGTAGCGGCACTGCGGATAGTTGGAGCAGCCGATGAAGGCGCCCATGCGGCCCTGCCGCTCCACCAGGTCGCCGCCGCACTCAGGGCAGGCCTCGCCGGTCGGTTGGGGCTCTGCGCGCTCGCCGTCGAGCGATTCCGTGTGCGTGCACTCCGGATAGCCGGAGCAGCCGAGGAAGCGGCCGAAACGGTTCCAGCGCACCACCATGTCCCGTCCGCAGACCTCGCACGGCTGGGTCTCCCCGGCCACGACCTCGCGGACGACGTCGTCGGCGCGCTGCTCGCCGTCCTGCAGGGACTCCGCGAACGGGCCGTAGAAGTCGCCGAGCACGCCCCGCCAGTCCAGCTCACCCTCTTCGATCCGGTCCAGCTCCGCCTCCATGCGGTTCGTGAAATCGACCGCGAACAGACGCGGGAACAGCTCCACGAGAACGTCCGCGACGGTCTCCCCCAGAGGTGTGGGCTTGAAGCGCTTCTTCTCCATTTCGGCGTAGCCGCGGTCGCGGATCGTCGAGAGAATGGACGCGTAGGTGGACGGCCGGCCGATGCCGAGCTTCTCGAGCTCCTTCACCAGGCTGGCCTCGCTGAACCGGGGCGGCGGCTGGGTGAAGTGCTGCGCCGGCACCAGCTCGCGCAGATCGCAGCGCTCGCCCTCGGCGAGCGCCGGGAGCGGGTCCAGGTCGTCCAGCGCCTGCTTGTCGCCGTCCTCGCGGGCCTCGCGGTACAGTCGCGTGAACCCGTCGAACTTCATCACGGACCCGTTGGCGCGGAACAGATAGGTCGCGCCGTCGGCGCCCCGGAGCGGAAAGTCGACGCTCGTCGTGTCGAACACGGCGGGCTGGATCTGGGCCGCGACGAAGCGAAGCCAGATCAGCTCGTAGAGCCGCGCCTGGTCCTTGTTCAGGTGCCGGCGCACCTGGTCCGGGTGCCGGGTTGGGTCGGTCGGGCGGATCGCCTCGTGCGCTTCCTGGGCACCCTTCTGCTGCTTGCCGCCCCACACGCGCCGGCTGCCCGGCAGGTACTCGTCTCCGAAGCTCCCCTTCACCCACCCGCGGGCCGCGTCGGCGGCCGCCGTCGAGACGCGCGTCGAGTCGGTACGCATGTAGGTGATCAGGCCGACAGCGCCCTCCGTGCCGACCTCCACACCCTCGTACAGGGACTGCGCGGTCCGCATCGTCTTCTGCGCCGGGAAGCCCAGACGCTTCGCGGCTTCCTGCTGGAGGGTCGAGGTCGTGAACGGCGGCGGCGGGTTCTTGCGCCGCTCGCGGCGACGGATCTCGGCGACGTCGAACGGCACGCCGTCGATCGCGGCGAGCGCCGCCCGCGCGCCGGCTTCATCGGGTATGCGGAACGACTCGCCGTCGATCTGGTGCAGCTTGGCCTCGAAGCCCTCCCCGTGGGCCGCGAGCTGCGCCGTGATGCTCCAGTACTCTTCGGCGACGAACGCGCGGATTTCCTTCTCGCGCTCGGTGAGGAGGCGCAGCGCGACCGTCTGGACGCGCCCCGCGGACAGGCCCGGCCGGATCGGCTTCCACAGCAGCGGGCTGACCTGGTAGCCGACGAGTCGGTCCAGGATTCGGCGCGCCTGCTGGGCGTCCACCTTGCGCATGTCCAGCTCGCCGCTCTGATCGAGCGCCCGGCTGACGGCGTCCTTGGTGATCTCGAAGATGCGGGCCCGCCGGAAGCGCGCGTCGCCGTCGCCGCGCCAGCCCAGCAGCTCGGCCACGTGGTAGGCGATCGCTTCGCCCTCGCGGTCGGGGTCGGTCGCCAGGATGACCTCGTCGGCGTGCTGGGCCGAGCGCTTCAGGTCCTGGATGACCCGCCCCTTGCCGCGAATCGTCACGTAGCGAGGCTCGAACCCCTCGTCGACGTCCACGCCCAGCTCGCGCGGCGGCAGGTCGCGTACGTGCCCCACCGAGGCCTTCACCTCGTACCCGCCCCCCAGATAGCGCTCTATCGTGCGCGCCTTGGCGGGGGACTCCACCACCACCAGCCTCGTTGCTTCCTTGGCCATACGTTCCCGGTTTCTCGTGCGTTGCCCTCGTCTTCCAGCGCCCGCCTCAGGCCACCGCCTACGCGGCTAGGCGTCGTTGGTTCCGCTGGAAGGATCCCTCGCGCGCCCGCCCGCGGTGCGTACCGCGCGCGCGAGTTCAGCCGCGATCTCCTCCGGACCGCGCCCCCCCGTGTCCACGTGGATCGCCGCCTGCCGGTAGGCTGCGTCGCGGGCGGCGAGCAGCTCTTCGGCCGCCGCCGCCGGATCGTCCCCCACGAGCAGGGGGCGGTCGACGAGACCCTGGGCGCGGGCCCTCCGCACGGCTTCCCGGCCGCCCACGCGGAGCCAGACGCTGACGGTGCCCGGCGGCAGCTCGGGCCAGTCGGCGAACGGGTTGGAGGGCCAGCCGCCACCGCTCGCGATGACGACGGCGTCCGAGCGGAGCGCGTCCTCGGTCGCGGCCGCCTCCAGGCGCCGGAAGGTCGCCTCCCCTTCGCGCCGGAAGATCTCGGGGATCGACGCACCCGCTGCCCGCTCCACGTCCGCGTCCACATCCACGAACATCCATCCCAGGCGGCGCGCCAGGGCGGCCCCGACCGAGGTCTTCCCCGCCGCCATGAATCCCACCAGCACCACGCGACGCGCGCGTCGTTCGAGGTCGGGCCGGGCGCTGTCCGGGCCGCTCACCCCTGGGCCGCGGGATCCACGCCGGATTCGTAGCCGCGGTCGCCCTCGCCGCCGGCCGCCCGCTGCGCCGCACGCAGGGCGCTGCTCCGCTCCTCCAACCGGTCCAGGTAGGCGGCCAGGTTACCTCGAACCTCGGACATGGAATCCCCGCCGAACTTCTCCAGCACGGCGTCCGCCAGCACCGCGGCGACGACGGCCTCGCCGACGACGCCCGCGGCGGCCAACGCCACGACGTCGCTGCGCTCGCGGATCGCGTCGGCGCGGCGGTCGGTGCGCAGGTCCACGCTTCGAAGTGGCCTCATGAGCGTGGAGAGCGGCTTCATCGCGACGCGCACGACCACCGGCTCGCCCGTCGTCATGCCGCCCTCCAGCCCGCCGGCGTTGTTGCTGAGCCGCCGGTAACCGCCGGTCCCGCGCCGATCGGGAGCGGCCTCGATCTCGTCGTGCACCGCCGACCCGGGGCGCGCGGAAGCGGCGAAGCCCATGCCGATCTCGACGCCCTTCATTGCCTGGATCGACATGAGCGCACCCGCCAGGCGGCCGTCCAGCCGCCGGTCCGCCGCGGCGTAGCTTCCGAGCCCCACGGGCAGGCCGCGAGCGACGACCTCGAAGACACCTCCGAGCGTATCGCCGGTGCTCCCCGCGCGATCGATCGCCGCGATGATGCGTTCTTCGGCCTCGCCATCCAGGACCCGCACCGGAGACGCATCGCTCAGCGCGTTGATGTCCTCGGGCCACTCGTTCGGAGGCGCGGCTTCCACCCCGCCGAGGGCGACGACGTGGCTGTCCACGCGCGCGCCCAGGGCCCCCAGGAATCGCTTCGCGACGGCCCCGGCAGCCACCCGCATCGCGGTCTCGCGGGCCGACGCCCGCTCGAGCACGTCGCGGGCGTCGGGCCGGTCGTACTTGAGCACTCCGACGAGGTCGGCGTGACCGGGCCGGGGCAGGTGGACACGGCGAAGCGCCTCCTCGTCCCCTTCCTCGCCGGGCGCCTCGACGGCCATCGCCACGGACCAGCTCTCCCAGTCGCGGTTGCGGACCACGAGCGCGATGGGCGCGCCGATCGTCTCGCCGAGACGGACCCCGGAGAGGATCTCGACCCGATCGCGCTCGATCTTCATGCGCGCGCCGCGCCCGTAGCCGCCCTGGCGACGCGCGAGCTGGGGGTCGATGTCGCGCTCCGCGTCCAGGCTGAGACCCGCCGGGACGCCCTCCACGATCGCCACGATCGCCTGGCCGTGTGATTCTCCCGCCGTGCGGTAGGTAAAGCGCATGGGCGCGGCTGCCTCCTGGACACGGTCCGGAACGCGAAAGAGCCCGGCCTGGGCCGGGCTCTTCCATAGTCGGTCGGGCGCGCGGGCCCCGCAACGGCGAGGCTGGGCACCGGGCGCGGGTCGCCGCCCGCTTGCGGCAGCTCCTAGAGATCGCCCGCCTTCTCGATGTACGGCGTGACCATGATCAGCAGGTCGCGCTTGTTCTCGCGCTCCTGCGTGGTCCGGAACAACGCGCCCAACAGAGGCAGGTCCATGAGCAGCGGGATCCCGGTGCGGACCTCGGTCTTCTCGATCAACGTGAGCCCGCTGATCACGGCTGTCTCTCCGTCGTCCAGGAGCACCTGCGTGTCGGCCTCCTGCGTCTGGAACGTGACGCCGATGTCGGACGGAGCGAGCGCGATGTTGCTGCGCTCCGCGTGGACCTCCAGGAGCACCTGGTCGCCCGTGACGTGCGGGGTGATCTCCAGGATGATCCCGGTCTCCTCTATCGAGACGGATGCCCGCGGTCCGCCGGTTCCGCCCTGCGACTGGGCATCGAGGACCCGGATCGGCGTCCGCTCGCCGACCTGCACGCGGGCCGTGCGGTTGTCCATCGTCCGGATCGACGGCACCGCCTGGATGTCGGTCAGGTTCAGCTGCTGCAGAGCCTCGAGGAAGCCCACCAGCGTGTGCCGACCGAGCACGAGCGAGCTGAGGATCTGAAGCGACGGCGCCGTTACGCGGTTGTTCGCGTTCGCCAGCGCTGCGATGGACGAGCCTCCTAGCAGCACGACGTTGTCGTTGGTCTGCTCGTTGGGGTCGATCACGCCGTCGCCGTCGGTATCGAAGGGCCCGGGGGTGACCCGATTCAGCGAGTTCCCCTCGGAGTCCTTGATGTCGTAGATGATGCCCAGCTCTTCGATCGCCGTGCGGTCCACGAAGATGATCTTCGCGGCGACGGTGACCTGGGGCGTGCGCACATCCAGCTGGTCGATGACCGGGGTGATGCGCTCCACCACGCTCTGCCGGTCCGTGACGATCAACGTGTTGGTATTGCCGCTCTTGGCAATCCGTCCACTGTCGGAGAGCAGCGGCTCGATCGACGGGACGATGGAATCCACGCTCGCGTACCGGATGCGGAACTGCTGCGTGATGGTCGGCTCCAGCGTCTCGATGCGGCGCAGTTCCTCGAGCTTGTCGACGCGGATGATGCCGCTCTCGGTTTCGCGCGCTTCGAGCCCGTGCGCCCGCAGGATCGCCTGCAAGGCGACGTCCCAGGGCTGGTCGTTGATGGTCGCGTCGACCATCGCGTCCACCTGCGCGCCGACCACGATGCTGCGGCCGGAGAACGCGGAGAACGTCGCGATGACGCTGCGAATGGGCTCGTCCTCGAAGACCACCGTGATGCGCGGCTCCTGCGCCGCCTGCGGGATGGCGGGCGCGGCGAGGCGGCCCGCCGCCGGCGCGGTGCGGACGGCCGTGGTCCGCGGCGCGATGCCATCCTCGGCCGGGGGGGCCGCGGCCTCTGCTCCGCCCGCCGGTCCCGTCGCCCACGCCTCGAAGGCCCCGTCGGGATTCGGGAAGCTGATTCGGATGATGCCCTGACGCCGCTCGACAGCGTACTCCACGGGCGCCTTCAGCTCGATCACGACCCGCACGACGTCCGGCTTGAACTGGCTCGTCCGTACGCCGAGCACGCCCCCGCGGTCGATGCCCGGAAAGCGGTACGCCGGCAGCGCGTGCCGCGCGCCGGGCACGTCGATGACGAGGCGCGCGGGCCCGCTGAGCAGATAGTCGGACGGCGCCGCGGGGCCGTCCACGTCGATCTCGACGACGGTCCGGTCTCCGGATGCCACGATCCGCAGGGCGCGCACGTCGGACGACGCCTCGGCGACGCTCCCCGGCGGGTCGTCGGCCACGTTCGGTTCCGCCGGCTGGAGGCCGGCCACAGGCACGGCCGCGAGTGCGGCCCACAGCGCGAGCGCGGCGTTCATCGGGCCGCTCCACGGTCATTGCGCCCGAGCTCCAGCACCTCCTGGCGCTGGACACCGAAGCTCTCGACGCTGAAGATCACGCGCGTCGGCCCGATGTCGAGCACCTGGGCGTCACCGATCACGTCGCCGCGACGCAGGCGATGCCGTCGGCCGTCGCCGTCCGCGACCACCGCGACGCTGCGCCCCAGACTGCCCGAGAAGATGATCCCGTGCAGCTTGAGGTCATCGAAGCGAGGACCCATGTCCCCGCGCCGCGACAGGGCCGAGAACGGGTCCCGTCGGCCGGCGACCGGATACCGGAACACCTCCCGCTCGTACTCCAGCTCGACCTTCGGCGCCGGGGACGGCGCCGTGGCCTGTGCGTGCGCCGTGGGAGCGCCGAACACCAGCGCCGCCGCGGCGGTCAGTATGCTACGTCCTCGCATCGCCCCCACCCCCCGTCGAATCCGCCACCTCTCCAGGCCGCGGCAGCACGTATGTCTCGATCCGGAAGGATGCCTCCACGGCATCGGTCGCCTCCTGGTTCCCCCGGGGCGTCGTCACTTCCAGGTCGATCGGCGTGATGATCCGCGGCAGCGAACCGATCTCGCTCAGGAACAGCCCGACTTCATGGTACCGACCCGTCACGCCCATCTCGTACGTCTGGCGCGTGTAGTACGGGCCCCGCGCTTCCGTCTCCGGTCGGACCAACGCCAGGTCGACCCCGACCTGCTGCGCGCGCTCCGAGATGTCGGAGAGGAGTTGCGGCACCTCGTCGCGGCTCGGAATGAGCCGCTCGAGACGGCCGGTGTACTGCTCGTAGATCTCGAGCCTGCGCTCGAGCTCGGCCCCCCCGGTGCTCGCCAGGCTGCGGGCCGATTGGTTCTGCGCCTGCAGCGTCTCGAGGCGCTCCTCCAACGTGGCGATCTCCTCGGACGCTTTGCCGTGGAAGAAGTACCAGTATCCACCCAGCGCCATCATCGGCAGCATCACGAGCAGGAGCTTCTTCTGCTTGGCCGGGTCCTGCGGCAGCAGCGGCATCGCCCTATCTCCCCCCTGCGGCGCCCGCGACGGACTCCCCGTCCGCTGCGGCGACCGTCGAATTTCCGCCTTCCAACTCGTCGAACACCGGGACCGTCTCGATCAGATCCGGCGTCGGCTCCTCGTAGCGCGCGGCGATCGTGAACTCGTACAGCCGCCGCTCGTCCTCCAGCACCTGCTCGGTCGACTCGAACCGGACGTCGCGGATGAACGGCGAGCCCTCCAGCGACTGGAGGAAGCTGGTCAACGCGAACGTGGTGCCCGTGCGGCCCTCGAGCCGGAAGGTCGGCAGAGGGCCGCCCGCCGTCTGCGACAGCGCCGTGAGCCAGGTGTAGTCGGGCAGCGCGCGCGAGACCTCGTCGAGCACGTGCGGCCAGACGTAACGGCCCGCGTCGATCTGCTGGATGATTTCCAGCTTCTCGGCGATGCTGTCCTGGCGCGCCTTGAGGGTCGCGTTGGAGCTGATGATCTGTGCGAAGCGGGCGCTGTCCTGTCGCGCCTCCTCCAGCGCCACCTCGAGGCCGGTCCTCTGGGAACGCGCGCCCAGGAACATCCAGCCGAGCAGCACCGGTGCGACGATCCAGGCGGCCGCGATCGCAACGTTCCAGCGATCCGGACCCCCATCCGAGGACCGCCCGCGAGGCAGGGAGAACCCCACCTTACGGGTGCGCCGCTTCCGCTGTGCGCCTGGAGCCAGGTTGATCTCGATCACGGCCGCCTCCCTCTCACGCTGCCTTGCGCAGTGCCAAGCCCACGGGGAGCATCAGCATCGGCGCCAGCTCTTCGATGTTGGTGGACTGCAGAATCTCCGGACGGATCGCGAGCCGCTGGAGCGGGTTCGCGATCTCGGTGCGCACGTTCAGACGCTCGGCGATCGCCTCCACGATCCCGGGCACGCGCGCCCCTCCGCCGCACATGAACACACGGCCCAACCGGCCGCCGCCGGACTGGGCCAGGACGAACGCCGAAGCGCGTTCCACGCCCAGCGCGAGCTCCTCCGCCCTCTCGCGCACGAAGGCGTCCAGGTCGACGGCGGCGTCGTGGCCCTGGATGGCCTCCTCCGCCGCGTCCGCGGTCATGCCGCGGTCTCGCTGAAGCGCCTCCCGAAGCCGCCGCGAGCCGAACGGGATGTCGCGGACGAGCACCGGCACGCGGTCGTCGAGCAGATTGATGTTGGTGGTCTCGTGGCCGATGTTGAGCAGCGTCACCAGCCCGTCCATGTCCTCCGGATAGTTCAGCTCGAAGGCGTTGTGGAGCGCGAACGCGTCCACGTCGACGACCTTGGCGCTGACGTCCGCGTCGCCCAGCAGGCCCACCCGGTTCTCGATCAGCTCCCGCTTCGCCGCGACGAGCAGCACGTTCATCTGCGCGCCGTCGGCGTCCGGGTTCAGGATCTGGAAGTCCAGCTGCACGCTCTCCATGTCGAACGGGACGTGCTGCTCCGCCTCCCACCGAATCACATCGCGGGCATCGGACTCGCTCATGCGGTCCATCTGGATCTTCTTGATGATCACGTCGTGGCCGCCTACCGCGGCGATCACGTCGGTCTTCTTGAGATCCGCGCCATCGAGGACCGACCGCACCGTCTCGGTGACGAGGACGGGATCCATGATCTCGCCCTCGACGATCGCGTCCGGAACGAGAGGGCTCGTGGTCAGACGCACGACTTCCGGCTCGTCGCCGGAGTGATCCACGACGACCAGCTTGATGAAGCCGCTGCCGATATCGAGGCCAGCGGACATCCGGTTACGGCCGAACATCGCCATTGCACTGTTGGGTTCGTGTTGCACCCGGGGGATCGTGAGGGCCGGCCGGTCCGTGGACCCGCCGCCACATCGTCGTCCTCCCCACCTCCGCGTCTCCCTCAACCCAGGCACAGGCATCGGGCGGCCCCTGCCGCCGCAACGCCGTCGCCGATGCTGCTCCGCTTACGCTCCTCCGCACCTCCCACGCAGCCATCGGTCCACCTAATACGTTAAGGCACCAGTGGCCGTCAGGTCCACCCAGCTGCGATCGCCGATCGGAAACGCTCGGTTGACGACCGCGTTCATCGCCACCGCGCGCTCGACCGCGCAGCTCGAGAACTGAATGTTCGGGTTGCCCGCGAAATCGCTCACGTTGGTGATATCGGCGTCGCTCAGAACCAGCGCCGCGCCGTGGATCTCGGCTCCACCGGAGCCGATCTCCAGCTTCCCCTTCACGATCACGATGCCGTAGAACTCGAAGCCGCCGCCCAGCTTCAAATCCCCGTCCACGAGCAGGATGCCCTGTCCGCGGGCGTTCGAGTTGATCGTGACGTCGCCGTTGGCGTGTATGAGCGGGAAGTGCTCCGCGCACGCGCTGCCCTGGTTGGTCGGCGTCCCCCAGTTGTTGCCGTCGAACGTATTGCAGCTGCCGTCGTCGAAGTACGACGCCGCCGTCGTGTTCACTACCGCGCCGCCGGGAATCTGGTAGGCGTCGTCCGCCATCGCGGCGAGCTTGTCGTAGTCCAGCCCGCCGTAGTCGATGAAGTCGTCGGCGGTCATCCCCGGCTCTTCGTCGATCGCCGGGTCGCCGAACAAATCGGTGTTGGCCTGGGTGTCGATCGTCGTCGAGTCCTTGGCCAGCACGCCCGGCACATCCGTCCCGACCGCGCAGCCGGTCCATCCGGACGGATCGTCGTCCAGCCCGCTCACCTCGGCGGCGCCCTGGAAATTCACCCCTCCGTAGGTCATCAAAGCCTGCTCGGCGCCAAAGTCGAGGTCCACCGTGCGCACCACCATGGCGGTGCGGCGCGAGGCGCCTCCGTAGCGCCCGCCGCCGGTCACCCGGCCGGTCGACTCGACGTAGTAGAGCCGGTCGCCCAGCCCCCGCACCGACACCGAGTACTCCGTCTCGACGCCGTCCGAGACGACCTGCACGGCCTGGTAAGCGGCCGGCTTGACGATGGCGTCGACGGCGACGTTGTCGTCGTAGAAGGACATGGGCATCGACCCCACCAACTCGTTCAGGCCCCGCTCGGCCGCGAAGAACGCGTCGGCCGCGTACTGCGTGCTGTAGCCGATGCGCGTCTCCTGCGACACGGCGAAGAAGCCGGCCGTGACGAGCGCGCCGACGATCACGAGCGCGAACACCGCCCCCGCCAGCGCGAAGCCTCGTTCCTCGGTCCGTTTGCGAGCCATGTCCAAGCCTCAGTTCAGGGCGTTCTGGTCGTTGTTGCGCAGGAAGACCGACACCGCGAGCGAGTCCTCGTAGAACCCGTCGGCGTCCATGCTTCCGGCCGCCTGCCTGCCCTGGACCGAAATCGTGAAGAACGACACGTCGTCCAGGTCGGCGGCAGCCACCGCCCCACCTCCACCCAGGTCGTTGTTGTCGGCGTCGAAGAACTCGAAACGCAGCCCGTCCGTGCCTGCGGCCAGCGGACCGACCAGGGGTACCGGCGCCGTGGTGCCGGACCGACGTCCGAGGACCACCTCACCCCCGACCGTGTAGCGGCCGTAGGTCAAGCGCTCGAACGTCCGGGCGGGCGCGCCGCGGGTGACGTCGGTAAGCGCGAGCGCGCTGCTGATCGTCAGCGTCGCGACGTCGTGGTTGCCGTCGGCGGCTCCGCCCAGCGTTTCCTTGGGCCACGCGACGCCACATCCCACGGGTGCGGCGCTGGTCACCGCGGACACCTCGCCGGGGATCCACGCGTCGTCGGCCGTGTCGATCAGGTCCGGCCCCTGCGAGAACACGAAGATGCTGTCGCCGGCCTCGAACGGTTGGCCCAGCACCCACATCGACAGCACCCCGCCGACGCCCGCGTCGCACACGAAACCGATCTTGCGGAGCACGCGCAGCGAGACCGAATCGGCGCTCGCGGCGAGCAGGTCCTGCCCGGTCGAGCTGACTTCGCGCAGCTCGCCGGAGAGCACCGCCAGCGCGGTTCGGGAGGATTCCTGCGCCGAGATGACCGCGCTCTGGCGTTGGAACGTCCGGTTCTGCACGGACAGGGTCTGGAACACCGCGCCCAGAATCACCGCCCCCAGCACCGCGACGACGAGCAGCTCGGCGAGCGTGAAGCCCCCCTCTGAGCGCATCGTCCGCGAGGCCCCATTCTCCGAGTCGGACCGTGCGCGGCTCTCTTGCCGGTCGGGCGCGGAGGGGGGGTTCGGGTCGGTGCGGATGGCGCGCTCGATCGCCGTCATCAGTTGATCCGCGCCAGGGTGATCTGGAAGGTGTCGCGCTTGGCCTCCACGAAGCCCTGCCCCGGCACGTAACCCGGGCCCTTGGTGAAGACCTCGATGTCGCGCTTGGTGGACGTGCTCGACGCGATCGCCCACCAGACGTCGTAGCTGCCCACCTGCACCGCGTCCGCTTCGGCCCGATCGGTGATGGAGCCGAAGGACTGAGCCCGGAGGCGCTCGGCCGCCTGCTGAACGGCGAACGAGCGCTCGGTGCGAGTGTCGGCGGCGCGCGTCTGCAGCACCAGCGTGCCCATCACGGACGCCATCGCGAGCAGCCCGATCGCCAGGACCACCAGCGCGACCAGAAGCTCGATCACGGAGAAGCCATCCGTCGACTGCATCGGCGCCCTCACGGCAGCTCTATCTGACCCAGCGGCCGCACCCTCAGGCGTGCGGTCGCGTTGCGGAACCGGACGCCGATCGTCTGGTTCGCCGTGAAGCTGGTGCAGGACGACAGCGCGTAGCCGCTCGGGCCGTAGCAGATCGAGAGCGCCGAGGCGGCCAGGAGATCGGTGCCGTAATCGGTTTCCAGGTTGACGACCGCGAGCGTGTCGCCGTCCTGTACCAGCGTCGCGGTCTCGGCAGCCGGGTCGATGTCCAGCAGGGCCAGGCCCCGATCGACTCCGAGCGAGCGGGCGCGGGCAGCCATGTGGATAAGCGCCGCCCGACTGTCGTCGAGCGCTCGCCGCTCCAGATAAGCGCCGAGGCTCTGCGACACGATCGTGGCCAGGACGCTGCCGATGATCATCACGATCAGCAGCTCCACCACCGTGAATCCGGCTCGATTTCGGTTCATCGTGTATCCGTTGTGCCCGCGTTGCGCGCGAGAGGAACACCACGATCCGTGCCCGAACTCAAGTGGTTGTCATGAAATGACTTGCCGTATTTCTGGCGGGGCCCTGCGGGGAAAAAAATAGGAGAGACGGAACAATGTTTCTGGGGCCGGAGTCCCGGTTTGCCGCGCCGTGCGGGGCAATCTGTCGGTTCGGGCGGCCCTCGTCCGCGGCCCCCGGGCTCGACAGGGCGGCGGTGAGACCGGCGCTCAGAACATCGGCACCCAGCGTCGCCCCACGGGCTCGAAGACGCGCCCGCCCAGCGCGGCGCTCAGGACCGCGCCGACCGCGGCGTCCACGAGCCGGACCGTGCCGTCGACGCGCACTTCCGACGCCGGTGCCGGGGCCATCACCGCTCCCTCGACCAGCCCGCCGGGCTCGATGCGCACGTCGCCCGCGACGAGGACGACTCCGTGATACGCGGCCGTCGCACCGATCGTCAGCGATCCGGCCACGATCAGGATGCCCTGGCCGACTCCGCCGTCCAGGCGCAGGTCGCCGGTTGCGTGGACGATGGGGGCCCAGCCTCCGCAGGGGCCGCCAGCAGGGTCTCCCCAGTTGAGCGGCGCGTCGGAATCGCAGGCGCCGTCGGCCCCCACTCGCGGCGCGGGGGCCGCGACGTCGGGGGCCGAGCGGTCCGCGGCCTCGGCGAGACCCGCGAAGCGGGCCGCAGGAGTGCCGGCGCCGAAGTCGAGGGGCGGGTGACCGGCTACGGTACCTGCGATGTCGGGCTGCGGCGCGGCCGAATCCACCAGCACTCCCGCGACCCGGTCGGCCGCGATCGTGCCATCTCCGCCGACGAACAGCGGCCCCGAGACGGCCAACGCCGCCACCAGAGAGGCGGCCCACGCGGCGCCGTCCCCCAGCGCGACCCGACGTGCGACGTGCCACTCGGCGACGCCGTCGCCCCGGTCGATCCGACCGTGCCCCCGCACCAGCCCCCCCGCCGCCGACGTGCGCTCCAGGTCGGCGGAGTAGGTCACGCCGCCCGGATAGGCGCCCGAGACCAAGTCCAGGCGCCCGCCGGCAGGCATCGGCGCCACATCGGCGGCGGGCCACGCGCGGAGTGCCTCATGGACGGCCGCGAAGGCCGCCGTTCGCGCCTGGTCCACCCGCGCCCTTGAGGCGGTGACGGCGGCCCCGGCGCGGACGGAGACCGCCAGCGAAGTCAGGCCCAGGGCCAGCACCGCCAGTGTCAGCAGGACCACCAGCAGGGCGAACCCGTCTCTGCCGGCGGAAACCGAGCCCGACCCCCGGCGCGCTAGCGGTTCCACAGCAGCGATCGCACGCGCACCTGCGCGGCTGCCGTAGACGGTCTCGCGGGTCGTGGTGCCACGCGGAGCCATACGGTCAGGACCCCGCCCGCCGAGTCGAAGGCGAAGCTCCCCTCGGCCAGGAAGGTTTCCGTGAGGGGCTGGCGCCCGCCCGCCCCGCGCCGGTAACGCAGCGCACCGCCGGCGAGGTGGTAGCTGCCCCGCTCGAAGACCAGTGCGATGTCGCCGACGGCCGGCGACGCGGCGGACAGCGACCACGTCCGCGCCTCCTCGCCCGGCGCGGTGTCGCAGGCGCCGGGGGCCGCGCGGTCGCCGCCCAGCGCGGCCGCCTCCTCGTACCCCTGCGTCGGGAGTACCAGGACGGAGTCCTTGTCGGGAGCCGGCAGGCGCAGGCCTCGATAGCGCACGTGCACTTCATCGGCTGCGACGGCGCACACCAGTCCGACGCCCCGCACCGCCCGCAGTCCCAGGGTGTCCGTGCTCGGGGCGAGATCCGTCGGCGAAGCCAGGCGCACCTCGGCGGGCAGGAGGAGCGACGCCACGCGCATGACCTCCGCCGCGTCTCGCGCCGCGCCGTGCGCGCGCAGCAGGCGGGCGTGCGCCGCGAGGAGCGACAACGCCGCGGTCGCGGCCAGGCCCGCGGCGACCGCGCCGACCATCAGCTCCACGAGCGTGAAGCCGGCGCGACGCCGGCTCCTCCGGGCAGCGTTCACGGCACTCCGGGCCCGGGCGCCAGCCGCACGGCCATGCGCCCCGCCAGCAAGGACACGACCCGGCCCCGTCGATCGAGGACGCGAACCCGCAGCTCCGTTTCGGCGACCGTCCAGCGCACGAGGAGCGGCCCTGCCTCGCGTTGGCCGGGCGCGGGCGCCGGCGCGACCGACAGGGAGTCCAGGATCCAGGCGGCGGCCGACTGCGCCGCCTCGCGGTCGCGGAAGAGCCCCGCGGCGCGGGCGGCGCGCTGGGCCCCGGCCGCGAGCGCGAGCGCCCCGGCGGACAGCACCACCAGCGCGACGAGCACCTCCGCGAGCGCGACCCCCGATCGCGGATTCACCATCGCCTCACGCGCCCATAGGAAGAGATGGTGAGAGCGGCCGCCCCACGACCTCGCCGAAAGGTGAGAGAACGGCTGGCCAGGCGCCCGATGCCGTACGCGTCGAAGGCGATCGTGACGGTCCCCTCTACCGCCCCTCGGCTGTCCACGCGGGCTCCGAAGGTGCGCCCGATGTCCAGGGTCGCCAGCACGGCCCCGGGAGCGCCGGGCCGTCCCCCGCGCACCGTCCCGAGGCCGCTGCCGAGGTCGAGCGTCAGGTAGGCGCCGCGCCTGCCGGGCGCCTCCGCCCGCGCCAGGCCGAGCGCACCGGCGACCGCGTCACGTGCCCCGGCCGCGGCGAGCGCGTCGGTGGCGGTGCGCCCGGCCGGGGCGGCGATGGCGAGGAAGATCGCGAGCGTGGCGAGGACCGCCAGCAGTTCGAGCAGCGTGAAGCCGGGGGACGTTGCCATGGCGGGCACCCTGCCCGCGCCCGCGAGGCACCGCCATGGCTGTTACGGCCTCCGACGCGTCGGAGGCCGCGACGCGTCGGGGCCTCGACGGCGGGCGGTCAGTCGAGCCCGTAGTCGCGGATCTTGTACAGGAGCGCCCGCGAGCTGAGCTCCAACAGCTCGGCGGCGCGCGTCTTGTTGCCGCCCGTTCTCTCCAGGGCCCGCTTGATGAGCCTCCGCTCGAGCGCCGCCCCGTGCTTCTTCACCGACAGCTCGTCCTCCAACAGCTCGGGCTCGTCGAAGGCCTTGACCGGGCTGCGGATCTGCTCGGGCAGGTCCGCCGGGGTGACGCGCGCCTCCTCCGCGAGGACGAGCGCGCGCTCGACGGTGTTCTCGAGCTCCCGCACGTTGCCCGGCCAGCTGTAGTTCTGCAGCAGCTCCATGGCGTCCGAATCCACGCCTTCGATGGCGACGTCCAGCTTCTCGGAATAGCGATCGATGAAGTGCTTGATGAGCGGCGGAATCTCTTCCTTGCGCTGGCGCAGCGGAGCCAGGTGGATGACGACCACGGCGAGCCGGTAGAACAGGTCGCGCCGGAACGACTCGTCCTTGATCTCCTTCTCCAGATTCTTGTTGGTGGCCGAGACGACGCGCACGTCCACCGTGCGGGTCTTGGCGTCGCCCACCCGCCGCACCTCGCCCTCCTGGAGCGTGCGCAGGAGCTTGACCTGGAGGGACAGGGGCATGTCGCCGATCTCGTCCAGGAACACGGTGCCGCCGTCTGCCTCTTCGAAGATCCCGACCTTGTCGCGGTCGGCGCCCGTGAAGGATCCCTTGACGTGCCCGTAGAGCTCCGACTCGAGGAGGTTCTCGGGGATGGCGCCGCAGTTGATCGCCAGGAACGGGGCGTCGGCGCGGTCGCTCTCGGTGTGGATCAGGCGGGCCACGAGCTCCTTGCCGGTCCCGGTCTCGCCCGTCACGAGCACGGGCGAGGGATGGCGGGCGACCTTCGTGGCGGTCTCGAGGGCCTTGGTCATGGCCGGGGACCGGGCGATGATCTCCCCGAACTTGCGATCCGCGCGGACCTCGGTGCGCAGCCGCTTGACCTCGCGCCTGAGCGCCTCCCGCTCCTGCGCCTTGCGCAGCGTCAGGACGAGCTGGTCGGCGGCGAACGGCTTGGGCAGGTAGTCGTAGGCGCCCTTCTTCATCGCCTCGATCGCCAGATCGGTACCGCCGTACGCGGTCATCACGATCACCAACGCGTCGCCCCCGGACTCCCTGTACCGTTCCAGGAACTCGATGCCCGGCAGCCGAGGCATGCGGACGTCGCAGAGGATGATGTCCGGGTCGAGCTCCGCCGCCCGGGCCAGGCCCTCCTCCCCGTCCGATGCGGCGTTGACCTGCCAGCCCTCTTCGCTAAGGACCAGCGAGACCGTCTGGCGGAGGCCCGGCTCGTCGTCGATGACCAGGATCTTCACGTTTTCCCCCCCTCGGAGCGCGTGGCCGCGCTGTCGTCATGCCCCGGGGCCGGCGCGAGCGCGCCCGCCCCCCCCTCATCCTCGCCATCGTCCAGGGCCTCGGGCAACAGGATGGTGAACGCGGTGCCCTCGCCCGGCGTGCTGGCGACCCGGATCGTGCCGTCCATCGCGTCGATCAGGCGCGCGGCTACCGCCAGCCCGAGCCCGGTCCCCTCGCCCGGCTCCTTCGTGGTGGTGAAGGGCTCGAAGATCGTGTCCAGGAGGTCCGCGGCAATCCCGGACCCGGTGTCCTCGACGACGATGCGGACCGCGCGATTCTCCGGGAAGTCCTTTTCGGCCGGGACGCGGGGTCGCTCGTGGAAGCGACGCCGGTGCGAGTAGTCGATGCCGGGCGGGTCGTCGTGGCGCCGGATGGGCAGGCGCTCCTCGGTCGCGAGCAGCTCCTCCTCGACGGAGATGCGGAGCGCGGGTGCCGGCCGGCCGCGCAGGGCGTGGACGGCGTTCAGCAGCAGATTCACGAGCACCTGTTGGAGGCGATAGGGATCCGCCCGCACCAGGGGCACGCGCTCGTCGAAGCGCTTCTCCACGGCGATCTCGTCCAGCTTGCCCTGCGCGGCCAGGAGATCGACCGCCTCCGTCACGACGGGCCTCACGTCCAGCGATTGCGGGGTGACCTCGCGGGGCCGGCCGTAGTCGAGCAGGCCGCGGATGATGCGGTCGATCCGGCGCGCCTCTCCCTCGGCGGACGCGAGGAGCTCGGCGCTGTCCTCGTCGGTGCGCTTCCGCACGACGCCCAGGTAGCCCATGATCGCACCGAGCGGATTGCCCACCTCGTGGGCGATGCCTGCGGCCAGCCTGCCCACCGACGCCATCTTCTCCGCCTGCACGAGCTCGTTCCTGGCGCGCGTCAGCTCCCGGTTGGTCTCCTCCAGCGAGCGGACGTTCTCGGCCAGCTCCCTCTGGTGGCTGATCAGACGCTCCGCCATCTCGTTGACGGAGCCGGCGAGTCGGGACAGCTCCTCGGGTCCGTCGGTGGGCACCCGCTCCTCGTAGTCTCCGGCGGCGATCGCCTCCACACCGCCGACCACCTCGTCGATCGGCTGCAGGACGCGATCCCGGATCAGCGTGCGCCCGAACATGAGGAAGATGATCAGGTCGGCGACGATCAGCGCTGCGATGTAGGTCAGCGCGAGGTTGGGATCGGTGGTGGCCGAGGAAATGACCCGCACGCCGACCACCGCCACCAGCAGCGCCCCCGCGAACACCAACGTGAACGCGGTGATGAGCTCCTGTCGTAGGGAGCGTTGGGCGCTCACGCCCGTGCTAGCCGGAGTCGGTCGCTTCCAGGATGGTGAACGTGACCCCCTCGCCGGGCCGCGGCGACAGTTCTCCCGGCGCCGCCGCGTAGGCGTTGTTGTCGTTGAAGTGTCGTCGGGAGCGATAATGCGGGCCGGCGCTCGGGAAGGAAAGCTCGGGGCCCTGATGCGCGAAGCGCGGGACGGGATTGCTCCCGCCCCGCGCCAGCGAGGTCTCGTGCGACCCTACGTCAGGTCAGACGTTGTCGCAGACGATCGAGCCCGAACCACCAGGCGTGGTCCCGTCGACCGGGGTGGCCACGCCGGAGGCGTCGCCGTTGGCGCCCGAGCCGTAGTACACCACGCAGCCCTCACCACCCGACAGCGCGCCGTGCGTCGCGGTCGCGTTCCAGCCCTGCTGGTCGGCGCCGTTGATCGCGATCAGGACGCCCTCGCTCGTGGCGAAGTCGTCGAGGTCGCCCTGCACGGCCGTGTAGGTGTAGTCCGGCGTGCCGTCGGCGTCGTTGTCCGAGGCGTAGTAGAGGTCCTCGGCGGTCGCGAGGTTGCGCAGGTCCGCCTTCATGCTGGCGACGTACGCCTTCTCGCGGGTCGCGCTGAACTTCGGAATCGCGATCGCGGCCAGGATGCCGATGATCACGACCACGATGAGCAGCTCGATCAGTGTGAAGCCCTTCCGGTCCGTGAGCGACATTGCACGATCCTCACTGTTGATGTGTTGCGAAACGGACGGCCGGTGCAAAGGCAAGCGTCGTTCCGGCAACCCACCACATCGGTCAAACGGCTGATCGTAAACGGTTTGCAGCGTTTTTCCACACCCTCTCCGGCGTCCCGATCGACCCCCCGAATCTCGCAATGTGCAACCCCTTGGCAGATTGCGCTCCGCCGCACCCGCCTCCCGCTCTATCCGCGACCCGCTAGACGCCGTACCGGTTGAGCTTGCGATACAGCGTGGACGGATCGATGCCGAGGATCTCGGCCGCTTTGGCCTTGTTGCCGCCCTCGGCGTCGAGTACCCAGAGAATGTAGGCCTTCTCGATGACCTCCAGCGTGGGGTTCGCCGCCGGGCGGTCCGACACGATCGGCGCGGCGGGCGGTTGCACGATCCTCTCGGGCAGCGAGTTGCCGTCGATCGAGCCGTTGCGGGTCAGGACGAAAGAGCGCTCCAGCGCGTTCTCCAGCTCGCGCACGTTGCCGGGCCAATCGTACGCGGTCAGCAGCGTCATGGCGTCCTCGGCGATGGCGGGAGCGGCTTCCTCGCCGGACATCTCCGCCAGGAAGTGGTCGGTGAGCAGCGGGATGTCGTCCTTGCGGTCCCGCAGCGCCGGCAGGTGCATGGAGATCACGTTCAGGCGGTAGTAGAGGTCGCTCCTGAAGCCGCCCGATCGGATCTCCTGCTCGAGGTCCCTGTTGGTGGCCGCGACGATGCGGACGTCGATGTCGACCGGGACGGTCGCGCCCACCGGGACCACCTCGCGCTCCTGCAGGGCCCGCAGCAGCTTCACCTGCAGCTGCGGCGTCATCTCGCCGATCTCGTCGAGGAAGAAGGTGCCGCCGCGGGCGGCGACGAGCAGCCCGTCCTTGTCCCGCACGGCGCCCGTGAACGATCCCTTGACGTGCCCGAAGAGCTCCGACTCGAGCAGATTCTCCGGGAGCGCCGCGCAGTTGATCGAGACGAACGGGCCCTCCGCCCGCTCGGAGAGCGCGTGCAGGTAGCGGGCGAGGACTTCCTTGCCCGTGCCGCTTTCGCCCGTGATCAGCACGGTGGAGTCGGTCGGCGCCACGGTTTCGGCCAGCTTGAGGATTTCCACGAAGGCCCGATTGCGCCCGATCGGACGGTCGGCGGCGCGGCCGTCCCGGCGCTGGATCTCGCGCTTGAGGGCCCGATTCTCCTTCTTCAGCACGCGCGTCTCGAAGGCGCGCCGACAGAGCGCCACCAGCTCGTCGTTCGAAAAGGGCTTCTGGAGGTAGTAGTAGGCTCCCTGGTTCACCGCCTGCACCGCGGATTGCAGCGACGCCTGAGCGGTCATCAGAATGACCGGGATCTCTCCGTCCCTCTCGCGGACTTCATCGAGCAGCTCCAGGCCGGACTTGCCCGGCATGCGGATGTCGCTCAGCACGAGATCGGGCCCCACGTCGTCCAGGAGCTCCAACCCGGCGCCGGCGGTGGAGGCCGTGTGCACCTCGAATCCCTCGCCCTTGAGCAGGATCTGCAGGGTGTTGAGGATCGAGGCCTCGTCGTCGACCACAAGGATCTTGGGCTTCACGCTTCGCTCCCGTTCAAGGTCGGCAGGAACACGGAGAACACCGCTCCTCCCAACTCGCTTCTTCCCACCACGATCACACCGTCGTGCGCCTCCACCGCGCGCCACACGAGCGCCAGCCCGAGCCCCGAGCCCCCGCGTCGCTTGGTGTAGAACGGGTCGAAGACGCGGTGCAGCTCGTCGTGCGATATCCCCGGCCCCGAGTCCTCCACGCGTACGTGCACCGCGTCGTCGAGGTCGAAGCCCGGCGGGATGTCCGCCAGGTCCGCGTGGCGCGCCGCGACCTTCACCCGACCCCCGGGGCCGGCGTATTGGCAGGCGTTCAGGATCAGGTTGAACACCGCCCGATGGAGCAGGTCGCCGTCGCCGGAGACCGGCAGACGGGCGTCCTCGATGGCGAGCTCGTGCTGGACGCCTTCGGCCGCCGGGTGCCCGGCGCACAGCTCGATCGCGTCGGCGCACACCCTGGCGAGGTCGACCTCGGCGCGCTCGCGGATCTCGACCCGGCTGTACTCGATGAACTGGGACAGCAGGCGGCTCAGGCGGTCCGACTCGCTCAGCACCAGCGTTCGCAGGGTGCCCCTGTCGTCGGCGTCGAGCCCGTTGGTGGTGAGCTGCTCGACGGCGCTGCGGATCGAGGCCAGCGGGTTCTTGATCTCGTGCGCCATCGACGCCGACAGCGCCGCGACGGCGGCGAGCCGTTCGGCGCGCACGAGCAGCGTCTCGGCGCGCTTGCCGGCGGTGACGTCCTGCATGACCGCCGTGACCCAAGCCCCCCCGTCGCGCTCCGACGTGGTCGTGCGCACGCCCACCCACTTCTCATCCTGCTCTCCGGGCCCGGTGCTCCGCGCCTCGAACCAGCGCACGGGCGAGCCGCGGCGGGCCGAGCGCCGCATGGTGGCTCCGAGCCCGTCGACCCGAGCGTCCAGCACGTCGAGGATAGGCTCGTTGAGCCATTCGTCCGCGCGGAAGCCGAGCATCACCTCGGCCGCCGGGTTGGCGTAGGCCAGCCGACCCGCGTCGTCGACCGTGACCACCCCGGTGTCCACTTCGCGGAGGATCTCGTCGGTCTCCATGCGCAGCTGGTGGAGCTCCGACCGCACGAGCGACAGCATCTTCCCGGCGCGGCGCAGCCGATCGCCCAGCAGACCCGTGGCGAGCGCCATCACGGTGAAGAGGGCGATCTGGAGAAGCACGCCGGGGGGCGGGGCGGCCGTGTACCACCAGAGGATGTCGGCGAAGTAGAGGATGCCGACCAACGCTCCCACGAGGATCCCGCCCGGGATCGGCAGCAGCACGGAGCCGATCGCGATGACCAGGATGAACAGCGGCGCGAAGCTGCTGTCGGGACCGCCGGTGATGTGGACGATGCCGGTGACCATGCCGACGTCGAAGAGCACCTGGGCGTACAGGAAGTTGCGCCCCAGGGGGGCTCCGCGCACGAGCGCGTGCCAGACCCCGTAGGCGGTGACCACGGCCGCCATGATGAACAGCAGCGTGGCGATCAGCGTGTCCGCCGGGGCGGCGTTCTGCCAGACGATCAGGATCGCCAGGAAGATGCCGGCCGCGACCGCGATGCGGGCCAGGAAGACCCAGCGCAGAAGCGCGTACGGATTGATCAAGCGTGCATGTGTAGGAGGGGAGGTACCGCCGAAGATAGCCAGCATCCTTGCAAACTGCAATGCTGGCGTTTGGCGAATCGCCCTACTCCGCGGTCAGGCCCGCTCCGTCACGTATCGACCCAGCAGCGCGCCTAGAAGGCATCGCAAGCGATGTCGCCCTCCCCCGTCGGCGTCACCCCGGCGGTCGTGGACACCGCCGCCGCGTCTCCGTAGCGGACCACGCACTCGTGGTCGGGCAGGCTCGGATGGGTGGCCCGTGCGCTCCAGCCGTTCGGCGTCGCCTCCAGGATGGCGATCGCGATGCCGTCCGACGTGCCGAAGTCGGGCAGGTCAGCCACGGCCGCCGCGTAGGTGAACGCGTTGTCCGGGTCCTCGTGGTAGATGTCCTGGGCGATCGATAGGTTGCGCAGATCGGCCATCATGGCGGTGATCTGCGCCCGCCCGCGGGTGGCGCTGAACTTCGGAATGGCTAGCGCCGCCAGCACCCCGAGGATGACGACGACGATGAGCAGCTCGATCAGCGTGAAGCCGTGTCGCTTCCGCGTGTCCATACTTCCTCCCCCCCCTGCGCGAACGTACCGCGTGCCCGGTCCGGGGAGTGACCGCGGAGCCGGAGGCGCTCCAGGCGGAGCGGGGTCCGGTGGGAACTCAAGCTAGAAGCGGGGCACGCCGAGCGCGAGCATTTTCTCCCGCGGCCGCCCGGTGAGCGAGCTCCGCCGAGCGCTGCACGCGCTGCTCGCGGAAGCCGAGGTGCGCGTGGACGACCTGCGGGCCAGGCTGCGCCGCCACGGCGCCCCCCGCGAGGGGGCGCGTCCCCACCTCTTCGGCGGCCACGGCAACCACATCGAGGCGGTGGTGAGGGGCCGCGTCTTGGATGCGCCGACGCTGTTGGACGCCACCCCCGAGGACTCCGCCTGGCGCAACCTCCTCGGCACGCTGGCGCGGCTCGAAAGCGACGAGGTGCCCGGAGCGGTCGTGCGCGTGCGCGCCGGCGAGGTCGAACGGGAAGTGATCGCCGACGAGGAGGGCTACTTCGAGGCGCGCTTCCCGACGCCCGCTGGGGAAGGCCTGTGGCGGCCCGTGGAGGCGACGCTGGTCGCCGCGCCGGAGCCATGGGTGCCCGGCGCCGTGAGCCGCGCGTCCTACCAGGTCCCGGGACCCGGCGCGGAGTTCGGCATCATCAGCGATCTCGACGACACCGTCATCCGCACCGAGGCCACGAGCCTCTTGCGCATGGCACGCCGCACCTTCCTCGACAACGCCCACACACGCGAGGCCTTCGAGGGCGTCGCCACGTTCTACCGCGCCCTCGCGTTCGGCCCGGCCGCTGTCGAGCGTCCCTTCTTCTACGTGTCCAGCAGCCCCTGGAACCTGTTCGACCTGCTGGTCGACTTCCTTCAGTTGAACGGCATCCCCCCCGGGACGCTGCTGCTGAAGGACTACGGACTCACCGCCGACCACTTGCTGGCGACCGACCACATGTCGCACAAGCTCGGCAACGTCCTCGAGGTGATGGACCACCACCCCGCGCTCGGGTTCGTGCTGATGGGCGACAGCGGCCAGGATGATGCGGAGGTGTACGCGAGGGTGGTGGCCGAGCGCCCGGATCGGGTGCGAGCGGTCTACCTGCGCGATGTCGTGGACGAACGCGCGGAGGTACGGGCGGCCATCGAGGCGATCGCCGACGCGGGGGTCCCAGCCGTGCTCGGCCGGGATACCGGGACGCTTGCGCAATCGGCCGCGGAGACCGGCCTGGTTGCGGCGGAGGTGCTCCAGGAGCTGGCACGGGCGGAGCGCCCCGAAGCGCCGGCAGGAACGGAGCCGCCCGCCGCGGCGGCGCGGGAGTCCGCCGCCCCCGTTGTCGACGTGCCGGCCCCGGATCTGGACGCCGCCGAGCCGTCTGATTAGTTTTTTGGGCTGTTTCGATGAATCCTTTGAGGTGGACGCATGGTGGAAGTCATTCTCAGCGAAAACGACCGGCTCGACTGGGCGCTCAAGCAGTTTCGGCGCAAGGTAATCCGATCGGGCCTGTTCAAGGAGCTCAAGAAGCGACGCTTCTACGAGAAGCCGAGCGAGGCGCGCAAGCGCAAGGCGGCCGCGGCGCGACGCCGCAACGCACGCGCGCGCCGCAGGGCGCGCCGGTCCTGAACCGCCGCGTGACTGCCGGCGGCCCCGCGACGTCGCGGGCCGCCTCCCCTCCGAAGTCGACGACCCACCCGATTCTCGCGGAATAGGTACACGATGAGCACGGCTACGGCCCCCACGTCCGCCGCGGCGGACACGTCCTCGGATCGCCCGGCGTTCAAGGTGCGGGACCTCGACCTGGCCGACCACGGCCGCGCCGAGATCCGTCTCGCCGAGCACGAGATGCCGGGCCTGATGGCCCTGCGCGAGGAGCTGGCTCCGGAACAGCCGCTCGCCGGGGCCCGCATCATGGGATCGCTGCACATGACGGTGCAGACGGCCGTGCTGATCGAGACCCTGCGCGCCCTGGGCGCCGAGGTCCGCTGGGTTTCCTGCAACATCTTCTCGACGCAGGATCACGCGGCGGCGGCCGTCGCGGTGGGGCCCGACGGAACCGCCGAGGAGCCGAGGGGGGTGCCGGTGTTCGCCTGGAAAGGCGAGACCCTGGACGAGTACTGGTGGGCCACGTCGCAGGCGCTCCTGTGGCCCGACGGCAGCCCGCCGAATCTGCTTCTGGACGACGGCGGGGACGCGACCCTGCTGGTGCACAAGGGCGTCGAGTACGAGCGCGCGGGCCGCGTACCCGAGTTCGACCCCGAGACCGATCCCGAGGAATGGGGCGTCATCCTCGAGCTGCTGCGGCGGGAGCTGGAGCGGGACCCGACGCGCTGGCAGCGCACCGCCGAGGCCATCCGCGGCGTCAGCGAGGAAACCACCACCGGCGTGCACCGCCTCTACGAGATGGAGCGCGACGGCACGCTTCTCTTCCCCGCCATCAACGTCAACGACGCCGTGACCAAGTCGAAGTTCGACAACATCTACGGCTGCCGTCACTCGGTCATCGACGGGCTGAACCGCGCGACCGACGTGATGCTCGCCGGCAAGACCGCCGTGGTGTGCGGCTACGGCGAGGTCGGCAAGGGCTGCGCACAGGCGCTCAAGGCCCAGGGCTGCAAGGTCGTGGTCACCGAGATCGACCCGATCTGTGCGCTGCAGGCCGCCATGGAGGGCTTCGATGTGAAGCGCGTCGAGGATGTCGTCGAGACGGCCGATGTCTTCATCACCGCCACGGGCAACAAGGACGTGATCACGGTCGATCACATGGCGCGGATGAAGGACAAGGCCATCGTCGGCAACATCGGCCACTTCGACAACGAGATCGACATGGCCGGTCTCAAGAAGATCCCGGGCATCCGCCGCGAGAACATCAAGGAGCAGTACGACGAGTGGGTCTTCCCCGACGGCCACTCGGTGCTGATCCTCGCCGAGGGGCGGCTCCTGAACCTCGGCTGCGCCACCGGACACCCGTCGTTCGTCATGAGCGCGTCGTTCACCAACCAGGTGCTGGCGCAGCTCGAGTTGCACCAGAACGCCGAGAAGATCGGCAAGCAGGTGCTCATGCTGCCGAAGAAGCTCGACGAGGAAGTGGCGCGGCTGCACCTCGAGAAGCTCGGCGTCCGGCTCACGTCGCTGACTCCGGAACAGGCGAAATACATCGGTGTGCCGGTCGACGGGCCCTACAAGCCGGAGCACTATCGCTACTGACATCCGGTGATCCGGTGATCTGAGAGCAGAGCAGTACGGACGGGCGGCGCAGGCCAACGCGCCGCCCGTCGTTTTTCTTCTTGCGGCCGGATTCCGATGCGCGGTGTTCATTCGCTGGGGATCCAACCCCGGGCCTGCCCGGTGCGTCTATTGGGAGAGGCTCACTCTCGGTGATCGAGCGTCCCACGAACGCCCTTCGGCCGCACGTCGCGGCCATGACGCAGGACATCCGTTACGCCTGGCGGTCGATACGCAGATCGCCGGGCTTCACGGCGATCGCGGTGGCGATGCTGGCACTCGGAACCGGCGCGAATACGGCCCTGTTCAGTGTCGTCGAGGGCGTCATGCTGCGCTCGCCGTTCGATCGGCCCGACGCGATTGCCTGGGTCTCGGCCCGGGAGGCCGGCGGGCGAACGACGATGGCGGTCTCGAGAGATGCGTACGACCGGCTGGGCCGGCTGCCGCTCTTCGATGCGGTGGCACTCGTGGGCATCGGGTCTCCCGTGGCGACGGGGATTGATGCGCCGCGCCGGCTTCTGGTCGAGTGCGTGCCGGCATCGATGATCGACGTGCTGGGCGCCCGGCCGCATCTGGGTCGGTGGTTTTCGGCAGCAGAAGATCGGCCGGTTGGACCGCCGGTCGTTGTCGTCAGCTTCCGGTTCTGGCGCCGGGACCTCCGCGGGGACCCCGACGTGCTTGGCCGGACGATCGCCCTCGACGGAGAGCCGGCGTCAATCGTCGGCGTGATGCGGTCCGGCTTCGATGGGGTG
>DATHRK010000013.1:0-6958 GCA_035465395.1 Longimicrobiales bacterium | reverse complement strand
CCCCCGAGGTGGGGCAGGGGGCCCACCCGCTCCTCCAGGAACCGGATCCGCTCCGCGGCCGCCTGCGCGCTCGCGTCGCCCCTCCCGGGGACGGCCTCCGGGAAGGGGAGGGTCTCCGCCGGGGTGGGCGCGAGCAGCTCCTCGAGCTCGGCGACGTCGTGTCCCTTGCTCAGCCGTTGGGCGATCTCCATCGCGCGATGGTAGGGGATGGGCATCGGTCTCGGGGGTTCAGGGAATCGGCGGGGACGACGTGGCTCGCGGCGACGGGGCGCGGGCCGGCACCACCCGGAGCGGCATCCCGCCGCGGGGACGGAGCGTGATCCGGGGCTCGAAGGTGGGCTCGGCGTCTCCTCCCGCGAAGGCGACCCGGCGCAGCAGCGTGGACAGGACGATCTGGGCCTCCACCGTGGCGAACGAGCCGCCGGGGCACATGCGCTGTCCCAAGGCGAAGGGCAGGTAGGCGCCGCGGGTCCGCTCGCGGGCGGGTCCCGGGTCGAAGCGGGCCGGGTCGAAGCGCTCCGGGTCGGGCCAGAACCCGGGATCGCGGTGCAGGAGGTAGGGCGAGACGCCGATCACCGAACCCGCCGGGACGGCATAGCCCGCGATGCGGTCGGGCCCCACCGCCCAGCGGGTGAAGCGCCACACCGCCGGGTAGAGCCGTGAGGCCTCCAGGAACACGCGGCGGGCCGTATCGAGGCGGGCGACATCGTCCAGCGAAGGCGGGTCCGACGGCTCCGCGCCGAGCACCGCGTCGGCCTCCTCGGCGATGCGGTCCTGGTAGGCGGGGTTGCGCGCGAGGAGATACAGCGTCCACGTCAGCGCCGTCGCGACGGTCTCGTGGCCCGCGATGAACATCGTCATCACCTCGTCGCGCACGTCCTCGTCCGTGAAGGCGGCGCCCTCCTCCTCCGACGCCCGCAGCAGGAGGCCGATGAGGTCGCGGGGGCCGGCGTCCGGCGATGTCGGCTCGGGTTGGTCGGAGCCGCCCCGGGCGCGCGCGGCCCCGGAGATCTCCCGGCGCCGGCGGACGACGAGGTCGTAGATCACCCCGTCGAGGAAGCGGATCGCGTCATCGAAGCGCCGCTTCGCGGGCGTCGGGAGGGCGAACGCGACGGCCGGAATCCAGCGCAGGCGATCCCCGCCCGGCAGCAGCGCGAGGACCCGCAGCCCGGAGGTCGACAGCCGTTCCGTCCGGTCGAGCACCGCGGCCACCGCCCCGTGGACCTCCGCCTCCCGGGCCGCGATCTCCGCGCCGAGCACGGTCCGCCCCACGATGCGGAGCGCGAGCAGGCTCATGCGCTCGTACACGTCCACGGTGGCGCCCGGCTCCGCCTCGCCGGGGGCCCGCCGGCCCGCGAGAGCCTCCAGCTCCAGCGCCTCCTCCAGCGCCGTGGAGAGCATCACCGGGACGAACGCGGCCAGCCGGCTGCGGTGGAGGGCGGGCTGCACGACCCGGCGATGGCCGCGCCAGTGCTCGCCTTCGCTGGTCACCAGGCCGCGCCCCATGACCTTGGCGAGCAGCGCGTAACCGGGACCCTTCGTGTAGTTCTGCGCGTTGTCCACCAGCACGTGGCGGGCCGCCTCGGGGTCGCTCACCAGGAACTGGCTGAGGCCGCCCAGCCGGACGTGCACGACGCCGCCGTAGGCGTCGCGCAGGCGCCGATGGAGCGACAGCGGGTCGCGGCGGCGGTCCCGCAGGAGGCCCCACATCTCCCCCGGGCGCGGGCCCGGCGCGCGCGTGGCCGCGCTCACTCCCGCACCCCCCGCCCGAGGACGACGTACTCCCGCAGCCAGGTGTCGGCCGCCGGCAGGACGTGCGGCCGCGCCAGGAACTCGCTGGCATTGCCGCGCCGGATGAGCGCCGAGACGAACCGCTCCACGTCGGCCTCCCCGGCCGCCCGGAACACCGCGTGCAACAGCGCGGAGGAGAGCCCGACGCCCCGCGCCCGCGGGGCGACGGCGACCGTCTTGACCACGACCGCGTCGCGGTCGGGGAAGGCGAACACGAAGCCCGCCAGCCGCCCCCCGCCGTCCCGCGCGTAGAAGGTGAGGTGCCCGCGGGCGCGGGCGAGCCCCTCGCCGTACATGGCGCCGAAGAGCGCCGGGGGAACCGGCTCGAAGAGGGGGTTCTCGGCGAACGCCTCCATGCACACCGGGTGCAGCTCGTCCAGGAAGGCCGGCACGTCGGCGTCTCCGTTCAGCCGGTCGATGGAGAGGCCCGCCGCCGCCGCGCCGTCCCAACCTTTCCGGGTGTGCGCCACGACGTTCTCGATCGCGTAGGGGCTGTCGCGGGCGAACCAGAAGCCCCGGGTCTCGTAGCGCTCGATGTCCGCGAAGCCGTGGCGCCGGAAGCGCTCGGGGTACTCCGGCGGATTCTGCGGCTCCCAGGAATAGGGAGGCGGAGCCGTGGAGCTCTCCGGCTCCGGCAGGACGAACCGATTGGCGAACCACGTGTTCGCGTCCACCGGCGCCACCAGCTCCCCGAGTCCCCGCGAGGCCGCCCACGCCAGGGCCGCGTCGAGGATCCGCGACGTGGCCCGGTCGCCCACCTCCCCGGGGAGCGCCTCGTACATCCCGACCGCGCCCGTCCGCTCGCGCGATGCGCACGGGAAGAAGGCCGCGCGCGCGACATCGCGGCCCCCATCCTCGACGATCACGAGCTCCGGCGGACCGGCGAGCGCGGCGCGCAGCACGGTGGCCGCGTAGCCGGCGGAGGACTCGGCCCGAGGCGCGTGGAGACGGCGGATGGCGTCGCCGCACCCCTCGAAGCGGGCGAGGAACGGCTCCGGGGGCGTCTTGCCGGCGGCCGGCGAGGTCCAGCGCACGAGGGGCGTGCTCACAGGATCCGCACCTCCCCCCGCCCGGCGTCCATGCGCACGCGCTGCCCCGTCGCGAGGCGCGCCAGCGGATCCCCGCCGACCCCCACGATCGTCGGGATGCCCAGCTCGCGGGCGACGACCGCCGAGTGGGAGAGGAGGCTGCCGCGCTCGATGATCAGTCCCGCGCAGGCCGGGAACACCGGGACCCAGCCGGGATCGGTGCGCTCCGTCACCAGGATCTCCCCGTCGATGCCCTCGGTGTCCTCGAAGCGCGCCGCCACGCGGACCGGCGCCTCGACCACCCCCGGGCAGCACGGCGTGCCGACGAGGACGTCGGGGTCGTCGGGCGCCGCGGCCGCGAGCAGGTCGTGCGCCTGCAGGAGCGCTGGATGGCGGAACGACGCGCCCGCGGCTCCCTTGGTGACGAACCGGTCCGGAGGCGGGGGGCTCTCGCGATACGCGTCGTACTCCCGCCGCCGCAGCGCCGCGAGCTCGTCGAGCCGCAGCGAGACCGCGCGCCCTTCGGCGACCCCCAGGATCTCCTCGACCGTCAGGTAGAAGACGTCGTCCTCCGCGTCCAGGAGCCCCAGCCGGGTCAGGTTCTCGCCCGCCGCGCGGAAGAGCCTGCGTACCACGCCGAACGTGCGGGTCCGCTCGAAGCGGAGCCGCTCCCGGTCGCGGACGGCGCGCCGCGCCCAGCGGAGCACGCCCCGATACAGCGCGCGGCGCGGACCCCGCAGCTCTTCCCGCACGCGGCGTTCGGCGGCGCCGCGGATCTCCGCCTTGCGGGCGTCCATCTCCCGCACCGACGGCACCCCGTGGCGCAGGTAGTTCTGGACGCTCGCGACGACCAGGTGCGGCCGGTCGTGGAAGTCGGGGGACTCCAGCTTGAGCTCGTCCACGCACCGGTACCCGTAGTCGCGGATGTAGGCGTCGAAGCGCGCGCCGAGCCGGGCCAGCGCGTCCTGTTGGGCCGGCGACGAGCCCTCGCCGGCGGCCTTCTCCGCGGAGGTCGACGAGCCTGCGCGAGCGGCCTTCTCTGCCGAGGTCGACGACGAGCCCGCGCGGGCGGCCTCCCGCAGCGTCCGCCACAGCTCTTCCGGCGGCTCCTCCAGGAAGCGCTCCTTCAGCGGCGGGCTCGCGTCCACCTCCCGCGCGATCTCGAGCAGGAGCCGCATGGGCTCGGTGCTCTTCAGGTCCCCCTCGCCGCACAGCAGGTCGTTCTGGAGCGAGGCCGCCTCGTCCGCGCCGCCCGACGCGAGCCACCGCCGGGTCAGGCTCTGGAGGAGGCCGAACGCGATCATGCAGCGGGTGTCGTTGATGATCGGCGCCGTCCAGTGGCGCAGGACCTCGTCGTCCAGGCGCCGATAGAGCTCCATCTGCCGGGGCAGGCTCAGCGCCCGCAGGTCGGTCGCCTCGAGCGGACGGCAGACCCGATCGACCCGTTCCAGGAAGCGTGCGTTGGCGCGCTCGCCGCCCAACATCCGGGTCCCCAAGCGGACCGCGAGCCCCACCCGCCGGGCGATGCCGTAGCGCGGTGCCTCGTCGAGGACCGCGTCGAAGAGCGGTCGGAGGTCGGCCTCCAGCGACTGCTTCACCCCCATCATGGTCTCCATGAAGGCGCCGCTCCGGCCCAGGAGCGGGAAGAGCGCGAGCAGGCGGTACCAGTTGAGGAGGTTGTAGTAGATGCGGCCGCGGACCAGGCCGAGCATGTTGCGGAAGATCGGCTCGTGCGCCTCCACGACCCGTTCGGGAACGCCCGCCACCCGGCACGTCTGGTAGTAGACCTCCCGGTACGCCCTGCTCACGTGGGAGAACGTGAGCGGCGTCGTGACGCCCGCGTAGCTCTCGATGATGTTCGAGTTGTCCCACACGACCACGCCGTCGCCGGCCACGTCAGGAGCGAACAGCGCGTCGGGCGGCAGCGTCGTGATGGGGCGGGTCTGGAGGACGAAGAGGCGCCCGTCCGCGTACGCCCACTCCACGTCCTGGGGGCCACCCAGCTCCGCCTCGCGGCGGAGCGCCAGCCCGGCGACCTCGCGCACCTGCTCCGGCGTGAGCGCGGGCCGCGCGGCGCGCTCGGCGTCGACGTCCACGGTGCGCGTCCCTCCGCGCTCCGGGTCCCGGACGACGGCGCGGGACTTCGCGGCCAGCGTGGCCTCGAACGCGAGCGACTCGCGGTCCACGCGGAAGCGGTCGGCGTCCAGCTCGCCCGCCACGAGGCCCTCGCCCTGGCCCCACACCGCCTCCACGACCAGCGCGTCCCGGTCGGTGGGGTCCAGCGGGTCGCGGGAGAACGCGACGCCCGCCGACTCGGAGTCGACCATTCGCTGGACGATCACGCCCATGCGCGGGGCGACGTCGTCCACGCCCATCGCGCGCCGGTAGGCGACGTTGCGCGCGGCGAACGCGGAGCCCCAGCAGCGCCCCAGCGCGTCCAGCACCGCGTGGCCGCCCCGGCGGTACAGGTACGACGAGAACTGACCCGCGAACGACGCCTCGGCGCCGTCCTCGGCGAGGCCGCTCGAGCGGACCGCGACGAACGCGCCGGCGAGCCCGCCCTCGTCGAGCGCCCGCAGCACCGGCTCGGCGACCCGTTCGGGCACCGCGACCACGGGGTCGGCCGCGTCGTCGGACGCCAGCGCCCCGGGCGGGCCGGGTGCCGCCCCGTCCGCTCGCGCCGCGGCCCCGCCCGGCGCAGCCAGCGCCGCGTCGAACGCCTCCGTCGGGACGCAGAACCAGGGCGGGACGTTGCAGCCCAGCCGCTCCAGGTCCGCGAGCCGGGCGGCCTTCCCGCCGGCGCGCGACGCGAGCTCCTCGGGCGGCGATCCGGGGCCCAGCGGCTCGAAGCTCATGCCGCGATCCGGCCGAGGGAGTCGAGGCCGATCGCCCAGAGGCGGGCGAGCGTCGGCGCGAGCACCTGGACGAGCGCGAACAGGCCCGCCGCGGCTTCGGCACGCGCGAAGCGCTCGGGCCTGGCGCGCACCCCGGCCAGGACCGCCAGCAGCAGGAGCGCCGCCGGCCACACCCACGGATGGACGCCGATGCGGTACGCGGCGAACGAGGCCAGCGCCACCGCGGCGGCCGCCGCGGCGAAGGTGCGGCCGGGACCGTGCACCGACAGGTAGGTGCCGAGCGCCGGGTGGGCGTGCGGGTCCAGCTTCCGGCACACCTCGAACGCGAACGAAGCGCCCAGCCCCGTGAGCCCGAACCACAGCACCGCCGGATCGAGCGCGTCGGCCGGCGCCGCGGCCGCGGTCGCGAAGGCGTACATCGGCAGGACGATGACCTGGTGGGTCGCGGCGTAGGTGAAGGGGCGAGCCTCCAGGACGCGGCCGAGGAAGAACTCCCGGTACATGAGCGCCGCGTAGGCGACGCAGACGCCGTAGAGCGCGCCGGTCACGGGCGCGCGCAGCGCCGCCAGGAGCCCGGCACCGAGCAGCAAGGCCCCGACCCCCAAATGGATGGCCCGGCGGGCGTCGTCGGGCCGGACGACCCCGCGGGGCAGCGGGCGCTCCGGATGGGCGATCCGATCGCGGTCCAGGTCCTTGACCTCGTCCATGAGCCGGAGCAGCCCTAGCAGAGCGCTCACGCCGACGGCGCCGATGATCAGCCCCGTCGCGTCCAGGCGCGGGGCCACGACGAGTTGCGCGGAGGCCGCGAGGGCGGCGGCGAGAGCCAGGAGGGGGCCCGGACGGAAGCGCTCCCGCACGAGCGTCCCCCACCGGGCGAGGGTGCCGGCCGCGTCGGATCGATCGACCGTGGGCGCCTTCATCGGGACCCGGCCTCGTCCCGGCGGCCGGCGCGCGCGAGGGACGCCCGCCGGTCGATCCGGGCGCGGTGCCGCCGGTCCCGCACGATGGACGTGTCGCGCACCTCCTCCAGCTCGGGGTGGCGGCGCAGGAAGTCGGGGCCCGCCTCGTCGACCCGCCGGACCACGCGCTCGCCGCAGAGGACCAAGCGGCCGCCCGGCTGCCGGTACACGAAGCAGGCGCTCGTGCCAAGATCCGCGTAGACGCGCTGCTCCAGCTCGAACTCCTCGAGCGGCTGCGCCGCGCGGCCGGCGTACCACCACCCTTCGTCGTCGGCCAGGATGCGGTCGCCCACCTCGTGCCACGCGTCGTCCGGCGCGGGTGCCC
>DATHRK010000012.1:0-1867 GCA_035465395.1 Longimicrobiales bacterium | reverse complement strand
CACGAACCGCCTCGCGCAGAAGCTCGAGCGGGAGGGCATCTCGGTCGCGCGCATCCACGGTAACCGGTCGCAGTCACAGCGGACCAAGGCGCTCGCGGGCTTCAAGAGCGGACGCTTCCAGGTGCTCGCCGCGACCGACGTGGTGGCCCGCGGGATCGACGTCGAGGCGCTCGACCACGTGGTGAACTTCGACGTGCCCGCGGCACCCGCAGACTACATCCACCGCGTCGGCCGGACCGCGCGCGCCGACGCGACCGGCGAGGCCTTCACGTTCGTCGCGCCGGAGGAGGAACGCGACGTCCGCGCCACCGAACGCGCGCTCGGCAAGGCGATCGAGCGGCGCACCGTGGAGGGGTTCGACTACGGGGCGCGGCCCGACGAGCGCTTCGAGGTCCCCGTCCGTGAGCGGAGATCCGCACACCGGGCTCGCTCGAACGGTGGGCGCGCCGGGAGGGCCAATTGGGCGCAGGGAGGACGCGAGCGGGGTGGTGACGCCAGAAGCGCTGGCCGAAGCCGGGACCCGGGTCGCGGGAAGCCTCGCGCGACCCGGTCGGACGCGCGGCCGGCGGAAGCCGGCTCCGGCCCGGCACCGGTCCGCAGCTCCTCCGGCGCCAGAGCCGCCGAAACACGCCCCGCGTACCGCGGCCTGCGGGGCCGGGCGGGGGTTCGCTAGCCGACCGCGAGGCGCCGCACGGGCGCGGCGCCCGGCCAGCAGAACCCCTGCCGCCGCCCGTCGTACCTGGAACTAGGGCTCGTACGGGTCCGTCTCTGGCGGCGGCGGCGGCGGCGGCGGTGCGGCCGCTTCCGGCGGCGACGCGGCCGCTTCCGGTGCCGGTGCGGCAACCGGCGCCGCGTGCGGCGCCACGTACCCTCCGCCGGAGCGGCTCAGCGCCGCCCACAACGTGATCGGAATCAGTCCGAGCAACACGAAGTAGTAGTCCGACCCCGGCAGCACCGTCTCCGGTGAGAAGATCCCGACGAGGGACCCGAGCGTCACCGGGAGCAGGCCCACCAGCACCCCGACGAGCACGGTCGTGAGGCCGTAGGCTTCCCGCTCGGCCGGGGTCGCCCGGGCCCAGCTGTGGACCATCGCGACCATCGCCGCGCCGAAGTAGTACACGATGAACAGCCCGAACATCGTGTTGATCGCGACGTTGAGCCCGCTGGTCGCCGCCGGGCTGGCGACGATGACGTAGACGATGACCGCCGACACGAGGGCCGCGGGGCCGTAGACGACCCACGGCGCCCAGCTCGCGCTCCGCCACCCCTTGGGCCTCGGATAGGTCACCATCAGGTCCATGAGAAACGCGAAGCCGAAGATGATCGCGACCAGGGTCAGCGACGCGAACGCCGTCCGCAAACCGTAGGACGCGAAGTAAGGCCCCGTGAAGAAGGCGAGCGACAGACCCAACCCGGTCATGGCGAGCAGCTCCGCCGGCCGGGTAGGCGCCTTGAGGTACGGCAGCAGGCCGAAGACCAGGAACACGAAACCCAGGAGGACCGCGACGTACCCCAGCGTCCTCTGGTTGCCGATCACCTCGGAGTACGTCAGGTCCACATCGACGCTCGTGCCGTCCCGGTCCACGACCAGCGTGCGCGTCTCCCCGATGTCGGGTCTGGGCCGTTCGGCGAGCGCCCTCGAATCCTCCACGGAGATGCCGCCGATGCTCGTGATGTGATCGCCCACCTGGAGCCCGGCCGCCTCGGCGGGGCTTCCCGGGCGAACGAGCACGATCGTGTTGTCGCCGTCGGTCTGGTAGCCGCTGAAGGGTTGGTTGGGCTGGTCGATGAGGCCGAGGAGACCCCACACCGCGATGAGCGCGGCCGCAATCAGGAACCACGTCCTTCTTCTGCTCGCGTCGGACAT
>DATHRK010000011.1:0-8877 GCA_035465395.1 Longimicrobiales bacterium | reverse complement strand
GGCTCTAGACTTCTCTCAGCGATCTCCTGGCAGCGACCTGCTGGACACGCCTACGGTGCGAGCTCCCCGTCGGTAGCGCGACCTGCGCGCGCGCAGGCGCTCGCCGAACCGCCACCACGCCTCCTCCGCGCGGGGCGCCGGGCCGACCCTCGTGATGTCGAGGTCCCCCGCACGCAGCAGCGTGACGTGCTCCGTCGAGGCGAGCGCCCGGCCCCGGTCGCGAACCTCGCGCTCCAGCGCCTCCCAGCGCGCTTCGATCGGGACGAGGCTCCAGGCCCCGCAGCGCTCGCAGATCTGCCACAAACGGCCTTTGTCCGGCCCGTAGGCGACGCGCGTCCCCCGTGGCAGCCCGGGCAGCCTGCCCTCGCCGAAGGGGTGTCCGCAGGTGAGACAGGATCGAAGCATCGGGGTTGCGTCTCGTGAAACCGGCCCGCGCGACGCGCGTAGGAGAAGCATAGCCGACGAGCACCCTGGGAGGGCGACCATGTTCGAGCTGCTCATTGCCGGCGGGGCCACCGCCGTTAGCTACATCAAGTCGAAGGACTTCACGCGCAACCGCCTGACCTACGTGGACAAGGCGCAGAGCCGCACCGCGGCCGTCGTCGCCGGGGCGGTGACCGCGCTCGCCGCCGCGCCGATCGTCGCGTTGCTTCCGGTCGTCGGTGGCGTCACCGCCGTCGCGGTCGGCGGCGGCGTCGGCTTCGGCGTGTACCGCGGCCAGAGCGCGATCCGGAAGCGCCTCGGCTCGCCCTGACGACCGCGGTCCTGGCGCCCGACGCCTGATCGGGCGATAACCTTCGGCGTCATGGGCGCCGATCCCACCGCTGCATACCGCGAGCGCGCTGCGCGCTTCGCCGCCGAACGCGAGCGCGCGGAGCGAGCCGCCACGCTCGCATCGCACGCGCGCCTCGCCACGTTCGCGCTGGCCATCGCCGGCGGCCTCTGGGCCGAGCAGACGGCCTCTCGCCTCGCCTTCGCCCTTCTGGCCCTCGCGGTCGTCGCGTTCGTCGGCGCCGTCCTCGTGCACCGGTCGCGTCGCGACGAGGCCGAACGCCTCGGGGCCCTGGAAAGACTCAATCGCCTCGGCCCCGCGCGCATCGCGCGGGATTGGGATGCGCTCCCACTGGCGCCCCCACCGGCGGACGCCGCCGTCCACGCCTACGCGGAGGACCTCGACGTGTTCGGGCGCGCCGGCCTCGTCCAGATCCTCGGGCCGATCGGCACACCCGCCGGTCGGGCCACGCTCCACGCCTGGCTGCTGGAGCCGTCGACCCCGGACGCTCTGGCCGCGCGACAGGCCGCGGTGGCCGAGCTCGCGGCGCACGTCGACCTGCGCGACCGGGTGGCGTCCCACGCGCTGAGGGCCGGGACGGTGCGCGCGTCGGAGCTGGCGCCGCTCGTACGCTGGGCCGAAGGGGGGCCGCCGCCGGGCCCCGGTCCCGCGACGCGGATCGTGGCGTGGGCGCTGCCGGTGGCCACGTGGCTCCTGGCGGCCCTGGATCTGGCGGGGGTGGTGGAGCGGGGCTGGTGGGTGCTGGGCGTGCTGGCGGCCACGGCGCTCACCTTCGCAGGGCCGGGCGCCCGGGCGCGGTCCGCGTTCACGCGCGCGTTCGCTCGCGAGGGGATCTTCGAGGGCTTCCCGGAGCTCCTGCACGCGATCGCCTCGGCCGACTTGAAGGCGCCGCTCCTGACCGAGCTCCAGGCCGAGCTTCTGGCCGACGGGCTCGACCCGGCCGACCGCATCGCCGACCTCGACCGGTTGATGCACCTGTCGGACCTGCGCCGTTCGGGGCTGCTCTACCTGCCGATCCAGCTCGCGACCATGTGGGACCTGCACGTGCACGCCGCGATGGAGCGCTGGCGCGGCGCGGTGGGCGCGCGGCTGACCGGATGGCTCGAGGCGGCGGGGACCTTCGAGGCGGTCTCGGCGCTGGCGACGCTCGCGCACGACCAGCCCGGGTGGGCGATGCCGGTGCTGGACGGCGAGCCGACGCTGCGCGCGGAGGCGTTGGGACACCCCCTGCTCGCGGACGATGTCCGGGTCGCCAACGACGTGGCCGTGGGGCCGCCGGGGACGTTCCTGCACGTCACCGGCTCCAACATGTCCGGCAAGAGCACGCTGCTCCGCGCCATCGGCCTGAACGCGGTGCTCGCGCAGGCCGGCGGTCCCGTGTGCGCCCGGGCGCTGCGGATGCCCCCCCTCGACGTCCGCTCGAGCATCCGCATCCGCGACTCCCTCGAGCGGGGAGTGTCGCTCTTCATGGCGGAGCTCGAGCGCTTGAAGGGGGTGGTCGATGCGGCCGACGCCGGATCGGACCGGCGGGTCCTGTTCCTGCTCGACGAGATCCTCCACGGGACCAACACCGCGGAGCGCCGCGTCGCCGCGCGCCGGGTGCTGGAGCACCTGCTGGACGCGGGCGCGATCGGCGCCGTCACGACCCACGACCTCGAGTTGCTCGACGCCTCCCTCGCGGAAGCAGCCGTCCCGGTGCACTTCCGGGAGACCATCCGCGGCGGGGACGACGGCGGTATGACGTTCGACTACACGCTGCGGCCGGGGCTGGCCACGTCCACGAACGCGCTCGCGCTCATGCGGCTGGTGGGTCTGGACTGACGGCGCGGGCCGCTCCCCGCCGGTCGGACAGAGCCTGGGACGGCGGGCGGATTCGGACCGGGGAGGCGGCCGGCGTCAGGGCCGCCACACCCGGGTGTCGGGACGAAAGGCGGCCCACGCGAACCAGAAGTAGTCGCCGTGGGCGATCGGCTCGAGCGTCGAGCCCGCGAGTGGACCGGCCAGCGCCTGGCCGAGGATGTTCCAGCGGCTGCCGGTCTCCCGGTCCCGGAACGACCCGTCGCCGTCGGCCACGAAGGTGAGCGTGCGGTCGCCGAGTCGTCGGTCGAACACGCCGCTGGCGCCGACCTCCCGGCCGTCGGCGACATGCGGAGTGTCGAGCGCGCTCGCGGTGCCGGGCGCCCACAGCACGACCACGGGGCGGTCGGCCATGCGAACCTGAGCGACGCGCTCCTCGGCCATCACGGAGAACGGAAAGGCCAGCGGACGCTCCCCCGACGTGACGGCCACGACCCGCTCCATGGGCCTCAGCCGATCGTCGGTCTCGCGGCGGAAGAACCGCGCCCAGGGTCGGCCCTCCTCCAGGTCGTCGTAGCCGACGTACGGGTTGCGACCGTAGTCGCGCGCGAAGCCAGTTTCCCGCGAGAGGACGCGGCCGTCGGGGTAGGCCTCCCGGAAGTTGGACCAGGAGACGGTCTGCGCGGCCAGGAACGGCAGCTCCGCACCGGCCAGCTCGCCCACGATCGCCTCGCCGGACGCTTGTTGCCACCACGACTCGGTCTGGCGGTCGTACATGACCAGGTCGGAGTTGCGGAGCCATCCCGTCGTACCGAAGTCGAGCACCCTGCCCTCGTGCCGCCGGTCGAACGCCAGCGCGGTGTTGCACAGCGGGCAGAACGTGATCGCGACCGGGAGCCCGCCCACGACGTCGTTCACGATCTCGTGCTGGATCATGATGCGGTAGGGGTAGGCGCGCGCGTCGCCGTCGTGGACGAAGGCGACCACCGGCTCGCGATCGCGCAGCCAGCCGTCGGCCTGCGCAACGGTCTCGAACTTCGGGGTGTCCAGGGCGGGAACGCCGTCCTTCGGCGGCCCGCCGGGGACGATCTCGTCGAGAGGCACGGTGTGCCTGGAGAAATCGGTGGACCACTCGGGGCCGGGGCCCGGTCGCTGCGCCGCTGCCGCCGCCGGGCCGGTCGCGGCTGCCGTCAGGACCAGCACGGTCGCGGTTCCCCACGTATGGCTCCGCCTTCGCATCCGATCGTCCCTCGTCTCCGTTCGCTGCTGATCCGGCCTCGACCCAAAGAGAACCCCAGACGAGGCTCGTCCGATCCGGCGGATGCCGGCACGCCTCGGCAGGCCTCCCCCTCGCTCGGGGGCAACCGCGCGATGGCCAGGCACCGGCCGGGCCCCTACACTACCATGCGCTCCGCGCCGGAGCAGCGGACAGGCATCACCCCAACCCCTCGCCATCGTCATGCCAGGACAGCGACGCGCCTCGCCCGAAGCCGACGTCCCCGCCGGCGACGGGCGCGCCCTCGACACCGAAAGCCAGCCGTCCATGGGCGACGGCTCGACGCGGGACGACGCGCCGGATCCCGCCGCGTTCGCCGCCGCGGTGGAAAGCCTGCGAGGCGAGATCGCGCACAGCATCGTCGGGCAGGAAAAGGCGGTGCACGAGGTCCTGCTGTGCCTGCTGGCCGGCGGTCACGGGCTGCTGGAGGGCGTTCCCGGCCTCGCCAAGACGCTGATGGTGAGAACCCTCGCCGATGCCCTGGAGCTCGACTTCAGGCGCGTGCAGTTCACCCCCGACCTCATGCCCGGCGACATCACCGGAACCGAGGTGATCGAGGAAGACCGGGCCAGCGGGCGGCGCGTGCCCCGCTTTCTCGAGGGGCCCGTCTTCACCCACGTCCTGCTGGCCGACGAAATCAACCGCGCGCCTCCCAAGACGCAGGCCGCCCTGCTGGAGGCGATGGAAGAGGGGATGGTCACTGCCGGCGGTGAGGACCGCGTGCTGCCCCGGCCGTTTTTCGTACTGGCGACCCAGAATCCCATCGAGCAGGAGGGCACCTACCCGCTGCCCGAGGCGCAGCTCGACCGCTTCCTGATGCAGATCTCGGTGGACTACCCGGCGGCGGACGAGGAGCGGCGCATCCTGCGTCGGACGACGGGGCGCCAGCCCGCCCCTCGGGAGCCGGTGCTCGGCGCGTCGGACGTCCTCGCGCTCCGGAGGGGCGTGCGGGACGTGCCGATCTCCGACGACATGATCGCGTGGATCGCGGCGCTCGTTCGGGCCACGCGCCCCACCGCGGACGGCGCGACCGACGACGTGCGGCGCTGGCTGCGGTGGGGCGCGGGGCCCCGCGCAGGTCAGGCGCTCGTGCTCTGCGCCAAGGCGAACGCGCTCGCCGCGGGCCGCTTCCACGTCGCGAGCGACGACGTGGCTCGGGTCCTCCTCCCGGTGCTGCGCCACCGCCTCCTGCTCAACTTCCAGGCCGAAGCGGAGGGCGTGCCCGTGGGCTCGATCGTGGCCGGGGTGCGGGAGGCCCTGCCGCCTCCTTCCAGCGGCCTGTAGGCGGCCGCGGGGGCGGTCCCGAAGAGACGACCCCCCGCGACGCGCCGGTCGCTCAGCCCATCTCGCCGGCTTCGAAGATCGCGAACGCCCCGCCCTGCGGGTCGAGACCCTGCGCGATGCGTCCGCCGCCGGGCACCTCCATCGGCCCGTTGAGGATCTTGCCCCCGGTGGAGCGCACCGCCTCGATCTTCCCGTCGAGGTCGTCGACCCGGACGTAGTAGAGCCAGCTGGACGGCCACTCCGGCGGCCGGTTCATGATGCCTCCCAGCTGGACGCCGTTGCGCTCCACGATCTGGTAGATCCCCATCTCGCCCATGTCCATCGGCTCGCCCCTGGTCCAGCCGAAGAGGTCGCCGTAGAAGTCGGCCGCGCCGGCGTAGTCCTCGGTCAGCAGCTCGTGCCAGACGACCTCGCCGACCTTGGGCTCGCCCTCGTGGCCGGGCGCCTCTCCGGCGGGCGTGTAGGCCGAGAAGGTGGCGCCCCACGGGTCGCGGATCACCGCGAAACGGCCCACCTCCGGGATCGAGTGCGGACCCATCAGTACGGTGGCGCCGAGCTCCTCGGCGCGCGCCGCGGTGGCGTCGGCGTCCGGCGTCGCGATGTGGCCGAGCCAGTGGGGTGGGGCGCCCCCCTGCCGGGCCTCTTCGGGAAGCTCCATGATGCCGCCGATCGACGTACCGTCGACCGTCCACATCCGATACGGCGGCATGTCCTCCACGGGCGCCTGCCATTCGTCGGTGCCCCAGCCCATCAGCGACCCGTAGAACGCCTCGGCGCCCTCGGGGTCGGTCGTGAGCAGCTCGTACCACACGAATCGTCCTCGCGGGATCTCGGGCATAGCGGGGTGGCTCCTGTTCTGTCGTGATGGCGCGCGTCGACCGGTTGCCGGCGCGCGGTCCCGGGGTTTGGGGACGCCGACCACGTCGCGGCGCGCCCGCAGATCCGTGCTGCGTCAGGCCGAGAGGCTCGGCTCCGGCGCTCCGATCGCGCCCGGCTTGCCCACGAGGCGACGCGACAGGCCGAGCTGCCCGGCGTGGTACCCCTGGTGGAACGCGAGCAGATTGAGGAGCTGGCCGCGCGTGGCCTCGCCGCCGAACGGGTCCGTGAAACCGCCTTCGCTCAGGCTCTCGTCGGTCTGCGCGGACAGCGCGGACAGGCAGCGCTCCTCGGAGGCCAGGAAGGCTTCCAGCATCTCGACGAACGGGAGCGCGTTCTCCGGGCCGGTGATCGCTGCCTGGGCGCCCCCCAGGGGAATGTTGGGGTGCTCCAGGATGGGGCCCTCGCCGAGCAGGCCGAGCACGTTGTTCTGGGCGCCGGTCAGGTGCCCGAGGATCCAGTTGGCGCAGTTGCCGCCTGGCTGTGGCTGTGCCAGCGACTCCTCCTGGGTGAACCCTTCCAGGTTCGCGCGTACGGTCCGATAGAGAAATCCGTACTGCTGGAGGAGCGCATCCTTGATGGTCATTCGTCGTTCCTTTCCCTCAACTCGACGCGGGTGATGTCGCCGATCGCCTGCATGACCGCTCGAAAGCCCTTCTCCGCTCGCGGGCCCACCCGGTCGCTCACCTCCGCTTCGAAGTCCTCCAACTGACCTCGCAACCGCGCGGCGATCGATGCCCCTTCCCCGGTCACGCGAATGAGAAACGAGCGCCGGTCCTCGGGGTTGGGATCGCGGACCAGCAACCCCTTCTCCTCCAGCCGGTCGAGCATACCGGTGAGGGTCGAGGGCTTGTACCCGAAGACCCGCACCAGCTCGGCGGGGGGACACGGGCCGTACAGGCTCGTGTAGGAGAGCATGTGCCCCTCGCCGGGCTCCACCCCCAGTCGTCGACAGTCCTCGGCGAGATACTCGCCGATCTGGCGGGTCGCCTTGTGCAGGGGGGAGACGAAGCGAAGCGGTTCGACCAAGCAGCCTCCAGGCTCTCTGCGCCCCGCCGTCCGTCCCATGGACGGCGGTCATACGAAACCGAATGGAACGGAATCGTATATTTCGATATCGAAATATATCCCCGTAAGGGCGGTGATGCACGTGCGCCGCCGGCGGTGCCCCAGCATCACGTCGCTGCGCCTGTCGGGCGCCGGCCCGCGTCGCTACCGTCAAGCCATGTCCGAGCTCTTGCCCCCCCATGTGCTGTCCGCGCTGGGCGGCCTCGACTTCATCGCGAGGCGCGTGGTGTCCGGCACGTTCGGAGGCATCCACCGAGCCACGCTTCTCGGGGCCGGGCGGGAGTTCGATCGGCACCGCGCCTACCAGCAGGGCGACGAATCCCGCCACGTGGACTGGCGCCTGTTCGCGCGGACGGATCGTCTCTTCGTCCGCCAGTTCCGCGAGGAGTCCAACCTGCAGGCCTTCGTCCTCGTCGACGATTCCATGTCCATGGCGTACGCCGACGGCGCGGGCCTCACGAAGTTCCGCTACGCGCAGATGCTGGGAGCCGCGCTCGCGTACCTGATGCTGCGCAGGGGCGACGCGGTGGGTCTGGCGCGCACCAGCGGCGGCGGCGAGCTGCTCATGCGGCCCCGCCACCGGCGAGGCTACCTGCACGACCTGCTCCTCGCATTCGAGCGCCTGCGTCCCACCGGACGCGACGGTCTGGCGGACGCGGTGGAGCACGTGTCGGCCGCGCTTCCCCGGCGTGGCCGGCTGGTCCTGCTGTCGGACCTGCTCGCCCCGGACGCCGCGGGCGCGGCGGTCGCCGCGCTGGGCCGCCTGCGGGCGAGAGGGGACGACGTGCTCGTCATGCGTCCGTTGACCCCTGAAGAGGAGGGGCGCGCGCCGCTGCCTCCCGGCCGGTACTTCGACCCCGACGACACCGCCGCCGAGGTCGTCGCGGCGCCCGCCGACGATGCGGGCTTCCGCGGCCGCGTCAGCGCCTACTTCGCGGGCCTCGGGAGCGACCTCATGGCGCGCGGTGTCGAATACCTCCCTCTGGGGACCGACACGCCGCTCGAGCGCGCCCTCGCGGAGTGGCTCACCCACCGGTCCGCCGGTGCCGCCTAGGCGCGCGTGACGCTCGCGCGGCCCTGGCTGCTGGCGGTCGGCGCGGCGCTGGCGGGTGTCGTCCTGCTGCTGCACATGCTCCGGCGTCGCCCCGGTCCTCGGGCCGCGCTGCCGACCGCGCGCTTCCTGTTGCCCGACCTCCGCACGCGCCTGCGGCTCCACCTCCCCACCCATCCGACCCTCCTGGCCCTGAGGGCCGTCGTCCTCGGCGTGCTCGCCCTCACGGCGGCCGCGCCGACGCTGCCGCCGGCCAGGACCGGCGCGCTGCGCATCGTGGCGCTGGACGTCGGTACGGGCATGGCTCCGTTCCGGGCGGCGGCGCTGGACAGCGCGGCCGCGGCGCTGGCCGGCGGGGACGCTCTGCTCGTCGCCTTCGACTCCGCCGCGGTCGTCCTGGAGAGGCTGGACGCGCTCGACTCGCTGGCGGGGGCGGGGCCGAGGCGCGCCGAGGCGGACTACCGACGCGCCTTCCTGGGGCTCCGCGAAGCGGCCGACCGCTCTGCGGCAGAGAGCTTCCAGGCGGTCCTGATCACTGCGCCCCGTGAGGGTGCCTGGCGGCCGGGGCTGGCGCCGACGCGCTACGCCGCCTGGCCGGCGCCGGTCCATGTCGTGGTCCCCGAGCGCGCGGCGGCCGCCGAACCGGGCGCGAGCGCGGCGAGCTCCGCCGAGGCGCCCGCCGGCGGGCCGACCACGCGCCTGGGCGGCGCGACCGCTTCGGCGAGCCCGCAC
>DATHRK010000010.1:0-17063 GCA_035465395.1 Longimicrobiales bacterium | reverse complement strand
GCCGAGGTGAACGCCGGCAACCTCGAGCAGCTGCTCGCGTCCACGCGCCGGATGCTTCCGGTCGAAGACGTCGAGACGACGATCCGCACGCCGTTCTCGACGGAAGAGGACCTGTCCACGCCCACCGGCTGGTCGGCTCTGCTGTCCGACCTGCAGGCCCTGCGGACCGCCGAGAACGCCGCGGACGAGTACTACCACGGCATCATCCGCAACTTCTCCGGCATCGCCTACGGCGGCCTCGCCTACGTGCCGGGCAGCAACGGGAGCTCCTTCAGGACCGCACTCTCCGTGGAGCACCCGGACGTGATCGTGCACGAGCTGGGACACAACCTGGGCCGGCCCCACTCGCCGTGCGGTGGAGCGGGAGGCCCCGATCCGGGCTATCCACACCCGGACGCCATGCTGGGCGGGCCGGGCTACGACGTCGTGACCGACCAACTCATCGCCGATCCCGCCTACCGGGACTTCATGAGCTACTGCGCGCCGGAGTGGACGTCGGACTACACTTTCCAGAGGATCCTCGACTGGCGCACGGACGACCCGCGGGTGCCGGCCGGGTCGGTCGCCGCGTCCGCCGGTCCGCGGGTCCGCGGGCTGCTTCTGTGGGGCCGCGTGGGACCGGACGGCGTGTACCTGAATCCGGCGCTCGAGCTCGAGGCGCCGCGGCCAACCTCGGCGTCCGGAGGGTCCAGCGTGCTCAGCGGGTTCGGGCCGAGCGGGGAGGAGATCTTCCGCGTGGCCGTGGAGGCGGTGCCCGTAGCCGACGGGGACCCGGCGGAGGCCCACTTCGCGACGTTCGTGCCCCTCGGCGCTGCGGCCCTCGCGGCGCTGGACCGCGTGGAGGTGCAGACGCCCGTCGGCACGGCACGGAGGGTCGCCGCCGCCGACGCAGATCGGACCGACGCTCCCGCGGTTCTCGTCCGCCCGTCCGGGCCGGATCAGGTGCTTTTGGAGTGGGACGCGGTTCGCCACCCGATCGCACTGGTCCGGGACCGGGCCAGCGGCGCCATCGTCGCCTTCGCGCGCGGCGGGGAGGCCATCATCGCCACTCCGGTGTCGGATCCGGCGCAGCTCCTGGTGGACCTCTCCGACGGAGTCAGGACCCGGAGGGCGCTGTCGCGCTAGCTCCCTCGCTCCGACGGCAGCAAAACGAAGAACGGCCGCCCCGTGTCCGGGACGGCCGTTCTCATCTTCGTCGGTATGCGCGCTTCAACCGGGGCAGGTGCCCGGATCGTTGGTCTCCACGGCATTGAGACAATCACGCGCCTGGCCGATCACCTTCGCGATCGTGTCGCGGAAGTTGAACAGCAGCACGATGATCGCCAGCGCGAGCAGCGAAAGCAGGAACGCATACTCCGACAGGTCCTGCCCCGTCTCATCCCCCCAGAAAGACGTCGCGTGCTCGAGCGCCCAGTTGGCGGGTCCCGGCATGTCTTCCTCCTTGGGCGTCGGCCACGCCGCATACGGTCCGATCGGACGCATCGCCGTCACTTCGCGAACGGTGCCCTTGCCGATCATCGGCCGGCCGCCTCGCAGCTACGCGAAACGGCGCCGCACGACGAGACCGAGGCAGGGGAGAGCATCCCTCCGCCAAGCAGATCGATGTTCGGCGTTTTACGTCCGTCGAACCTGTGTATGGCAACTTGCCGGGCAAGGGGGAGAACCCAGGCGTACCCAAAGCTACACGCAACGGTCGTGACGGGCAACGAAAACTCCGGCGTCACGCGCCGAATGTGCCTCAACCACGCGCCTTCCGGTTCGCTCAGCTCGCTCGCAGCCAACGTCCCAGGTCCTTCAACGAGGCCTTTTTTCCAGTAGATAGCATCCCGACCCGATAAATTTTTCCTGCCAACCACGCCACGGCCATGGCCGTAGCGGCAATCAGCACCAGAGACGCGACGATCTGCCACGCGGGGATGGGGGCCGAGGCGATCCGCATGGGCATGGCCACGGGCGCCGTGAACGGCACCATTCCCAGCGTTGTCGCGATCCGCCCCGTCGGTTCGCCCGTGATCGCCGCCAGGAAGAGCATCGGGACGATCAGCGGGATCAGCAGCATGAACTGATAGGACTGCGCCTCGTGTTCGGAGGTCACCGCGGCGCCGAGCGCCGCGAACATCGACGAGAACAGCACGAAGCCGAGCAGGAAGAACGCCAGGAACTGGACCACCGCCCCGACCGGGATCGTGATGGCCTCGAAGACCTCCGTCGGAATGCCGAACCTCGCGACCAGCGCGTCGGAGTTCAGGACGGCGATGGCCACGATCACCACCCAGATGCCCACCTGGAGGATGGCCGCCGCGCTGACACCCATGATCTTGCCGGCGAGCAGCCGGCTGGAAGGCACCGAGCTGACGAGCACTTCCGAGATCCGGTTGGTCTTCTCTTCGAGCACGCTGCGCATCACCGCGAGCGAGTAGAAGAACGTGATGAAGTAGATCAGGAACGTGACCGCGTACGCGAAGAAGAAGGTCGTGAACGCGTCGCCGCCCTCCTCGCCAGACGCGGTGATCTGCGCCTCGTCGACGCTCACGGGGCGGACGAGCGCGGCGACTTCATCCACCTCCAGACCGGCGTCCCGCAGGCGCACGGCCTGCACGGCTCCGCTCACGGCGTTCCGCAGGTCGCGCAGCACCGTGCGGTTGGCGATGTTGCGGGCGCGGTACTGGATCCGGTTCTCACTGAGCACGTCCGACGGCAGCGCCAGCCAGCCGTCGATCGACTCGTCGAGCACGCGCTGGTTGAGCTCCGCGCGCATGCCCTCGAAGGTCCCCCGGACGACCTCGACGTCGTAGAGGTTTGCGCCCTCTTCCCGTTCCCTCAGGGTAGCGACGACGCGCTCGCTCACGCCGGCGGGAGCGTCGTCCACGAGCACGATCTCGCGTTCCTCGGGCCGGTCCTCCACCACCGCGGGCATGGCCAGCAGGGCGATGAAGAGCACGGGGAAGGTGAGCGTCCCGATCAGGAACGCGCGCGAGCGCACTCGCTCGAGAAACTCGCGCTGCAGGACGATCAGGATCTCACGCACGGGACGCCTCCGCCGTGTTCGCCTGCACCCGGCGCGCCCGCGAAGCGTCGCCCACGCGGCTCACGAAGATCTCGTGCAGCGTCGGCTGCAGGTGCTCGAAACGGGAGACCGGCACGTCCAGCCGCGCCAGGTCGCCCAGCAGCGGGCCGGCGCCCGATTCTCCAGCCAGCGCGACCTCCCAGCCGCCGCCGGACTCACGCGCTTCGAGGACGTGGGGGCTCTCGCGCATGAACCTGCGCACCCCCTCCGAATCCTCGTCGAACTCCAACGCGAACCGGTTGGCCCGGTGCTCCCTGCGGATCGCGCGGACGCTGCCGTCGAGTACCTTGGCGCCCTCGGCGATGATGCAGACCGCGTCGCACATGCGCTGCGCCTCGGCCATGTTGTGCGTGCTGAGGATCACCGTCCGTCCCGCGCGGCTGGTGCTCAGGATCGTTTCCCGGAGCACCTCCTGGTTGACCGGATCGAGCCCCGACTGCGGCTCGTCGAGGATCAGGACCTCGGGCTCGTGGAGGACGGTGGTGATGAACTGCACCTTCTGCTGCATGCCCTTGGACAGGGTCTCGACCTTGGCGCCTCCCCAGTCCGCGAGGCCCATTTTCTCCAGCCACTCCGAACCCCGACTGCGCGCGTCGGCGGCGTCCACGCCCTTCAGTCGCGCGAAGAAGACGATCACGTCCATGACCTTCATCTTCCTGTACAGGCCGCGCTCCTCTGGGAGATAGCCGACCCGCTCGAGGACCTCTCGATCCCGCTCGGGGTCTCTGCCGAGCAGGCGTATCTGCCCGGAATCCCGGAGGAGGATGTTCATGATCATGCGCAGCGTCGTGGACTTGCCGGCTCCGTTGGGACCGAGGATGCCGTAGACGGAACCGGTCGGGACCGACAGGCTCAGGTCGCGCACGGCGACGTGCTCGGCGTAGCTCTTCGAGACGTGCTCCAGTTCGAGCGCGTGTGTCATGCGCCTCCGACGAATGGGGGTCTCCGGTGGTACGGTGCCGCCCGACGTTTCCTTCGCCAGCGGGCGCCGACGGAGGAGCGATCGTCCCGCCTCGCCGCGCGGCGCGCCGCGGAGCGTCGCACGCGGCGGCTCAGGCCGCGCCCGACTCCTCCACGCTCTCGGCGCTCCGCCGCCGGCTGCCCGCCCCGCCGCTCGCGACCAGAGCCAGCACCGCGAGGCCGGTTTCCGCCACGAACGACAACGCGGTAGCGAGCTCGGCGAACAGCCAGACCGCGGCGTGTCCGGCCATCCGGAGCAGCGTACCGAGGGCCACCACCGCGTCGTCGAGGGCCGCCGAGGCGAGCGCCAGGAGAAGCGTGAGGATGGCGGCGTACAGCAGGTTGAGCAGCGGACCCGGAGTCAGCGGGCGAACGCCGTAGCTCAGCGCGATGAGCAGGGCGGCGCCGAGCACGCCGCTCGCCGCTGCGATGCCCAGCAGCACGCGTCCGGCCCTGCCGCGCGGAAGCGCCGGCGTCGCCCCGGCGAGACCCGAGGCTCCGAGCAGGACCCGCTTGACCACGATGCCCGCGGCGGTCACGGCCAGGCACGCGGAAAGCGCCGCCACCCCCCAGGCCAGCGGGTCGAACCCGCCGCCCGGCTGTGAGAAGAGCTGGAACGCGTGCCCGACGACCAGGGCCCATGCCACGACGACGCCGAGATCGAGCAGGAAGGGGCCCAATACCTCCGTCGTCGGCCGTACCGCCACCACGTCGGGCGAGGCTTTCTGCAGCGCGGCGATCTCCTCGCGGACGATCAGCGCTACCGACTCCTCTTCCTCGTCGCGGCCTAGCCCGGCGGCCGACCGGAACCCGCCGATGAGCTCCTCCTGGAAGCGCCCGGCGTGGGCCGCGATGCGCGCGAGGGTGTCCTCTGGGCGCGTGCTCAGCGCCTTGCGCAAACCCCTCTCGCCGAAAGCGATGCGCACGCGCCGCGCGCCCACCAGCAGGGAGTACCCGGTCGTGGCGAGCGACAGCGGGATCAGGGCGCCGATCGCCACCACGACGAACTCGAGGACGGGGTAGAAGAGGCTGTTCGGCTGGATCGCGAGCCGGCCCGGAATGTCCAGCCGGCCGCTGACCACCATGTACCCGAGGACCTGCACGCCGGTGAGCGCGATCACGAGAATGAATGGCATCGCCTTGAACAGCACCGTGTGCAGGCTCTCCGGCTCGGTGTCCTCCAGCGCGTACCAGAGCAGGCCGGCGGCGAGCGCCGCCAGTCCGAGGCCCAGCGACACCCAGAACGAGGCGTCGAGGCCGGCGAGCGCGAAGTCCGTGCTGTTCGCCAGGGCCTGCGCGACCGCCCCGCGGATGAGCATCGTGTTCAGCGCCACCACCGCCGCCGCGACCACGGCGAGCAGGACCACGATCGCGATGCTGTCGCCGCCGGCCACGAGCAGCTGGCCCTCGCGGCGGGGCTCCGTCTCGCGCTCGGCCCGGCCCAGCACCCGCGTCAGGGCGCTGGCGCCCTCCGCAAGGCGAGCTTCGAGGCGCTCGAGGGTGGCGATCTCCCGGTCGCCGAGCCGCTCGATCGCATCGGAGAGGCGCTCCAGCCGGCGCCCCGTGGACGACCGGTCCCGCAGGCCGTGCTCCATCCACGCGCGAGCCATCCCGCGGCGCGCGTCGACGACGAGGTCGCCGAGCGCGTGTCTGCGTCGTTTGATCAGCGACCCGCGCGCGTACGCGAGGGCCCGGGCGCCGTCCGACCCGGCGGCCAGGAGTACGAGGATCATCGCGAGCAGCGTACCCAGCACGGCCAAGAGCTCGAACCGCCCGAACCGCGACGTCTCCGCGCTGGCTCGGCGCGCGGGCGCCTCGGCGACGGCCGGGGCCGGCACCGCCTCGAGGAGCTCGGCGACGGCGTCGGCGACGTGATCGTGATCGGGGGCGTTGGGCGCCAGGCCCAGGTAGGCGCAGTAGGCCGCGATTGCGCCGCTGGAGTCCCCGGCGGCGACCCGCGTCCGACCCAGGTGGTATGCGACGTCGGGGTCGGCGGGCGCCAGCCTCCGCGCCCGCTCCAGCAATTGCACGGCGGTTTCGTGGTCCTCGAGGAGGGTCGCCTGGAGGGCGCCCGAGACCAGCCGCTCGACCTCCTCGGGGGTGGGCGTGGCCGCGACCGGCGGGGTGCCCTCGGCCGTCAGGTAGACACGGCACGCGTCGTCCGCGCGCTCCTGCGCCGCCAGGGGGGTCGGCCCACCGAGCCCGACGGCCGCAAGCACCGCCAGGGCCGCGAACGCCCGGCCGGGCGCCCGTCGCCCACGCGGGTGCCGCATGGCTACTCTCCGGGCAGGAGGACCGGCGTGGTGTGGTTGCCGCGCAATGCGTCGCCCAGCTGGCCGGCGACGTTGGCGCCCCAGCACACCACCCGTCCGTCCGTCGTCTCGCCGCACGCGTGCGCCGCGCCGGCCGCGATCGACCGGAACTGCAGTCGACCCCGCACCGGAGACGGCCGCGCCCGCGGCTCGGTGTCGCCCGTACCCAACTGCCCGTATCCGTTCGCCCCCCAGCACCATGCCCGTGCCTCCTCGTCCAGCGCGCACGAATGGCGCGCCCCCACGGTTACGAACACGAAGCGAACCGGCGCGTCGACCGCCACCGGCCGTACCGCCGGAGCGCCGCCCGACACGCCCAGCTGCCCGGCGTCGTTGCGCCCCCAACACCATACTCCACCGTCGCGCGCCACGCCGCACGTGTGGCCGGACCCGGCGTCCAGCGCGAGCAGCGGCGCGTCGAGCGCCACGGGCACCGGTGCGTCGCGGTCGCGAGTGGTGCCGTCTCCCACCTGGCCCCAGCGGTTGCCGCCCCAGCACCACGCGTAGCCGTCGGGGTCGAGCGCGCAGGCGTGGCTCCAACCTGACACCATCGACGCGTAGCTGCGTTCGTCCAGCGGCGCTCCGGGCGCCCCGCTGCCCGCGGCGATCGCGCCCCAGCAGCTGACGGCCCCCCGCTCGTCCAACGCGCACGTGTGCGACGCGCCCACGTCGGCCTCCACGAACGGGGCCGGCCCGCGTACCGGCCACGGCCCGCGACGGTCGCGCGTGCCGCCATCGCCCAGTTGGCCGGCGTCGTTCGCGCCCCAGCAGGCGAGCGCGCCGGCGGCGTCGGCGTAGCACGCGTGGCGCATGCCCACGGCGACCGAGCGCGGGGCGCCGCCGCGGGGGATCGCGGCCAGACGCAGCGGACCTCGCGAGGAGCCCCAGCACCGCAGGCGGTCCGTCTCGTCGGCCACGCAGGTCGAGGCGCCGCCGACCACCAGGCGCCGCGCCGGCGCTTCCGTGGCGTTCGACGGCGGGCTACCGGCGATCCCGGCCGTCGCAGCGGCCTCGTCCGCCCCGGCGTCCCCGCCGCGTTCCGCCCCGGCGTCTGCGGCGGAGCCAGCCGGTGGGTCGGCGCCTTCCGCTTCCCGAGGCCCGGCATCGCGGGACGACGCGACCGGCGGCCCCGCCGCGGCCAGCAGGCCGGCACCGCCGCCCTGCATCGGCCTCTGCCAGTACCACAACGCGGTCGCGATCATGGCCAGCAGCAGCGCTGCGGCCGGCAGCACGTAGCGCAGTCCGCCGATCCTCGCCGTGCCGATGTCCAGCTCGCGAAGCAGCTTGCGCTCCTCGCGGCGGAGCTTGCGGGGTACCGTGAGCGTCGTGCGCAGGAGCAGGTCCCCGGGCGGTCCCCCCTCGGGGTCGGGCAGCCCGGCGCCGGCCACGCGCAGCTCGTCGCCTGGCTGGGTGCCCGGCGGCACCCTCACCCGGTCGCGAGCCGACAGCGTCGGGACGTCCATGACCGCGCCGAGCGCCGCCTGCGAGAAGGTCAGCGGGAGCTCCGCCTGGAGGTCGTCGCCTATGCGCACGAAGCGCGCGTGCTCGAGGACCTGCACGCGCGCTTCGAGGGCGTCCTCTCCGTGGCCGGCGCGGATGCGCGCGCCGTCCTTGACGCCGGCGGGGATCTCAACGCCCACGGGCCTGCTGTTCGGCAGATCTCCGGAGCCCCGGCAGGCGGGGCAGGGCGGCAGCGGCCGGCGGCCCGTGCCCCCGCAGGTGGAGCAGCGGACGCGCTCGCGCACGGGCCCCAGCACGCCCCTCTTGACCGCGTCCACCTCGCCCTCTCCGTCGCAGCGGTCGCAGGCGCGCTGGAGCTCGCCGCGGCGCTCGCCGGTCCCGCGACACGCGCCGCAGGGCGGTTTGATCGCGCGCACGAGGCCCGACGCGACGTCCTCCAGCGTGACCGCGACGGTGCGCACCGGGACCGCGCGCGAGGATCGGAGCCCGGGCGGTGTGCGGGCGTCCCCGGGGGTCGGCGCGTCCGCGGTGTCCGTCCTGCGGCGGTCGCGCAGGGGCCACCCGGCGGCGGGCCCCGATCGCCCTGAATGGGCCCCCGGTGCCGGCGCGGGCGCCTCGGCCGGGGGATCCTCCGCGGCACGCTGCTCCCGTGTCTTTCTAGCGGGCGCGGCGCGCAGGGCCGCCTCCGCTGCGGCCGCCGCTTCCGAACCGATGGCGTTGAACGCACCGAAGTCCCGCACGAAGGTCTCCAGCGCGTCGGCCATCGTGAGGTCCGCGGCCGCGCCCTCCCGGATGGTGAGGCCGGTGCCGCCGAAGCGGTCGTAGATCCCTCGCTTGTCGGGGTCGCTCAGGACGCGGTAGGCCTCGGCGACCAGCCGAAAGGCCTCGGCCGCCGAGGGGTCGCCGCCGCGCCGGTCGGGGTGGTAGCGCAGGGCCAGCCGCCGGTACGCCCGCTTGATCGCGGGGAAGTCGGCGTCCCTGGAGACGCCGAGGAGGGCGTAGTAGTCGGGCCCGGTCATGGCGCGCCGCTTCGGGGGCCGCGCGAGCGGACCATCAGTACCAGACGCGCGGTTCCGGGGGTTCGGCTTCGGGCCGGTTCTCCTCCGCCGGCTTGGATTCCGCGATCACCGGGCCCGGGACCGCGACGGGGCGGCGTTCCGGCCGCGCCGGCCCGGGAGCCTCCCGCTGGGCGCCGTTGCCGGCTCCCGAGGTCACCGCGTCCCAGGGATCCTCCTCCTCGTCCTCGGGCGGCGCGGGCGTCGGTCTCTCGACGGCAGGCGCCGCGCGCTCGACCGCAGGCGCCGGCGCCACGTCGGCCTCGACCGCTGCGTCGCGCACGACACCGTCGGCGGGCGCGCCCGAGGCAACGCGGCTCGCCACGGCACGCTCCAGCGCCGCCGGCGTGTCCCGCTCCTCCTCGCTGATCGTGGCGGGAGCTGCGGCCTCGGCTCCGGCGCCGAGGAGGCGTCCGCGCTGGGAGCGCTCTCGCTCGACGACGGCCAGGAAGTGGCCGACGGTCTCGGCATCGGCGCCCGACCCGAGGTCGAGCCCGGCCTGCGCGAGGTTGTGGTCGATGTCGTCCACGCGGTCGGCCAGCTCCTCGTCGATGCCGAGCAGCCCGTCCACGATGGGCCCGGCCGAGCGCGTCAGGTCCAGCTCCCGCTTCAGCGACTCCATCGTGTCGCGCCCGGCTTCGAGCTCCGCCCTGAGGCGGGCGATCTCGGCCACCTTCGCCTCGGAGTCCAGCCCCAGGCGTTCGATGCGGCCCTTCAGCTCCACCGCGAGGCGCCGCCGTCTGGCGACCTCCCGGCGCACGTCGTCGACCTGGATCTCGCCGATCGAGTAGACGGCGTCGATGGCCTCCTCCAGCCGGTGCGCCTCCTGCTGGTTGCGGGACAGCTCCGCCCGCAGCTTCTGGACATCGCCATCGCGCTCCTCGTCCGTCTGCGACAGCTCGCGGATCTCCCGCTCGATCTCGCGCTCGCGCGCGTGCCCGGCCTCGACATCGGCGACCAGCCGGTCCAGGCGCTGCTGCAGCCCGCGCCGCGTCGCGATGTAGCGCTCCACGAACTTGACGGCCTCCAGCTGGCGCAGGAAGTCGACTTGTTGCTCGAGTGCCTGGATCTGTTTATCCCTGGTCCGGGACGCTTCTTCGAAGGCGAGCCGGTGCTGCCGGTCGGAGCGGATTTTCGACACCCAGGCGACCGCCGCAGTGACGAGCGCGAGCAGGGCAACGATGGCGCTCGCGCCGAGAATCGTGGCGTCGTTCATGGTGTTGTGCGCGCGCGTCGGGGAACGGGACGGTTACGGGAGGAACGCATGGCGCAAGCTACGCATCCGGCCGGTGGCCGGACAAGGGGGGCCATGCTGACGGAACGCGAGTGGGAAGCGGGCTTCGTGGAGCGCGATGGGGTCGCGATGAACGCGGCCGACGACGGCGCGCTCTACCTGATGCAGACGCGTTCGGACGGACGCGTGGAGGAGGTGCGCGTCGACGCCGCGGACAGACCCGTGCTGGCGGCGCTCGCGCTGCGGGGGACCGAGGTCGCCTTCGACTGGGAGGACCACGACGACGAGGTCATCGCCGCCGTGCTGCTCGGCCACTACCGGAGCGGCACGCCCTTCGAGCGTCTGCCGCCTTCGCTGCGCGCAGCGCTGGACGGTGTCCTCCAACGCCGGGGGGCGATGGCGCGTCGCGTGGCGGGACTCCTGCCGCCGCGCGCCTCCCAACACGGCGACCCGGTTTCCAGCGGGGTCGGCCCCGTGGGCGCCGCCTGACCTTCAGCCCGCGAGCGCCCTGCTGGTGCTGCGGACGATGAACTCGGCGGCGTCCTGCGCCGTGAGCGCGCTGGAGAAGAAGTAGCCCTGCGCGAAGTCGCAGCCCAGCCGCCGCAGGCGCTCGAGCTGGTCCGCGGTTTCCACACCCTCTGCGATCACGTCCATGCCGAGGCTGTGCGACAGCGACACGATCGCGCGGATGATCTCCTGGTTGCTCTCCTGCGAGGCCGCGCCGCTCACGAACGAGCGGTCCACCTTCACCGTGTCGAACGCGAACCGGTGCAGGTAGCTGAGCGACGAGTACCCGGTGCCGAAGTCGTCGATCGACAGCTCGATGCCGTGCCCGCGCAGCTCCTCGAGGGCGCTGGCCACCAGGGCGGCGTTCTCCAGGATGATGCTCTCGGTGACCTCCAGCTTGAGGCTGCCCGGTCCCAGCCCCGCCTCGCGCACGATCTCCAGGATCCGGCTCACGCCGTTCGGCTGGACGAACTCTTTGCCCGACAGGTTGACGTGGACCGACAGGTCGCCGGCCTGGGGCATCGCCGTACGCCATTCCCGGAGCTGGCGGCACGCCTCGCGCGCCGCCCAACGGCCGATCTCCACGATCGCGCCGGTGTCCTCGGCGACGTGGATGAAGGCGCCCGGCGGCATCAGGCCGTCCCGCGGATGATCCCAGCGGAGCAGCGCTTCGAAACCCACGAGGTTGCCGTCGCGGATGTCGAAGATCGGCTGGTAGTGGAGCAGGAACTCGCCGCGGTCGATCGCTCCCTGGAGGTCGGTCTGCATGAGCAGCAGCCGGACGGCGCTCTTGTGCATGTCGGCGTCGAACACCTCGAAACGTCCGCGCCCCTGGTCCTTGGCGCGGTACATGGCGGTGTCGGCGTCGCGCAGCAGGTCCTCCGGTCGGTCGTATCCCGACGATCCGTCGGCGATGCCCGCGCTCACCGTCGTGAAGACTTCCCGGCCCTGGATGACGAAGCAGTTGCCCAGGCTCGCCTGGATGCGCTGGGCGATCCCCGTCACGTCGACCTCGTCGCCCATGTCGTACAGCAGGACCGCGAACTCGTCCCCGCCGATCCGCGCCGCGATGTCGCCCGGCCGGATCGAGTCCTCGAGCCTGCGGGCGAACTGGAGCAGCAGGTCGTCTCCGGCCTGATGGCCGAGGCTGTCGTTGATGACCTTGAAGTGATCGACGTCCATGAACACCAGTGCGAAGTGGAACTCCTCGTTCCGCCGCGCGCGGTCGTTGGCGGCGCGCAGGTGCTCCATGAAGTGGCTGCGGTTGGGCAAGCCCGTCAGCGGATCGTGGTTCGCTGAGTGCAGCAGGCGTTCCTCCACGGCCCGCCGGTCGGTGACGTCGTGCATGATCGCCACGACGCCGATCACCTCGCCGTCGATCGAGACCTGCGGCGTGAAGAGCAGGTCCACCCACCGCTGCGACCGGGTCGTCGGCACCAGGTCGCGGGTCTCCGGGACCCGGAAATGCTCGCCGTCGAGCACCCTGCGGACGCCGTCGGCGACGCCGGCGTGCGCCTGGAGGTCGAGGATCTCGCCCAGGGGCTTGCCGAGGACCTTGTCCGCCTCGAGTCCGGAGGCCTGCGTCATGAAGCGGTTCCACAGACGGCAGCGCAGGTCGCGGTCGAGCACGAAGATGCCCTCGCCCACGCTAGCCAGGATGGTGCGCGCGAAGTGGTCGGAATCCCGAAGCGAGCGTTCGGTCCACTTGCGATCGGAGATGTCGCGCAGGTACAGGACCACGCCGTCGCTGCCGGGGAACGCGTGGATCTCGAACCAGGCGCCGCGCGATCGGAAGTACTTCTCCAGGTGGAGCGTTGAGGAGCCGTCGGCGGCGCGGCGCAACTCGCTCTCCCACGCCAGCCCGGCGGCCTCGGGGAGGAGGTCCCAGATCACGCCGCCCTTCACCTCGGGGCGGGTCGCGCCGAGCAGGTGCACCGCCTTCCAGTTCAGATGTTGGACCCGCCAGTCCCGGTCGAAGGCGATGAAGGCGTCCGGGATCTGCTCGAGCACCGAAACGGGGTCCCGCGGGTCGACGGAGCTACGCCCGTCGCCCTCCACGGGACGTGGTCCCGTCGGCGTCCCTGCGTCGGGCGCTCTGTCGCCATCGAACGGAGTCCCCATCCATCGCTCCCACTCCGGGAAGCGGCGGTCTCCCCCCTGGTACCGCCGCGCGCCCCGTCGAGCGGGGCCGCGCCAGCCGGCGGGCCCCCGCTGGGGGAGCGCCCGCGCACGGCCCGCGCGCGTGGAGGGAGCGCAGCCGACGTGCCACGAACGCGTCATCACGTACGTCGTTTTTTAGCAAGCAGTTAAGGAGAATCAAGGGAGCGGCCGGAACCGCCCCGATGGCGAGAAAGTCATGCGGAAAGCAAAAAATGTGGAGAAACGCCGGAGCGAAACAAACGGCGCCGGTCGTCTACCGGGACGGCGGCGGAAGGCGCGTTCTTGCTAGTAGCAGGGCTCCACGTCCACGCCCTCCACGCCGGGACCGGCGGGTATCCCGAGGCTGGCCCCGTCGAATCCGTCGAGCATCGTGGAGCGTCCGCGGCGGTGGCGCGTGTGCAACGCGGCCGCCAGCGCCTCGGGGGTCTCGGCGCCGAGCGCCGGCAGGCGCACCAGGGCGCCGTACCACTCGCCCCCGCGCAGCCGCACCGTCACCGCCGCGCAGCCGGTCGCGTACCCGGGCCCGTCGGTGCCGCGGAAACCGGTGCCGCCCGCGTTCTCGGCGTAGTAGTCGCCGGCCCCGCCAGCAGCCGCGCCATGGGCGTCCGGCGAGGCGCCGCCGTAGTAGTAGGAGCCGAAGCCGGCCGGCAGGATGATGACGGTGCCGTGGCGCGAGACGCACCGGAAGCCCGCGAGGCGCGGGTTGCCCGAGCCGACCCCCACCCGCACGCCGTGAGACCCCACCGAAACGTCGAGCCCCGAGTGACCGCAGGCGCCGTACCCGCCGCGGCCGCCTCGATGGCGACGATCCCTGTCGCGCCCACGGCGGCCGCGATCGTAGCGCCCGTCGCGATCGAAGGGGTCGCCGGGCACCCACTCGCCGATCGGTGCTTCCCGCGGAGTGAAAGGCCTGAGCAGCGCTTCGCCGGGGATGATGCGGCCGTCGCGGCCGACGATGGGCAGCCGCTGCACGCTCGGAGCTGTGGGCACCGCCCGGACCGTGGAAGCGCGGCCGCGCGTGGCGCGCACCGCCGCACGGGCCGACGCCGATCCCCGCGCGCCGGTCGCGCGCGTGGCCCGGCTGGTGGAGCCCCTCGACCCGCCCCGCGACTGCGCCGCGGCGAGCTCCGGCAGGCCGGAGGTCGCGAGGGTCACGAGCGCCAGCAGCGCCAGCGCCCGCGCCGAGCTGCCGAGCGGCACGCGCCGACGGGCCACCGGTGGGAATCCGCGGAGATAACGCATGGCCCCAATATACCCGATTCGGGGTCCGGCGTGCCTCTCCGAAGCGCATCATGATCCTTGACACCGCCTCGGCGCGCGGACCATTCATGGTGCGCGATCCCCACTACTCGAGATGGAGGCGTACTCATGGGTCTTGTCCTGGCCGCGCTCCTGGTCGGCGTCGGAGCAGGTGTCGCCATGATGCTGGGCGACGATACGTTCGGTGGTGTGATGGTCATGATCGCTGGCGCGATCGCGGCGATCATCCTGTACCGTAGGGCAGCACGCCGGCGCGGTTGAACCCAGCCACCAAGCGGTAGATTGGATCGTGACACGGGGCTCCCGCCGGGAGCCCCGTGTCGCATCCCCGAGGGTCCCGACGGAGCAACGCGATTCAATGGCGCGACGATGCCGCGCCGCCTCCGTTCCGTTGCCGCTCCCCCATCCAGGCGGCGGGCCGACCACGCGGTCCTTGCGCATCCCGCCCCAGCGCCGAAGATTGGAAGCCAGAGAGAGTGACCGGACCTGGAATCAGGGGTCCACGGCCCGCATGCCTGGCTCGCACGTCTTCCGACGACCGAGCGGACCGTAGCAGGAACCCTCTCCGTCACTTCACAGGAACTACCGGTGACGCGCGTTTACGTGCGCCCCCGATCGACAGCACAACGACAACAGGTACAGGATGACGCTCTCCCCACGTCCATCCGACCGACCGCCGTAACGGTCATGCTCCGCTCCGGACCCGAGCGGACGGCGCGAAGCGTGTGCGCCAAACAACAGGGTCCGATGTTCCGACAAAGGCACCCCGACCGCGAGGTCGGTCCGCAAAGCCCAGGATCTCTCTTCTCTCAGCAGCTCTCCCCCTGAGAGACAGCCTGGCTGCCGAAGAGGTGGTGCCGTCGCAACCAGGCGGCGGCACGGACACCGGTCGAGCCGCGCAACGACGCGTCGGTTCGGGAGGAGGCGCCATGCAGATGAGAGACGCGCACCGACGGCACCCCCTGCCGCCCGCCTCCATCCCGCCAGTAACACTCTCTCTGGAGGTTTCAAGCATGACTAGTCTGATGCGAACGTGGCGGCTCGCCGCGGTCGCGGGGTTGACCCTGGGGGCCTTCGCGTGTACCGAGGCGCCCACGGACATCGTCGATCTCGAGGGACCCGGGTTCGGGCCCCAACTCGTCGAGATCGACCTGTCCAACCCCGCCGGCGGTCAGGACACCATCAACGACGGGATCTGGACGTTCCCCGTGCCGTTCAACGTGGGGACGGGCCAGATCAACCCGTTCCTGACGATCCAGGACGACCCGGAGGAGGAAGGCTTCAACACGGACGCCTCTCCGCTGCCGCTGGACGCCAAGCGTCCGCAGTTCACGGACGCGCTGCCGCTGAACTTCGTGCCGACGATCGAGGGACCGGGCGGGATAGGCCTGTTCCGCGAGATCATCCTGGACATGAACGAGTCGAACAGCGCGCCCGACGCGCTGCTCTCGATCGACCGCTTCGACCTCTGGCTGTGTGACGACGCGGGAGCGCCCGCGTACGACACGCGCAGCGATTTCCAGTCGAATGGCGACTGCGCCCTCGTCTACGACCTCGACGACGACATCGGGGGCAGCGACGTGGACTGGATCAAGGCCACCGACGAGGTGACGAGCGGGTCCGGCCTGGACCTGGACTACCAGATCCTCATTCCGGAGCAGAACTTCCTCGACGCCGCGACGGCCGTCGGTGCAGATCTCTCCGGTTGTGCCTACCAGGGACTCGAGGCCGACCCCTGCGGCGTCTACCTGGTGCTGGACGCGAAGTTGGGCTTCCGGGGCGGCGATCTGGGCACCAACGCTACCTTCGAAGAGTTCTCCACCATCAAGCGGCCTTTCCTGGACATCACCAAGACGGCGGCCGACGACACAGTCGCCGCGGGCGACACGATCAGCTTCACGATCGTGGTCGAGAACCCGAGCGATGACGTGGCGGAGAACGTGACGCTGACCGACACGTTGCCCAACGGCGGGCTCAACTGGTTCGAGGACCCCGACCACCCGGACTGCTCGATCGCGGCAGGGATCCTGACGTGCAGCTTCGGCGACCTCGACGGAGGTGACAGCGAGACGGTCACCGTCAGCGCGGAGACCGACCCGGCCGACTGCGGCCTGGTGTTCAACCGCGCCTGGACGGACGCCGACGCCATCGGCGCGATCAACGACACGGCCGACGTCGTGGTCGAGTGTCCCGACATCGACATCGAGAAGACCGCGGCTGCCGACACCGTGACCGCGGGCGACACGATCACGTTCACGATCGACGTCTGGAACAACGGCCCCGCCACGGCGACCAACGTGACGCTGACGGACACGCTGCCGAACGGCGGTCTGAGCTGGTTCGAGGACCCGGACAACACGGACTGCTCGATCGCGAGCGGGATCCTGACCTGCAGCTTCGGCGACCTGATGGCGGACGACACGGCATCGGTCACCGTCAGCGCGGAGACCGACGCCGCCGACTGCGGCACGGTGCCCAACGTGGCGCACGCCGACGCGCTCAACGACACCACGGTGACCGACTCCGACTCGCTCGTGGTCCAGTGCCCGAGCATCATGATCGACAAGGAGGCCCTGACCGACACGGTCTCGGCCGGCGACACGATCAAGTTCAAGATCAACGTCTGGAATCCGGGGCCGGGTACGGCCGACAGCGTGACGCTGGCCGACACGCTGCCGAGCGGCCTGACGTGGGTCGAGGACCCCGACAACACCGACTGCTCGATCGCGAGCGGCATTCTGACGTGTGACTTCGGCGACATGGCGCCGGTGGCCGCACCAGGCGACACGGCGATGGTCACCGTCGCGGCGCTCACCGACGCCGCCGACTGCGGCACGGTGCCCAACGTGGCGCACGCCGACGCGCTCAACGACACCACGGTGACCGACTCCGACTCGCTCGTGGTGCAGTGCCCGAGCATCATGATCGACAAGGTCGCGCTGACCGATACGGTCAGTGCCGGCGACACGATCAAGTTCAAGATCAACGTCTGGAACCCGGGACCGGGTACGGCCGACAGCGTCACGCTGGCCGACACGCTGCCCAGC
>DATHRK010000009.1:0-21677 GCA_035465395.1 Longimicrobiales bacterium | reverse complement strand
GCGCCGCAGTCGGTGTGGCCCATGACCACCACGAGCCGGGTGCCGAACGCCTGCGCGGCGAACTCCACGCTGCCCACCAGGGACGGCGCGACGACGTTGCCGGCCACGCGGATCACGAACAGGTCGCCCAGGCCCTGGCCGAAGACGATCTCGGCGGGGACGCGGGAGTCCGAGCAGCCCAGAATGATCGCGAAGGGGTTCTGGCCGTCGACCAGGGCGGCCCGGCGGGACTCGCTCGCGAGCCGGTCGATGCTCCATTCGCCGGCGACGTACCTGCGGTTGCCTTCCCGCAGCCGCTCGAGCGCCTCCTGCGCCGCGTGACCCGCTTGCGGGCCGCTCACGCTGCCATCTCCGCCAGGCCGACCCAGGCGCGGCTGTGCTCCCACAGCCGTCGGGCCAGCTCCTCGTGGTCCGGCGGCAGACCGGGCTCGGCCCGCTCCGTTCCGTCGAAGTAGGCGCCCGTAACGCCCTCCAGGCCGGGGTCCGCGACGAGGTGCTCCACGGCCCGCCCGCCTTCGTCGGGGCTCCCCATGAACACCTTGGCGAAGCGGGCCAGACCCCAGACGAAGCCGCGGTTGCGGTCCCAGATCCGCGTGGCCAGGACGCCGGGGTGCAGCGCGTTGACCGTGATGCCGTGGTCGCGCCAGCGGCGCGCCGCTTCCCGCGCGAAGAGCACGTTGGCCAGCTTGGAGTTGGCGTAGGCCATCCAGCCTCCGTAGTCCGGCGGGTCGACGACCCGCTCCAGGTCCAGGTTCCCGTGCCGGTGCCCATTGGAGGACACCACCACGATGCGCGCCGCGCGCCCTCTCGCGGCCGTCTCGCGGAGCGCGTCGAGCAACCGGTGCGCCAGCAGGAAATGGGCGAGGTGGTTGACCGCGAACGTGAGCTCGAAGCCATCCGGGGTCGTGACGCGGCGGGCGCTCGCGAGACCGGCGTTGAGCACCAACGCGTCGAGGTGGTCCAGGTCCTCGAGCGCCCGCCCGGCGAACGCGCGCACCTCTTCGAGCGAAGCGAAATCGGCGCGCAGGAACGTGGCCCGACCCGGTCCCGCGTCGGTCAGCTCCGACGCCAGCGCCTCTCCGCTGGGCGCGTCGCGGCCGTGCAGCACGACGCGGGCGCCCAGCGCCGCGAGCCGCCGCGCCGCGGCCGCGCCCACGCCTGCGGTCGATCCCGTGATCAGGACGGTGCGGCCGTCGAGTCGCACTCCGGCTACCGTTCCGGCGGCGGGCTCAGCTTGTACTCGCGCGGCGGCCGCGCGCCGAGCAGGTGCTCGACGAAGTAGTCCCACGTCCGCCGGATCGAATAGGCGTCGCGCGCGTGGCCGTGGTTGCGGTTCGGCAGCACGAACAGGTCGAAGTCCTTGTTGTTCTCCACGAGGGCGTCGATCAGCAGGAGCGTGTTGTTCGGATGCACGTTGTCGTCCAGGCCGCCGTAGGAGAGCAACAGCTTGCCTTCCAGGTTGCCTGCTAGCTCCTGATTGGCCTGGGAGTCGTAGTTGTCCCCCCCGCCGGTCGAGTCGCGGACCAGCAGTCCCTGATAGCGCTCCGCCCAGGGGAAGTGGTAGCCGCGGTTGTCGTGGTTGCCCGCGCCGGACACCGCCACCTTGAAGAACTCGGGATAGCGCAGGATCGCGCCGGTCGAGGCGAAGCCGCCGCCGGAGTGCCCGAAGATCCCGACCCGGTCCAGGTCCATCTGGGGGTGGAGGCTGGCCAGGTACTTGAGGGCGGCGATGTGGTCGGGGATCCCGTTGTCGCCCATGTCGGTGTAGTAGCCGTCGTGGAACGCCTTGTCGCGGAGCGGCGTGCCCATCGCGTCCACCGTGAACACGATGAAGCCGAGCTCCGGCAGCGCGTGCTGGCCGGCCCACCCTCCCAGCGAGAAGCCGCGGAAGCCGATCGGGCCGACCTGGGGCCCCGGGTAGACGTAGTCGATGACCGGGTAGGAGCGGTCCGGGTCGAAGTCGCTCGGGAAGTAGAGATAGCCGTAGACGTCGGTCACGCCGTCCCGCGCCTTCGCCTTGAAGGGGGTCGGCGGCTGCCAGCCGAGCTCGAGCAGCGGCTCGATGTCGCTCTCCTGGACAGTCTGCGTGACCTGCCCGGTGCGGTCGCGCAGCACTGTCGTCGGCGGCAGGTCGCGGCGGGAATAGCGGTCCACGAAGACGCCCCCGTCGGGGCTGACCGACACGTCGTGATCGGCGTCCTCGGGGGACAGCAGCGTGACGCTCGAGCCGTCGAGGGACGCCCGATAGAGATGCCGGAAGTACGGGTCGCGCCCGGCCTCCCGGCCCACCGCCGTGAAGTAGATCGCGCGCGCGTCGGCGTCGACCTCGAGCACGTCCACGACCAGCCACGGCCCCTCGGTGATACGGTTGCGCACGGCCCCGGTGGCGCCGTCGACCAGGTACAGGTGGCCCCAGCCGTCGCGCTCGGAGAACCAGACGATCTCCGAGCCGTCGCCGACGACCCTCCAGTTGCGGTCCCGGATCAAGGGGGCGGTCTCGCGCAGCGTGGGCCCCGTCTCCGTGAGGACGGTGCGCGCGGTCCCGCTGGCGGCGTCCACCTCGATCAGCTCCAGCGTGCGGAAGTCCCGCGTCCTGTCGAGGAAGTAGTACGTCGCCCCGTCATCGGACCACTGCACATCCCGCCAGAGCGAGTCCGCGCGCGTGAAGTCCCCGAACACTGGGGGGTGATCCGCCTTCGTGGCCTTGCCGCCGGGCACGTCGAAGGACCAGTACTCGGCCATCGGCAGCACCGAGTCCCCGGGGAGCGCGTAGCGCCAGGAATGCAGGGTCGGCCGGCCGACGCGCGTCTCCAGCAGGTGGAACTCGCCGACGTCGCGCTCGTCGTAGCGGTGCGTCGCGATCCGGCGGGAATCCGGAGACCACCTCACGAGCGGCGGGAGCTCCGTTTCCTGCCGCCGGGTGGTGATCTCCTGACAGCACCCCTCCGGGATCGCCGCGTACGCGTAGTGCTCCTCGCCGTCCGTGCTGAGCTGGATCTCCTCGCCGGACTCCACCGCGCGGACCCACAAATCGTGGTCGCGGCGGAAGGCGACCCAGGCGCCGTCGGGCGAGGTGATCTCGGCGCGGGACGGGGCGTCCGTGGAGTCGGCCTCGGTGCACGCGTACGAGACGACGTCGCAGCGCCAGTGCAGCGAATCGGCGACCTCGAAGCGGATGGAGGAGCCGTCGTCCGCGAAGCGGAATTCCCGGAACGGCAGCTTCCCTGCGACGTAGGCCGTATCGGCGCCCACCGACAGCGCCGCGGCGAGTCTCGTGTGATCGAACGCCGGCGCGCGCGTGCCCGCCGAGGGATCGACCAGGACGAACTCGTGCCCGTCGCGGACCCGGTTCCGGTACCAGAAACGCCCCCCCGGCAGCCAGTTGGGCTCCACCTCGATTCCCGTGACGTACCGCTCGGCGTTCCAGGAGAGGAACTGCTCGGCGCGCGCGTAGGCGCTCTCGTCGATCTCGGGTGGCGGCGTCTGCGCGGCGGCGGTCGCGCAGCACACGACCGCCGCGAATCCGGCGGCGGCCGGGTGGGCGATCCGGCGGGGGCGCAGGTGCATGACGGGCCTCCGGAGTTGGGGTTCGGTGCGGGAAGATTTTGCGAGCGCCGTGGCCGGAGCAAATCCGCGTCCCGCCGACGTGGACGCAGGGCGGCGCGCAACGAGACGATTGACGCCCCGGGCGGCGCGGGTCACCGTGGACGGGACCTCGCACCGGGAGAACGACATGGCTCGTCCGTGTACGGCGGTTCCGACGATCCTCGCATGGATCACGCTGGCGCTCGCGGTCCCAGCGTCGGCGCAGGAGGCCAGGGTCTCCGAGCGGCTGCGCCACAAGGATCGACTCGCGGAGATTCGCCTGCCGGCGGCCGTCGCGGCGGCGGAATTCGTCGTCGGCGCCAGCCGCGCCCGCGCCGCCCGGGGCGCTGCACCGGCCGCCGTCCGCGCACGCGCCGACGACGACGGGCCTCCGCCGTCGCTTCCAGGGCCGGTGCCCTCGCAGACCAAGGTGATCGTGATGGGGGCGCTGGGCGGGGGTCCGGGCAGCGGTCCGGCGGACGTCCAGAATCCCGGCCCTCCGGTCCTCGACCGCATCGAGCTGAGCGCACGCCGGCCCTGGGTGAACGAAAAGGGGTACGTCGATTTCCTGCTGCCCTACGACGTCGACACCTCGGTTCCGGTCGTGAACTTCAACAAGAACTTCCCCGGCAGCCTCGAGGTGCACCTCAAGCTCGAGGAGGGGCGATCCTACCTCGTCGATTTCGCCCTGAGCAGCTGGGGCGCGGGAACCTACCGCGCGGAGGTCGACGGGTCCGCCCAGGAGTTCGCCGACCCCCAGGGCGACCTCGAGCACGTGCTGGTGGCGCTCCAGGCCACCGAGGACGGCTGGGCGCGCATTTCCTTCCGGCGGGAGGGCACCGGCTACTACCTGTACACGGTGACCGCGGAGCGGGTGAACTAAGGCCCGTGCCGCTTTCGGGTTGTGTTCGGGCGACGGTCATGGCATCATGGAAACTCGACCCGGATATCGCCCGCGCCGGGGCCCGGGACGAGGCCCTGTCGGCCTCTTTTTTTCCCTTTGTATTTCGGGTTTTCTTCGGTTTCGATGCCGTACGTCGAGCTGCGCACGCACAGCGCCTTCTCCTTCGGGGACGGCGCGGTCACCCCCGAGGCCATCGCGGCGGGGGCGGCGGCGCTCGGCTACGGCGCGGTGGGCCTCACCGACACCGCGGACCTGGGCGGGGCCATCCGCTTCGGCCTGGAGTGCCGCAAGCAGGGCATCCGGGCGGTCGTGGGCGCGGAGCTCAAGGTGGACGGGCACCCGGCGGCGTTCCTCGCGCGCGACCTGGAGGGCTGGCGCAACCTGGCCGCGCTGGTCACCCGGGCGCGCATCGGCCACTGGGACTGGTGGCGTAAGGACGGCGAGGACGCGGACGCCCATGCGGAGGCCCGGGAGGGTCGGGCCTCCGCCTCGCGAGGAGGCGCCACCGGGACGGCCCGTCGCGAACACGGCGACGCCCCCCCCGGCCCCCACGCCCCCGGCCGCGCCTGGGCCCACGGGCGCTCCGACCGCCGCCAGCCCGGCACGGTGTCGGCGCCGCCGAAACGGGCGCTGGTGCGGCGCGGCCACGCAGGCGTGGGCTGGGACGACGTGGCCACGCGCTCGGCGGGGCTGGTCGCGCTCACGGGGCCCCCCAGCGGCGAGATCGGCTTCCTGCTGCACCGCGGCCGTCCCCGCGACGCGGCGCGCGCGCTGGGCCGCTGGAGGGACGTGTTCGGCGACCGCCTGGCGGTCGAGGTCCAGCGGCACAACGTGTCCGGCGGCGAGGCCGCGCTCGCCGGCGCGCTCATCGAGCTGGCCGACGGGCAGGGCGTGCCGTGGGTCGTCGCCAACGACCCCCGCTACCTGGACGGCTCGAGCCGGCTCGTGCACGACCTCCTGACCGCGCTGCGCTCGGACGTGTGCGTGGACACCGCCGCGAGCTGGGGCCTGCTGCACCCCAACGGCGAATGGCGGCTCAAGGCGCCGCGCGAGATGGCGGCGCTGTGGCGCGGCCACGAACGGGGCCTGGAGGAGGCCGCGCGCATCGCCGGGGAGTGCGCGTTCTCGCTGCGCTGGCTGGCGCCTCCCCTGCCCCGCTTCCCGTGCCCCGAGGGCACCGACGACGACGCTCACCTGCGCGAGCTCACGTTCGCCGGCGCGCGCACCCGCTGGGGCGAGCTGGACGAGCGGCAGGCGGGGCAGCTCGACCACGAGCTGGGCGTCATCGCGCGGCTCGGCTTCGCGGGCTTCTTCCTCGTGATGTGGGACGCGGTCCGCTTCGCGCGGGCGCGCGGCATCCTGTGCCAGGGGCGCGGCAGCGCCGCCAACTCCGCGGTCGCCTACTGCCTGGACATCACCGCCGTCGACCCCGTGCGCCACGGCCTGCTCTTCGAGCGCTTCCTGTCCGAGGTGCGCACCGACGGCCTCACCGAGGCGCCCGACATCGACGTCGACTTCGAGATGGAGCGGCGCGAGGAGGTCCTCGACTACATGTACCGCACGTGGGGGCGGCGCCGCGCCGCGATCACCTGCACCACGCTCACCTACCGCGCCCCCAGCGCGCTGCAGGACGTGATGCGCGGGCTCGGCTACCCCGCCGAGCAGACCTTCGACCTGTCCAAGCGGCTGCACCGCCACGACCCCGCCGAGGGCGCCGACTACCTGGCGGCCGAGATCGCGCCGAAGCGCGGGCTGGACCTGTCCGGCAGCCGCGGCCGCGCGCTGCTCGCGGCGATGCGCGCGATGCAGGACCTGCCCCGCATGCGCGGGACGCACCCCGGCGGCTTCGTGCTGTCCTCGATCCCGCTCGGCGAGACCATGCCGATCGAGGGCACGGCGATGGGGCGCACGATCATCCAGTTCGACAAGGACGACCTGGACGCCGCCGGCGTGCCCAAGTTCGACTTCCTGGGGCTCGGCGGGTTGTCGGTGATCCACCGCGCGTTCGATGCGATCGAGGTGCGCACCGGCCGGCACTACGAGCTGTACGAGCTGCCCACCGACGACCCGCGCACCTACGACCTCATCGCGCGCGGCGACACGCTGGGCACGTTCCAGATCGAGAGCCGCGCGCAGATCGCCTCGATCCTCCAGACCCGGCCCGGGCGCCTCTACGACATCGTCGTGCAGGTCGCGCTGATCCGCCCCGGGCCCATCCAGGCGCGCTTCGTCCACCCCTACACCGCGCGCCGGCGGGGCGAAGAAGAAGTCACCTACAGCCACCCCGACCTGGAGCCGATCCTGCGCCGCACCTACGGCATTCCGATCTTCCAGGAGCAAGCCATGGCGCTGTCCATGGCGCTGGGCGGCTTCAGCGCCGCGGAGGCCGACGAGCTGCGCCGCGCGATGGGCCACCAGAAGAAGCTGCCCAAGCTCACCGCGGCGCTGGAGAAGCTGAAGGCGCGCATGGCCGCGCGCGGCATCGACCCCGCCGTGGCCGCGGAGATCGTCGACGACCTCTACTCCTTCGCCAACTACGGCTTCCCCGAGTCGCACGCCTGGAGCTTCGGCCTGATCGCCTACGCGACCGCGTGGCTCAAGGCCAACTATCCGACCGAGTTCCTGCTGGGCCTGCTCAACTCCTGGCCCATGGGATTCTATCCGCCCGCTACGCTGGTCCACGACGCGCGCCGGCACGGTGCGGTCGTGCTGCCCCCGTGCATGCAGCGGGGCGACTGGGAGTGCACCATCGAGCCCATCGCGGCCGACCATCCCGCGGTGCTGTCCACGCGCGCCGAGAAGGCGGCCTACGAGGCCAGCCTGGCGGGCGAAGCCGCGCTGCTCGAAGAGATGGAGGCGGGTGTCGCCGCGGGCTCATCCGGCAGCCGGGTTGCCGCGCTCGCGACGCCCCGCTACCGCCCCACCGGCTACGTCGGCTACGACCCCGAGCCGCGCGAGGACGACGGCCCTCCGCTCGCGCTGCGGGTGGGGTGGCGCTACATCCGCGGCCTCGGCGACAAGGCCAAGGACGCGCTCCGCGCCGCCGCCGAGGACGGGCCCTTCGCCTCCATCGAGGACGTCATGCGGCGCGCCCGCCTGAACCGGCACGACGGCCTTCATATCGCGCGCTCGGGGGCCTTCGAGGCGTTCCAGCCGGGACGCCGCCGCGCCGCGTGGCAGGCGCTCCGCGTCGCGGGGGACACGCTCCCGCTGGCGCCGGCGCGGAAGGACGAGCCGCGGCGCCCGCGCGGCGGCGGCCGCGGCAGCCAAGAGGGCCTGGCGACCCGCATCGACGGCCCCCTGCCCTTCGACCCCCGGGAGCTGGAGGGAGACGAGCTGGTGCTGCTGGACTACCTCGCGACCGGGATCTGCACCCACGGCCACCCGATGGCGGCGGTGCGGCCGCGCCTCGACGCCGCGGGCATCACCGACAGCCGCGCGCTCCGCGAGTTGAGGGGCGGCGAGTGGATCACCGTCGCGGGTCTCGTCGTCATCCGGCAGCGGCCGGCGACCGCGAAGGGCACCGTCTTCCTGCTCATGGAGGACGAGGCCGGGTTCATCAACGTGATCGTGAGCAAGCCGCTCGTGGAGCGCTACCGCGAGATCGTCTCGCACGCGCCGTTCGTGATCGTGGAGGGCCGCTTCGAGCGGCAGGAGCGCGTGATCAACGTGGTGGGCAAGCGCTTCCGGTCGCTGGACGCGAAGGGGCTCGCGTTCCGGTCGCGGGATTTCCGCTGACCCGAAGACGCCGCGCGGCTCGCCGGCCGCCGATGCCCCCGATACGTTGCCAGCGCGATCCTGTCGACCAACGGAATCCGAACCTCCATGCCCGGCTTCTGGAACCGCTTCCGCGAAAGGAAGATCGCCCAGTGGACGCTGGGCTACGCCGCCGGCGCGTGGCTGCTGCGCGAGGTCGTCGGCGAGGTGGGCCCGGCCTGGGGACTATCGGACGCCGCGCTGCGTGGGCTGGACGTCGCCCTCCTCGTCGGCGTGCTCGTCACCCTCCTGCTCGCGTGGCAACACGGGGACCGCGGCCGGCAACGCGCAGGTCCCGGCGAGATCGCGCTGCTCCTGCTTCTGCTCGTCGGCGGCCTGCTGGGCGTGCGGGCCGCCGTACGCGCGACGGGCCCCGCGCTCACGGCCGACACGGCGTTCGACCCCCTGGACGCCGTGGAGCCCTACCACGCCTCCATCGCCGTCCTCCCCTTCCGGGGCGTCGGTGGGACCGACGAGACGTACTTCAAAGAGGGCCTGGCCGAGGAGCCGATCAACGTCCTCGGCCGCGTCCCGACCTTGAAGGTCGCGGCGCGCGGCTCGTCCTTCGGATTCCGGGGCGACGTCGACCCCCGGGTCGTCGCCGACTCGCTCTCGGTGGCGCACGTGCTGGAGGGAAGCGTGCGGCGCGCCGGCGGGCGGGTCCGCGTCTCGATCACGCTGGTCGACGCGTCCACCGGACTGAGCGTGTGGTCGGAGAGCTTCGACGTGGAGCTCGACGACGTGTTCGCGCTCCAGGATTCGATCGCGCGCGCGATCGCGGGTCGCCTCGAAGTGGCGTTCGCGCGCGACGTCGATGCCCGGCGCGGCAACGTCGGCTCCGAGGCCGCCGAGCTGTACATGCTCGGGATGGAGGCGTGGCACAGGCGCACCGAGGCCGAGTTGCTGCGCAGCCGCGACCTGTTCGCCGAAGCCGCCCGCATCGAGCCGGAGATGGCGCGGGCGTTCGCCGGGCTCGCGCTCGCGTACGCGGTGCTTCCCCAGTACTCGAGCGCCGTCCGAACCGACACCGCGGTCGCCCGCGCCCTGGCGGCGGCGGCCAGAGCCGAGGCGCTCGATCCGTCGCTGCCCGAGCCCCACGCCGCGCGCTGCCAGATCGCGGTCTTCTACCAGCACGACTGGGACGAGGGCACGCGCGCGTGTCGCGCGGCCATCCGCCTCCGCCCGGGCTACGCGACCGCGTTCCATTGGTACAGCGAGCTGCTGATGGCGCTCGGCCGCCTGGACGAGGCCGAGGTGTCCGTCGAGCGGGCGCTGGCCTTGGACCCTCTCGCGCCGCTGAGCCACCACCACCGGGCCGTACTCTGGGAGCTCCAGGGCGACCCCGAGGCGGCCATTCGGAAGAACCTGTCGAACCTTCGCCGCTACCCGGATTTCGGGCACGGACGATTCCTCTATCCGGTGCTCCTCTTCGGTGTCGGGCGGTACGAAGAGGCCGCCGACTTCGTGTCGGCGAACGACGGACGCTTCCTGCCGGGCGGGTTCGTCACCGACACGGCTACCTTCCGAGCCTTTGCCCGCGGCGCCGCCACCGGGGACGAGGAGGCGGCGTCGGCCGCCGCCGGCGCCTTGCTGGCCGACATCCCCGACGGCCGGCTGCGCACCTTGATGGCGCTGACCTACTTGAGCCTGGCGGGCGACCTCGAGCGCCTCTGGCGGCTCCTGGATGAGGTCAACGAGCTACCCGACCCGGTGGCGCTGCGGTTGTCCGCCCTGCGGCTCCTGCGCTCCGACCCGCGATTCCCCGCGCTGCTCCGTCGCTACGGGCTGGATTCCTAGCGAAGTGGCGCGCGACCGGGACCGGGCACCGCGCCACCAGTGTATGGCGTGGCCGTACGCTCAACGCGCGGCGACCCCACCGGGTCGAACGGATGGACGCCGGCGCAACGCGATCGAACCCCGACGTCGATGCGAGTCAAAGCCAACACGCCGCGAGCACGCCGGCCACGCGCACCGGCCTTCAACCGGGCGTCTTTCTGCGTGGCCGGCTTCCGCTTCGCGGTCGCGGCCGGCCTCCTGGCCGTCGCCGGCGCGCCGCGGCCCGCGGCCGCCCAGGATCAGGCTCCCCCTCCCTTCACCGCCGCCCAGGTCGCCGCGGGCGCCGAGCTCTACGCGGGCCGGTGTGCCGAGTGCCACGGCGCCGACCTGGAGGGCACCCTGGGGCCGCCTCTCGTGGGGGACGTGTTTCGGGGCAACTGGTACGCGGGGGATCGCACCGCCGCAGATCTGTTCGCGCAGATCGCCGAGTTCATGCCGATGACCGCGCCGGGATCCCTGAGCCCGGAGGAGTACGCCGCGATCACGGCGTTCCTGCTGGCACGCAACGGACACCGGGCGACGGGTGACGCGCTGGTCCCCGACCCCGAGCTGCTGGACGCCTACACGCTGGTGCCGCCCGACGCACCCGACGAAAAGGAGGAGGAATGAGGCACTCCCTGCGGAGTCCCTCGCTACCCCGGATGGCGGCGCTTCTCGGCCTCATCGCCAGCGCCGCGGCGGCGTTGGCGGTGCCGGAGGCCGCCGCTGGCCAGGACCGCATCGGCGCCGGAGTGGCCGTCGTCGGCGGTGACATCGTCGCGCTCAAGCCGACGTCGACCCGCGGGGCCCCGCACCTCCTCGTCTTCCGGCACGACGGCCAGGCCTGGACGCTCGCCCGGCGGCTGCCCCCGGCGCGGGGCGGCCTCGTCGGCGAGGCGCTGGGTGCGTCGCTCGCGGTCGACGGGTCGGCGGTGATCGCCGCCGCCGGAGACGCCGATGGACGGTGGGCGTTCCACGACTGGCGCCTGCGCGAGGACGGCTCGTGGTCGGAGGCCGGACGGGTCCTCCTGGATCCGGACGTCGCCGCGCCGGACCCGACCGCGCCGCTCGACGTCGGGCGCGTGTTCCAGATCCTGCAGCCGCCCCCGCGCACCGTCGCGGCGGGTTACGGGCTGGCCGCCGCGGTGCGCCAGAACGCGCAGCCCCTGGCGGTGTCGACGTACGAACGCAGCGGGCCGGAGCCCGGCGACTGGACGCCGTCGGGGGCGGTCGGCCTCGGCGCGGAGACGCCAGCACCCGTCATCCCGGCGCTTGGCCCGGATGGGCTGTTGGTCGGCGTGCCGCTCGCGGGGGCGGGCGCCGTGCGCGCCTTCGCGCGGGACGGAGACGCGTGGGTCGAGGGGCCCGCCGTGACCCCTCCGGACATGCCGGACGAGGCGCGCTTCGGCGCCGCGCTCGTCATGGCGGACGATCGCCTGTTCGTCGGGGCGCCCGGTTGGGACGGCGGCCGCGTGCTGGCGTTCGAGCGCACGGAGGACGGCTGGCGGGAAACGGCGCGGCTCGCCTCGCCCGACGGCGGCGCCGCGTACGGCGCAGCGCTCGCCGTGCGCGGGGACCGGCTGCTGGTGGCCGACCCGCGAGCGGAGGAGGGCCGCGGCAGCGTCCACGCCTATCGCCGCGGCGACGACGGGAGCTGGACGGCGGCGTCCCGGATCGCGGCGCCGATGGCCGCGGAAGGGGACCTCTTCGGCGCGGCCCTGGCGCTCGGCGATGCGCCGGGCGGAGTGATCGGGGTCGCGGGTGCCCCCGGCGTGTGGGCCAACCTCGGCGCGGCCTACGCCCTCCGGCCGGACGGCGCGGACGAGCTCGATCACGGCCTCACGCTCGACGCCGTGCAGGGCGGCGTTGAGATCCGCTGCGAGGCGGGCACAGCGGCGGGCTTCTCATGCGCCGAGGTGGACCTCCAGGCGTTCTTGACCCTGAGCGCACTGGGAGCGCGGCCCGGCGAACGGGTGAGCGACCTGTGGGGCTGGACCGACCCCGAGACCGGCCGCGAATACGCCCTGATCGGGCGAACCTCCGGCGTCCAGATCCTCGACGTGACGTCGCCCACGGCTCCGCTCAACATGGGGATCGTGGAGGCCAATCCCAGCGGCGCGCGCGACATCAAGGTCTACGCCGATCACATGTTCTTCACCGGCGACGGCGCCGGGGCCCACGGCCTGATCGTGTTCGACCTGGCGCGCCTGCGCGACCTGGACGGACCGGCCGGCTCGCTCCGGCCGGACGCCGTCTACGACGGCATCGCGAGCGCGCACAACCTGATCATCGACACCGAGAGCGGGTTCGCGTTCGCGGTCAGCGTGAGCGCGGGCGGGGAAACCTGCGGCGGCGGGTTGCACATGGTGGACATCCGCGAGCCGACAGCGCCGACGTTCGCCGGGTGTTACACCGACACGCACGGCCTCATCTTCCCGGGCCGCACGCACGACGCGCAGTGCGTCGTCTACCGCGGGCCGGACGAGGAGCACCAGGGCAAGCAGATCTGCTTCGCGTCCAACGAGACGGCTCTGCGCATCGTCGACGTCTCCGACAAGGCCAACCCGGTGCCGATCTCGGCGGCCGACTATCCCGCGCGCGCCTACATCCACCAGGGGTGGCTGACGGACGACCAGCGCTACTTCTACCTGGACGACGAGATCGACGAGCTCACGGGCAAGGCGGAGCGTACGCGGACCACGATCTGGGACGTCACCGACCTGGACGATCCGGTGATGGCCGGCGAGTTCCTCGGGCCGGACAACGCGACCGACCACAACCTGTACATCAAGGGCGACCGGATGTACCAGGCCAACTATCAAGCCGGCCTGCGCGTGGTGGACATCAGCGACCCACTGAACCCGATCGAGGTGGGCCACTTCGATACCACGCCCTACGAGGGCGAGGGGTCCGGCCTGTCGGGCGCGTGGAGCGCCTACCCGTTCTTCGAGAGCGGGACCGTGGTGGTCACCAGCATGAACGAGGGCGTGTTCATCCTGCGGCCCCGCCGCGCGGGCCTGATCCCCTGACCTCCGCGCCGCGCACGGGCGGGGACCCGCTGCCGCCGCTCCCCGTGGACCACCTGGTCTACGGCGGGCCCGACCTCGAGGAGGCGATCGAGCAGCTCGCCGACCGCACCGGCGTGCGCGCCCGGCCGGGCGGACGCCACCTGGCTTACGGCACCCACAACGCGCTTCTGGCGCTGGGCCCCGACGTGTACCTCGAGATCCTCGCACCCGACCCCCGGCGCGCCGCCGACGTTGCGCCGACGATCTTTGGGCTGGCCGCGCGGACGCACCCGGGACTCGCGGGCTGGGTGGCACGCGTGGACGGGCCCGCCGACATGGAGCGGCGGCTCGCGCGCGGGCGCGAGGCGGGCATCGACCTGGGGAGTCCGCAGGCCGGCCGACGCGCCACCCCGACCGGCGAGATCCTGCGCTGGGCGTTGACCGATCCGCACGCCCACGCCTTCGACGGCACGGTGCCGGTGCTGGTCGATTGGGGGACGACCCCGCACCCGTCTCAGACGGCGCCGGCGGGCCTGCGCCTCGTGTCCCTCGCGGCGTCCCATCCACGCGACGTGGAGCTGGAAGCCGCGCTCGCTGCGATCGGCGCCGACATCGCGGTCACGCGTGCCCCGGAGCCCGCGCTCGCCGCCATCCTCGAAGGGCCGAAGGGGCGGCTCACGCTGACGTGAACCGCGCCGAGATGGTGACCCGCCTGGGCGAGCGTCGTGAGCCGTGGGACATGCTGGTGATCGGCGGCGGCGCCACCGGCGTCGGCATCGCCGTCGACGCGGCCTCGCGCGGCTACGCGGTGGCGCTGGTCGAGCAGGCCGACTTCGGTAAGGGCACCTCGAGCCGGAGCACCAAGCTGGTCCACGGCGGTGTGCGCTACCTGCAGCAGGGCAACATCCCCCTCGTGATGGAGGCGCTGAAGGAGCGCGGGATCCTGCGCCGCAACGCCCCCCACCTCGTGCGCGACCTGCCCTTCGTCGTCCCCAACTATCAGTGGTGGGAGGCGCCCTTCTACGGCATCGGCATGAAGGTCTACGACGCGCTCGCGGGCCGCTACGGCTTCGGCTCGTCGGCCAACCTCACCGTCGAGGAGACGGTCGCCCGCATCCCCACGATCGAGACGGAGGGGCTGCGCGGGGGGGTACAGTACCACGACGGCCAGTTCGACGACGCCCGGCTCCTGATCCACCTCGTCCGAACCGCGGCCGAACAGGGGGCGGTGGTGGTCAACTACGCGCGAGTGACCGGTCTCGTGCGGGACTCGCGGGGCTTCCTCGAGGGCGCGCGCGTGCGGGACGAGGAGACGGGCGAGGAGCGGGCGGTGCCGGCCCGGCTCGTCGTCAACGCCACCGGCGCCTTCTCGGACGCGATTCGCCGCATGGACGACCCGGACGCCACGCCGATGGTGCGGCCCAGCCAGGGCGTGCACGTCGTCCTGCCGCGGGAATTTCTGCCGGGCGAAGCGGCGATCATGGTCCCGCACACCGACGACGGCCGCGTGCTCTTCGCGATCCCGTGGCACGAGCGCGTGATCGTGGGGACGACCGACACGCCCCTCGACGACGTCGAGCTGGAGCCACGGCCGCTGCGCGAGGAGGTGGACTTCCTGCTGGAGCACGCGGTCCGCTACCTGACGCGGGACCCGGCCCACGAGGACATCCTGTCGGTCTTCGCCGGCATCCGTCCGCTGGTGGCGGCGCAGGAGGCGTCGGAGGGCGACACGTCGAAGATCTCGCGGGAGCACCAGATCCACGTTTCGTCCTCCGGCCTGATGACGGTCGCCGGCGGAAAGTGGACCACGTACCGGAAGATGGCCGAGGACGCGGTCGATCACGGGGCGGTGTTGGCCGGACTCGAGCCGCGCGAGTGTGTGACGAAGAACCTCAACATCCACGGGCATCACGCCCACGCGGACCGCTTCGGCCCGCTGGCTCTCTACGGCGCGGACGCGCCCGCGCTGCAGGCGCTGCTCGACGAGGATCCGGACATGGGGGCCATGCTCCATCCCCGCCTGCCCGTGCGCGTAGGCGAGATCGTGTGGGCGGCGCGCCACGAGATGGCGCGCACCGTGGACGACGCGTTGGCCCGACGCACCCGCTGTCTGATCCTGGACGCGCGCGCGGCGGCGGAGGCCGCCCCGGCCGCGGCGCGCGTCCTCGCCAGGGAGCTGGGGCGCGGGCCAGGGTGGTTCGACGAGCAGGTCGAGGCGTTCACCGCGCTGGCCGCGCGCTATCTGCCCGAAGCGTAGCCGGCGCACCCTCGGTGGGGTCAGGATGCACGACGCCCCGGACCGCCGGGCGGCGGACCGGGGCGCGTGGAGGTGCGAGGGGTCTACAGCCGGACGGACCGGTCGTAGCCTTCACGGATGTAGGGGGACATCTCGTCGAAATCCCGCTCGTACCTCCAGTTGTCACGCAGCTCGGGCTCGATGTCGGCCCACGTCCGCGACGCGTAGTCGGGATTGCGGCCGGCGACGTGACCGACCGCGTAGCCGACGCGCGCGTCGTCGTAGCTGTCCAGTCGGTCGTCGAGGCCCTCGTAGTGGGTGCGATAGTAGCCGTCGTGGTCCTCCCATCGATCGATGGAGCGGCCGACCTTCTCGCCGGCCCACCAGCCGCCAACGGCGCCTGCGATGCCACCGATGATGGTACCTACGGGACCCGCGGCGCTGCCGAGACCGGCCCCGAGCAGGGCTCCTCCGACGCCACCTACGCCCTCTCCGACCTTCTCCTCGGTGCTTTCAACTCTATTCTCGACACTGCTTTCGACGACTCCCATGGTATCCTCCGATGCTATGAACAGACGTTTCCTGCGGGAGAACATCTGTTTGCAAGAGTCGATCCAGGGCGTTTTGCGGCGCGTGGCCGGTGCCGTCGCGGGATTATTCGTCGAGGTCGGGGAGCGGCTGGAACGCCGCCGCCGGCGACTGCGTCCTGGCGCACAGGATGGTGTCGATACGGAGGTTGTGCTCGCGCAGGGCGCGCACCCGGAAGGGGTTGGGCCGATTCTCCGACGCGACGACCCGCGCCAGCGGCAGGCGCGGCCAGACCTCCTCGGCGACGCGCACGCGCGGGCGCAGGAATGCCACGAGGTCGTCGGTCGGCGCGACGACCCCGGCCCACGTCACCTCCGCAGGCGTCGCTCCCGCGCCGTCGGGCTCGCGCAGCCTCTTGAAGAGCGCCTGGATCGCGCGGGTGCGGGCGCGCGCCGCGTCATCGCGGAATCCGTCGTCGAAGGCCGAAGCCACCGAGCGCATCGTGTCGATGTTGCGCCCCCACCCGCCCAGCTCGGCCTCCATCCGCACGCCCGACGCCGTGAGGTACGCCTTGAAGTAGCGCTCGAGCGCGCGGTGCGCGGCGAGCGCGGACTCGATGGGGAAGCCCGTGAACCAGAGGAGCCGCGTGGCCAGATAGGCTTCATCGCCGTACGCGAGCCAGCCCTCGGGCCCCTGGTCGGTCACGACGTGCGCATCGCCGCGTCGCGAGCAAGCAGATGGAAGAGCGTCGGCTCGGGCGCCTCGTCGGTCACGGACGGGCCCAGGCAGCCGCCCTCGGCGAGGTCGTCCACGTCCACGCTGCAGTCCTCGCCGAAGCACTCTTCGATCGCCCCTGCCAGCGCTTCGCGACGCCGCTGGAGCGTGGCGATCAACCGGTCCAGCTCGCGTACGTGCTCGCGCGCGACGTCCGCCACGGGGCTGCACGCGGCGGGGCCGTCCCGCAGGGCGTCCAGCACCGTCGCGATCTCGTCCAGCGAGAATCCGAGCCGACGCCACGAGCGGATCGCGGCCAGCTCGCGCACCCACTGTTCGCCGTAGCGGCGGTACCCGGAGGCGTCTCGAGGCGGGGGGGCAAGAAGGCCGCGACGCTCGTAGAAGCGGATCGTTTCGGGCGTCGTGTCGGCGCGCTCGGCCAGTTGTCCTATCCGGTATGTATTCATCCCACCACGACTAAACACTGTAGTCGACTACAGGGCAAGGCCCTTGCCCTCTAGTCGACTTCAAGGACTAGCGTCTTGAGCAGGGCCGGCGTGGTGCCTGCCCGCACCTTCTGAAAGGGAGTGGAATCATGACGATGCGCGGCCATACGGACCCGTGTTGCCCCGGTTGCCCCTGCTGAACCGGGGTTGACCGGCGAAGGGGGACGCCGCGGCCGTCCGCGGCCCGGCGCCCCCCGGACCCACCTCAGCCGGTCCAGCCGGACAGCACCGGCGGCACCAGCGCCAGCGCCCCGAAGAGGAACAGGAGCGCCTGCAGCGGCAGGATCCAGCGCGCCCAGCGCCCCCACCCCACGCCTCCCATCGTGATCGCGCCGATCAGCACGGGGTTGGTGGGGATGATCATGTTCGTGAACCCGTCCCCGAGCTGGTACGCCAGCACGGCGGTCTGGCGGGTGACGCCGACGAGGTCCGCGAGGGGCGCCATGATCGGCATGGTCAGCGCCGCCTGGCCGCTCCCCGACGGCACGAAGAAGTTGAGGGCGGTCTGTACGGCGTACATCGCCTGGGCCGTCAGCACGGGGCCCACGCCGTCGACCAGCGACGCCGTCCAGTGGAGGAGCGTGTCGATGACCTGGCCGTCGTCGAGGACCACGAGGATGCCGCGCGCGATGCCGATGATGACCGCGACCGAGACGAGGTCCCTGGCGCCGTCGACGAACGCGCGCGAGGTGCCTCCGGCGCCCAGGCCGCCCGCCAGCCCCAGCACGATCCCCAGCCCCAGAAACAGCCCGGCGAGCTCGTTGATGTACCAGCCATAAATGGTGACGCCGACGACCAGCATCACGATGCCGGCCGCGAACGCCACCAGCACCCAGCGGTCCCGGGGCGTGAAATGCCGGTCGTCCGACGCCGTGCCGGAGGGGTCGCCGGGCCGCGCGCGCGCGGTGTCGGAGGCGGACCCGGCGGCGGCTGCGTCCCACGGCTCCGGCTGCGCGCCGGCGGACGGTGCGCCGCGCGCCTTGACCCGGCCGGCGTAGACCATCACGAAGGCGATCGCGATGGCGGTCGTCACCACCCACAGCCCGACGCGATAGGGCAGGCCGGACCCGGGCTGCACCTCCGCGATGCCCTGCGCGACCTGGACGGTGAAGGGATTCAGAAACGCCGCCGCGAATCCCGCCTGAGACCCCACGAACGGGATCGCGATGCCGACGATCGCGTCGTAGCCGAGCGAGATCGCGAGGGGCACGAAGATGAGGACGAAGGGGATCGTCTCCTCCGCCATGCCGAAGACGGCACCGCCGAGCGAGAACAGCGTCATGAAGAAGGGAATGATCGCCGCGCGGAGGGCCGGGGAGCGCTCGGCGGCGGCGGCCAGCCTGCGCAGGCCCGAGGCCACGGCGCCCGTCGCCTGCAGGACTCCGAACGCTCCACCGACGATCAGCACGAAGCCGATCACGTCGGCGGCCTCGATGAAGCCGCGGATGGGGGCCGTCAGCAGGGCCATGAGGCCTTGCGGGTAGCTCTCGTCGAGGAACGCGAAGGAGCCCGGCACGACGACCTCGCGCTCCCCCACCCCCGGCACCGTGATCACCTCCTTGGCGAAGGAGCCGGCGGGAACGATCCAGGTCAGGACGGTGGCCAGCGCGACCATCCCGAAGATCAGGAGGGTCGTGTCGATCGTTCGGGCCGGCGTCGTCGGCGCGGCCCCGCGCGCGGGCTCAGCCAAGCAGGTCCTGGTGCACCGCTCCTCCGTGGCTCGCCAGGGCTCCCCCGGGTCCCGGCGGCCGCCGGCCGGCGCCAACCACGGCGCCTCCCCTCAGGGCGTCCACCAGTAGTTCACCTTGACCATGAATACGTTGTCGGCCGGGCTCCGGAACAGGGCGCCCGCGTCGCGCCCGAAGGCGAAATCCCCGATGTCGGCCCGGTCGCGCTGCTGCCGCTGCCACACCAGGAAGACGGTCGAGCCGGGGCGGTACTCCCAGCGCAGCACCGCGTTGCCGACCAGGGAGCGCACGTTGAAGTCGGCGTCGTCGAACGCGTCGTCCGGCGCGCCGTCGCCGTCGAAGTCCACGTAGCGGGTGTCGTCCCCGTCGACACAGGTACGGCCGCCCGCGCAGGAGGACGCGTCGGAATCCCCGGAGAAGACGCCCTCCTCGAACACATCGAACGTGAACGTCTCGGACGCCAGCAGCTGCTTGTAGGCGAGGTAGTCACCGGCGGAGATCAGCGGCTGGGCGAACAGCTGGAGGCTCAGGTCGGGAGAGAAGGCCACGCTCACCCGCGTCTCGAGGGAGACCTCCCGACGTTCCAGGTCGGCGAAGACGTAGCGGGGGCCGAACGTGGGCGCGTAGGGCAGGGCCTCGGACGTCAGGACGTACTGGGCGCCATCGGTGCGCCGCTCCCAGGAAGGCCGCAGATCGATCTCTATCCGGGAGGAGGGGCGCAGGCTCGCCTCCAGGGACAGGTCCAGGCGCGAGCCCGCGTCGAGCGCCGACGACGAGTAGGAGACGCTGGGCCGCAGGCTCACGGCCCGCCGACGATCGGTGCGGAGGGAAAGCCGCGTGTCCCATGAACGCGGCCCCACCATGAGCGGTCCACCGCGGGTGGACGTGCGGTCCATGACCTCCGGCCTCCTCGATACGCTGGCTTCGATCTCCCAGTAGTTCAGCAGCTCCAGGTCGACCGAGGCGTTGACCTGGCCGGCGACGTGAGCGCGGCCCCAGGAAGCGGCGGAGAACGGCTCATCGAGGGCGTCGTGGCTCCAGTTGGCGAAGGTAAACAAGCTCGCGCGGTAGGAGCGGAGGCGCCTGCCCGGTTCGATTTCGCGGTAGGTCACGCGTGCCCCGGCGTCCAGCACTTCCTGCCGGTTGCTGAAGCCGATGTCGTCGGGGTCGAATCCGGCGGTCACCTCACCGAGCCAGACCGCCCCGGTCCAGTGCTCCGCCCGACGCCGCTCCAGCGTCATGCGCCAGTCCAGGCCGCTGATCGTGGTCGCGTCGGGCTCCAGCGCGACCCAGCGCGAGTCGGGACGCTGGAAGTAGTGGTCGCTCGAACGCTGGATGTGGGAGATCGCCGCGGTGTCGCCGCGCACGTGCGTCCCGGCCACGTACCCTAAGAACGCCCACTCGCGGTCGTTCCACTGATGCTCCCAGTCCACCCCCGCGGAGAAGGCCGATGACGGCAGGAAGTCGAACGTCCCGTCGTCGGGAAGGCCGCGCCCGGTGAGGGTGGCGATCGCGCCGATCGTCGACGCCCCGCCCCCGAGCTCCTGGACGGCGCGGAGTGCCCCGTAGCCGGTGCGGGGCTCGGCGAGGAACGACACGCGGTCGCCGTCGGGGCCCACGACGGCCCGGCCGGTCTCGCGCTGCGTGAGCGCCGCCAGCGCCCCGACCGAAAGGCCGCCGGTGGTGCGCCCGGTGAGTTTGGCCGCGCCGAGGATCGTCGCCGCCTCGGGGACGTCCGTGTAGTCCGCACCGGCCGGCTCGGAGCCCTGGGGCTCCCTGCCGATCCGGCGGCTGTAGAAGAGCTGGTTCTGGTGACCGGACAGCGAGAAATCGAAGATGCGGGCGTCCTCGACGAAGAACGGTCGCCGCTCGGGGAAGAAGGTCTCGAACGCGCTGAGGTTGATCACCGCCGGATCGGCCTCGACCTGACCGAAGTCCGGGTTGATGGTCGCATCCAGCGTGAACTGCGGTCCGAGGCCGAGCCGCACCTCGCCCCCCACGCGCGCCTGGACTTCCGACCCGTCGTCGAACGGGTCGCCGGCCTCGGCCGGGCCCCTGGAAGCCCGACTCAGCAGGTAGGGCCGGACCTCGAAGCGGCGCGCCGTGCGGGCCGCGCGCACGCCCTCCAGGCGGGCGAACTGACTGACCACGCCCTGCTGCGTCTCGGAAATCAGCTGGAAGTGGCTGTACTCGTTGGAGCGGACGCGGCGGCGCATGAAATGGACGCCCCACGCCTGTGGGCCCTGTGCCGCCTCGTAGCGGACCTGGGACAGCGGTATGCGCAGCTCGGCCGTCCACCCCGCAGAGTCGATCGCTACGGCGGACTCCCAGACCGCGTCCCAGGCGTCGTCGGAGCGGCTGTCGTCGAAGAGATAGGAGTCGCGTTGGACGTTGTCGGCCGACACCCGGAACGCGTAGCCCGTGCGCGCGTCGAGGTTCGTGTCGAACGAAACCTCGAAATAGTCGAACGTCCCGAACTCATCGCGCCGCACGAGCTGCCGCGTCACCTCGCCCGGGCCATCGTCGTACATGCGGGCGCCCACGTAGATGGCGTCGTCGTCGAAGGTGACGCGCACCTCGGTGGGGTGGCGCACCGCGGCGCCTTCCACCGGCTGCCGCTGCACGAAATCCCCGGCCGGCGGCGCCTCTTGCCAGGCCGGCTCGGAGAGCACGCCGTCGAGCTCGATCGGTCCGCTCGCCGGTACGGCGCGCGCGACCCTGTCCGCGCGACGGCCGACCTGGTCGGCGGGCGCGGGCGCCTGTGCCGGGGGGTCGCCCGACTGGGCGCGCGCCGGAGTGGCCAGCACGAGGATTCCCGCGGCGGCCGCGATGAGTCTGGTCAACGATCCTGGGGTTCGAGACCTCTGTGCGGGCCGGTCCGGACGACCCGAGCCGTCGTCGGCCACCCCCTGCGGCGCGGCCCCGGCCGACGCGCTA
>DATHRK010000008.1:0-13482 GCA_035465395.1 Longimicrobiales bacterium | reverse complement strand
TCGCTCGTCGTCCTCGACACCGCCTCGGGAGGGTGGTATCGCATCCGCCACACGGAGCCTCGGGGCGATGAGGAGGGCACCGCGTGGGTGCACGGCTGCCACCTGAAGGGCGTGCCGGTCGGCCTGGCCTACGAGCCCTGGGAGGAGCGTTTCCGCACGCTGATGCGCGACAGCATCCCGGTGCACTTCCGCGCAGAGGTCAGGCATTCGCTGCGGGCGGGACCCACCACGGACAGCGCTCGCGTTGCCTGGATCCCCGCCGACGCCGGCGACAGCGAGATCCACATCCTCGAGATCGCCGGAGACTGGATGCGGGTGTCCGTCCAGCAACCCCCCACCTACTGCAGTGGCGAGGAGGTCGACGTCACGGTCGAGGAGGGCTGGATCAAGTGGCGCGACGAGGAGAAGGGTCCGTGGGTGTGGTGGTACACGCGGGGGTGCTGAGGCAAAGCCGGCATTCGCACCCCGGTTCTCGGAGCGCGTATGCGCCTGCCCGAGGCCGCAACGGAGTGAGCGGGACGAGGTCCTGAGAGCGCGACGGCAGCCATGGAGCAACTCAAGCGGCTGATTCGGGAAATCCACCGCCGGTCCATCTGGCAAGTCATCGCCATCTATCTGTTCGGGTCGTGGGCGGCGGTGGAGGTCGTTCAGACACTCTCGGAGAGTCTCGGCCTTCCCCAGTGGTTCCCCGCGCTCGCAGTCGTGTTGCTGATCATCGGCTTTCCGGTGGTCGTCGCCACCGCCTTCGTCCAGGAGGGGGCGCCGGCCTCGGTCGAGGCCGCAGCCGCCGATCCGGCCGCCTCCACGCCACCCACCGACCCGCCAGCCAGCCTGCTGACGTGGCGCAACGCGCTGGCGGGCGGACTCGTGGCGACTGTCTTCTGGGCGCTGGTGGCCGGCGCCTGGTTGACGTTCGTCGCGGACAGGGATTCCCCTCCAACCGGGTCTCCCGACAGGCCGGTCGCCGGGCTCGTTGCCATCTTTCCGTTTCGGGTTCCCAGTGAGGTCAGTGAGCTCGCTCACCTCGGCGAGGGGATGGTCGATCTGCTGGCGGCCAAGTTGACCGGGGAGGGCGGCGTTCAAGCCGTGGATCCGCGGGCCGCAATCAGCGCCTGGCGGCGGGCCGGCGCGGGCGGCGATTCCGCGATCACCCGCGATGCCTTGATCGCTGCCGCAACCGCGCTGGGGGCCGGCCGCCTCATCGACGGCGGCGTGGTGTCTTCCGGCGGGACGATCTTCCTCAGCGCGGACCTGCTCGAGGTGCCGGGCGGCGAGCGGCTCGCCGGAGCCAGCGTCCAGGGACCCCCGGACAGCGTGCTCACGCTGGCGGAAGAGCTCACGGCCCGCCTCCTGATCGAGGGTGAGGCGCAGGGCGCGCGCCTCGACGCGCTGATGAGCACGTCCCTGCCGGCGCTGCGGGCCTACCTGGACGGCCAACGGGCCTATCGGGCCGGATCGTACGCGCAAGCTGCCGCAGACCTCGCCCGCGCGATCTCGATCGACTCCACGTTCGCGGTCGCGGCGCTTTCCCTTCGCAGGGTGGGCCAGTGGGGGAGCGACGTTTCGCGCGGGCGCAACGATCTGGCGGAGCGGGTGGCCTGGGCCAACGTCGACCGCCTGGACCCCGCAGACCGGGCCCTTCTCGAGGCGATGACCAGCTCCGACTACCCCCGGCCCAGCTCGGCACGCGAGCGCTTGGCGGCTCTGCGCAAGCTCGTGGACATGGCGCCCAGCATGCCCGAAGCCTGGTTCGAGTTGGGCGACCACCTGTTCCACGCTGGCGCTCAACTCGGACTGCCCGACGCCGTCGTGCAGGCCGAACGCGCGTTCGCACGGGGGCTGAAGCTGGATCCGGGGCTGGTTGCTTCGCTCGAACACCTGATCGAAGTGAACGCCCGGTTGGGCGACACAGCAGACGTGCGCCGCTACTCGGCGCTCTACTTCCCCGACGCCCGAGGCGACCTCCTCGACTACTACCGCTGGCGCGCCGCCCAATCCCTCGGCGATTCCGACGCGCTCGAGGCTCTGATAGCGAGAGCGAACGACATGTCGGAGAACAGCCTGCGCAGCATCGTCGGCTACAGCGCTCTGGACGGGACTTCGATGCCGGAGGCCCGACGGATGGCGCGGGCGCTGGAGCGGCGGATCCCCGAGGCGGGCGAAGAGGACTTCACACGGCTCGTCCTACGGCAGTGGTATCTGAACGGCGGGCGCCCCTCCGCAGCCGCGCGCATCCGGAGGTCCAGGGACGACGAGGTCGACCGGCAAGTCTGGCGGCTGTACGAGGCACTCTGGTGGGACGGAGACGAAGACGCCGCAGAAGGCGCGTTCGAGGTCCTCCGGCGGTTGCTGGAGGAGGAGAGCGCCGACCCGGAGCAGCGACTGGACGCGCGGTGCGGGGTAGCGGAGTGGGAGCTCCTGCGTGGCTCTTCGGTCGAGCGGGCCCGCGCCCTGATCCGGGACTTGCGGACCGCCCCGCCGTATCCGCCGGAGGTGGCTCCGCGAGCGGCTCTTTGCGCGGTCCGCCTGGAGGTGCTGGTCGAGCGGGCCCGCGGCGGGGAGGTCATGCCGCCGCTGCTGCGTCTGGACCAGATCGCCCGGGAAGGCGCGATGGGAGGGCGTTTCGACTATCGAGCGCTCGCCAACCTCACGGCGGCGCGCGAGCTTGCCGACGCCGGGGAGCCGCTGCGCGCGCTGCAAGCTACGCGACGGAGGCAGTACCACTGGGCGACGAACTATCTGCTGTCGTCGAGTATTCTGCTGCGTGCTCGCCTCGCGGCGCAGCTCGGCGAACGCGACGAGGCGGAGGAGGCGTACCGCCACTACATCGCGCTGCACGACGACCCCGAGCCCTCCAGCGCGCCCCGGCTGGAGCAAGCACGGAACGAGCTGAGCCGACTCCTGTCCGATTCCTGAACGGCCTCAAGGGAAGAGCGGTCCCTCCTCGCGCGGCCTGGCCGGACACCGCGCGACGAGGAGAGGAGCCCGGGCCTCGTGGGCACGCGGGGGTGCTGACGCGGGCAGGCGGTCGCGGCTAGGTTCTCGGCGTGCGGTCACACGGGCCCGAGATCGCCGTGGAGTGGGCCGGACGAGATCCTGAGAGCGCGACGGTAGCCATGGAGAAACTCAAGCGGCTGATTCGGGAGATCCACCGCCGATCGCTCTGGCAGGTGATGGGGATCTACCTGTTCGGCTCCTGGGCTGCGGTCGAGGTCGTTCAGACTCTGTCCGAGAGCCTGGGCCTGCCGGATTGGTTCCCGGCTCTGGCTGTAATGTTGCTGATCATTGGCTTCCCGATCGTCGTCGCGACGGCGTTCGTACAGGAGCGCGGCCCCCAAGAGTCCCCCGTCGTCGGCCGGGACGCCGCGTCCCACTCAGCGTCGACCCCCGGCGCGGAGCCCGCTCCGCGGCCGGCCGCATCGCCCTCTGCCGGCGAGCCGCCGCCACCCGTATCCCAAGCCGGCCGGATGCTCACCTGGCGCAATGCCGTAGCGGGTGGCGTGGCGGCGACCGTCTTCTGGGCTGTCATCGCAGGGGCCTGGCTGACCTTCTTCGCGGACTCCCAGGGCGCCGCTCCCGAGCGAGCCTCGGTCGCCGACACGGCCGTCGTCGCCGTCTTCCCCTTCCGCGTACCCACCGTCGCAACGGAGCTCCAGCACCTCGGCGAGGGAATGGTGGATCTGCTCGCCGCCAAGCTCGGCGGGGAAGGCGGGGTCGCCGTCGTGGATCCGCGCGCAGCCGTCAGCGCCTGGCGTGGCGCGGCCGCTTCGGGGACCGAGGCCACGCGGGCGACCCTCCTGGAGGCGGCCGCGCGGTTGGGGGCCGGCCGTCTCATCGACGGCGGCGTCGTCCAGGCCGGTCCCACCATCGCCATCAGTGCAGACCTGCTTGCTGTGGCGAGCGGAGAACGACTCATCTCGGCCAGCGTGGAGGGGCCACAGGATTCTGTACTCGCGCTGGTCGAGGAGTTGGCGGCCAGGCTCCTGATCGGAGAGTCGTTGGATAGCAGGCGCCTGGATGCGCTCCTCAGCACTTCGCTGCCGGCGTTGCGCGAATACCTCGAAGGCCAACAGGCATACCGGAGAGGGGAGTATTCCCAGGCTGCGCTGCACTTCGAGCGCGCTGTCGAGTTCGACACGACCTTCGCGCTCGCCGGTCTAGGACTCCGGGAGGCAGGGGGGTGGTCCACGGCCGTGTCCGCTCGCCAAACGGCCTTGGGCCTGAGGGTCGCCCATCGCAACCTGGACCGGTTGACCCCCGCCGACCGCGCTCTGCTCGACGTGCTCGGTGGCCCGAACTACCCGGCGCCCTCCTCGGCCCGCGAGCGGCTCGGGGCGGCGAGACACGCGGTCGAGCTGGCGATGAACATGCCCGAGGCATGGTACGAACTGGGCGACGAGCTCTACCACCACGGTTCCACGCTCCGCGAGGACCGGTTCCTGGACCAGGCCGAGCGAGCTTTCGCCCGCAGCTTGGATCTCGATCCGACCTTCACCGCGGCGCTCGAGCACCTGATCGACACGAACGTGCGCCTCGGGGACGCCGCCGACGTGCGCCGTCACGGTGAGCACTACCTCGCCACCAGGTCCGGCGCGGTGGCGGATTTTTTCCGCTGGAGGATGGTAACCGCCCTCGGCGACAGCGCCGCCCTCGCGGACCTCGTAAGCGGGCTGCAGGATTTCCCCGACCAAAGCCTGTGGAGAGTCGTCGGGTACGGGGCGGTAGACGGTTTCCCCATGCCGGAGGTCCGCCAGGCGGTGCGAGTTCTCGAAGGGCGTGCCGCGCTCGCCCAGAGCAATCCGGTGACGAGGGACATGCTCCGACAGTGGTATCTGAACGCGGGCCGGCCTGCCGAGGCGGGGCGCTTCGTCGCGCCCTCGAACGACGCGGCGAGCGCTCTGCGGCGGATCCACGAAGCTCTCTGGTGGGACGGCGACGAGCGGGCGGCCCTGGCGGCCTTGGACAGGCTTGAACGAATCCTGGTCAACGCCGCCGAGGCGCCCGACGAGCGATTGGCGGCGCGTTGCGGCGTAGCCGAATGGCGGCTCCTCAAGGATGGCGATGACGAGGATGTCCTGGACATCGCCGAGAGCCTACGGGGTGCGTCAAACGCGACGCCGCTCGGGCTGGCGCTTGCCCGGGCGTGTCTGACGAGGCTGGAGGCGCTGGCCGGGGGACCGGGGGACGACGAAGCCGTGGCGAGGTTGGACAGCCTCGCCAGACAGGGGATAGGAGACTACCACCTCGTCGCCCTTACCGCCCTGACCGCCGCTCGGGTTTACTCGACCCGGGGTGACGTCGAACAGGCGCTCGACATGGCGCGGAGCGGGGCCTACACGTGGAGCAGCGGACACTACATCGCTCCGACGCTCCTGCTCAGGGCGCGGCTCGCCGCACGCCTCGACCGGCGGGACGAGGCCATCCGCGCCTACCGTCACTACCTAGACCTCCGTCATGATCCGGAGCCGGCGGTGCTGCCGCAGGTGGAGCAAGCACGGAACGAGCTGAGCCGACTCCTGTCCGATTCCTGAACGGCCTCAAGGGAAGAGCGGTCCCTCCTCGCGCGGCCTGGCCGGACACCGCGACTCGCTGTTGGCCGCGTCCACGAACCTGGCCGCGGCCGCGGATGGTCGTTGCCCCTTCGTTCGGGCCGCGCATACAATCCCGCGGCCCCGCAGCGCGCGGGAGCCGAGCTTAGCCGCGAGGGAGAGTCCATGATCGAAGCGTTGTTGATCTCGGTCACGATCTTCGTGCTGGCGATGTTCGTCGGCTTCGAGGTCATCACCAAGGTACCCACCATCCTGCACACGCCGCTGATGTCGGGGTCCAACGCGATCTCGGGGATCGCCATCATCGGAGCGCTGCTGGTCGCCGGGCGGTTGTCCGGGACGCTCAGCGTCGTGCTCGGCGTGATCGCCGTCGCGATGGCGACGATCAACGTCGTGGGGGGCTTCCTGGTGACCGACCGGATGCTTCAGATGTTCAAGCGGCGCGAGGAGGACCGGTGAGCCCCGCCGTCATCGACGCCGCCTATCTGATCGCGGCCGTCCTGTTCATCGTCGGGCTCAAGCGGCTCGGCAGCCCGGACACCGCGCGCTCGGGCAACATCCTGGGCGCGCTCGGGATGCTGGTCGCCATCGCGGCGACGCTGTTCAGCCAGGAGATCCTCGGGTTCGCGGCCATCCTGGCGGGCCTCGCGATCGGAGGCCTGATCGGACTGGTGCTCGCGCGCACCGTGCAGATGACCGCCATGCCGCAGCTCGTGGCGGTGTTCAACGGTTTCGGCGGCGGGGCGTCCGCGCTGGTCGCGGTCGACGAGTACGTGCGGCTCGGCGAGGCCGGCGCGAGCGCCACGCCGGATGTCGCGGTCACCATCGCTCTCAGCATCTTGATTGGCACGGTGACCTTCTCGGGCAGCATGGTCGCGTTCGGCAAGCTCCAGGGCCTGGTGTCGGGCAACGCCGTCACCTACCCGCTCCAGAACGCCTCCAACGCGCTGATCGCGCTCGGCATTCTCGCCGTGTCGGGCTGGCTGATCGCGCAGTACGATCCGCGCGCGCTGCTCATCCTGGTCGCGGTGGCCTTCCTCTTCGGCATCCTGCTCGTGATTCCCATCGGCGGCGCCGACATGCCGGTCGTGATCGCCCTGCTCAACTCCTACTCGGGGCTGGCTGCGTCGGCCGCGGGCTTCGTGCTGCGCAACGACATCCTGATCATCGCGGGCGCGCTGGTCGGCGCCTCCGGACTGATCCTGACGTCGATCATGTGCAAGGCGATGAACCGCTCGCTCGCCAACGTGCTCTTCGGGGCGTTCGGCGCCGGCGGGGCGACGGCGGCGTTGGGCCCGGGCGCCGACGGGGACCGGACCGTGCGCGAGATCACGCCCGACGACGCGGCGGTCCTCATGGCCTACTCGAAGTCGGTGGTGGTCGTGCCGGGCTACGGTCTCGCGGTCGCCCAGGCGCAGCACCAAGCGCGCGAGATGGGCGAGCTGCTGGAGGCCAAGGGCGTGGACGTCCGCTACGCGATTCACCCTGTCGCGGGGCGCATGCCCGGCCACATGAACGTGCTCCTCGCGGAGGCGAACGTGCCCTACCCCCAGCTCTGGGAGATGGAGCAGATCAACCCCGAGATGGAGCGCACCGACGTGGTTCTCATCGTCGGCGCGAACGACGTCGTCAACCCCGCGGCCAACGACGACCCCGGCAGCCCGATCTACGGCATGCCGATCGTCGAAGTCTCGCGCGCCAAGAACACGATCGTGCTCAAGCGCAGCCTGAGCCCCGGTTTCGCGGGCATCGACAACCCGCTGTTCTACGACGAGAAGAACCGCATGCTGTTCGGCGACGCCAAGGACAGCCTGACGAAGCTTGTGCAGGAGCTGAAGTCGCTCTAGCCGGTTGCATGCCATGACGCCGTCCGCCGACACGCTGATGCAGCGGCCCTCCCCCTGGGTCTGCGAGGACGATCTCGCGCTCCTGACCGACCTGTACCAGCTCGGCCTCGTGCGCGGGCACCTGGAGGCCGGCCGGAGCGGTCGCGCGACCTTCGCCGTCGAGGCCCGCCGCCTGCCGCCGTCCCGGCGCTTCCTGCTCGCGTGCGGGCAGGAGCTGGTCCTCGAGGCGGTGGAGCGGCTGCGCTTCGGCGCCGCAGCGTTGGAGCACCTGCGGGGCTTCGGCGTGCTTGGCGAGGACTTCCTGTCCTGGCTCGCCGACTTCCGGTTCAGCGGTGACGCGCTCGGTGTGCCCGAGGGCACGCCGGTGTTCGCCCGCGAGCCGATCCTGGAGGTCACGGGGGCGCTTCCGGAGGTGCAGCTCATCGAAACGCTGCTGGTGAACCAGATCCACCTGCAGACCGCGATCGCGTCCAAGGCAATCCGCGTCGTGAACGCGGCGAGGGGCCAACCCGTCGTGGACTTCGGCTTGCGCCGCTCGCACGGCGTCGACGCGGGGGTCAAGTCGGCGCGCGCCTGCTACATCGCCGGGGTCGCCGCGACCAGCAACGTGCTCGCGGGCCGCATGTGGGGCATTCCGGTGAGCGGGACGATGGCGCACAGCTACGTCGAGGCGCACGCGGACGAGCTGGACGCGTTCCGCGCGTTCGCGGCGCGCTTCGGCGACACCACGCTGCTGGTGGACACCCACGATTCGCTCGAGGGCGTGCGCGACCTGATTACGCTCGCGGAGGAGCAGGGCGACGCCTTCGACGTGCGCGCAATCCGGCTCGCGCCCGGCCGCGACGGCCGTCTGGCCACCGAGGCGCGAGCGCTCCTCGACAAGGCCGGGCTCGAGCACGTCGACATCTTCGCGAGTGGCGGCCTGGACGAGCACGCCATCGAGCGGCTGGTCGAGGACGGGGCGCCGATCGGCGGCTTTGGCGTCGGTACCGAGATGGCCGTTCCGGGCGACGCGCCGGCGCTCGACATCTCCTACACGATGGTCGCCTACGACGGGCCTGGAGACGTGGCCGTCGAGGACGAGTCGGTCCTACCGGGGCCGCGCCAGGTCTTCCGCATCGAGGTCGACGGCGTGGCCATGCGGGACGTCATCGCGGGCGCGGAGGAGGCGCGGCCCGGCCGGCCGCTCCTCGTGCCCCTGATGCGCAACGGCCGCGTGCTGGAAGCCGCACGTCGGCCGCTCTCGGACGTGCGAGCGGGCGCGAGGGCCGCGGTGCGCTCCCTCCCCGAGCGGCTGCGCGCCATCGACGGGGAGGACGCCCCGTACCCGGTCGAGGTCTCGGACCCCCTGGAAGAGGCCCGTCGGCGCCGGGAGACAGCAAATCCTTGAGTCGGGCCCGCCGACCCGAATAGGTTGGAGCGCTTGGCCCTCCTCCCCGGACAGCCACGACACGCGAGGTGCGACGCATGCACGAGGATCCGCAGGGGAGCCACGACCGAACCGAGCCGCTCGTATCCGATGCGTATCGGGGAGGCGATGCGGCCGCCGCCGTCCGCCACGATGACGGCAACGCGTCCCTGGCTCTCGCCGCGGGCCTGATCGCGGCCCTCCTGTCCGGCGCCGTCTGGGCGCTCATCGTGCTCAGGACGGGATACGAGGTCGGCTGGGTCGCGTGGGGCGTGGGCCTCGTCGTCGGCTTCGCCATGGCCCGGTTGACGGCCGCCCGTTCCTCCGGGCTCGCGTTGGCCGCAGCCGGTTTCGCCGCGGTCGGCCTCCTCCTCGGCAAGCTCATGATCACGACCATGGGGGCCGGCGCGCTCGCGCAGGCGATCGTGGAGGACGAAGATTTCCTCACCGAAGTCACGATCTACCACATGATCGACCAGGGTGCCTTCCGCGAGGAAACGCAGGCCGAGTACGACGCCATCGCGGAGGGTGACACGTTGCCGCGGGCGCTCACCGACCAGATGGTGGCCCAGGCACAGACGCGCGTGGCGTCCATGGGCGACCAGGAGCGCGCGGCCGTCGCGCGCTGGTACGCCGATTCCGCGATCGGGTCCATGGGCTTCGTCGATCGGATCCGGGCCCAGATGAGTGGTTGGGACCTGCTCTGGTTCTTCCTCGCGGTGAGCACCGCGTACGGGATGATGAAGCCGTCGGAACCGGAGGGCGCCGAGGCCGTTTGAGGCTCACCCGCGCGAGTGGCGGGGCCGTCGGGCGGCGGCGTCCGCGCCACTCAATCCTTGCGGGCGATACCGAAAGAAATGCGCTGCGTCCGGTCGCAACGAGCCTGTTTCTCGCCGTTGGTGGCGCTCTCGACCGTCCTCCGAACCGCCTTCCCCATAACACCTTAGGTTCCCGCTGCGGTTCCTCGCGCCGTTTGTTTATCCGATGCGCTGAATTCTTGCGCGTGCCTACGCGCGCATCCGGGCCGGATCGAGACGACATCCGCCCGGCAAGCGCGCGCTGGCGGCGGATCGGGACATCCGCCGCCGGATACCCTGGACCGGGCATCCCTACCGGCAACGACTCTCCTCGCGCCAGGTAGCTTCGGCGAACTCCCGCGCCCGCTGGACCGTGGCTGCTCGGGGGAGGAACCCCCATGAAGCGTGCAGTCTGCATGCTCGCCGTGCTTGGCCTCGCCGGCTGTGGCGAGGGCTTCTTCGGCCCTCGTGAGATGGCCGATTCGCCTGAGCCCTCGGCGGCGGTCGTCGGGGCCGGCGCCGAGCGCATGATCGTGCTGCTCGAGCGCGGCGTCGATCCTCACGGGTTCGCCGCGCAGCACGCGCTCGAGACGGACTACGTGTACAGCCACGCGGTCAACGGCCTGGCGGGACGCATCCCCGAGGCGGCCGCGGCCGGTCTTTCGAACGCACCCGGAGTGCGGGCGGTCGTGCCGGACGCGCAGGTCACCATCGCGGGAGATCAGATCGCCCCGCCGTGGGGGCTGGACCGCATCGACCAGCGAGGCGCGGATCTGGACGGGGTGTACGGCTACGACCTGTCCGGCGCGGGGGTCACGGCCTACGTCGTCGACACCGGGATCCGGACTACCCACCAGGAGTTCGCCGGGCGGGCCCGGCCGGGCTTCGACGCGTTCGGCGGAGACGCGGGCGACTGCAACGGACACGGCACGCACGTCGCCGGTACGATCGGCGGCACCACGTACGGCGTCGCCAAGGACGTCGACCTGGTCGCGGTCCGCGTGCTGGACTGCGCCGGATCGGGCACCATCGCCGGCGTCATCGCCGGCCTGGACTGGATCCTGGCCGGTGGGGAGCTCGGGGTGGTCAACATGTCGCTGGGCTCCAGCGGCTCCCAGCCGTTCGACGAAGCCGTCGCGAGCCTGAGCTCCGCGGGTTTCACCGTGGTGGTCGCCGCCGGGAACAGCAGCACGGACGCGTGCGGCATGTCGCCGGCGCGCGCCCCTTCGGCGGTGACGGTCGGCGCGACCGACGTTACGGATTCCCGCGCGACGTTCTCCAACTACGGCGACTGCGTCGACCTGTTCGCGCCGGGCGTGAACGTCCTCTCCGCCCACCACGCCGCGGACGACGCGAGCGCTGTCCTGAACGGCACCTCGATGGCGTCGCCGCACGCCGCCGGCGCGGCGGCGCTCCTGATGGAGGCGAACCCCGGAGCGGGGGTCGGCGCGATCGCCGACCTGCTGTGGGCGCACGCCACCAAGAACGTCGTGACGAACGGCTTCTCGGAGAACGCGCACGTGGTCAACACGCTGCGGCAGGTGCAGGAGGACGACGGCGACCCGCCGCCGTCCGAGCCGCCGCACCCGCCGGTGGGCGTGCAGGCGGTGCCCGACACCGCCGAGGTCCGGATCACGGTCACGTGGAACGTCCAGGAGGCGGACGCCATGCGCTTCGAGCTCTACTTCCGCCGCGCGGGCGACGAGTCCGACCCCTGGCAGATGGTGAGCGGACCGGCGACGACCACCCTGGTTTCGTTCGGGCCGACGTACCTCGACGGCGCCACCGCCTACGAGTTCGCGGTTCGCCTCGAGACCTGGCACGGCATGTTCTCGGCGCTGTCGGAGACGGCGATCGCGACGACCTGCCCGTCGCAGGGCGGCCGCGAGCAATGTGCCTCGACCGATGGCGACGGCAGCGGCGCGACGGAGAAGGGTAACAAGGGAGGCGGCGGCAACGGCAAAGGTCGCGGTAGGAATGGCTGACGCCCGCGGCGTGCTCGCGCCGCGCTGAACCGCAGGAGCCGGACAAGAACGAAGGGGCGACCGACTCGGTCGCCCCTTCCAGTATGAGGTGGGCGTCGAGGCCTCCCACCCCGGCAGCGGCTGCGACGCCGGGGTGGGGCAGAAGGCCGTCAGGTCATGCGCCGCCGTCGCGGTGCGTTGGTGACCTGACTCGATACGACGCCGTTGTGCCCCGCGCTGGCCGGCCACGGCGTTCCGGTCTGACCTTCCGAAGCCAGAGGCAGGATCCGCAGGTCCGCCGCAGCCTCCGCCGGTGTCGCGATGGAACCGGTCGTGCCGGTCCCATCGAGAGCGCTGGCCTCGGCCAGCCGGACCGTCGGCGCTCCCATCAGGAAGGCCAGCTGTTCAACGACGGTGATCGTGTCGCCGTCCGAGATCGAGTCACCGGCGGATCCACTCGGCGGCGCGTAATTCGACGCCTTGGCCCACGCCGTGTTGGGGATGTTCACCGGCTGGCAGTTGGAGATGTTGATCGGCACCGGCGCGATGAAGTCCTTGACCTGGGACGTGAAGCTGTCCGAGGACCGGCTCTTCAGGAACGCCGACCCGAAGTTGCGGCACACGCCCGCCTGGAAGATGCCGGAGGCCTGCAGATCGATGCCGGCCTCACCGAAGGTGAACGGATCGATCGTGCGCGGATCGTCCGGCGCAATCGAGTCCACGACGCTGCTGCTGTTGACGGCACCGGCAACGGCCGGCGGGCTCAGCGTGAGCACCTTGCCCCAGCACGGGAACTTGTTGGTGGCTTCGCAGACGCTCGCCGCGCTCGCCCCGCCGGCGCTCGCAGCGGTGATCCACTTGTGATAACCCAGCGTCGGCGTAATACCGCCCTGCGCCAGGTCGTACTTGATCAAGAGGTCGTCGGCAGTCCGCACCTTGGTGACACCGTTCGCGCTCGTGACCGTGGACTGATTGAGCTCGATGTCCATGTTCGTCGTGCCGTTCGGCTCCTGTACGCGCTCCCACGCGATGTACATGAAGTCATGGATCGAGTCTCCCGCGGCGGTCGAGACCGTCTGCTTCCGGCTGGTGATGTAGAAGCGCAGCAGGTCGCTCTTGTTGTTCGGGATCGAGCCGCTGACGATGCCCGGTGCTTCCGTGTCCTCCTTCACGCCGCCGGCGAAGGAATCGTCGTTGGAACCCGTCGGCAGATCGATCCTGCACCCCGTGTTCGTGGTGCAGTTGATGCCGGCGCCATTCCAGTCGATGCCCGTGGCGACATCGTCGCTGAGATTCCCGTCGATCTCGATCGCGGCCACCGGAGTTCCGCCACCCGCAGGCAGCAGATAGCTCGTCGGGATGGTATCGGAGCTGACCACCACCGTGAAGCTGGAATCGGCCTTCAGCGTCCCGATGTTGCAGTCCAGGATCTCCTCTCCCGCGCCGCCCGCGTTAATCGAGCAGGCCGACAGGTTCGGCGTCTCCGAAACGATCGACCAGGACAGCACGCCGTTGGGCAGCGTGTCCTTCAGCATCACGCCGTAGGCATCGCCCGGTCCGTCGTTGCTGACCGTGATGTTGAACACGGCCGTGTCGCCCACCGCGATGGTGTCGACCTGCGCCGACTTCTGGATCGACAGGTCAGGGCACTGGACGAGGAGCGAGTCGGTGTCGCTCACCGCGGTGTCGTTGGCCGCGTCTGCCCAGCCCGTGTTCGTGATCGTGCCGCAGTCGGCGGCGTCGGTGAGCCCCGCCACGGTGACCATCGCCGTGTCCCCTGGTGCGGCCACCGGGGACATGTCCCCGAAGTCGCAGGTCAGGATCCCGCTCGCGATCGAGCAGTCGGTGTTGTCGGGGTCCTCGATCCACGTCACCCCGCTGGGCAGCGTGTCGGCCAGCGTGACGCTGTCGGCCGTA
>DATHRK010000007.1:0-13175 GCA_035465395.1 Longimicrobiales bacterium | reverse complement strand
CAGCGAGGCGGCCGGCTCCGACGCCGTCCGCGTCGGTCGCATCCGCGTCGACCGGGACCGTCCCGACACGCTCCATTTCTGGGTCGTGGCCGACAACCTCCGGAAGGGGGCGGCGCTCAACGCCGTGCAGATCGCCGAGCGCGTGCTCGCCGAGAGCGGGGTGGCGGCGTGAGCGGCGCGGCGCGGCCTCGCCGCCGCAGGGCCGTCGCGGAGGTCAGCGCCGGCGGGGTCGTGTACCGCCGCGGTCCGAACGGGACCCGGTTCCTGCTGATCCGTGACCCCTACGGCAACTGGGGCCTGCCCAAGGGGCACGTGGAGGAGCACGACCCGTCGCTGGAGGACGCGGCCCGGCGCGAGGTGAGCGAGGAAACCGGCTTGCCCGAGCCGCGGATCGTGCGCGCGCTGCCCACGATCGACTGGTACTTCCGCTCGGGCGGGCGGCTGATCCACAAGACCTGCCACTTCTACCTGATGGAGTCGGCGACCGGGGAGGCCGTGCCGCAGGCGGCCGAGGGGATCACGGCCTGCACCTGGGAGTACGCCGAGGACGCGCTGGCGACGATCACCTACGACAACGCCCGCGCGGTCCTCGAAGCGGCGACGAAACTCGTCCGGGAGCTGCACGCTGCGTAGGGACCGGCGGGCCGTGACCCTGGGGGCGCCCGCCGGCGCCCGGGGCGGCGGACGTTGAGCCAGGCGGAGCGAACCGAGCTCGGCTGGCTGCGGCTGGGCGCCGTCCTGCTGGCGCTGGGCCTCTTCCTTCTCGCGGTTCGGCCCGTGCTGTCGCCGCTGGTCCTGTTCGTGGCGCTGGCCCTCTTCCTGGCGCCCTACTCAGGGACGGCCTTCCACCGCACGGTGCTGCTCACGAGCGCCCTGTTGCTGCTCATCTGGGCCCTGGCGACGACCGGCAGCCTGCTCGCGCCCTTCGTCCTGGCGGGAGTGCTCTCGGTGATCCTCGACCCGGCCGTCGATCGGCTGGAGCGCCGAATGCCGCGGTCGGTCGCGATCCTGCTCATCGGCCTGCCCGCGGTCGCCGCGCTCGGCGCGGCGCTCTTCTTCGGCCTGCCCGCCCTGGGCGACCAGTTGCGGGACTTCCTGGGGCGCGTCCCGGAGCTGCTCCAGGGGTTGGCGGACCGGTTGGACGCCCTGCGCCGGCGCCTTCTGGCCAGCGACCTGGGACCCCTGGGGGACGACGCGCTCCTAGGCGGCCTGCGGGACTTCGACGCTGCGGACCTCGCGGCCCTGATCGAGGCGCGCAGCGAGGAGTGGATCCGCCGCTCCTGGTCCGGAGTCCTCGGCGTCGGCCGCGGCGTGGGCGTGGTGCTGACCGTGCTCGGCTACACCGTGCTGACGCCGGTCCTCACGTTCTACCTCCTGCGGGACTTCGATCGCCTGCGCCTGGGCGCGATGGAGCTGTTCCCCCGGGACAAGCGGGAACGCTGGAGCGACTTCCTCGCGGAGTACAACGTTCTCGTCGCGCGCTACCTGCGCGGCCAGGTGATCGCCGCGGCCATTGTCGGCGTGTTGACCTGGCTGGGGCTGTGGGCGCTCGGGTTCCCGTACGCCGGGCTGATCGGCGCCACCGCGGGCGTGTTCAACCTCGTGCCCTACCTCGGCCTCATCGTCTCGCTGATCCCGGCGCTGGCGATCGCGCTCCTGAGCGGCGCCGTCGGTCCCGCGCTCCTCAAGATCGCGCTCGTGTTCGGCGTGGTGCAGTTCCTGGATTCGTCGGTGATCGGTCCACGGATCGTCGGCGAGTCCGTGGGTATACACCCCGTCTGGATCATGCTCGCGCTGGCCCTGGGGGGGTTCTGGTTCGGTTTCGTCGGCCTCCTTCTCGCGGTGCCCGCCGCGGCGCTGATCAAGCTGCTCGCGAGCGAGGGGCTCGAGCACTACCGGCAGTCGGCGGTCTACCGCGGCGAGGCGTGAGCTGCCGCGACCGCGCCGGCGTCGCCCAACGACCATCAGGAGAGCGTACGACGTGAATCCGGCCGAGTCGGCGGACATCACCATCATCGGCGGCGGCCCGACCGGGCTGTTCGCCTCCTTCTACGCGGGCATGCGCGGCGTCAGCGTGCGCATCGTCGACTCGCTTCCGGAGCTCGGCGGCCAGCTGACCGCGCTCTACCCGGAGAAGTACATCTACGACGTCGGCGGCTTCCCGCGGATCCTGGCCAAGGACCTCGCGAAGAACATGGAGGAGCAGGGTCTCCAGTTCGGCGCCGACGTCCGCCTGGAGGAGGAGGTGCGGTCGCTGGACGCGCGCGAGGACGGCTTCGTGCTGACCACCAGCGGCGGGGTCTATCCCACCAAGGCCGTCATCATCGCCGGCGGCAAGGGCGCCTTCGCGCCGCGGCACCTCGAGTGCCCCGGGTACCACGACCTGCTGGGCAAGGGCGTGGCTTACCACGTGAAGGACCCCAGCGTCTACGAGGGGCGCCGCGTGCTGATCGTGGGCGGCGGCGACAGCGCCCTGGACTGGACCCTCGGTCTCCTGGGCATCGCCTCGGGCATCATCCTCATCCACAGGCGGGACGGCTTCCGCGCGCACCGCTCGACGGTCCGCCAGATGGAGGAGGCCGTCGCCGCTGGGCGGATGGAGCTGCGCACCTTCCACGAGCTGCGGGAGGTGCTCGGTGGCGATTGCGTCGAGGGGGCGGTGATCTTCGACAACCGCAGCGACGAGGACACGCCGCTGGAGGTCGACGCGGTGATCGCGCTGCTCGGCTTCAAGCCCGACCTCGGCCCGATCGGCGAGTGGGGACTCGAGCTGGAGCGCAACTCGATCAAGGTCGACCAGCACATGCAGACGAACATCCCCGGCGTCTTCGCGGCGGGGGACATCGCGCACTACGAGGGCAAGCTGGAGCTGATCGCCACGGGCTACGCCGAAGCCGCGACCGCGGTCAACTACGCCGTCCACCACTTCGACCCCTCGGCCCGGATCTCGGCCGGACACTCCACCAACCTCAAGGTCTTCAAGGAGCGCGAGGCCGAGGAGGAGCGGCGCGAGATCGAAGCGGAGGAAGCGGCAGCGTCCGGGGCGGGCTAGCCGGGCGCGATCCTACCGGGTCGGTCGGCCGGCGGAGATGCTAGGCCGGCGTCGACCCCGCCGCGGCGCTCGCACGCCGGAGGCGCTGCCGGTACCAGATCCAGGTGCCGGCCAGCAGCGTCAGGAACGCCGCCTGGGGTAGCAGCGTCTCCGCCATGGGGTGATACCCGAACAGAAGCTCCAGCCCGCGGTTCGAGGGCAGGTCCCAGAGCGGTGTGGGGGCGAAGACACCCGCCTCCTGCAGGCTGTACATGCCCTTGCCGAGGAAGACGAAGGCGAGGTAGAGGAGGACGGCGTTGGTGAGCCCGAACACCGTCTTCATCGGCAGCCGAAGCCCCAGCCGAATGATGGCCCAGGCGATGCCTACGATCAGCAGCGCACCGGGCACGAAGCCCGCCACGACCGCGCCGCCTCCGGCCTCGTTCCCGAGCGCCTGGTAGAACAGCACCGTCTCGAAGCCCTCCCGGTAGACCGCCGCGAACGCGAGCATCACCATCGCGAGCGCCGACCCGGCGGAGACCGCGCCGCCGACCTTCCGCTTCAGGTAGGCCATCCAGTCCTGCACGTACGTCTTGTGGAAGAGCCAGTGCGACACGTAGACCAGCACGCCGACGGCGAGGAGCGCGGTCACTCCCTCGATCAGCTCGCGCTGCGCGCCGCCGATGGGGATCAGCGTGCGCGCGAGCGCCCACGTGCCGAGGCTCGCCGCGATCGCCGCGAGGACCCCGTACATGACGTGTCTGCGGTGGCGGGGATCGGCGCCGGAGGCCTGCAGATAGGCCAGGATCGCGGCGACCAGGAGGACCGCCTCGAGCCCTTCGCGGAAGATGATCGCGAACGCGTTGAACGCCGCGAACGCCTTTCCCGAACCGTCGGCGAGGCGGCCGTCCGCGATCAGCAGCTCGCCTCGCAGCTCGGCGAGGATCGCGGCCGGCTCGGTGGCCCCGCCGCCAGCCAGGGCGGGCCGGAGCGACATGTGGAAGAGACGTTCGATGACGTGCACCCGGTCGGCGGGCAGGAGCGACTCGAGCGGCTCGAACCCGTCCAGGTACGCGCTCTCCACCGCTCGCAGGGCGTCGTCCCGGCGGCCCGCGGCGATCGCGGTCTCCGCGTCGTCCAGGCGCGCCAGGATCGCGCGGATCTCGGGCGTGCGCGCCTGCGATGTCGCCACGCGCGCCCCCGTGGACGCCGGTCGCTGCCCCGCGCCGGACCCGTCGGCCGACGCCTCGGCGGCGTCCGCGTCCTCGTCACCGGGCAGCGCGGCTTCGGGCGGCGCGGGCGGCACCCCGTCCACCTCCGCGGCGGCGATCACCGCGTCCAGCTGCGCGTCCAGCTCGTTGACGAGGGAATCGACCTCCGTCGGCTGCGGAGGCGGATCCTCGCCGAGGCGCTGCATCAGGGTGTGGAACCGCGCCTCGGCCTCCTCGACCGTGGCCACGAGCTCCGCCCGGGGCGCCAGGCGGCCGCCTGGACCGTAGTACAGCTCGATGAACTCCTGGCGACCGATGTACACGTCGAGCACCCGCTGCCGGGCGACCGTGGGGCTGTCGGTGGGAAGCTCGACGAGCGCGGCCCGGATATCGTCGATCCAGTCCACCAGCCCGCCGTCCGGCGTGCCCGACACGCGGCCCGCGGCGTCGGCGGGCTGCGCGCCGGCGGGCTCCGCCGTCTCATCCACGGATGGGGGCGGCGCCTCGCACGCGCCGAGCCACAGGAGGGCCGCCGCGGTCGTAGAGAGCGCGACGATTCCGCGACGCCGCCCGCGGGCGGGGTTGTTCATGGAGATGGATCGGAGCATCGATCGGATCTAAATGAGACTCGTTCTCAAGCGAGTCCAAGCTAGCGGCGGCCGTGCGCGGGGGCAATGGAGGACTACGCGTCCCTCGGACCTCGACGAGATGCGCGACGCGAGCGGGGCGGACGCGTGCGGCGAGAGCGGCTCAGTAGCCCCGCAGGTGCTCGTAGCGACGCCGCTGCTCGGGCGTCAGCAGGGCACGCGTGCGCAGGTGCGCGGCCAGGTGGATGGCTTGCAGCTGGCCTCTGGCTTCGCCGAGCGCCGCGCTCAGGCGCGCGATCTCCACCTCCGAAGGCGCGTCGCGTGAGCCGCCGGACGCTGCGCGGAACGCAGTGGCCAGCGCGCGATCGGCGGCGATGACCGCGGCGCCCTGCCGCTGCGCCGCCGCGAGCATCTCGCCGCGGATCGTTTCGACCTCCGCGCGCACCTCGTCGGAGATCTCCAGCCTGTCGGCGAGCTCCAGCACGTGCAGCGGACCCGGGAAGCCGTTGAGCTCCGCGGGGAGGGCGAGGCGCATGCCCTGGCCGGCCCGCAGGCCGTCGACCTCCTCGGCCGTCATCGTCGTGCCCTCCACCGTGGCCATGCCGGCGTAGGGTGAGTGCGCGGTGCTGTCGCCGGCGTCGTGCGCGTGCGCCCCGGCGTCGTGTCGGGCGTCGTCATCCTGCGCGGCGAGCACCGCGCCGGGGAGGAAGCACACCGCGCCCAGCAGCGCGACGATCGTCCTAGCGGTCATCACCTCTCCTCTCGCCCGCCGCCTGGCCGATCCCGGTCCAGCCGGCGAGGCTCGTTGAACGGCAGCGCGAACTGGTGCAGCACGTCCTCGTCGCGGTCGGGATCCGCGACGTCGACGCCGTAGACCACCTGGCGCGGATCGCCGTAGACGAACGTCCCGAACAGCCGGTCCCAGATCGACAGGATCCCCCCGAAATTGGTATCCGTCCAGGGCCGCTCGAAGTGGTGGTGGAACTTGTGCATGTTGGGGGTCACGACCACCCAGCTCAGTGCGGCGTCCATCCACGGGGGCGGATCCACGTTCGCGTGCGTGACCAGCGTGAACAGGATCGTCACCACGCGATAGACGAGATAGAACGCCAGCGGGGCGCCCGTGAGGAGGACCGCTCCGAGCGCGAACGTCTCGCGGACGGCGAAGTCCCCGGGGTGCAGCCGGACGCCGGTGGTCGCGTCGACCTTGGTGTCGCTGTGGTGCACGACGTGGAGCCGCCACAGGCCCTTCACCTTGTGGAGCAGGTAGTGCGCGATGTACTGCGCCATCAGGTCGAGCGCGGCGAGCGCGATCAGGAGCTCCGCCCAGAGCGGCGCCTCGAACAGGTGCAGCAGGCCGAACGCGTGCCGGGCGGTCCAGGCCGCCGCCACGACGGTCGCGATGCCGAAGACGGTGTTGATGGCCAGGTTGGTGGCCAGGAAGGCACCGTTGACCCCCGCGTGGCGGAGCTTCCTGTACCGGAACGGCACCAGTGGGATCGCGGCCTCGAGCACCCAGCTGAATCCCAGCACCAGAAAGACCCACGCGACTTTCTGCCACGCGGGCATCGCTTCGACGAAGGCGAGGAAGGACTCGAGCATCTGGTGTTGCGGTGCGCGTTCCACGAAATCTCACGATGGCCGCGGCTCGTGGCAACGTTGCGCGGGCGCGACCTGGTGCGAGAGTCGACCCCCGCACCCGGCCCGCCCCCGGAGTGGGCCCGTGCCTGGTGAGCCCGCGCGCGGGACGGTCGCTTCGGGCTGGCGGTCGACGATTTCCCTGAGACGCCGCAGATTCTCGCGGGCACCATCGACGACATAGAGAGCGCGCTCGAAGCGCGGGGAGGACGATGAACGGAACGCTGGAGCGCATCTGGGTGAAGCGCGCCCGCAGGGGCGTCATGGATCCCGCCGAGAGCGCGCGGTTGCTTCAGGACCACGGGCTGGAGGGCAATCCGCGCCACGGGACGCGCCGTCAGGTAACGATCATCGCCCGCGAGTCGTGGGACGCGATGATGCGCGAACTGGACGCCGAGCTGGACCCCTCCGAACGGCGCGCGAATCTGATGGTCAGCGGCATCGACCTGGAGGACACCCGCGGGCACCTGCTGATCGTGGGGCAGTGCGCGATCGAGATCGGCGGCGAAACGCGTCCGTGCGAGCGGATGGACGACGCCCTGCCGGGGCTGCGCGAGGCGATGAAGCCGGGGTGGCGCGGCGGGGTGTTCGGCCGCGTGCTGGTGCCGGGCACGGTGCGCCGGGGCGACCCCGTCGAGCTGCGACCTCCGCCGGCGTGACCGGAACGCCCCGCGGCACGCCCGCCTGGCTGGTCGCGCTCCTGGCCGTCTTCCTGCTCGCCATCGCGGCGATCGTCGGCGCGTCGCTCGTCCGGCCCGAGGTGCCCGTTTTCGAGCCCGGCGGCCTCGCCCCGCGGGCGCCGCCCAGCGCGCTCGCCGGCCCCGATACGGTCACCCTGGACGCCCGGGCGGGGGAGGGCTGGGTGGGCATCGACCTGGCGACGCGCGAGAGCGGCGACGTGCGCTCCATGCCCGCCACCTGGGACATCGCGGCCCAGCGCCACCGCCTCATCGTCAACGGGGGGGAAGGATTCCTTGGGGACGCCGGCGTCGTCGCCGTCGAGTCGCCCATCGAGGCGGTCCGGCGCGCACCCGAGGGCGGGTACGCCGGAAGCCGGGTAACGCCCGGCGGTGACTCGGTCCAAAGCGCGCTCGACGAATGGTACGCGTACCACTTCCTGTCCCATCTGCTGGAGCCGGCGGAGCGGACCTACGTCGTGCGCACGGCGCGCGGGCCGTACGCGAAGGTGCGCGTGCTGGGCTACTACTGTCCTGGAGTCGAGCCGGGGTGCGTGACGCTCGAGTTCACGCTGCAGGGCGACGGCTCGCGCGCCCTGGCGCCCGCGTCAGGCGGATAGCCAACGCTCGATGGCGCCGAGCGCGGCGAGACAGGCCGCCTCCTCGAAGGAGGGGTCGATGGGCGCGACCGCGGAGAGGCGCGCGCTGCGTCTTTCCGACACGGCCTCCACCGACAGAGCGATGTGCGGCCGCCCTCCCAGGTGCACCACGCGCAGGCCTTCCAGGCCGAGCGACCGGCCTGGATAGGCCGTCTCCGCGGCGCGAAGCGTGGCCCGCGCGGCGGCCCGCGCCCGGCCCGCGTCGGTGTCCAGGTCGGTCGCCTCGGCCGCCACCGGGTCGCCCGCGTGCAACAGCTGCACGCGGCAGGTCGACCTCCGGTCTCCCCGCAGGATCTGCAGGTCGTGGCGCACCAGGGGACGACTCCACGCCCCCTGCGCCGCCGCCGCCGCGGGGTCCGGCGGCTCCAGGACCGCGAGCCTGAGGCGTGCCGGATCGAGGCGCAGCCCCCGGCTGCGGATGGCTTCGAGCGCGCCGGCCCGAATGCGCTCGCGGTCGGCGTCCGCGTCGACGGCCAGGACCAGCTCGCCGACAACGCCGCCGTCGATCCGCATCCACGCGGCGTGCACGCCTCCGAGACGTTCGATGACCGTCAGAGCCCCGGGGCTCGGGGCGTCGGCGGAGGCCAAGGCGGGCGCCGTCGGGGCCGGGACCTGCTGCTGGGCCGGGTGGAGCGAGCCATCCATGGGCTAGCCGGCCACGAAATCGGAGGAGAGCCAGCGGTCGAGGGCCTGGAGGGTCGCCAGCACCGCCGCATCTTCCACCGCCCCTCGCATGCGCGCCGCCCCGACCAGCCGGGCCGCGTCCCGCCCGGTCGATCCCCGCGCGAGCACGAGCACGTAGCGCCCGGCGTCGGCGTCCACTGCGGTGACCCCCTCCAGCAACGCGGGCGCCTCGCCCAGGGCGTTCTCGAGGGCCGTGAAGGTCGCGCGCGCGGCGGCTCCGAGCCGCCCGGTCTCGGTGTCCGGCGCGTCCGCCCGTCCCACGTAGTCGGCCCCGTCGAGTGTCAGCCGCACCTCGCACGCGATCGACCGGGCGGAATGGGTATGCGTGCGGATGCCGGCGAAGCGGACGCGCTCGGCCGGGACCGGCGGGCCCGATGGCCGCAAGGGGATCACGAGGCCTCCGCGGCCGACCGCGTCGGCCGCGCGGTTCTCGGGAGCGGCGACCGGGTTGGCGGCATGTGCGGGGGGGGCGTCGGTCGCCGCGGGAGGTGCGTCTTCCACGGATTCGGACTCCCGAGCCACCACGGAGAAGTCCTCCTCGAGTTGGCTCACGCTGATGATGCGCCGATCGATATCGATGCGAAGCCCGGCGCTCAGGGCCGACTCGACGTTGCGCACGACCTGTTTGGGGTGGAATTCGGGGGTCGAGAGGACGTGGATCTCCACAATGCGCCCGTCTGAGGCCATGATCACACGGCTCGACCGCACCCCCCGGAGCGCCCCCAGGAGGCGCTCTATCTCCGCTTCCGACTGCATCATCCGCCCGGTGCCGTGCAAAGGCCTCCCCTCCGCAAGTGAAGGTACGCGCGCGATTTCCGGGGCGCCAGCGTCGGCCCGCGGCCCGGGTCCGACCCGAGGGAAGGGACGTGGGCGCGGCGCCGGGCGTCACCGGGGCGACTCGACGGCCGCCCTCCGGGCCGCCTCTCACGGTTCATTGCGGAGGTGCTACATTGAGTGGCTCTGAAGCGGGCACGGCCGGCGTCGATGCCGTCCGTGGCGACCGGCGGTCCTTGCAAACACGGGAACCAGAATGGCGGAGCCCACGGTCGAAGAGATCGTGATCATCGGGTCGGGTCCGGCCGGCTGGACCGCGGCGGTCTACGCCGCGCGGGCGCAGCTCGACCCGCTCGTGTTCGAGGGAATGCCGAGTCCGGACATGATTCCGGGCGGTCAGCTCATGTACACGACCGAGGTCGAGAACTACCCGGGCTTCGCGGAGGGCATCGACGGCCAGCGGCTGATGATGGAGATGAAGCAACAGGCCGAGCGCTTCGGCGCGCGCGTGCGGACCGAGGACATCGCACGCGTGGACTTCAGCGCACGGCCCTTCCGGCTCTTCACCGACGCGGGCGAGGAGGTGCGGGCCCGCGCGGTGATCGTCGCCACCGGCGCGGTCGCCAATTGGCTGGGGCTCGAGCACGAGCAGCGCCTGCGCCGCTCGGGCGGCGGGGTCAGCGCCTGCGCGGTCTGCGACGGCGCGCTGCCCGCGTTCCGCGACCGGCCGCTCGTGGTGGTGGGCGGGGGCGACTCCGCGATGGAGGAGGCGAGCTTCCTGGCCCGCTACGCCAGCTCCGTCACGATCGTGCACCGCCGCGACGAGTTCCGCGCGTCGAAGGTCATGCAGCAGCGGGTGTTCGAGAACCCGAAGATCCACGTGGAGTGGAACCACGTCGTGACCGACGTGCTGGGGGACGACTTCGTCGAAGGGGTGCAGGTCGAGCACGTCGAGACCGGCCAGACGAAGGTCCTGGAAGCGGCGGGGCTGTTCCTGGCGATCGGCCACTCGCCGAACACGTCCTTCCTCGGCGACGAGCTGCGCCTGACGCCCAGCGGCTACATCGCCGTCGAGCCGGGGTCCACCCGCACCAGCGTGCCGGGCGTGTACGGCGCGGGCGACGTCATCGACGAGCGGTACCGCCAGGCCGTGACCGCCGCCGGCACGGGGTGCATGGCGGCGCTGGATGCCGAGCACTGGCTGGCCGCGGGCGGGACGGAGGAGCGGATCGGCGGCGCGGTCGACCCCGCGGACGCCGTCACGGCGGGCATCTAGCAACCTCGCCGAGATCGCGCCCCGGGGGACGCTAGAACGAGCGTCGCAGGCGTCCCCAGAGTCGGTCGAAGAAGCCTCGCCGGTTGTGCCGCGGACAGTACGCCGCCGGCTCCGTCCCGGGCACGAAGTACTCGGTGCGCACGAGCTCCCCGGGACAGTCGGGCGTCGCGACCTGTCCGGTGGACTCATCGATCGGCAGGGCGATCACGCTGCCGGGAGGCTGCCAGGGGAGGGGCAGGCGCCGCCTGTCGTAGTGCCGCTTCATCATGTCGGCCCACACGGGAGCCGCCATGCGGCTGCCGCTCGCGCCGGCGCCGATGGGCGCGGGCTGGTCGAACCCGAGCCAGACGCCCGCCACCAGGTCCGGCGTCATGCCGACGAACCACACGTCCTTGCCCTCGTCGGTGGTGCCGGTCTTGCCCGCGGCCGGAGCCCAGAACCCCGCGCTCCGGATCGACGCCCCGGTGCCCCGGTCCACGACGTCCTCGAGGAGCGTCAGGGTGACGAACGCCGCAGCTTCTCCGATCGCCCGCTCCCGCGCCTCCGGCGCCGTCCACAGGATGCGGCCGGTGGCGTCCTCGACGCGGCCGATCAGGCGCGGACGGACCCGCCAGCCGCCGTTGCCCAGCGCGGCGTAGGCCGCGACCAGCTCGGCCGGGATGACCTCTTCGGAGCCCAGAGGCAGCGCCCGCACGGGCTCCAGCGGGGTCGTGATGCCGAGCTTCCTGGCGGTCGTGATGACGGCGTCCTGCCCGACCCAACGGCCGACGCGCACCGCCGCAGTATTGGAGGACCGGGCGAGCGCATCGCGGACCGTGAGCATGCCCACGCTGTCGGCAATGTGGTCGTTCGGACGCCAGACGGGCGCGCCCGCCGCACGGATCTCGACCGGCGCGGTGGAAACGAGCGCCGTGGGCGGCATACCGAACTCCACCGCGGCGGCGTACACGATGGCCTTGAAGGCCGAGCCGGGCTGGCGTCGGGCCTGCAGCGCGCGGTCGTACTGGGAGTGCGCGAAGTCGCGACCCCCGACGAGCGCGCGCACCAGGCCCGTCTCGGGATCGAGAGCCACGACCATGCCCTGCAGGTACGGGGAGGCGCCGGGCGCGGGCGCGAGCCGGCCCCCGCTGTCCGGGACGGGATGACGCCAGCGTCCGTACTGGCCACCCTCGATGCGCGCGATCTGGGCCCGCAGCGCGGTCTGGGCGGCCGCCTGCAGCTCCGGATCGAGGCCCGTGAACACGCGCAGTCCACGCTCGGCCGCGTCGGAGCCGAACAGCTCTTCGAGCTCCCGGCGCAGCGCGATCACGAAGTAGGGGGCGGTCGCCTTCGAGCCACGCGGGGCCGCGAGCTCGACGTCCTCGGAGCGGGCCTGGGCGGCCTCCTCCGGGTCCAGAACGCCGCGCTCGGCCAGCAGCGCGAGCACGAGGTCGCGGCGCTCCCGCGCGCGGTCGGGCGAGCGGCGCGGGTTGTAACGCTCGGGCGTCTTGATGAGCGCGATCAGCAGCGCCGCCTGCGCGGCGGTCACGTCCGCCGCCGGCTTGCCGAAATAGGCCTGAGCCGCGGCCTCCACGCCGTACAGCCCCGAGCCCAGGTAGATCTGGTTCAGGTAGCGCTCGAGGATCTCCTCCTTGGAGAGCACCGCGTCCATCCGCGAGGCGAGGTACACCTCCCAGACCTTCCTCCGGCCGCGGTTGGACAGCGGCAGCGTCTCCGGGAAGATGTTGCGCGCCAGCTGCATCTCGAGGGTGCTGAAGCCCTCGCGGAGCTGCGCCGATCGGGTGTTCCGCCACGCGGCGCGCACGACGCCGCGGGGGTCCACGCCGGAATGCTGCCAGAAGCGCCGGTCCTCGACCGCCACCACGCCGTCCCGGAGGACGGGGGCGATCTCTTCGAGGGCGACGACGACCCTGCGGTGCGGGGACAGGTCGGCGAGGATCGAGCCGTCGGCCGCGAAGACGCGGCTGGCCTCGGGCGGGTGATACGCGGCGATCGCCTCGATCGACGGGCAGTCGTCGGCGCGGCAGACGAGCACCGGCAACAGCAGCGCGAGGATGATCGCGCCGGTGGCGGCGGCGAGGACGAGCGGCGCCAGGAGGAGCGCGCGCCGGGGCGTGAGTGCCTGGCCGGCGAGGCCACGGCTCCACCGTCCCGTTCGACTCGCGACGATCCGCGCGCCGAGCGCCGCGTCGGCCGCCCACTCCGCCGCGCGACCGCGGACGGTCGCGAGCAGAGGGCGCAGGCGCGTCAGCAGATCGTCGAGCCGGCGGGGTCCGCCGCTCGGCGGTGGCCTATTCCGCGTGTCCTCGGGCATGCTCGGTATACCGACTCCTTCCCTCGTTGGGTCCGGCCGCGGGGGGGCACCGGTGGCGACCGGTTCGGCGCTCGACGTAGACTGACCTACGCAGATCGCACCGCCGGGGTGTCGCGCGCCCGGGGGCGAGATGCGGCCGAAGTGGGGAATCTCGCGCCGAGCGCGGGACGGAGCACGCGCCGAGGGCGCGGGAAAGGGGAGCAATGGAGCGAACGCCGGACCTCTCGGGACGACGGATCCTCGTGACGGGGGGGACCCGAGGCATCGGACGCGCGGTGGCCGAGGCGGTCGTCGCGCACGGCGCCTCGGTCGCCATCGCCGCGC
>DATHRK010000006.1:0-137729 GCA_035465395.1 Longimicrobiales bacterium | reverse complement strand
TACTTCATGACGATACCGGAGGCGGTGCAGCTCGTTCTCCAGGCATCGCTTCTCCAGGGGATCAAGGGCCGCGTCGCGATGCTCGAGATGGGAGAGCCCGTCCGCATACTCGATCTCGCCCGAAACCTGCGTCGGCTCGCGGGGTTACCCGTGCAGGGAGGTATCGTATTCACAGGCCTGCGCGCCGGTGAGAAGCTGCACGAAGAGCTCATCGCTCCCGAGGAAGAGACGGTCGAGACGGCGATCCCGAAGGTGCGCATCGTACGCCCGTCCAACCGGCGGACTGCGCGCGTTTGCGAGCTCATGGAGGAGTGGGACGCCCATCTGGGGGCCGGGCGGGACGAGCACCTGCTCAACCACTTCGCCGGGTTCTTCCCGAACCTGGCGATCTCGCTGGAGCGCTACGAGCAGGAGATCGCCGAACCGCCTCGCCGCTCCGGCCCGCAGAGGGGTACGTCGGCCGGTTGAGCCTCACGCCCCGACGAGCACGGATGGAGACAGCGACAACCAAAGAAGCCTCGAGGGAAGAGGGGCGCCTGGGCACCTTCGGCGTGCTCGGGCTGGGCTACGTCGGGTTGCCGCTGGCCCTGGAAGCGGCGCGGGCCGGCTACGACGTCATCGGCTTCGATGTCTCGACCGACGTCGTATCCCGTCTGAACGCCGGTGCGAGTCACGTCCAGGACGTGCGCCCCGCGGCGCTTCGCTCGGCTCTCGACGACGGCACATTCGTCGCCACGACCGAGTTGGATCGCCTCGGAGAGTGCGACGTCGTGTCCATCTGCGTCCCGACCCCGCTCAACAAGATCAAAGATCCCGATCTCTCGTTCGTGATGGCGGCGGGCGAGGCGGTCGCCAGCCATCTCCGACCGGGGCAGATCGTCGTCCTCGAGAGCACGACCTATCCGGGCACCACCGAGGAGGTGCTCCAGCCCCTCCTGGAAAAGAGCGGGTTGCAGGCCCCGCGGGACTTCCACCTCTGCTTTTCGCCCGAACGCGTCGACCCGGGGAACACGCAGTGGACCACCCGAAACACGCCCAAGGTGCTGGGCGGCGTGAGCGACGCGTGCACGCAGGCCGGGCTGGCGGCCTACCGCCCGATCTTCGACACGCTCGTACCGGTGGCGAGCGCCCGCACCGCCGAGCTGGTCAAGGTCTACGAGAACACCTTCCGGATGGTCAACATCGCGCTCGTGAACGAGCTCGCTCAGGTCTGCGACCGACTGGACATCGACGTGTGGGAGGTGGTAGAGGCGGCCGCGACGAAGCCCTTCGGCTTCATGAAGTTCACTCCGGGACCCGGCCTCGGCGGGCACTGCATTCCTCTCGATCCGCACTACCTGTCGTGGAAGATGCGCACGCTCGAGTTCCGCACGCGCCTGATCGAGCTGGCGAGCGAGATCAACGCGGAAATGCCGCGCTTCGTCCTGCGGAAGATCGCCGATGCGCTGAACGAGAAGGGCAAGCCCCTCCGGGGCAGCCGCGTGCTCCTGCTGGGCGTCAGCTACAAGCGCGACATCGACGACGTGCGCGAGAGCCCGGCCCTCGAGCTGATCCGATTGCTGGCGGACAAGGGCGCCGAGGTTAGCTTCCACGACCGTTTCGTGCCCAGTTTGGTACCGGCGGATTTCGGGTCGGAGGCCGGGCCGACGTACCGGTCGGTGGAGCTGGACGCGGACACCGTCGAGGAGGTGGATGCCGTGGCCATCGTCACCGATCACAGCGACGTCGACTACGCGATGGTGGCGCGGTGCGCCGACATTCTGGTGGACACACGGGGCGTGCTGCGGAAGCTCGCGACCCCCTCGGAGCAACCCCGGGACGAGCCCGCGGCGGTGGGAGGTGTCGATGCCGGTTGAGACGAACGAGGGCGGGCCGGCCGAAGTCCGCCCGAGTATCGCCCGGGGTCGGGAAGCGTTTTCGAGAGGCGACTACGTCACCGCCCTGGACGAGTTCAACAGCGTCGTCGACCGCCATCCGCAGTACGCCGACATCCACCAGTTGATGGGACTCTGCTTCTGTCTGCTCGGCCAGCCGGAAGCGGGTCTACAGTCGTTCGAGCACGCCCTTCGCATCAACCCGAACTACGTCGAGGCGCTCCTCAACAAGGCGATCACGCTGAGCGAGCTCGGTGAGTTCGAGGCCGCCAACGAGGCATTCGAAGCCGCCCGTGAGAGCGAGTACGCGGGCGACGGTCGCTTCTCTTCCGCCGTGGCCAACCGGCTCGCCGAGGGACACGCCGAGCTCGGCGATCGCTACCTCGAGGCCGGCGAGGTCGAGGAGTCGGTGCGCCAGTTCAGCCGCGCGGTGGAGCTGCGTCCCACCTACCCCGATCTGCGAACGCGGCTGGCGGAGGCGCTGCTGCGATCCGGCGACCTGGACGCGGCGGAGGAGCAGCTCGACCGGGCGGTCGAGGACCGGCCGGCGTTCGTGAGGGCCCGCGCCGCGCGCGGACTCCTGTACCTTCGCCGCGGAGACAGCGAAGCCGCGCGTACGGAGTGGCTCCGCTGTCAGCGGGACGCACCGGACGACGCGCTCGTGCGGGCCTACCTTTCGATGCTGGAGACCGACGCCAGCGGCCGGGAATCGTGATCAGGTCGGCCTTCTGCGGGTTCCTGTGCGCGTGCCTCGTCGCGGGATGCGGCGGCGACAGCGGCACGATCGCCCGCGGGAACGCCCTCTGGGCGGACTCCTCGTTCAGCGCGGCGCTGGCCGAATACCGGCTCGCGGCAAGTCAGGACGAGGACGACGCCGAGAAGGCGGCGTTCGTGGCGCACGCCTACGCGGTCAGCGGTCAGCTCGACCGGGCGCGCCAGGCGTGGGCGGCGGTGCTGCGCATGGCGCCGTCCTACGAGGGCCAGGCCGTGTTCGACTTTCTTTCGCTGGCCCGGCGTTCCCTGGAACGCGGGGATCCGCACGGGGTCGCCCGCGCCGTGGAAGCGGCGGTGGCCGTTCGACCCGGAGCGTGGCCCCAGGACCTCGCGGGGCCGCTGGCTCGCTACTACGCGGAGTCGGGCGATCGGGAGCGCGCCGTCGAGTTCTACGAACTGGCCATGGTGCGGTCTGAGCCGGACTCCACCGCCGGCATCATGTTGGAGTTGGGACGGTTGCGGGAAGAGTTGAACCAGTGCCGGGACGCGTTGCCTTATTTCGAGGGCTACGCCCGTCAGGGTGGTCGCGACGACCTCGTCTCCGAGGCACGCTGGCGCCGGGGCAACTGCTCGTTCCAGCTGGCGACCGAGGCGCACGAGGCCGGTCGCCTCACCGCCGCGCTGGAGCTGCTCGACACCGTTACCGAGCTGGGGGTTCCGGAAAGCGTGCAGGATCAGGCGTGGTTCCTGAGGGCCGAGATCCACTTCGCGATGGGGGACAGCGACGCGGCCCTGGATGCCTATCGCCGGGTCCTCGAACTAAACCCGGCGCGGACGGGCCAACTGGTACGCCGTGCGCAACGACGCATCGACGAGATCCGCTTCGGCGAAGAGAGCTAGCAGGTCGTCCTCCTGCCATGGCGGGGCCCCGCCTCTCGCCGTGCCTTGCAGCACATGCCCGCGCGCCGCCACCACCTGAAACCAGCCCCGCCCAGCCGGGTAGAGACCGTGATGCCCGACTTCCTCTGGAAAACCGACCGGCGCGCCCCCACCGGGCGCGCGCGACCAGGCTCCCCGCGCGCCACGGTAGGCGTCCTGCTGCTGACCCTCGCAACGCTGGGGTCCTGCTCGACCGGCCTCGACCTGCGCGGCCTGGACGCGGAGGCCATGTTCGCCCGCGGCGAGACCGAACTGGCGGAGGGCAACTGGGGGAACGCCGTCACGGTGTTCGAGCGATTCACGTTCGAATTCCCCAGGCATCCGCTGGCCGAGCGTGCGCGTTACAACCTCGGTCGCGCGTTCTTCGGGCGCGAGGAGTACCTGACCGCATCGACCGAGTTCCTTCGCCTCGTCCAGGACTACCCGAACGGAGAATACGCCGACGACGCCCGGTTCATGGTGTGCAGGGCGTACGAGGAGCTGTCGCCGCAGATCCCGCTGGACCAGGAATACACCCGCGGTGCGGTTGAGCACTGCTCCGCGCTGGCGGACTACTACCCCGAGAGCGTGTACGCCGACAGCGCCCGGATCACGGGGGAGAGACTGCGCGAAAAGCTCGCCGCGAAAGAGCTCTATCGCGCCGACTTCTACTACCGGGTGAAAGCCTACGATTCCGCCATCGTCTACCTCGACGAGCTGCTGGCGAGCTTCCCGAGATCGGCCGCAGCCCCGCGAGCGCTCCTGCGCCTCGTCCAGATCTACGAAGTGTTGGGCTACGACGAGGAGCTCGAGGACGCGCGGCGCCGGCTTCTCCAGGAATTCCCGGACAGTCCGGAGGCGTCCCGCGTGCGGACGGAGGGCGACGACAGCCTGGTCGCCGGGTGACTACCGGCGTCTTCGGAGGCTCGTTCGACCCCCCGCACGTCGGCCACGCCATCGTCGCCCAGCACGCCCGCGAGCGTCTCGGGCTGGACCGCGTGCTGATCGTGCCGGCGGGCAGCCCGCCCCACAAGCAGGGGCGGCGTCTGGCACCCGCGGACGTACGGCTGGAGATGGTCCGTGCCCTGTGGGCATCGGATCGGGCGTTCCTGGTGGACGACCGCGAGCTGTCGCGGGAGGGCCCGTCTTTCACGGTCGACACGCTCCGTCAGCTCGCGCGCGAGGGGGCGAGCGGGGATCTCGTCCTGTTGATGGGGATCGACCAGTTTCGCGAGTTCGATACCTGGCACGAGCCGGGTGAAATCCTGCGCCTGGCCCGCCTGGCGGTCCTGGACAGGGGGCCGGCCACGGGAGAGGTGGAGGCGGTCCTGGCGGCCGTCCCGCACACCCGCGTCCGCGTCCCCAGGATCGACGTGTCATCGAGCGAGGTACGGGAACGCGTCGCCGCCGGCCGGTCGATTCGCTACCTGGTGCCGGAAGCCGTGCGCCGGATCATAGAACGGGAAGCCCTGTATCGCCCCGCCGCCGTCGCGAGCGGGAGCGCCGAGAGGGATAGAGCGCCATGCTGAAAACAGCCGTGAAGACCATTCTGGGGTCGCGCCACGCCAGGGAGGCGAAGAGGCTCGGCCCCATCGTGGACGAGATCAACGCGATCGCCGACCGCCTCGCCGGGGTCGGGGAGGAGGAGCTGCAGGCTCAAACCGAGCGCCTCCGGTCGATCGTCCAGGAGCGGACAGGCGCGCTCCCGGCCCGCATCGAAGAGCTGAAGGAGACGAAGCGGGGCACCGAAGACCACGGCGAACGCGAGCGGCTGTCGGCCGACATCCGGACCGCCGAAGAGGAGCTCAAGGACCTCACGCAGGCGGTCCTCGACGAGATCCTCCCGGAGGCGTTCGCGACCGTCAAGGAGGCGTGCCGCCGCCTTCTGGGCAAGGACATCACGGTCACGGGCCAGAGCATGGTCTGGGACATGGTGCCCTACGATGTCCAGCTGATCGGTGCTATCGCGCTCCACCGCGGCAAGGTGGCCGAGATGCAGACGGGGGAAGGGAAGACCCTGGTCGCCACGATGCCGCTCTATCTGAACGCGCTGGCGGGGCGCGGCACGCACCTCGTGACCGTGAACAGCTACCTCGCGCAGCGCGACGCAGAGTGGATGGGCACGGTCTACACCTACCTCGGGCTGACCGTCGACTGCATCGACCTCCACGATCCGGGCACGCCCGAGCGCCGCGCCGCGTACGCCGCCGACATCTGCTACGGCACCAACAACGAGTTCGGCTTCGACTACCTGCGGGACAACATGGTCCCCTCGCTGCAGCAGAAGGTCCAGCGGGGCCACTACTACGCGATCATCGACGAGGTCGACTCGATCCTCATCGACGAAGCCAGGACGCCCCTGATCATCAGCGGGCCGGTCGCCGAGGAGCAGTCGCACGTCTACAAGCAGTACAACCCGCAGGTGTCGGCTCTGCACCGCAAGCAGACGCGGATCGTGGCCGAGCTGGTCGCCGATGCCGAGCGCGCGCTCGAAGAGGGCGATCAGGTGGAGGCCGGCGAGAAGCTGCTGGCGGTGCGCCGGGGCGCGCCCCGCAACAAGCGCCTCCTCAAGCTGTTCGCGGACGATCCGGGGCTGCAGAAGCTCGTCAGCCAGACCGAGGCGGCGTGGATGCGGGAGAAGCGCCTCCACGAGCTGGACGAGCTGCTGTTCTTCGCGATGGACGAGAAGGGGCACCAGGTCCACCTGTCCGACCGCGGGCTGGACGAGCTGTCGCCGGGCGATCCCGACGCCTTCCTCACGCCCGATCTTTCCGAGGACGTGGGCCGCATCGAGGAGGATGAGACCCTCGGAATCGAGGAGAAGCGCGACCGCATCCAGGCGCTGGAGAAGGAGTTCGCCGACAAGTCGCAGAAGATCCACGTCATCCATCAGCTGCTGAAGGCCTACACGCTCTTCCTGAAGGACGAGCAGTACATCGTCGAAGACGGGCAAGTGGTGATCGTGGACGAGTTCACCGGACGCAAGATGGCGGGACGCCGCTGGTCGGATGGGCTCCACCAGGCTGTCGAGGCCAAGGAGAACGTCAGCGTCAAGGGTGAAACGCAGACCCTCGCGACGATCACGATCCAGAACTACTTCCGGATGTACGACAAGCTCGCCGGCATGACCGGGACCGCCGAGACGGAGGAGAACGAGTTCCACCAGATCTACGGCCTGGACGTGATGGTCATCCCCACCAACCGGCCCGTCGTCCGGGACGACCGCCACGACCTGATCTTCCGTACGAAGCGGGAGAAGTACAACGGCATCATGGACGAGGTGGAGCGGCTCAACCAGCTGGAGCTGCCCGTCCTGGTGGGAACCACATCGGTGGACGTCTCGGAGACCCTGTCGCGGATGCTGAAGCGGCGGGGCATCAAGCACAACGTCCTGAACGCGAAGTACCACCAGCAGGAGTCGGCGATCGTGCGCGAGGCCGGCCAGCCCCGCGCGGTCACGATCGCGACGAACATGGCCGGACGCGGAACCGACATCAAGCTGGGCGAGGGGGTCACCGAATCACGCACGATCGGTTGGATCAAGGCGCGCGGGATCGATCCGGCCGACGTCGCGCCGATCGACCCCAACCGGTGGGTGGATCCCGCCATGAAGCCGGACGACTTCGAGCTCGAGGACGGCGGACTCCACATCATCGGCTCCGAGCGGCACGAGTCGCGGCGCATCGACCGCCAGTTGCGCGGGCGCGCCGGCCGTCAGGGCGACCCGGGCGCGTCGCAGTTCTTCCTGTCGCTGGAAGACGATCTGATGCGCCTCTTCAACTCCGACCGCGTCGCGGCCGTGATGGACCGGCTCGGGGCGGAGGAGGGCGAGGTCATCACGCACGCGCTCGTGACCCGCTCCATCGAGAAGGCGCAGCAGCGCGTCGAGATGCAGAACTTCGAGGCGCGCAAGCGGCTGCTGGACTACGACGACGTCATGAACCAGCAGCGCGAGGTGATCTACGACCTGCGCACGTTCGCGCTGGAGGGCGGGGAGGACCTCAAGGGCGAGGTCTGGGACATGGCCTCACAGGGGCTGGAGGACGTCGTGGCGGAGTACGTCCCCGACGGCGCCCCCCCCGAGCTGTGGGAGCTCGACGGGCTGGAGAAACGGCTGGCGCTCGACTTCATGCTGCCGATCACCGGGCTCGACGACGAGGATCGGATCGAACGCGCCGGCGATGTCGACGATCTGGTGCACGACAGGGCGCGGGAGGCGTTCGAGGCCAAGCTGGAGCAGTTCGGCGAGAACCAGGAGCGCGTCCTGGCGTTCATCCTGCTCAACGTGATCGACGGGAAGTGGCGCGACCACCTCTACGACCTCGACCACCTCAAGGCATCGATCCAGTTCCGCGGCTGGGGACAGAAGGACCCGCTGATCGAGTACAAGCGCGAAGCCTACGAGATGTTCGTCGACCTGATGGGCGACATCAGGCGATCGGTGGGATCGCTCACGTTCCGCGCGCAGCTCGGCCCGCCGGCTCCGCGCGTCCAGAGCCGCATGACGCTCAGCGGTCCCGGATCGGCGGCCGGCTCGACTCCCGCGGCCGCCCGGACCGCCGCCCGACCCTCGCGCGAGGACGCGGTGGTGGCGGGACTGGGAGGCGGGGGCACCGCCACCGCGACGCGCCGCACAACGACGAACAGGGGCGAGACGGAGGCCCGTGCGCAGACCCCGGTCTCGGTCGAGAAGGAGCCGGGCAGGAACGACCCGTGCCCGTGCGGCTCCGGGAAGAAGTACAAGAAGTGCCACGGGGCGGCGGGGTAGGCCACGCCGGGGAGAGATGGCGCCGTTGGTGGGTGGCTGCGCCGCAACGACGCACGGACGGGAGGGGCGGTGGTCAGGGAAGGGGCGAGACCGGCCAGGCAGGAGCACGGGCCCATACGGCAACGCCCCGGCCTGGCCGCCTGGGCAGCGGCGGAGAGACCGCGCGAACGCCTGCACGACGAAACCCCGGCGGCGCTCGCGACGCGGGAGCTCCTGGCGATCCTAGTAGGGAGCGGTCCGACGGGGAGCACCTCGGTGGACGTAGCCGCGCGTCTCCTCGCCGACTGCGGCGGATCGCTGCGCACGATGGCGCGTCGCCCCGTGGCCGACCTACAGGGGGTCGTGGGGGTGGGCCCGGCCGTTTCCGCCAGGATCGCCGCGGCGCTGGAGCTCGGGCGCCGGCTCGCTTCGGAGCCGGAAACGCCGCGCCGACGGATCCACCGGCCCGCCGACATCTACGCGATGTGCGGACCCCGCCTGAGAGATCTTCCCCATGAAGAGTTCTGGGTGGTGCTGCTGGACAGCCAGCACGCCGTCATGCGCGAGATCCAGGTATCGAGAGGCATCCTTGACGCTTCCCTCGTCCACCCCCGCGAAGTTTTCCGACGAGCGATCGCGGAGGGTGCGGCTGCCGTCATTCTCGTGCACAACCACCCGTCGGGCGACGTGTCGCCATCCGTCGAGGATCGGGCAGTCACGGGCCAGCTCGCCCGTAGCGGCCGCGTCCTCGGGATTCCAGTTCTGGACCACGTGATCATAGGAAGCGGGCGCTGGGCGTCCATGGCGGAGGCGGGGGCGCTCGACGGCCGGGTGGAACGTCGTCCCGGGCCCGGTTAGACTGCGCGGCGCGGTCCGATTCGTCTTGGGACAGGCACGCCGCACGATGACGGATACGGCATGAGACGGGTGCCGCGCACGACGGCGCCGACCAACGAAGAGGCAAGAGTCGGGTGACATACCCGCTCCTGGCCGGCGTGTGGGCAACTCTGCTGGCCATGGCCTACGTCGAGACGCGTCGGCGCAGCCCGGCGCTGCTGTTCGCCCTGGCGCTTCTGATCGCGGCCGGTGTGCCAGCCACGATCTACCTGTTCGGCGACGCGTACGGTGCCGCGGTGGTGGAGCAGGCCGTTCTCTATATCATCCTCTTCAACCTGCTCTACCTGGTAACGCGGCTGCTGCTGCCGGGCCCCGCCGTCGTGCCGGACCCATCGGAGCGGCAGGGGCCACCGGCACCCTCGCGGGCCGAGCGGCGGCTGGTGCTCCTGGTGGGCGCGGTGTTCGCCCTCGCTTTCGTGCTCAAGCTCGCCGACAGCGGGTTCTCCCTCGACCGTCTGCTCAACAGCTCGTGGCGCGAGAACCTCACGGTGACGTACGTCCTCATCCTGTACTGCGCGCACGCAAGCTTCGGCATCGTGCTGTGCCTGTTCATCTGGCGGCGCTACCCGCTCGCTCTGCTCTCGCTGGTCGCCGCAGTGGTCCTGGTGGTGCTCGACCGCCGCCGTGTCATGGGGCTGGGGGCGGTCGCGCCGCTGCTCCTGTACATGATCTTCTGGTCGCTGAGAGGCCGCCGCCGGTTCGGCAAGATCGCCCTGACGGTCACCGCGGGGGGGCTCGCCCTGCTGGGCTTCTACGTCGTCCAGCAGATCCGCTACTTCGGTCCGCTCACGGCGGCCGCGTCCGCGGAGCCGGGGTTCGTCTTCCGCGCGGCGCTGCTCCACATCACATCGCTCCAGGGGGATCTCTCCTTGCTGGAGCCGTTCCTCTGGATGATCGACAACGGCCACTACGTCGATGGGTTCGGCGAGCTCGTCACCGTGCGGCGCATGCTCCTCTTCTGGCTTCCGTCCGGCTTCAAGCCGCCCGAATTCACGCACTCGATCGCAGCCGCCATCCGCGGTGGCGGCGAGGGGGCCTCGCTCCACCCGACGATCTACGGGCTGAGCTGGGGCGAGGCTCTCTGGTTCGGCGTGCTGTATGCGCCGTTTCTCGCGGTGGTGTTCCGGGTCCTCGATGGGTTGTTGGTGCGGTTCCGCGGGGCGCTCACGTGGGCGTTGCTCATGGGGCCATACACCGTTTTTGCCGTTACGGCGGCTCGCGGCAACATGCAGACGGCCTGGGTCGTGATGATCGTGACGATGGGCGGGCTCTTCGCGCTACGCGCAATGAGCCGCGCCGCCGGGGGCGGGCCCACCTACCTCCAGCCGCTTCCGCACGGCCCCCCTATTCGGAACGCCCGTGCTGCGGACTGATCCGGCCTGTCGGTTCCGTGACGGGGCGCCATGACGTCGCTGCGAGGGGTGGTCGTCCTGGGGGCCGCCGAGACCTTCGGACGGGCGCTCACCTGGCTAACGATCTTCGTGCTGCCATGGGCTCTGGGGGAGGCCGAGTACGGAAGCGTGGTCCTCCTGGCCACGTTCGAGAGCGTCGCCGTCGGCGTGCTTCTGCTGGGGCAGGACAGCGCGATCTTCTGGCGGTGCGGCTATCGGGACGATCCCGATCGAGCGGGCGCGTGCGTCGCGGGAGCCGCCACGATCACCGCCTCCGCGTGCCTGCTCGCCCTCCTTGCGGTCACCATCGCTGCCTCCGTATCGCACGGGACCCTGCTCGGCGTCCCACTGTGGCCCCATGTTTGGCTGCTGACGGTGGGCGTCACGCTCAGCAACCTGAACCGCATCGGGCTGGCCTTCGCCCGTGCGCGGGGCCACTCGGTCGCGTTCGTCCTGGACCGGCTCGCGGTGGGGGCCGGCCGCTTCGGGATCACGCTGGCCGTAGCGTTCTCTACGGGATGGGCGCTGTCGTTCCCGATCGGCATGACGGTGGGAATCGCGGCGGGCGGCGCCTGGTTGTTCGGCCGGCTCATCCTCGGCAAGGGGCGTCTGCGCGCCGCACGCTCGGAGATCCGACCTCTACTCGCGTTCGGGACGCCGCTCTCGGCGCATCTCCTGGCGATGACCACCATCGCCATGGTGGACCGTTGGGTCATCGGCGCCGTCCTGGGCCTGGCGGCGGTGGGTTCCTACGGCTGGTACTACATGCTGGGCTCAGGGGTCGTGTTCGTATCCGCGGCCCTCTCGGTATCCTACGAGCCGCTGATCTACCGCGAGTACCAGGAGAACGCTTCCACGCGGTCGCTTCGCGAGTACCTCGGCATCACCATCGCCGCGTCCGCCGCCTACGGTCTGGTGGGCTGCGGCCTCGCCGCGGTCGCGGGCGGCGTGGTGCCCGACTCGGTCCGAGCCGATCCGGCGATCGCCGCCGTGGTCCTGCTGGCCCATTGGTTCCGGCCGGTGTACCTGGCGGCGGGCTACCTGCTGAGCGCAGTGGGCAGGACCGGTCGGGTCGCGGCCATCTCCGGGGTGGCCGTGGTCGTGACGGTGGCGGCGAACCTCCTGCTCGTGCCGCCGCTCGGTTTGATGGGAGGGGCCTGGGCCACGTTGATCGGCCTCCTCGTGCTCGTGGCAGCGTCGATCGTGGCATTGCGACACCTGTCGATGCCGGTCAGGGTCTTGATGGCGCCGACAGCCGCGATCGCCGTCGTGGGAGCAGCGACCTTGTTCCGCCTGACGCTGGTCACGTTTGCCGCCGCGTCGGCGGTCTTGCTGGTGTACGGCGTGGTCGCGTCGGGCATCCTCCACCGCCTCGGCCGCCCGCCTACCGTGGCGTCGGCCCAGGACTGACGCCGTGGCGGCCACTGGGCACCAGCCGTAGCTTGGCCCGCATGTCGATTCAGCACCGCAGGGCAGGCCTCCCACGCACCGTCCGCACCCTCGGCATGGGCGTGGTCGTGATCGCCCTCGCCGGGTGCCGGGGCGAGCCCATGGCCCCCATCGAGCCGGCGCCCGTCGCAGCGACGACGGCCGGCCTGCGGCCGGGGGACGCGATCGCTCTCCAGATCTGGAGGGAGCCGGATCTGTCGGGGACGTACACGATCGACGACCGGGGCTTCGTGACCTTCCCTCTGCTCGGTGACCGGCGTGTCGAAGGGCGGGACGCGGAAGCCCTGCGCGACGACCTGCTGCGCGACTTCCGAGCGTACCTGCAGAACCCATCTATCGAGCTTCGCGTTCTGCGGCGCGTCACGGTGCTCGGTGCGGTGAACGCGCCAGGCGTCTACTCGATCGACCCCACGGTGACGCTGAGAGAGCTGTTGGGGCTCGCCGGCGGCGTAGCGCCCTCGGGGAACGCCGCGGACGTCCGGCTGCTGCGGGGCGGCGCCGTCCTCCGTAGGCTGGACAGCGACACCTCCATCACCAACGTCGATATCCGGTCGGGCGACGAGATCATCGTCGGGGAAAAGAGTTGGCTGTCACGGAGCTCGGGCGCGCTCCTGGGGAGTCTCATCGCTGCCGCGGCCGTCATCACGACGGCGCTCATCCGATGAACCGGCGGCTCCCGACGCCGATCGGACCGGAACGCTTTCCGGCCGTGGGCCACGGAACCCCGCCCCGTCCGGATGCGGAGGCGGGGGAGCTGGATCTGCCCCGCTTCCGGAGCCTGATCGCGCGGCGCTGGCGTTCCATCGTCGGGGTCACCGTCGTCGCCGTTCTCGCGGCTTCCGTCTACACGCTGCTTGTGGCGCCGGTGTGGGACGCGAGCGCGCTGATCCGCGTCGACGAAAAGGAGGGCGGCCTCATCGCGCCGTCCGGTCTCGAGGCGCTCACCAATCTGGCGGGAGGGGGCGAGATCGAGACGGAGATGCGAATGCTGCGGACCCGGCCCACCGCCGAAGACGTGGTCGACGAGCTGGATCTGCACGTGCGCGTCGAAGATCCCAAAGAGATACCGAGGGAGTTGCTCTTCGCTTCGCTCGAGTTCGGCCGCAACACGATCGAAGCGGAGTACAGCATCCGCCCCGCCGTGGGAGGCCGGTACCGGATCCGCGCCGCGGGTGGGGACACGCCTCCGTTGGATCGCGAGTTTGCTCCGGGCGAGCCCATCGAGATTCCGGGAGGGACGTTAGTGCTCGCCGACCTGGCGCGGGGGCGGGACCGCGAGGGGGACCCGCTGCCGACCTCCGTCGACCTTGAGACGGTCCTGTTCCAGGAGGCGGTCGAGGATCTGTTCGAGGACATGTCCGTCACGCGGCCCGACCGCGACGCCGATGTCATTCGTGTAGGTTACCGCAGCACGGACATCGTGCTCGCGGCCGAGGTACCCAACGCCATGGCGCAGGCGTTCATCCGGCGCCGGGACGAGACCAACCGCGCCGACGCGCGGAGCACCGTCGGATTCCTGTCGGAGCAGGTGGAGGACACCCGCGTGCGTCTGGAGGCGGTCGAGGAGGAGATGCGCGGCTTCCGCGAGGGCGAGCAGATCGTGGCGCTCGACGCGGAGGCCGAGGCTCAGGTCGAGCGACTCGCCCGTCTCGAGACCGAGCGCACCGGTCTCGACACCGAGCGGGCCGCGCTGAGCGAGCTCATCAGCGACATCGAGCAGGGCTCGGGGCCGCCGGACTACCGACGCCTCGCGTCTTTCCCGACGTTCTTCCGGAACGACGCTGTCGCGGGGATTCTCGAGGAGCTCATCCAAGCCGACCGCGCGCGCAACGAGTTCCTGGTCCGCTTCACTCCCAACCACCCGGACGTGATCGCGCTGGACGAGCGCATCGACCAGCTCGAGGGTCAGTTGGCATCGATCGGGCGCAACTACCTGGGGTCGATCGAAAGGCAGATCGCCGCCCTGGACGACGCGCTCGGTCGCTTCGGAAGCGAGCTCGAGCGCGTACCCGCGCGCCAGATCCGCTTCGCCCGCCTGCTTCGTCAGGCGGACCTCCTGAGCGAGCTGTACAAGCTCCTGTCCACCCGGCTGAAGGAGGCCGAAGTCGCGGCGGCCATCGACGACTCGAGCGTGCGGATCGTGGAGTACGCCATCCAGGCACTGGAGCCCGACAGCCCCCGACCAGTGCGCAACCTCGCCCTGGCGGCGGTGTTGGGGCTGATGCTGGGCCTGGCGCTCGCCTACCTGCGCGACGCGGCAGACCCCCGGCTCCAACCGACGGACAGGATCGAAGATCTTTACGGGGTGCCGACCATGGCACGCATTCCCTCGCTCGCGGTCCGCAACGGATTGTCCGGGCGCGACGGCCTCGTGGTGGCCGAGGCGTCGGGCTCGGTCGCGGCGGAGTCGTACAGGAGCCTGCGCACGAACGTCGGCTTCGTGCGCGGCGGCGAGGGTGCGAGTGAGATCGTCGTGGCCAGCCCCTCGCCGGACGGAGGCTCGTCGGTGGCGGCGGCCAACCTGGCCGTCGCGCTTGCGCAACGAGGCCGGAGCACGCTTCTGATCGACGCCGACATGCATCAGCCCAGCCAGCACCGGCTGTTCCGGTTGCCCGCGGGACCGGGATGGCGGGAGTGTCTGGAGGCCGGCGAGGTCGTGGACGGGGCCGTGCGACCTACCCACGTCCCGGGGCTGAGCCTGCTCGCCGCCGGCGAGCGTCCGGCGCATCCGGCGGAGCTCCTGGACAACCCAGGCGCGGACGGGGTGCTCGACGCGCTGCGAGCTCGGTTCGATGCGCTGATTCTGGTCGCGCCTCCCGTCCTGCCCGTCGCCGACGCCACGATCCTGGCCCCCCGCACGCACGGCGTCATTCTCGTCGTGCGCGCCGGCGTCACCGACAAGGGGGAGATTGCGAGGGCGATCGAGCAGTTGCGGCGGGGGGACGCCGTCGTTCTCGGCGTCGTGGTCGGAGATGCCGAGCCCGAGGGGTCCTACCCAGGCTACCTGACGACGGCGGGAGATCGTCCGCGCGGTGGGCTGCGGGCCCTGATCCGCCGCCACGACGACGCCGGTAACTGAAGCCGGTCGAGCAGGAGGGGCGGAGCGGTCCCCGAGCGGTCGTCGTCGTCGCTGCGGAGCCGCCGGGCGCGACGACGGGCTACGGCCTGGCGCTGCGCTCCGGACTCGCCGTGTACTCCGCGTGCTTCGACCACCTCGTGCTGCTCGCGCCTGGCCCCGCGGGCAGCACCGGCGGCGGCATCCGGCGAATCGAGCTCCCGCACGACGCCGGCTCCCCCCTCGCGCGTTTCGCGGCGGGTCTCCTCGGTCGAGATCCCGCCATCCTCCGCCGCCTCGCCCCCGGCGTGAAAACCGTCCTGAGCGTCGTCCGCGACGTCGCTCGGACCCACGCCGAGGTGACGGTCCTCTATGAGGATCTCGTCACCGCCGGTGGCCTCGCAGAGCTACGCTCGAGTCACCTGCAGGTTCGCACGATCGCTCGCTGTCACAACGTGCTAGGAGAAGTCTTCGAGGGGCTCGGCCGAGGGGTGGCGCGGATACCCTGGGCATGGGAGAGAGGCCGGATCCGCAGGTTCGAACGGCAGACCGTCCACCGTCTCGACCGCGTGTGGACGCTCAGCGGGCGAGACGCGGAAGAGGTGCTGCGCCGCTACGGCCGCGCGCCCGACGGCGTGCTGCCGGTGGCCATAGATGTCGATCGCTACGGCGGAGTCCCCCCGGGGGACCCGAGCACGGTCGTGCACGTCGGCAGTGCGGATCTGCGCAAAGGCCACGGCCTGCGCTGGTTCCTCGACGCGGTGTGGCCCGACGTCCGCCTGGCGGCGCCGGACGCGCGACTCGTCCTCGCCGGCCGCGGCACGGAACGGTTGCGTCGCGACGCGGCCGGAGTGAGCGGGCTGGGGTTCGTGGAGGACGACCGCGAGGTGTTGCGCCGCGGCACGGTCTTCGTGAACCCGCAACAGGTCGGGTCCGGGGTGAAGATCAAGAGCCTGGTGGCAATGGCCGCCGCACGCTGCCTGGTGACGACGCCGAAGGGCGTGGAGGGGATCGCTGTGCATCCGCGGGTGCATTGCCACGTCGAGCAGGATGCCCAGGCGATGGCGGCCCGGATCGTCGAGGCGGTAGGCGCCCCGGCCCGCGCGCTGGCGGTCGGTCGGGCGGGGCGACAATTCGTATCCGCGGCGCACGCGCCCGAGGTCGTGATGGCCGCAGGGAAGCGCCTGCTGGACCCGGGTCTGTCCGGCGCACGTACGGCGCCCAGGGGGTGAGCGCGGACGTGTGGCGGCCCCGGCCCGGGGCCGGTACCTTCGGGCCCGGAGCGGCCCGCTCGTGCGGCGCGCCGTCCGTCCGTGTGCGCGACGGGGTGGGGGTGGCATGGTGAAGCAGCTCGTGCAGTCCGCCGACGGGGGCGAGGCCAGGGTGGTCGACGTGCCGCCGCCCTCCCTCCTGCCCGGTACCGTCATCGTCGAAACGGCCGCCTCCGTCATCTCCACCGGGACCGAGCGCGCCGCGATCGAGTTCGCCCGGAAGAACGTCTTGGGGAAGGCCGCGGCGAGGCCGGACCTGGTCCGGCAGCTGCTGCGGAAGGTCCAGAGCGAGGGCGTTCTGCGCACCTACGAGTTGGCTCGCTCCCGTCTGGACGCCCCGTTGACGCCCGGCTATTCGAGCGCCGGGACGATCCTCGCAAGCCACGCGGATGTCGCAGGCGTACCGGCGGGTGCGTTGGTGGCGTGCGCCGGCGCCGGGTACGCCTCGCACGCGGAGATCGTCCGCGTGCCGCGCAACCTCGTAGCGGTCGTTCCCGACGGGGTCTCGGCCGAGCAGGCGGCCTTCTCCACCATCGGGGCGATCGCTCTGCACGGCTTCCGCCTGGCCGAGCCCACCCTGGGGGAGACCGTCGTCGTGAGCGGCCTCGGGCTGATCGGGCTCCTGGCGGTGCAGATCGCACGCGCCGGAGGCTGCCGGGTGATCGGCGTCGATCCCGACGCCTCCCGCGCGCGGCTCGCCGAGACGCTCGGCGCCGAGCGCGCCGTCTCCCCTGGCGACGCCCCCCGGGCCGTCGCCGACGCCACGGAGGGGGCCGGCGCCGACGTCGTCTTGATCGCGGCCGCGACCTCGTCGAACGATCCGATCGACCGGGCAGCCGAGGTGTGCCGGGACCGCGGCCGCATCGTGCTCGTGGGCGCGGTGGGCCTGGAGCTCGACCGGCGCCCGTTCTTCGCGAAGGAACTCTCGTTCCGGGTGAGCCGGAGCTACGGTCCCGGGCGCTACGACCCCGCCTACGAGGAGGGCGGAGAGGACTATCCACTCGGATACGTACGCTGGACGGAGAACCGGAACATGAAGGCGTTCCTGGAGCTCCTGCGCGCGGGCTCGGTGGCTGTCGAGCCTCTGATCACGCGCCGCTGCGGGATCGCCGACGCAGTGGATGCGTACGAGGCGATCGGGTCGGGGCCGGAAGCGCCCCTGGCGATCGTCATCACCTATCCCGGCGCTGCCGGGGGAGAGGCGGCCCCGCCGAGCGACGCCGCGCCCGCTGCCCGCGCTCGAACCGAGGATGGGGGCGCCCCCCCGGCGGAGGCACCCGGAGCCGGCGGCAGTGAGGCTCGGGTCGGGGTGGGCTTCCTGGGAGCCGGGGCCTTTGCGACCGGGACCCTCCTTCCCGCGATGGGCAGGGTGGAGGGGTTGCGCCTGGTGGGCGTCGTGGCGTCGACGGGGGTGTCCGCGAACGCCACCGCCGAGCGGTTCGGCTTCGACTACCCGGCGACCGATGCCGGGCGGCTGCTCGGCGATCCGACCGTCGATGTGGTGGCCATCGCGACTCGCCACGACCTGCACGCCGCGCAGACGGCGGAGGCCCTGGCCGCCGGGAAGCACGTGTTCTGCGAGAAGCCACTGGCGCTCGACGAGGCGGGTCTCCAGACCGTCGAGGTCGCGGCTCGCGCGGCGTCGGACCGCCTTCTGTTCGTCGGCTACAACCGGCGCTATGCGCCTCTCGCCGCGGAGCTCGAGCGCTTCTTTTCCCGCGCGCCCGAAGGCGGCAGCCTCGTCATGCAGATCCGGGTCAACGCCGGCGCGGTGCCGCCGACACACTGGGTGCACGACCTGGACGTGGGCGGGGGGCGGATCATCGGGGAGGTCTGTCACTTCGTCGACCTCATGGCCTTCCTGTGCGGTTCGGATCCGGTCGAGGCCTTCGCGTACGCGGCGGGCGGGCGCGCCGACGCAGCCGCCGACGACCTCGTGGCGAGCCTTCGCTATCGCGATGGATCGGTGGGCACCGTCGCGTACTCCGCCGCCGGGGATCGTCGAATGCCGAAGGAGCGGATCGAGGTAATCGGACGGGGCCGCTCGGCCGTACTGGACGACTTCCGACGCCTGGAGTGCTACGCCGACGGCGCCCGGAAGGTGACCCGCAGCCGGTGGCGGCAGGACAAGGGCCACTCCGGCGAGTGGCGTGCGTTCCTGGACATGCTGCGCCGCCACCGTGCCCCACCCTCGCTGGACTCCTACCTGGCGACCAGCAGGGCCACCTTCGCGATCGTCCGCTCGCTGGCCGAGGGTGGCCCCGTCGCGGTCGCGCCTGCCGCGCCCGCGGCGTCGAGCTCGCAGGCCGCGCAGTCGTGGGACGGATGAGGATCCTCTTCTTCTCGGACCACCTCCTTCCAGAACCCAGCGCTCCTGCCGCGCACGTCTACGACCGGGCGCGCATCTGGGCCGAGGCCGGACACGACGTCACCATCATCGCCAGCGCGCCCAACTTTCCGGTAGGACGGGTCTACGACGGGTACCGCAACGAATGGCGGAGGATCGAGCGGCGCGATGGCATTCGTATCGTGCGGGTGAAGACCTACATCGCTCCCAACGAGGGGATCGTTCGACGCAGCCTCGACTACGCCTCCTACATGGTGTCTGCGCTGTTTTTCGCCCTGTTCGAGCGCCGCCCCGACATCGCGATCTCCACCTCGCCCCACTTACTGGCGGCCGCCGCGGGTGCCGCCTTCGGCATGCTTCGCGGGGTTCCGCACGTGGCGGAGATCCGCGACCTGTGGCCGGCCTCGATCGCCTCGACGACCTCGCTGGGCCGGGGCCGCTTGTACCGGCTGCTTGAGCGGCTGGAGCTGTGGGTTTACCGCTCCTCGCGCCGGATCATCGCGTTCACGTCTTCCTATCGCGACGACATGATCGCGCGGGGCGTGGATGGCTCCAAGATCGATGTCGTCCTCAACGGGGCAGACCTGCGCCTCTTCCATCCCCAGGCACCAAACGAGGAGCTGCGCGCCCGGCTGGGACTGGGGGATGCCTTCGTCGTTGGCTACCTGGGCACTCTCGGGCTGGCGCACGGACTCGACAACGTCCTGGATGCGGCCGAACGCGTGCCGGCGAACCGCGTGCGATTCCTGCTCGTCGGCGCCGGCGCGGCGCGTTCGCACCTGATGGCGGAGGCGGAGAGGCGGGGTCTGGAGAACGTGGTGTTCGTGGACCGCCAGGAGAAGGAGGCGATGCCGGCGTACTGGAGCGTCTGCGACGCGAGCCTCGTTCACCTCAAGGACGACCCGCTCTTCGCGTCCGTGATCCCCTCCAAGATCTTCGAGAGCATGGCGGTCGGTCTGCCGGTCCTCTATGTCGGTCCGGCGGGCGAGGGGTCGGCGATCGTTCACGCGGAGGGCGCCGGCATCGTCGTCCCGCCAGCCGACCCGAACGCGCTCGCGAACGCCGTGCTGCGCCTCGCGGCCGAACCCGCCCGCCGCGCTTCGCTCGCCGCAGCGAGCCTGGCGGCTGCCCCCCGTTACTCCAGGGAACGCCAGGCCAGGGCCTCCCTCGCGACGCTCACACGGGCGGCGGGGGGCGCCGCGTGACCGGGCGCGTCCTGGTCACCGGGGCGAACGGATTCCTCGGCTCGGCCTTGTGCCGCCAGCTCCACGCGTCGGGGGTGCCGGTGCGCGGCGCCGTGCGCAACGCGGCCTCGCCGATCCCCGCTGGCGTGGAGGGATTGGCGGTAGGCGAGTTGGGCGACCACACCGAGTGGCGCGCGGCTCTCGACGGCGTCGCGGTCGTCGTGCACACGGCTGGCCGGGCGCACCGCCGCGGGCGTAAGGCGCTCGACGAGGAGGCGTTCGACCGGGTGAACCACCGCGCCGTCGCTCGACTCGCCGATCAGGTGGCCGACGCGGGAAGCGTGCGCAGGCTGGTCCTGGTGAGTTCCATTGCCGCCGTTGCGGCCGAACGCGAGCGCGGCGGCCCGTCCGCGGCCGGGGAGGTGGAGGGCGGAGAGGCGGTGTCGACCCCCTACGGCCGCAGCAAGCTCTCGGCCGAGGCAGCGCTCGCGGCGCGTCTCTCCGCCGGCCTGCCGGACTGGTGCGTCTTGCGCCCTCCGCTGGTGTACGGGCCGGGGAACCCGGGCAACATGCGGCGGCTTCTCCGTATGGTGCGGGTGCTGCCGGTCGTCCCGCTCGGCGGCATACGCAACCGACGCAGCTTCGTCTACATCGACAATCTCATCGACGCCATCGTGACCGTAGCGACGGCGCCCGGCGCGAGCCGGCGCGTCTTCACCGTGGCCGATGATGAGAGCGTGTCGACGCCCGAGCTGGTGCGCATGCTCGCTACCGCGGTCGGCCGCCAGGCGCGGCTGATCTCGGTCCCGGATGCCGTGCTGTTCGCCCTCGCCCGGGCCGGCGACCTCGCACGTGCGCTGGGCCTCCCGGCGCCGATCACGTCGGAGGCCCTCGAGCGCCTGCGAGGCACCCTCGTCGTGCGCACGGAGGCGCTCAGGGCCGCCACCGACTGGCGGCCCCGCGTGCGCCTGGCCGACGGCCTCCGGGCGACGGTCGCGGCATCATGAAGGGCGTCCTCCTGTGGCTCCGCACCGTGCGCGGTCTCGGCGTCCGACAGATCGTGGCCCGGCCCCTCCGGCCCCTGGTGCGTGGTGCCCTGCGTCACGCGATCCAGCCGCGCTCCTTCCCACCCGCCGGAGATGCCCTCGCCGCCGTCGCGGCCACGCTGCGTGTCCTGCGACCGGTCGTGGAGTCGTTCCCCGACGACCGCGGGTTGCCTCGCACGCATTCGGAGGTTGCCGAAGACGCTGCGCGCGGGCTCTTTCGCTTTCAGGGGCTCACCCGCGATCTCGGGTCGTTGCCGGACTGGACCGCCAGGGTGGAGAGCCGGCTCTGGACGTACCACCTTCACTACTTCGAGATAGCGGAGAGTCTGGCGCGCTCCTACCGCGCGAACGGCGCGGACCGACACCTGGATCTCCTCCGAAAGCTGGTCTCGAGCTGGATCGACGCGACGGCCGATCAGCTCGGGGACGGTTGGGATCCCTACCCGACATCCACGCGGATCGTGCGCTGGGTCCGAGCGCTCGCGCTCGTCGCGGACGACCTGGACCCGGCGTTCCTCGCCCGGTGGGTCGCGAGCCTCGAACACCAGGCCCGCTACCTGGCGCGATGTGTCGAGCACCACGTCGGCGGCAATCACGTGGTGCGCAACTACACCGCGCTCATCCTGGCGGGCGCCGTCCTGCCGCCTCCGACCGGGAAGCGCCTGCTCCGCCGCGGCCGGGCCGGATTGCGACGCCAGCTACGTCGCCAGGTGCTGGCGGATGGCGTCCATTACGAGCGGTCGCCCATGTACCACGCGCTCGTGTTGGAGGACCTCCTCCAAGCGGTCGCGATCGCAGAGGCCACGGAGGGCGGTCGGTGGGCGGCGGAGCACGCGATCGGCCGGCGCATGGCAAGCGCGGCGCGCGTGTTCGTGCGGCCCGACGGGTCCTGGCACCAATTCGGCGACGCGGCCGCGGGCCACGCCCTCACGCCCGCGGCGCTGGCCTCGATCGCGCGAGCGGTGTTGGCGTGGTCCCCGCCCGAGCCGGCGGGAGTCATCGACCTGGCCGCGTCCGGCTTCCACGGCTGGGCCGAGCCCGCTCGCCGCACGAAATTTCTCACCCGCTGCGGAGCGTTCGGGGCGGCGGACCAGCCGGGCCACGCACACTGCGATCTGCTTTCCTTCGAGCTCTGGATCGAAGGTGCGCCGGTGGTCGTGGACACCGGGGTGAGGGACTATGGCCTGGACGCCGACAGGTCGTACGCCCGCAGCACCGGTGCGCATAACACCGCGAAGCTCGGTGAGGCCGAGCAGGCCGAGATCTGGTCCTCCTTCCGCGTCGGCCGGCGGCCTCGCGCGCGCTTGGTGGAGAGCAGCTCCGACGAGGGAGCCTACCGCTTCCGCGGGGAGTGCCGCGCCTACCACTCCAAGGCCCTCCATTGCCGCGAGGTTCATGGGGAGGGCGCCACATGGACGATCCGCGACCGCGTGGACCGGAGGTGGCGGGGCCGCGTCACCGTACCGCTGCACCTTGACCCGTCCTGGCAGCCCGCGGGGGCGGCGCCCCCGACGTTCGTCGCGCCCGTGGGAACCCTGGTCCTGCGCACCGCGGGGTACGATGAGGTACGCACTCTCGCCGGCGGTCACGGCGCCGTGCGGGGCGTCCGCTTTCCTGCATTCGGCGTGGCCGAAGAATGCGCCGCGGTCGTCATGACCATTCGCGCCAACGACGGACGTGACGCGAACCTGGCGATACGCCTCGACTCCGCACAGGCCGGTGTGGGGGCGACCCCGTGAGCGTGGCGCTCGCCTTCGGAGCTGCGGCGGCGGCTGCTGCGATCGTCGTGGCGGCGGTGCGCTCATGGGCGCGCCGTCGGGACTGGCTCGATGTGCCCAACGATCGAAGCTCGCACGCCCGCCCCACCCCCACGTCGGGCGGGATCGGCATCGTCCTGCCGCTGATCCCGGCACTCGCGCTGGCGCCCTCTCTCGTCAGCAGAGGAGCGGCGGTCGCGAGCGCCACGGCGGTGGGGCTGGTTGCGACCATCGGTTTCCTGGACGACCGGCGCACCCTGGCTCCGCGCACGCGCCTGGTCGCGCACACGCTGGCAGGGGTGGTCGTGGCAGGGACGACGGCCCTCGAGGTCCGTCCGCACGGAAGCGCCGCGGAGGCTGCTCTGATCGTCGCCGCCTGGACGTTCGTGACCATCGCATCGATCAACGTCGTCAACTTCATGGACGGGATCGACGGCCTCATCGGCGTGACCGCGCTCACGTTCGCGCTGTTCAGCGCAGTCGCGCTGTCCTCGCGCACCGAAGCCTGGGCCGCGTTCGCGCTCGCCGGCGCGGCGTTCGGCTTCCTGCTGTTCAACCGCCCGCCTGCGACGATCTTCATGGGAGACGTCGGCAGTGGCGCGCTCGGGGCGACGTTCGTCCTGCTCGGCCTTTGGACGATGGGGACGCGCGGCTGGTCCGTCGCGCACGCCTTCCTTCCCCTGGGTCCGCTCGTGGTGGACGAGGTTCTGACCATGGCCCGCCGCATCGCGCGGCGGGAGAACCTCGCGCAGGCACACCGGAGCCACGTCTACCAGGTGCTTGCGAACTCGGGCTGGGGGCACGGTCCCGTCGCGGCGGCCTACGCGATAGCCTCCGCGGGTCTGGCCGCGCTGTCCCTGTTCGGTCCGGCCCGGCCCGGACCGTTCTTCGTCGTGGCCACCGCGGCGATGCTCGCATTGGCGGTGCTCATGCTGCTGACGCGCGCGCGCGCCGAACGGGCCGGCGAACGTCCCCCGGCCCGGGCCACCAGGGAAGGGTTCGAACCATGAGGGTCCTGCACGTCGTCGGCGCCCGCCCGAACTTCATGAAGGTGGCTCCCGTCATGGCGGCACTGGCCGGACGCGAGGACGTCGAGCAGTGGCTCGTCCACACGGGGCAACACTACGACCGCGCGATGTCGGGCGACTTCTTCGTGGAGCTCGGCCTGCCTGACCCGGACGTCAACCTCGGGGTCGGGAGCGGCACGCATGCGGAGCAGACCGCGGACGTGATGCGCCTCTTCGATCCGGCGATGTGCGAGTGGGCGCCGGACCTCGTCATCGTGGTGGGCGACGTGAACAGCACCCTTGCGTGCGCGCTGGTGGCCGCCAAGCGGCACGTGCCGGTGGCGCACGTGGAGGCCGGCCTGAGGAGCGGAGATCGGCGCATGCCCGAGGAAATCAACCGGGTGCTCACAGATCAGATCTCGGACCTCCTCTTCACCACGAGCCGCGACGCGGGGAAGAACCTGGCGCGCGAGGGCGTTCCTGCCGAGCGGGTGCACTTCGTGGGCAACACCATGATCGACACGCTCGCATTGCACCTGGAGGCGGCGCGGGCGCTCGGGGCGGCTCAGCGGCACGGCGTGGAGCCTGGCACGTTCGCCCTGGTCACCCTGCACCGGCCCTCCAACGTGGATGACCCGCATCAGCTCGCCGAGATCTTCGGCGCACTCCGCACACTGGCCGAGGAGCGGGCAGTGCTGTTCCCGATGCATCCGCGCACGCGGCAGAGCGCCGAGCGACACGGGCTGGTGGAGGATCTCGGAGGAGTGGCGGTACTGGAGCCGGTCGGCTATCTGGAGATGGTGGGGCTGACGGACGCCGCCGGCCTCGTCCTCACGGACTCGGGCGGCGTGCAGGAGGAGACAACCTACCTTGGCGTGCCGTGCGTCACGCTCCGCTCTACCACCGAGCGGCCCGTGACGATCACCCAGGGCACCAACCGACTCGTCCCGCGCCGTACCAAGGCGGAGATCCTGAACGCATGCGCGGATGCTGGAGCGGTGCGAACAGCAGAGCGTCCCGAACTCTGGGATGGACGCGCGGCCGAGCGGATCGCCGATTTCCTCACGTCCTGGGCCGAGGCCCGGGGAAGCTGACCCCGCTAGAGTTTTCACCGCGTCGCAGGTAGCTTCCTTCGCATGAGTACCGCGCCTGCCACCGTCCCGGGCGGCGGGCTGGAATCCCTTCCGCCCCGCCTCCGTGAGGCCGTCGAGCCCGTATCCGACCGGCTCGACGTGGACCTCATCGCGCGCGCCTACGCATTCGCGGAGCAGGCTCACGGCGATCAACAGCGTGCGTCGGGCGAGATGTACACGGTCCACCTGGTGGAGGTCGCCCGCATCCTCACCGACCTGCACCTGGACACGTCCTCCATCGCCGCGGCGCTGGTCCACGACGTCGTCGAGGACACCGGCGTCTCCGTGGAGGAGATCCGCACCGAGTTCGGCGACGACGTGGCGCTGATCGTCGACGGCGTGACCAAGATCGGGAAGGTGAAGTTCCGCACGAGCACCGAGCAGCAGGTCGAGAACTACCGCAAGCTTCTGCTGTCGATGGCGCAGGACGCACGCGTGATCATCGTCAAGCTCGCCGACCGCCTGCACAACATGCGCACGCTGGATCACCTGAAAGAGGAGAAGCGGCGGCGGATCGCGCTCGAAACGCGTGAGATCTACGCTCCCCTCGCGCACCGCCTCGGGATGGCGCAGATCAAGTGGGAGCTGGAGGACCTGTGCTTCAAGCACCTCGAGCCGGAGGCCTACGGGGAGTTGGTCGGCAAGATCCGCGAGAAGCGCGCCGAACGAGAGGAGCTGGTCGAGCGCTTCCGCGTTCCGCTGGAGGAGGAGCTCAAGGAGGCCGGGATCCCGTGCGAGGTGTACGGCCGGCCCAAGCACCTGTGGTCCATCCACCGGAAGATGCGGATGCGGAAGGCCAGCTACGAGGAGATCTACGACCTCATGGCGATCCGGGTCGTGACGGACAACGTCGCCAACTGCTACCACGCGCTGGGCGTCATCCACAACCGCTGGACGCCGCTGCAGGAACGCTTCCACGACTACATCGCCACGCCCAAGTCGAACATGTACCGGTCGCTGCACACCACCGTGTTCGGGCCCGGCGGGCGCCTGTACGAGATCCAGATCCGGACCGCCGAAATGCACCGGACCGCGGAGTACGGAATCGCGGCGCACTGGCGGTACAAGGAAGGCGGGGCGAGCGGGAACGAGGTGGACGACACGCTGTCCTGGTTCCGGCAGGTGCTGGAATGGCAGCAGGACACGCGCGAGCCGGAGGAGTTCATGGAGTTCCTCCGGATCGACCTCTTCCAGGACGAGATCTTCGTCTTCACTCCGCGCGGAGACGTGAAGCAGCTGCCCAAGGGCGCCACCCCGATCGACTTCGCCTTCGCGGTGCACACCGAAGTGGGTCTGCACTGCTCGGGGGCGCGCGTGAACGGCCGCATCGCACCGCTCTCCCGCCAGCTCAAGAACGGCGACACCGTCGAGGTGCTGACGGACGCCAAGCAGCGACCCTCGCGTGATTGGCTGGGGTTCGTCAAGACGGCGCGGGCCCGCCAGAAGATCCGCCAGTGGATCAAGCAGGAGGAGTTCGATTCCTCGGTCGCCCTGGGGAAGGAGATCTTCGATCGCGAGGTGAAGAAAGCGCGCCGCTCGAAGCCGTCCGACGAGGACTTCGAGAAGGCGGCCGAGGCGCTGTCGCTGCCCACCCGGGAGCACATCCTCGCGGCGCTCGGTCGCGGCGAGCTGGGCATCGCCGCGATCATGCGCGAGCTGTACGACGTGGAGGCCGCGCCGCGCAGGCCTCCGTCCGCCTTCGAGCGCCTCGTCGACCGCGTGCGGCGTTCCGGGCGTGGGGTCCGCATCCAGGGCCTCGAGAACCTGATGGTGCGCTACTCCCAGTGCTGCCAGCCGGTGCCGGGAGACGAGGTGATCGGCTTCATCACGCGAGGGCGTGGAATCTCCATCCACCGCACCGACTGCCCGAATGTGCTGCACCTCTCACGCAACCCCGACCGCCGCGTCGAGATCGAGTGGAAGGCGGAGAGCGGTGACCGCTTCTTCGTTCGCCTGGAGGTGGACGGCGACGACCGCCGCGGCCTGCTCTCGGACATCTCGAAGTCCATCACCGAGACCGGCACGAACATCCAGTCGGCCGAGATCAAGGCCGTGGAAGGCGGCATGACCGGCTCGTTCGTGGTCGAGGTCCAGAACCTCGATCACCTGAAGAAGGTCATGCGCGAGATCCGCACGGTGGACGGGGTCCTGTCGGCGGAGCGGCGAGAGCACTTCAACGAGGCCGACCTGGAGCTCGATTGACCGTCCCGTTCCTCGACCTCCAGACACAGTACCGGCACCTGCGTCCGCGGCTGGACGGTGCGCTCGGCCGCGTGGTCGCGGACCAGCGCTTCATCCTCGGCCCCGAGGTCGAGGGGCTGGAGGCCGAGGTCGCCGCGTACCTGGACACGGCATACGCCGTCGGCTGCGCGAGCGGCACCGACGCGCTTCTGCTCACCCTGCGCGCGCTGGAGCTGGAGCCCGGCACACCGGTCATCGTGCCCGCGTTCACGTTCTTCGCAACCGCGGGAGCGGTCTGGAACGCGGGCCTCCGGCCCGTCTTCGCCGACGTCGACCCCCTCACCCTCAACCTCACGCGAGACACCATCGAGGCGGCGTACGAACCGGGGACCGGCGCGGTGATCGTGGTCCACCTGTACGGGCGGATGGCGGACGACATGGACGGCGTCGCCGAGCTCTGCCGCGCGCGCGGCATGGCCCTGATCGAGGACGCCGCCCAGTCCTTCGGGGCCAGCGGGCCGGTGGGCGGCGGGACCGTCCGGTCCGGCGCCGTCGGGCTGGCCGGGTGCCTGTCCTTCTTCCCGACCAAGATCCTCGGCGCGTTCGGGGACGCGGGCATGGTCGTCACCGACGACGCCGACCTCGCCGAGCGCGTCGCCAAGCTCCGGGTCCACGGAGGGCGCCAGATGTACCACCACGAGATGGTGGGCACGAACTCCCGCCTGGACGCACTCCAGGCGGCCGTCTTGCGCGAGAAGCTCCCCTCCGTGGACGGCTGGATCGAGCGTCGGCGCGCGGTCGCCGCCGCCTACGCCGACGGCCTCGCCGGGACGCCGATCGGCCTGCCGCCGATCGGCGACGGCGACGTCTTCAACGTGTACACCGTGCGAATCCCGGATCGGGATGCGGTCCGGGCACGCCTCGCGGAGGAGCGGGTGGCCACGCAGGTCTACTACCCCGTGCCGCTGCACCTTCAGCAGTGCTTCGCCTCGCTCGGCTACGGACGCGGGGACTTCCCGGCAAGCGAGGCCGCTGCCGAAACGGTACTGAGTTTGCCAATCTACCCCGAGATGCCCGCAGACCACGTCGACCGCGTGGTGGCGGGGCTGCGCGAGGCCGTGCCCACCGAGGCAGGCGCTCCGGACGGAACCTGAGAGCATCCAGCGCATGGATATAACCGTCATAGGCACCGGGTACGTCGGCCTGGTGGTGGCGACTTGTTTCGCCGAATCGGGCAACGATGTCGTGGGGGCGGACCTCGACGACGCCAAGATCGACATGCTTCGAGAGGGGCGTTCCCCGATCTACGAGCCTGGCCTCGAAGCCCTCCTGGAGCGGAATCTCGAGCAGGGGCGGCTGCGGTTCACGACGGATGTCGGAGCCGCCGTTCGCCAGGCCGACGTCATCGTCATCGCGGTCGGCACACCCCCGGACGAGGACGGCAGCGCGGACGTGAGCCACGTGCTGGACGTCGCGGGGGCCATCGGCGACCACATGGATCGCCCGAAGGTGGTCGTGACCAAGAGCACCATTCCGGTCGGCACGTCCGATCGCGTGCGCGAGACGATCGAGGCGCGCACGCCACACCCGGTGCACGTGGCCTTCAATCCGGAGTTCCTCAAGGAGGGCAGCGCGGTCGCGGATTTCATGAAGCCCGACCGGGTCATCATCGGCACCGATTCCGAGGAGGCCCGCGACATCCTCACGGATCTGCACGAGCCGTTCGTGCGCAGCGGCAACCCCATCCTCTACATGGACGTCCGCTCCGCCGAGATCACCAAGTACGCCGCGAACGCCATGTTGGCCACGCGGATCTCGTTCATGAACACCATCGCGCGCCTGTGCGACGCCGTCGGGGCCGACGTGTCGGCGGTTCGCAAGGGGATCGGATCGGACGACCGCATCGGTCCCCGCTTCCTGTTCCCCGGGGTCGGCTACGGCGGCAGTTGCTTTCCCAAGGACGTGAAGGCGCTGGCGGCGTCGCTCCGCAGGACCGGGGTCGATCCGGTGATCCTGGACGCGGTCGAGCGCGTGAACGAGGGTCAGAAGCGCCTGCTGCTCGACGCCATCGACGAAAGCTTTCCCCAAGGACTGGACGGGCGCACCGTGGCGATCTGGGGGCTGAGCTTCAAGCCGGGCACCGACGACATGAGGGAGGCGCCCTCGCTGGTCGTGATCGAGGGCTTGCTGGAGCGCGGCGCCGACGTGCGCGTGCACGACTTCCAGGCGCTGGAGGAGGCCCGGCGCCACCTCGGCGAGCGCGTCGCATACTGCGAGGGCAACTACGACGCGCTCGAGGGCGCCGACGCGCTGCTCGTCATCACCGAGTGGCAGCCGTACCGGCGGCCCGATTTCGAGCGTATGAAGACGTCGATGAGGCGCCCCCTGATCCTCGACGGTCGCAACCTCTACGAGCCCTCCCGGATGCGCGAGATGGGCTTCGAGTACCGCGGGGTAGGACGCGGGGCCGCGGCGCCGGAGTTCGTAGCGCAGGCCTAGGGTCTCAAAGGGTGCGCGCCCGCGCACCCTCCGCCCGTACCAGCTCCCGGAAGTAGGGCACCGTCCTTTCGATGCCTTCGCGCAGGGAAGTCCCCGGCTGCCAGCCCAGGATGGCACGCGCCCGTGCTATGTCCGGCTGGCGGACCTTGGGGTCGTCGATCGGCAAGGGTAGCCGGCGGACCGCGCCGCCGCCGGCGATCTCGCGGACCAGCTCGGCCAGCTCCAGGATCGTGCACTCGTCGGGATTGCCGATGTTCACCGGTTCGTGCTCCTCCGACAGGAACAGGCGGTAGAGGCCCTCGACCTCATCCTCCACGTAGCAGAACGAGCGCGTCTGCGTGCCGTCCCCGTACACCGTGAGCGGCTCGTCGCGCAGCGCCTGGACGATGAAGTTCGAGACCACACGGCCGTCCCCCGGTCGCATCCGGGGTCCGTAGGTGTTGAAGATCCTGGCGATGCGCGTGTCCACGCCGTGTGCGCGGTGGTAGGCCATGGTCATGGCCTCTCCGAACCGCTTCGCTTCGTCGTAGACGCCGCGCGGGCCGACCGGGTTCACGTGCCCCCAGTAGGATTCGGGTTGGGGATGGACCGCCGGGTCGCCGTACACCTCGGACGTGGAGGCGAGCAGGTAGCGCGCCCCCCTGGCCTGTGCCAACCCCAGCGTGTTGTGGGTACCGAGGCTGCCGACCTTGAGCGTCTGGATGGGCAGCTCGAGGTAGTCCACCGGGCTCGCCGGGCTGGCGAAGTGCAGCACGCCGTCCAGCGGGTCGGCGAGATCGATGAAGCGCGTCACGTCGTGCTCCACGAAGGTGAAGCCCGGCGAGCCCTCCAGGTGCTCGAGGTTGCGGCGCGTGCCGGTGATCAGGTTGTCCATGCCGATCACCTCGTGGCCGCCGGCGAGGAAGCGGTCGCACAGGTGCGATCCGAGGAACCCCGCCGCGCCCGTGATCAGGACCCTCACGATAGCCCCTCCCGATCCGCCAGCCACGCCACCATGCGCGGGATGCCCTCCTCGACCGCGACGGACGGCCGATAGCCGAGCAGCTCCGCGGCGCGCGCGGTGTCCGCGTGCGTGCGCAGCACGTCGCCCGGCTGCTCCTCCAGGCGGACGATCTCCGGCCGCCGTCCGGTCGCGGCGGCGATAAGCTCGACCAGCCGATGGAGCGACGTCGTCCGGCTGCCGCCGAGGTTGATCACTTCGAAGCCCTCGATGCCGGTCGCGGCCCGATCGATCGCCGCGACCGTGCCGTCGACGATGTCGTCGATCCACGTGTAGTCCCGCTCGGAGGAACCGTCGCCGAACATCGTGATCGGCAGCCCCCGCAGCATGCGTTCGGCGAAGGCACGGATCGCGAGATCGGGCCGCTGCCGGGGGCCGTACACGGTGAAGTACCGGAGCGCGCAGACGTACCCGCCGTGCAGGTGCTGGTGCGCGCGACACAGCAGCTCGCCCCCGCGCTTGGTGGCCGCGTAGGGCGATATCGGCCGATCGACGGGGTCATCCTCGGAGAACGGCACCTTGCGGGCGTCGCCGTAGACGGAGGACGAGGAACCGAAGATGAAGCGGTCGATTCCCCGTCGGGCGGCGAGCTCCAGCATCGCCTGCGTCGCCACGAGGTTCGCCCGCGCATACGCGGTGGGCTCCGCGAGGGACGGCCGGACGCCCGCCTTGGCCGCCAGGTGGACGACCACGTCGAAGGCTTCGTCGGCGAGCGCGGCGGTCAGCGCGTCGGGCTGGGCGCAGTCCGCCTCGATCAGCCGGTAGTGCTCGCTGCGCAGGGCCTCGGCGACGTTGGCGCGCTTCTCCGCCGGATCGTAGAAGGGATCGAAGTTGTCGACACCCACGACGCGGTCTCCACGGGCGAGGAGGCGTTCGGCGAGGTGGCTGCCGATGAAGCCGGCGGCCCCGGTCAGCAGGATGTGGGAAGCCATCGCCCCGAATATCCGGCTGCCGGCGGGAGGCGCAAGCGGGGCGGGGGCACCGTCTCGCGTCGGGACCCTGGCGCCGGCCGCGGCCCACAGGCAGCTTCGGCCGCCATGCATCCACCCCTGAACCCGCCGCCGGCCGGAGCGCGGCGGCGCCCGCTCGCATGATCGACCTGCACGCCCATCTCATGCCCGGCGTAGACGACGGTGCCGCCGACGACGCGGAAGCCGGAGCCGCGCTCGCCGCGCTACGCGGGGCCGGCTACGAGGCCGTGACCGCGACGCCGCACCTGGACGCTTCGCTCGTCGAGCGGGCGGCCGCGTGGGACGCTCGCCTGGCCGCCTTCGACGCCGCGTGGGAGCGGCTCTGCTCGCTCGACGAGGCGAGAATGGAGGGATTCACGCTCCACAGGGGGGTGGAGCTGATGCTCGACGTGCCGGAGCCCACGGTGGACGATCGGCGCGTGCGCCTCGCGGGCGGGTCCGCGCTGCTGGTGGAGTTCCCTCGGATCGCCGTGCCGCCGAGCATGCCGGCGGTGCTCGAGCGGCTGCGCTCCGACGGGGTGCTGCCGGTGGTGGCCCATCCGGAGCGCTACGACGTGGCGCTGGCTGGCGGCGCCGCGGCCTGGCGCGCGGCCGGCGCGGCGCTCGCGGTCAACGGCCGCGCGCTCCTCGGCGCGTACGGTCCCACGATCCGCAAGACGGCGGTCGAGTTGCTCGCGCGCGGGCTCGTCGACCTGATCGCGACCGACTGGCACGCCCGCGGGGACCACGGCGCGACCGAAGTGGCCAAGCTTCTGGAACGCTCCGCCGGCGCCGATGCCACGCGGCTCCTCACGGTCGAGAACCCGCGGCGCCTGCTCCAGGGCTCGCCCGCGGAGCGCCCGCCCGCCATACGGATCGCCGCGGGGCTGGGCGACCGCCTGCGCGGCTTTCTGGGCGGCTAGGCGCCACCCGACCGGCCCGCAACCCGGCACCGGGTCGCGGGTATCGGTGCGGGACTCGCCGCGCCCGAGGCGGGTCGCCCCGACCCTCGACACGCCATGGCCACGTTCGATCTCCAGTTGCCCTTCGCGCTCAGCGGCGACCAGCCGCACGCCATCGAGCAGTTGGTGGCGGGCTTGGGTCGGGGGGATCGCCACCAGACCCTCCTGGGCGTGACGGGCTCGGGCAAGACCGTCACGATGGCGTCGGCGATCGCCGAGCACGGCCGGCCGACGCTGGTCATGAGCCACAACAAGACGCTGGCGGCCCAGCTCTACGGCGAGCTGCGCCAGTTCTTTCCGCGCAACGCGGTCGAGTACTTCATTTCGTACTACGACTACTACCAGCCCGAGGCGTACGTCCCCTCGACCGACACCTACATCGAGAAGGACTCCTCGATCAACGCCGACATCGAGAAGCTCCGCCTGCGCACCACGTCGTCGCTGATGGAGCGCGAGGACGTGATCGTCGTGGCCAGCATCTCGTGCATCTACGGCCTGGGCGACCCGGTTACCTACAGGGCGCTGATGCTCACGCTCGACGTGGGCCAGCAGATCGGCCGGAGGGGCATCCTCGAGGCGCTCGTGCGCATCCAGTACAACCGGAACGACATCGACTTCCAGCGGGGGACCTTCCGCGTCCGGGGCGACGTCGTCGAGATCTTCCCGGCCTACGAGGAGCAGGCCATCCGGGTGGAGCTGTGGGGCGACGAGATCGAACGCATCTCGCGCTTCGACCCGGTGACGGGCGACGTGATCACGCGGTTGCCGCGGACGGCCATCTACCCGGCCACGCACTTCGTCACCGACCGCTCGCGCGTGGACGTGGCGGTCGACCGCATCCGCTCCGAGCTGGAGGAGCGGCTGCTCGAGCTGCGCTCCACCGATCGACTGCTGGAGGCGCAGCGGCTCGAGCAGCGCACGCACTTCGACATGGAGATGCTGCTCGAGATCGGGACCTGCCCGGGGGTGGAGAACTACGCCCGCCACCTCACCGGCCGCGCCGAGGGCGAGCGGCCCGCATGCCTGTTCGACTACTTCCCCGATGACATGCTCGTGATCGTCGACGAGTCGCACCAGTCGATCCCGCAGATCCGTGGGATGTACAACGGCGACCGCTCGCGCAAGGAGACGCTGGTCGATTTCGGCTTCCGTCTACCCAGCGCGCTCGACAACCGCCCGCTCAAGTTCGAGGAGTGGGAGCGGCTGGTGCAGAGCGCGATCTACGTCTCCGCGACCCCGGGCGATTACGAGCTGGAGGCGTCGGGCGGGGTCGTCGTCGAACAGCTGATCCGTCCCACCGGCCTGCTCGATCCGCGCATCGACGTGCGCCCCGTGCGCGGCCAGATCGACGATCTGCTGGGCGAGATCCGGGCGCGTGAGACGGCCGGCGAACGAGTGCTGGTGACGACCCTGACGAAGCGCATGGCCGAGGATCTCACCGACTACCTGCAGCAGGTGGGCGTGCGCGTCCGCTACATGCACTCCGAAGTGGACGCCATCGAGCGGATCGAGATCATCCGCGACCTGCGCCTGGGCCGCTTCGACGTCCTCGTCGGCATCAACCTGCTCCGGGAGGGGCTCGACCTGCCCGAGGTGTCGCTCGTCGCGATCCTGGACGCCGACAAGGAGGGGTTCCTGCGCGACGCCCGCTCGCTGATCCAGACGGTGGGCCGCGCGGCGCGCAACGAACGCGGCACCGCGATCATGTACGCCGACCGCGTCACCGGCTCCATGCGCCAGTGCCTGGACGAGACCGACCGCCGCCGGGAGGTGCAGGCCGCCTACAACGAGGCGCACGGCATCGTGCCGCGCACGATCCGCAAGAGCGTCGAGGAGACCATGCTGGCCACGCGCGTGGCCGACGCACGGGGCATCGCGGGAGGAGGCCAGAAGGTGGCCGAGGCGCCCGCCACCTACGCGGACGAGGCGAACCTCCAGGAGTGGGCCAAGATCCTCGAAGCGGAGATGCACCAGGCGTCCGAAGCGCTGAACTTCGAGCGCGCGGCGAAGCTCCGCGACCAGTTGCTGGAGGTACGCGCGCGCCTGGCCTCGTGAGCGCCGCGGAGCACGTCTGGGAGGGCGCGCTCGGTGAGCGGGCACTCGAGGCCTGGGGCGACGCGCTGGGCGCGGCGCGGCCGCTGGGCGCGGTGCTGGGGCTCAGCGGGCCGCTGGGGGCGGGGAAGTCGACCCTGGCGCGAGCCATCGGCCGCGGCGCGGGTGTCGAGGTAGCGATGCCGTCGCCGACCTTCAATCTGGTCTTCTCCTACGCCCTGCCGGGGGGCGGGCGCCTGACGCACTTCGACCTGTACCGCATCGCGTCGGCCAGCGAGGTCTACGACCTCGGTTGGGAGGAGCTCGGGGACGCGCAGGTCCTGGCGGTGATCGAGTGGGCGGAGCGGGCCGGTTCGTTGCTTCCGGAGGACCGCTGGGAGGTCGTCCTGGGGATGCATCCCGAAGACCGAGGCCTTCGCACCTTGCTCCTGAGGCGGCACGGACGGCCGCCGGACGTCGCGCTGCCGGGGGGCTAGGGACCGGTGACAGACGGCTTCTAGAAGCGAATGCGGGTGCCCAGCGTGGACCCGAATCGTCGCCAACCATCCCCCTGTTCTCCGTAGCCCGAGAGCACGAGCTCCCACCGGGCCCCGCGCAAACCCGCTCGGAGCTCGCCCCCGTGGCTCACGCCCTCCCAACGGGGTGAATAGAGGTTGTCCGGTCCTCGATCCCGTCGGAACAGGTCCAAGGAGAGCTCCGCTGCCAGGCGGGCAGGCGAGACGTCGATGCCGAGCAGCAATTCGGTTCCCTCGCCCCCCAGCGGATGGCCGAGCGGCTCGCCCTCGACGGCCCAACCGGACGGAAAGAACGAATGCCAGTACCAGGGGCCGTTGGCGCAGCACCGAGGCGCCATCCAGGTCGACTCGCCCGAGATCGCGAGCCACGGCGAGCCGGGCCATGCCGGGATCTCAACGCCTGTCACCAGACCGGGAACCTGGAAAAGAGCCCCCGCGGTATCGTCGGCTCCCCATTCCGCCCAGATCACCAAAGGGAGTCCGGGCAAAGGCGGGCGGAACCACGCGTCCAGGGCGCCTATCTGATTTTCGAAAGGAAGCCCGGGGCGACGCTCGAGCGCGATGATCTCCATGAAGTGGCCGAGGTCGAACCCGCCGTTGCGGTCGCCTCCGAACATGGCGGCCCTGGAGACGCCGAAGCCCAGGCGGGGGTGCGGCATGGTCGACACGCGAAGGCCCCAGAGCCACGGGTCCTCGATGTCGCCGCTGCGGCGGAGGGTCCCGAGAAAGGACTCGACGTGAAGGTCTCCCAGGGCCCGCAGCAACCAGGGCAGCCGGAAGGGGCGGACCGTGGACCAGCCGCCGCCCACTACCTCGCGCTCACCGCCAAGGACCAGTGACCCGTGCCGACCCGGCCCGTAGCCGATCCCGGCCCTCCCGCCCCATGCCGCGATGGCACCGACGCGGACGGCCAGATGCGCCTCGTAGACGCCGTCACCCGTCATCGTGGTGTGGGCCTGCGCGGTCGCGCCGATGGGGCCTACTCCCGCCCCTACCCAGCCGTGTGGCTCGAGTCGGTGATCGTCGACTCGTCGCGGGCCGGGTGCCCGGTCCGCGATCACTATGGTCTCGCCGGGACCCGGTGCGAGGGTACCGGAACCCGTGCCGAACTCGTTCTCCCGGAGTACGACGGCGGCGCCGACAAAGCCGACGATCCAGGGGGCCGCCTTCCCGCCACCCGAGGCGGTCCCGAACTCCCTCGTGAAGCGGCTCCTGTAGGAGGATAGAAGGCCTGCGAACGCCGCGTCGGCGTCTGCCGCGCCGAGCAGCCGTTCGACCTCGCCCAAGGTGAGCCGTCGCCGCCCGCGGTCGGGCGATACAGGGAGAATCCCCATCGCGTCGAGCCGCCGGACGGCGTCGACGGCCCAGTGGTCCGACGGCAGCAACACCGGGGACTGTGCGCCGAGTGGAGCCGCGGCGAGGGCGAGCGGCGCGGCCAGCATGGCGGGCGCCACGTATTTCCGCCGGAGGAGGCCAGTCATGGCGGCCAACATGGACCTCGTCTCGGGCGTTGTACAGCGGCCCGATAGCCCGACGCGAGCCGCGTGCGACCCATCCATCCTTCGTTGCCGATGGCGCGGGTTGCCCGGTAGCTTTCCGCCGAAATCCCCGGACCGGACCCTATGTACCTGGCCATGGACACCGCAGGGCCACGCGCCAGTCTCGCGGTCGGCGACTCGAACGGCGCGGTGCTCGCGGAGATCTCGCCCGAGGTCGGCGCGCGCAGCTCACGGGCGCTGTTGCCCTCGGTCGACGCCCTGATGAGCGGCGCGGGTCTCCGTACCACCGACCTGGAGGGCGTGATCGTCGGTCGAGGCCCGGGTTCCTACACGGGCGTGCGCATCGCCGCGGCGGCGGCCAAGGGCCTCGTCCACGCCCTCGGTTGTCCCCTTTTCGCCTACGGAAGCCTGCGCGCCATGAGTAACGGGACGGACGAGGTCGGGCAGGCGCTTCTGCCCATGCTGCCCGCGCGGCGCGGCGAGGCGTTCGTGGCCTGCCACCGCCGGCACCCGGATCGCGTCGAGGAGCTGGCGCCCCCGGCGCTGCTCGGCAGCGGTGCCGCGGCGGAACTCGCGCTCAAGCACGCCGCGGTGGCCATCGGCAGCGGCGCCTCCCGGCTCAGCGACGCGCTCAGGACGGCGGGCGTGCGGGTCGAAGCGGCGCTCGGCGATCGCGTCGCGGCCGGTCTTCTGAGGCTGCACGCGGCGCAGGACGGCGACGGACGGGTCGCCGACCCGCGCGCCTGGGAGCCCCGGTACCTTCGCCCGGACGGCGATCATGGCCAGCCGACCGGTTGATGCGGCGCCGCCCGGCGACGCCCCGCTGCCGCTGCCCCTTCTACGGCCGATGGCGCGGGCCGACATCGAGGCGGTCGCCGCGCTGGAGGCCGAGACCTTCACCATGCCGTGGTCGCGAGATACCTTCTCGGACCTGCTGGATCGGCCCGACGCGGCGTGTGTCGTGGCCGTCGCGCCCGGTGTCGGCCTGGCCGGGTACGCGGTGTACTGGTGGGTCGGAGGCGAAGCCGAGCTGGGCGACCTCGCGGTACGCGAGCCCTGGCGCGGTCGCGGCATCGGCTCCGCTCTCATCCGGGATGTCCTGGACGGCGCCTCGGCGCGGGGCATCGAGCGCGTGTTCCTGGAGGTGCGGGAGGGCAATCGAGCCGCGCGCTCGCTCTACCGCCGGCACGGCTTCCGGGAGGCCGGTCGCCGGCCCGACTATTACCGCGACCCGAGAGAGGACGCGATCGTGATGGCTCTCACCCTGTCCCCGGCCCGACCCCGGTGAGCTCGTTCCCGGTCATCCGCCCGCGGCGACTCCGCCGCACCGCCACGTTGCGCCGCATGGTCCGCGAGACCGCCGTCGCGCCGTCCGATCTCATCCTCCCTCTGTTCGTCGTGCCCGGCGAGGACGTGCGCCGCGGTGTCGCCTCCATGCCGGGGGTCGAACAGACGTCGGTCGACGGAGTCGTTCGTGACGCCGAAGAGGCGGCCGGACTCGGCATTCCCGCGGTCCTGCTCTTCGGAATCCCGGAGTCCAAGGACGCCACGGGCTCCTCGTCGTGGTCGGCGGAAGGCGTCGTCCAGCGAGCGGTGCGCGCATTGAAAGAGGCACTGCCCGAGCTCCTGGTGATCACCGACGTGTGCCTGTGCGAGTACACCTCCCACGGTCACTGCGGTGTGCTCGACGGCGAGGAGGTCCTGAACGACCCCACGCTGGAGCTGCTGGCACGGCAAGCGGTCAGCCACGCCGAGTCGGGCGCCGACCTGGTCGCCCCGAGCGACATGATGGACGGCCGGGTGGCCGCGATTCGGAGCGCCCTCGACGAGAGCGGACACACCGATGTAGGGATCCTCTCGTACGCCGCCAAGTACGCCTCCGCGTTCTACGGACCGTTCCGCGACGCCGCCGAGAGCGCGCCTGCCTTCGGGGACCGCAGGGGCTACCAGATGGATCCGGCTAACGCCGACGAGGCCCTCCGCGAGGTCCGACTGGATATCGCCGAGGGCGCGGACGTGATCATGGTCAAGCCGGCGCTCGCGTACCTGGACATCATCCATCGCGTGAAGGCCGAGACGGGTTATCCAGTCTGCGCCTATCACGTGTCCGGAGAATTCGCGGCCATCATGGCCGCGGCCGAGCGGGGGTGGCTCGACGAGGGCGCGGCCATGCGCGAAGCGCTGACCGCCATCCGCCGGGCGGGCGCCGACCTCATCATCAGCTACTGGGCACGGCAGTTCGCCCGTGGTTGGCGGAACGGCTAGCGCATCTGCGGCCGCACTCCCCTTTTTCCGCGACCTGCTAGTGTCTATCTTCGAAGATCGGTCGAGGGTGGCCGAGGCGGCGGGGCCAGCGGGCCCCGCGGAAGAAGAAAGTAGAGCTCCGGGCACGGCCGCAGACCGTGGCGCGAACGGGGTGGGGAGGGGACGATGAGGACGAGGCTAGCGCTCGTCGGTTTGCTGCTGACGGCGGCTCCGCTCGCCGCGCAGGAAAGTCGCACCCACGAGGTGCGACGCGGCGACACGCTCTGGGACCTGGCGGGACACTACTACGGCGATCCATTTCTCTGGCCGTGCATCCATCAGGCCAATACCGGGCTCGTAGCCAATCCGCACCTCATACTGCCATCGTGGAATCTGACCGTACCGGCGCCGGGCGCCGACTGTCGGGAGGCGGGCGTCGTGGCGGAGGCCGTGCCGCCGCCGCGCGGGGCGATGGCGCGGACGGTGTTCTATCGGACCGGCGACGAGGGGGACCACGCCGTCGAGCTGGACGAGGCGGCGCTGCGCCCCTTCGTTTCCGCCCGCGAGTTCCTGGCGGCGCCCTGGCTATCCGGGGCCGCGTTGCCGCCCGAGCGGGCGACGGTGCTGGAGACCATGGGGCGCGAAGCGGCCGGTGCGCGCCTTCCCGAGACAGCCCATCCCCACGAAACCGTCTACCTCTCCGGTGCGGCAGCGGCGCCGGCGATCGGCGATCGCCTGTCGATCGTCCGCTTCGGGCGGCGAGTGCCCGGCCACGGGGTGATCGTGACGCCTCGCGCGGTGGTCGCCATCACGGCGGTCGACGGGACCGTCTGGACGGGCCGGATCATCGCGCAATTCGACGAGGTCAGGGAGGGAGACGTGGCGACCGACCTCGCGGCCGCTCCCGATCTGGGCACGGCGCGACCCGCGGCGGTTCAGGATGGCCCGACCGGCCGACTCCTCACGTTCGCCCGCGAGCATCCGCTCCCGGGCTCCCCGGAGATCGGCTTCGTGGACCTCGGGAACGCAGCCGGCGTGGGAGACGTGGTCGGACTCATCCTGCCGCCGCGCCCGGCGGACGCCGATCCCACCCAGACCCTGCCGGAGGAGCTCGTCGCGGAGGCCGTGGTAGTGCGGGTGCATGGCCCGAGCGCGACGATCCGGGTGCTGGACGTCGCCGAGCCGGTGCTCGCGCCCGGCATGATCGCCCAGGTCGTTCGCCGCATGCCGTGACCCCCGATCCCTCCTGCGGACGAGCGCCGGTCCGGCGGGCCGGTGCGGCAGCGGGCGCCTACGGGCGCCCGTCGTCGCTTCCGCGGAGGTCGCCGTGATCGCGCTGGGCCAGGCCGGGGCGCTCGTCGCCTACGTCGGAAGCGTCCTCCTGCTGATCCGATCGCTCGCGCGTGGGGGCCGGGACGTGCCCTGGACATCGACGGCGGCGCTGGCGGCGGGGGTGGTGCTCCACGCCGCCGCGCTGGTGCTCTACGCGGTCCGCCACGCCGCGCTGCCGCTCACCGGCATCGGCCCGTCCCTTTCGACCCTCGGGCTGCTGGTCGCGCTCTTCGTGCTGGGTGCAGCCTCCCTGGGCGAGGCGCGCCCTCTGGGCATCGCGGTCGTCCCTGTCGCCGCCGTGCTCTCCGGAGCAGCGCTGGCGCTCGGACTCACTCCGTCCGATGCCGGCGACTTCTTTTCCAGCCGCTCGTGGTTCTATCTGCACGTGCTGCTGGCGTTCGGAGGCTACGCGGGGCTCGCGTTGGCGTCGGGAGCCGGGCTGCTCTACCTGATCCAGCTCCGTGAGTTGAAGGACAAGCACTTCGGCTCGCTGTTCCGCTTCCTGCCGTCGCTGGACACGCTGGAGGACGTCGGGCGACGCGCCCTCTCCGTCGGCCTCATCTCGTTGGGCCTCGGGTTGGCGGTGGCCTGGGCGTGGACGGTGCACTTCACGGGCAGCATGGACCTCGACGACCCGAAGATCGCGTGGGCCATCGGGACCTGGGTCATCATGGCCGCGGCGCTCGGCCTGCGCGGAGGAGGCCCCCGCCGTCAACGTTGGGGCGCCGCCGTCAGCGTCGTGGGCTTCGTGATCGTCGTCGTGGCATATCTCGTGATCCGCGCGGGCACGGCCGGCGGAGGCTTCCTGTGACCGCCTCCCTCGGGTCCGCGGACAGCCCCCTCGGGGCGGTGGCGAGCAGCCCCACGGTGCTCGGCGTGAGCCACCACACGGCACCCGTCGAGGTGCGGGAGCGCATGGTGTTCTCGCGCGAGGAGGCGCGCGAGGCCATGACCGCGCTCGCGCACGACGGGGCCGCGGAGGTGGTGGTGCTGACCACCTGCAACCGGACCGAGTTCTACCTAGCTGGCGGTCACGCGGGCGTGCCCGCGGTGGCGGAGCGCCTGCTCGCTGAGCGCGCCGGCATGTCGCGCGAAGAGGTGGCCTGCCACCTCTACCGCCACCACGCCGGGGCGGCGGCCGAGCACCTGTTCCGGGTCACGTCGAGCCTGGACTCCATGATCGTCGGGGAGGCCCAGATCCAGGGGCAGGTCAAGGCCGCGCTGCGCGACGCCAGGGAGATCGTATCGCCCCGCGTGGTGGGCCCCGTGCTGGGCCGCCTGTTCGAACACGCTGCCGCGGTCGGGGGGCGTGTCCGGACGGAGACCGATCTCGGAGAGGGCGCCGCGAGCGTCGCGTCCGCCGCGGTGCAGCTCGCCCGCAAGATCTTCGGGAGCCTCGCCGGCCGCCGCGCCCTCGTGGTGGGCGCCGGCGAGATGAGTAAGCTCGCCCTGACCGCCTTCGCCGCCGAAGGCGTGCGCGATATCGCGGTCGCCAACCGCAGCGGCGTGGCCGCAGCCGAGTTGGCGCGCCGGGTGGACGGTCGCGCCGTGGACTACGGCGCGGTCTGGTCCGAGCTGGACCGCGTCGACATCGTCGTCACCGCGACGGGCGCGCCGCACCGCATACTCGACGCGGAACGGCTGCGCGGCGCGCTGCCCGGCGGCCCCCGCCGGCCGATCCTGCTCCTGGACATCGCCTTGCCGCGGGACGTGGACGCATCGGTCGCCGAGCTCGAGAACGTCTTCCTCTATGACATCGACGACCTCCAGCAGATCGTCGGCGACAACCTGGAGCGGAGGCGATCGGCCATCCCCCGTGCGGAACGGATCGTCGCGGAGGAGGTAGCCCGCTACGAGGAATGGCTCGCGTCCCTGGACGTGGTGCCCGTCGTTCGGAGCATCCGGTCCCGCGCCGAGGATCTGCGAGCGGTGGAAACCGAGCGCGCGCTCGCCCGTCTGGCCCACCTCGACCCGTCCGACCGGGCCGAAGTGGAACGACTGACGAGGCAGCTGCTGGCGAAGCTCATCCACGACCCCACCGTGCGCCTGAAGGAGGCCGCCGGAAACGGCGGTGGGGCGGCGCTGGTCGAGGCGGCACGCTACCTTTTCGGCGTCGAGGGGGAGGCGGAGGGGAACGGGTAGACGGGGACGAATGGGAAAGAACGTGCTGGTGACGGGGGGGGCGGGGTTCATCGGGTCGCACGTCGCGGACGCATACCTCGCGCGCGGCGACCGGGTGTGGGTGGTGGACGACCTGTCTTCGGGTCGTCGCTCCAATCTGCCCGACGGCGTCGACTTCCGACACATGGACATTCGCGACGCCGCGATCGCGGGACTCTTCGAAGAGGTCGGCGGTTTCGATATCGTCAACCACCACGCCGCCCAGATCGATGTCCGCCGCTCGGTCGCGGATCCACGACTCGACGCTTCCGTCAACATCGATGGCCTGCTCAACCTCCTGGAGGCCGGCATGCGCCACGGAGTCGGGCGCTTCCTCATGATCTCCTCCGGTGGGGTCGTCTACGGCGAAGCCGAGACTAGGCCCACGCCGGAGACCGCGCCCAAGCAGCCGGTCTCTCCGTACGGCGTGACGAAGCTAGCCGCGGAGTTCTACCTCTGGTACTACCACCGCGTCCGCGGGCTCGACTACGCGGCGCTCCGGTATGCCAACGTCTACGGACCGCGCCAGGATCCGCACGGCGAGGCGGGCGTGGTCGCCATTTTCGGGAGCCGGGTACTGGAGGAGCAGCCTCTCACCGTCTTCGGCGACGGTGAGCAGACGCGCGATTACGTGTTCGTCGGCGACGTCGTGACGGCGAATCTGGCGCTGTCGGACGCCGTGCTCGGCGAGCCGTCGACGCTGGATGATCGGGCCTTCAACGTGGGGACCGGAGTGGAGATCTCCGTGAACGAACTGGCGTCCGCCGTCATGCGAGCGGGTGAACGGTCGGTCGAGACGACGCGCGGGCCGGCTCGGCCCGGAGATCTCGACAGGTCCGCTCTGGACGCGAGGAGGCTCGGGGCGTTGGGTTGGCGCCCGGAAACCACGCTCGACGAGGGGCTCGCGAAGACTCTCGCGCACATCGGTTCGATGCGGGGGGCGGCGTGATCGCGGCGCAGGCGGGCGCCCGCGCGCCGCAGACCTCCCTCGACATGGTCGTCGGGGCGGGTCTTCCCACGCAGATCATCCTGGGCGTGCTCCTCATCGCCTCGCTGTTCAGCTGGATCATCATCCTCTGGAAGGCCGGTCAGCTGCGCCGGCTGCGACGATCCGGCGCGCGCTTCATTGCCGCCATGGATCGGGCGGTCCGGCTGGAGGACGCCTACCAGACCGTGCACCGGCTACCGGACAGCGCCTACGTCAGGGTGTTCCGGCAGGGCATCAATTTCTTCAGCGAGCTCAGGCCCGGCGCGTTGAAGGCCGACGCGCCGCCGACTCCCGGCCTCTCGGAGGCCCAGCTGCACGCGCTGCGGCTGGTCCTGGAAAAGGAGCAGGCGGCCGAGCGCGACGAGCTCTCGTCCGGAGTGCTCTGGCTGGCCGTGATCGGCACGGTGTCGCCCCTCCTCGGGCTCCTCGGCACCGTGATCGGCGTGATGGACGCGTTCCTCGGAATCACCGCTACCGGCTCGGCCCACATCGGCGCCGTGGCTCCCGGGGTCGCCGAGGCCCTGATCACCACCGTGGCCGGCCTGGCCGTCGCGATTCCGGCCGTCATCGCCTACAACTGGTTCGTCACCAAGCTCAACCTGTTCGAGGGTGAGCTCGAAGGCTTCGCGAGCGAGTTCATCGGCGCGCTTGCGAGGGAAGGGCGGCTGTGAGACGGCGCCAGGGCCTGCCCACGCTCGCCGAGATCAACGTCACCAGCCTGGTGGACGTGGCTTTCACCCTGCTGGTCATCTTCATCATTACCGCGCCGATCCTGCAGGGCGGCGTGGAGCTCCAGCTGCCCCGCGCCGATTCCGCGCCCATCACGAGCTCCGAGGGCGTGATCGTGTCGATCGAACGCAGCGGAGCCATCCACCTCGGCGAGGTCCCGGTCGCGGGGCTCGACGAGCTGGAGGCGCTGTACCCGGACTACGTCCGCCAGCGCGGAGCGGCCGTCGTCTACCTGCGCGCAGACGGCGGCGTCGACTACGAACGTGTGGCGCGCGTGCTGGGCGCCCTCATGCGCCTCGATGTCGCGGAGGTCAGCCTCGTCGTGGAGCCCCGGGAGTCGTGATCGAGCTCCGGCGCGCGGTCGCCCGCACGCGGACCGAAGCCGTCCCTACGACGGTATCAGCGCCGAGCAGGGGCGCGTCTCCCCTGCGCGGGCATCGAGACGCGCCGCGGAGCCGTGGGAGCGTGAGACCCGCGGCGCGGGGCGAAAGTAGGACGGAAGGCGGTATGGACGGTGACTGAAGGCGACCCGCAAAAGGAGGCCGTGGGCCCGGGTTGGACCGGCGGACGGCGGCGAGCTTCCGCCCGGCCGGGCCGGGGAGCCGTGCTCCTGTCTCTGCTCGTGCACGCCATGGTGGTGGCGGGCGCCGTCGTGGTGGCGCTGTTGACCGCCGACCCGCTGCCGGCCTTCGAGGTGTATCGCGTCGAGCTCGTTTCGCCGCCGCCGACGGAGGCCGGGCAGGATCAGCCGACGCCTCCCGAGCCGGAGCCGGTGGTGGTGCCGGCGCAGGAGGAAGCGCAGCCGGAGCCCGAGCTCCTGCCCGAGCCGGAGCGCCCGCAGCCACCGGCCGCCGAACCGCGCGAGCCGGAGCCGGAACGCCCGCCCCAGCCCAGCCGGGGGCCGGAGCCGGACCCGGAGAGCGCCGGCGGAGAGAATCTCGAGGTACGCATCGACGGCGAGGATTTCTCCGATCCGGCGTACCTGGAGAACATCATTCGCCAGAATCGCAGGTACTTCCGTTGGACCGGGGACCCCGGCCTGCGGGCCTGCGTCTATTTCGAGATCCTGCGGGATGGCGGCACGCGCGGAATTCGCATCGTGCGCGGATCGGGCAATTTCCGCTTCGATCTCGCGGCGCGCGGCGCGGTCGAAGCCGCCGGGTCGCGCAAGGCGTACGGCGAGCTGCCCGCGCACTGGCCGCACGACCTGCTGCCCGTGCAGTTCTCGTTTTCCTCGAACCGACTGGAAGCGTGCTGACCAAGCCTTCGATGTTTCTGCGCCGGGCGGCGACCGCGGTGGCCCTGGCGGCGTGCGCCGCCCCGCTGGCCGCGCAGGAGAACGACGTGCCGCGCGGCGTCACGCTCGGCCTGATCTATCAGGCCTCGCCGCGCGACCGCATCGCGGTGCGGCCCTTTTCCTCCTCGCCGGGCCTGGCGGCGGCGGCCCGCGACGCCCAGGCGATCGTCGAGCAGGATCTGGACTTCAGCGACCGCTACGAGATGGTGACCGTGCCGAGCACCCTCGGAGCCGGGCCGGTCGACTACGACGCCTGGAACGACCTGGGCCTGGTCTATCTGGTGACGGGGGCGCTGGAGGCCGACGGCGCCGGAGCGCTGCTCCGAATCACGCTGCACGACGTCGTCTACGGGCGCGTTCGCGAGATCCGAGCCTTCCGCCTGCCGATGTCGGATGAGCGCGGGTTCCGGGTGGCGACGCACGTGGCCTCCGACGAGATCGTCCGCTGGACGAGCGGCGAGCCGGGCGCCGCGACCAGCCGCATCGCGGTCGTGCGCAAGCGCTCGGGGGGCGGCTTCGAGCTCGTACTCGTGGACTACGACGGCGAGGCGCAGGAGGTCATAGAGCGGGCCCAGGGCCTGCTCTACTCTCCGGCCTGGTCGCCGGACGGCTCGCGCATCGCCTTCACGGTGCACGGCGGGCGCGGCTGGCAGCTGCGCGAGCGCGCGCTCGGCGGAGCCGCCGCCGTGCTGGACGACCGGCCGTTCCTCATCACGCCATCGTACGCGCCGAACGGCGAAGAGATCTCCTTCGCGACCGCGCTGGGGGACGATGTCCAGATCTTCCGCTACAACGTCCGCAGGCAGTGCTGCCTTACCCGCCAGGTCGCCGGCCCACGGGACGACCTCTCTCCCACCTGGTCGCCGGACGGCCGCCGCATCGCGTTCCAATCCAATCGCCTGGTCCAGCCGCATATCTTCGTGGCGAATGCCGACGGCGGGAACGCGGAACTGCTGTCGCCGTACGTGTACGATGAACCGGGCTACTACACGTCGCCCGATTGGTCGCCGACCGGGTCGCTCGTGGCCTTCCACGGACGCTCGCGCGGCGCGTTCCAGGTGATGATCGCCGACGCGAACGCGCCGGGGCGCACCGTGCGCCAGATCACGTCCGACGGCGTGAGCGAAGACCCGAGCTGGGCCCCGGACGGACGGCATATCGTGTTCTCCGGCCGACGCGGTGGCCGCGCCGGCCTGTACGTGATCGATTCGGTCACGGGACGCATTCGCACGCTCCTGCAGGGCGAGGGGTACCAGCTGCCCGATTGGAGTCCGAGCCTGGCCTCGGCGTCGGATTACGCGCCGTAGTCGGGCGCCGCAGCACCGTTGGAGGGTCCGCGACCGGCGGAGGGCCGGGTGCGGAGGGGCGGCTGCCCCGCGAACATCACACGGGGAGGGGATGACGACGATGAGGAAGACGACCTTTGCGACGGCGACAGCGGCCGCTTTGTTGGTGGCCTGCGGGGGCAACCCGGAACCGCCCGAGCCGCTCCCTCAGCAGGACGATACCGCCGGCGAACCGCGTGTCGAGACGACCGACCGGGCACCCACCGCAACGCCCGCGGACGACGGCGACGCCGCTCGCCGCGAGGCCATCCGCCGAGCGATGGAGGACCTGACCGCGCCGGTCTACTTCGGCTACGACCAGTTCTCGATCGAGGCCGACGCCCGCGAGACGCTGCGGCGCAAGGCCGACATTCTCCGCGCGAGCCCGCCCGTGCGGCTGCGCATCGAGGGGCACGCCGACGAGCGTGGGTCGATCGAGTACAACCTCGCGCTGGGCCTGCGGCGTGCGACGGCCGCCCGCGACTTCCTCACGGGGTTCGGAATCCAGGCGAGCCGCCTCGAGGTCGTCAGCTTCGGCGAGGAGCAGCCCGCCGACCCGGGGCAAAATGAGCAGGCCTACGCCCGCAACAGACGCGCCGAGTTCGCGGTCACGTCGGGCACCGACGCCGTTCAGCCCCCGGGCACCCGGTGAGCGCCGTGCGCGAGCACTCCCGCGGCGGGGCCGAGCGAGGCGGGCGCGCGCTCGCGGTGCTGCTGCTGGGCGCCACGACGCTGGCGGCCGGTGGGTGCGCGACGAAACGGGACGTGCGCGACCTGCGAGGCGACGTGCGCGCCGTGATGGCACGCCAGGACTCGATCCTGTCGATGCTGAGCGGCGAGCACCGGGCGCTCCGGGACTCGCTGCGGGCGCTCGGCAACGAGGTCGTGACGAGCCGCGGTGAGCTGCGGAATCAGCTTCTGGCGATGGAGCAACAGCTCATCCAGATCCAGGAGCTGACGGGTCAGAGCCAGCGGCGGCTGAACCAGCTCCGCGAGGACATGTCTCGTCGGGAAGAGGTTCCCCCTCAGGCGCCCGTCGAGGGCGCCGCGCCCGGCGCGTCGGGCGTGGAGGGGGACGATCTCTACATCGCCGGAACCGAGCAGCTCGATCGCGGCGCGGCCGAGACCGCGCGCCTCGCGTTCGAGCAACTCCTGCGAGAGAACCCGCAACATCCGCGGGCCCCCGACGCGCAGTACAACATCGGCGAGACGTACTATCAGGAAGGAGATCTGGACGCCGCGCTCCAGGCGCTCGACAGGGTCGTGCAACTGTACCCCGATTCGCCTCGATCCCCCGCCGCACTGTATCGCGCCGGGGTGATCTCGCAGGAGCGCGGCAACATCGAGGAAGCGCGTGGTTACTTCAACCGCGTACTCTCGGGCTACCCGCGGTCGGAGCAGGCCAGGCTGGCCAGCGAGCGCCTGCAGGCCCTCTCGAGCTGACCGCCGAGCCGGAGCCGCCCCGGCGGCTCCGCGCATCGGCACGAGACGCCCATGCGTTGTCCGTTCTGCGCCGAGACCGAGGACCGGGTCGTCGACTCCCGCACGAGCCGGGAGGGTCGGGCCGTACGTCGACGTCGGGAGTGCCTCGCCTGCGAGCGACGCTTCACGACCTACGAGTACGTCGAGGAGCGGCCGCTCCAGGTGCTCAAGTCGGGCGGCACGTCGGAGCCCTACGACAGGGCGAAGCTGTTGCGCGCCATCCGGCTGCCGTGCGCCAAGCGGCCGATTCGCCCCGACGAGATCGAGGCCATGGTGGATTCGATCGAGGATGAGCTGGAGGCATCCGGGACGGGACAGGTGGAGAGTCGCCGAATCGGGGAGCTCGTGATGGACCGGCTGCAGCAGCGCGATCACGTGGCTTACGTGCGTTTCGCGTCGGTGTACCGCGAATTCGAGGACATCGACGCGTTCCGCGAGGAGCTCGAGGAACTGCGCGCCCGACAGGCGCACGAGGCGCTCGAGGCCGATCAAGCGCGCCTGCCGCTCTGAGACCGAGGCACCGGGCATGGCGATTCTCGACAAGCTGCGCGCGCGGGCACCGGGCTCGGACCCGGACGCCATGCCCTTCCTGGACCACCTGGAGGAGTTTCGCCGCCGCATCCTGTGGATCCTCGCGGCGATGGTCATCGGCTTCTTCATCGGCCTCTGGGTCGTCACCCAATTCGAGGTCCTGCAACTGCTCATCACCCCGATCGAGCCGTTGCTGGGCGACACCAAGCTCAAGTATCTGAGTCCGACCGATCCGTTCTTCGTGACGCTCAAGCTGGCGGCCGTCGTGGGCCTCCTGCTCGTGCTACCGATCGTCGTGTACCACGTATGGGCGTTCTTCGCGCCGGCGCTCCTGCCCTCGGAACGGCGCGCCATCGTACCGGCGCTGTATCTGGGCCTCGTCCTGTTCGCCGCCGGCGTCGCGCTCGCGTACTTTGTCGCCCTGCCGATCACCCTTCGCTTCACCATGGGCTTTCAGGGTGAGAGTCTGGAGCAGGCGATCGTCATAGGCCCCTACCTGGCCATCGTCGTGCGCCTGCTGCTGGCCTTCGGAGCGATCTTCGAACTGCCGGTCGTGATGCTCGTGCTCGCTTCGCTGGGCCTCGTGTCCTCGCGCGCGTTACGCGAGAAGCGGCGATACGCCATCGTGGCCATCGCCATCGTGGCGAGCCTGATCACCCCCGGGGACGTGGTGTTGCTGACGGTGTTCCTGATGGTGCCGCTGATCCTGTTGTACGAGCTGAGCATCGGCCTGACCCGACTGGTCGAGCGGCGGCGCGCGGACGTGCCGTCGACCGACCCCGGACGCTGGATGGAAGCCTCGTGAGGCGCGCGTGGCCGCTCACGGGGCTCGCAGTGGCGGTCTTCGCGGGGGCCGCGGGACTGGACGCGCAGGAAAACACCGACAGCGCCGCGGCACGCGCGGATTCGACGGCCGCGGATTCGGCTTTCGCGGCGCCCGACTCGGCCGCAGCAGACTCCACCCTCACGCCGGCGCAGCGGGCGCTGTTGCGGCTGCGGGGCCTGGCCCCGGCCGACGGCGGCGTCGGACGCGTCGAGGACCCGGATTCGCTCGGCGAGCTGGGAGCCGGGCGGGTGCCCGGCCGGCCGCAGGGCCGGCCGGCGGGCGGCGAGCCCGCCGCGATCGTCCCCGATTCCGTGATGCAGGCCCTCACCGCGCTGGGCGGCTTTCGCGCTCTCGTGTACGCAGGCGAGTCGGCGTTGCTCGACCTGGACAGCTCGACGGTGCTTCTGCGGGGGCCCGACGCGCGGGTCGACCAGGAAGGTCGCGGGCTGGAGGCGGACTCGCTGGTGGAGTACGACCTGACCAGCCAGGTGGTGTGCGGCTACGGGGAGCCCACCTTCACGGGAGCCAGCGACTCACCGGTGACGTCGACCCGGGTGTGCTACAACGTGCCTCGCCGCCTGGGCGTCGCGCTGGACGCCCGCACCACGTTCCAGCAGAACGCCGAGTGGCGGGTGTCGGGCGAGCAGATGTACCCGGTCGCGGCGTCGCGCGTGTTCGCCCACGACGCCGAGTTCACGTCCTGCCAGCAGGAGGATCCTCACTACCACTTCGCCGCGCGCGAAGTGAAGATCGTGCGCGATTCGGTCCTCGTTGCCCGGGACGTGACGCTGAACTTCGCTGACGTGCCGGTCTTCTGGCTGCCGTTCATGGTGCAGAGCCTGCGCGAGGGGCGGAAGAGCGGTTTCCTGACGCCCCGGTTCGGCATGCAGGACGTGGCCAGGACGTCGTCCGGCTACCAGCGCCGCATCACCGACATCGGCTTCTACTGGGCGATGAGCGACTACCTCGGCACGGCGCTGGCGTTCGACTGGTTCTCCGACAACTACGTCGCCCTGCGCGGGGACTTCGAGTACCGCTGGCTGCGCCAGTTCCTGCAGGGCAACGTCATCTACAAGCAGTTCTGGCGCGACGAGGGCGGGCGCGAGCTGACCGTCCGCAGCACCAACTCCTGGCGCCCCGGCGAGCGCACGACCGTCGCCGTCAACGCGAACTACGTGTCTTCGGAGGACTTCGTCCGGCGCAACACGTTCGATCCGCGCGAGCTGAACCGGTCGATACAGTCCAACGCGTCCCTGCGACGACTCTTCGACTGGGGATCCTTCGACGCGATAGCGGACCGCAAGCAGTACCTCGACGACGGCAGGGTCGAGCTGACGGCTCCGAGCGCGGGAATCTCGATCTCCAACGTCGCGCTGTTCGGCTCCCCCACGGGGTTCTCGGGTAGCTGGAACGGCGGCGTGCGCTTCCGTAACAGCGAGATCGACATCGACGAGAACGCGGACCCCGCGAGCCGGACCGCCGATCGCACGACACGCGACGCGACGGCCACCAGCGCGTTCCGGCTGGGTGGCCTGTCGATCAACCAGAGCTTCTCGCTCAACCGCATGACGGTCGCCGATCGCAACATCACCATCTTCGCCCCCGACACGCTCTCGGCCGACTCCACGTTCCTGCAGCCCGGCAGCTTCCAGGAGAACGCCAGTTGGTCCGCTGGCCTGAACTACCAGCAGCGACTGATCGGAACGAGCACGCTGCGGCCCAGCGTGTCCCTGCGGCAGGACTACGTGCGCGACGACAGCCTGGCGATCGACCGCGTCGCCGGGCCGATGCGCGTCGTTCTGCGCGCGGACATGGAGACGCCGATGTATGGGTTCTTCCCGGGCGTCGGACGGTTCGAGCGTTTCCGGCACAAGCTGTCGCCCCGCTTCAGCTACTCGTACTCGCCCGCACCCGACTTGAGCGAGCTTCAGGAGATGGTCTTCGGCGCCTCGGCCGCGGGTCGCGAGCAGAACCGCATCGAGATCGGCCTGCAGCAGACGTTCGAGGCGAAGTACGAGGAGCCCGACAGCGCGGGGGCGGGGGCGGACAGCCTGGCGGCCCCGACGCTCGACGGCCCGGCCGCGGCGCCGGGCGAGGAGCCGCGCCGGCTGCCACAGGCGCGCAAGCTGATGCTGCTGTCGATCGCGACGAGCGCCGTGGCCTACGATTTCGTCGAGGCTCGCGACGGCGGCGACGGTTTCACTACGACCAGCCTCTCCAACTCGTTCACGTCGGACCTGCTGCGCGGCCTCCAGCTGCAAACCACGCACGATCTCTTTCGCGAGGAGGCCGGCGTCGACGGCGAGATGGACCGAACCTTCGACCCGCACCTCGCCAGCATGAACGCGTCGTTCGCGATCGACAACAACTTCTTCCTGTTCCGCTGGCTGGGCCTCGGCGACGATCCGCAGGAAGCCCGGGAGCGCGAGCAGCGCGACGCGGCCGGCGAGGCGGAAGGCGGTGAGATCGAGGAGCTCGAGGAGGGCGCCGAGCAGCGCCAGGACGACGACCGCCTGGCGCTCACGTCCGGAGGGTTCCGCGCCCCACGGGCGACGGGAGGCATCGGCTCCTGGCGCGCGCAGCTCAACTACAGCCTCAACCGCCCCCGTGATCTGCCCGACCAGGAGAGCCAGATGGTCAACGGGACGGTCACGTTCCGCCCCACCGAGAACTGGTCGGCGGTCTGGCAGACGGCCTACAACGTCACCGACGCCGCGTTCGCCAATCACGTCCTCCGGCTGACCCGCGACCTGCACCGCTGGGAGGCCAACTTCGACTTCGTGCGCACGCAGAACGGCAACTTCAGCTTCGAGTTCCGCGTGGCGCTGCGGGATCAGCGCGACCTCGAGATCGACTACGAGCAGCGCAGCGATCCGCGGAGGCTCCAGTGACCCCACCGCTCTCGCTGAGCGGCCGGAACCTGACACTGGAGGACGTGGAGTCGGTCGCGCGCGGCGAGCGCCACGACATCGAGCTGGCGCCGTCGGCGCGCGAGTCGGTGCAGGCATCCCGCGCGGTGGTGGACCGGGTGCTGTCCGAAGGCCGCACCGTGTACGGCGTCAACACCGGCTTCGGGGCGCTATCCGATATCGTCATCCCCGCCGACGACCTCGCCGACTTACAGGCAAATCTGCTGCGCAGCCACGCCGCCGGCGTCGGGGAGCCGCTCTCGGCGGAGGCGACGCGGGCGATCCTGCTGCTGCGGGCGAACACCCTCGCCGCGGGTGCGTCGGGGGTGCGCCCGGCCGTGATAGAGGGCCTCCTCGACCTCCTCGCACACGACATCCTGCCCCGCATCCCGCGCTTCGGCAGCGTGGGTGCCTCCGGAGACCTGGCGCCGCTCGCCCACGTCGCCCTGGCGCTGTTGGGCGAAGGCGACGTGCGCGCCGGAGACGGGTGGGAGCCCGCGGCGGAAGCCTTACGCCGCGCCGGGCTGCGCACGCTCGCGCCGGCCGCAAAGGAGGGCCTCGCCCTCATCAACGGCACGCAGGTCCATACGGCCATCGGGGTGCTGGCGCTGCTCGCCGCGGAGCGGGCGGTCGACGCCTGCGACGTGACGGGTGCCCTGAGTCTGGATGCCCTGCGCGGCACCCCTGACGCCTTCGACCCGGCCATCCAGGAGGCCCGTCCGCACCCCGGGCAGGCGCTCAGCGCCGCGCGCCTGCGAGGCCTGCTGGAGGGCTCGGAGATCCGCGAATCGCACCGCAGCGGGGACCCGCGGGTCCAGGACGCCTACTCCCTGCGCTGCATGCCCCAGGTCCACGGCGCCTCGCGTCAGCTGCTCGGCTACGTCCGCGAGGTGCTGTCGGTGGAGATCAACAGCGTCACCGACAACCCGCTGGTGTTCGCGCGGGATGGTCGCGTGCTGAGCGGCGGGAACTTCCACGGCCAGATTGTGGCGCAGGCGCTGGACCTCATCGCGATCGCGTGCGCCGACCTCGGGGCCATCGCGGAGCGCCGCATCGCGCGACTGGTCGACCCCTCGATGTCCGGGCTGCCGGCGTTCCTCACGCCTGCTCCGGGCGTGCGGTCCGGGCTCATGATCGTGCAGATCGGCGCTGCAGCCCTCGTGGCGGAAATGCGCCGGCTCGCGGTGCCCGCGAGCGTCGACTCCATCCCCACGGACAACAACAAGGAGGACCACGTGTCGATGGGTGTCGGTGCCGCGCTGAAGGCCGAGCAGGCGGTCGCGCTGCTGGAGACCGTGCTGGGTATGGAGCTGCTCGCCGCGTGCCAGGCGCTCGACTTCCTGGAGCCGCTGCGGACCGGCGCCGTGGCGGAGCGGGCGCGCTCGGAGCTTCGCGAGGTCGTCCCTCGGCTCGAAGACGATCGCGTCCTCGCGCCCGACCTGGACGCCGCGGCGGCGCTCGTCCGCGAAGGTACACTGGCGGACCTGGCACGCGGGATCGCCTTGTAGTGGCCTACGAAATCGGTGTATCTTGCACGGCATGCCTCACCGGCTGATGGAGGCCGTCCCGAACCTCAGCGAGGGACGGGACCTGGCGGTGGTGGAGGCGGCGGTGGAAGCGGTGCTAGGAGCCGGAGCCGAGGTGCTGGACTGGTCGGCCGATCCGGACCACAACCGGTCGGTGCTGACCCTTCTCGGAACACCCGAGACGATCGAGGCAGCTTCGGTCTCGCTCGCCCGCGTCGCGGCGGAGCGGATCGACCTGCGACGGCACCGGGGCGTGCATCCCCGGGTCGGCGCGCTCGACGTGCTCCCCTTCGTGCCGCTCGTCCACGCTTCCATGGAGGACGCCCGTGCGCTCGCGCACCGCGTCGGCCGCGCGATCAGCCGCGAGGTCGGCGTGCCGGTGTACTACTACGCGCAGGCGTCGTCTCCGCCGGGGCGCGCGTTGGCGGATCTGCGGCGGGGCGGGTTCGAGACGCTGGCCGCCGGCTGGCCGCGGGGGCGCGAGCCCGATGCGCTGCCGCCGGCCTGGACGCACGCCGGGGCCCACCCCACGGCGGGTGCCGTATGCGTAGGAGCACGCGACGTGCTGCTCGCGTGGAACGTCCTGATCCACGGCGTGGATCTGGGCGCCGCACGGGGCATCGCGCGCGCGATCCGCGCCGCGAACGGCGGGTTCGCCGGTGTGCGGGCGTTGGCGTTCCGCCTCGACCGGCGGGACGCGGTGCAGATCTCGATGAACGTCGAGGATCTGGCGGCGACGGATCCGCTGGAGGTGTACCGCGCGATCGAGACTTCGGTCGCTTCGTTGGGCGGCGCCATGGGCGCGACGGAGGTGATCGGCCTGCTGCCGGACGGCGCGCTGCGCGGCGCCGCGGCAGAGCGGTTGCGTTTGGGTCCTCTCGGGGGCGAGCGGGTCCTCGGGGCCCGGGTGCTGGAAGCGCTCGGGGCGCGGGACTGGGCGGTTGGGGATTCCTCGAAGTGAGGTCGGGATGAGTTCCACGATGAAGCTGAAGGACGAGGCGCGCCGGTTCGAGCAGACCGAGGACTGGGATCGCGCGATCGAGCTCTATCGCCGCGCGCTGGAGCAGGAGGCGGGGGACGGCGAGCTCGGCCTGTACAACAGGATCGGAGACCTGTACCTGCGGCTCGGTCAGACCGAATCGGCCGTGGATTACTACGTCCAGGCCGCTGATCGCTATGCCGAATCCGGCTTTCTCAACAACGCGATCGCGCTATGCAACAAGGCTTTGCGCTACGACGCGGACCGCATCCCGCTCTACGAGAAGCTGGGCAGGCTGTGTGCGGACCAAGGCTTCCTGACCGATGCGCGTCGCTGGTTCCTGGAGTACGCGGAGCGCCTCGCGGCCGCCGGCAGCATGGACGAGTCCCTGGGGGCGCTACAGGAGTTCGCCGAGCTGTCGCAGGACGCCGACGTATGGGCCCAGCTGGGTCGTCAGTACGCTTCCCAGGGGCGCAATGACAACGCCATGTCCGCGTTCGGGCGCGCGGCGGACGGCTACGCCCAGGCTGGCGATGAAGACGCGATCGACGCCGTCGCCGCGGAAGCCCGCGCGCTGGATCCGAGCTTCACCCCCCCGGCAGCCTCGAGCGCCGCCGCCCTGGACCACGAGCCTGCCGCCGAGCCGCCGAGCGCACCCGAGGAAGGGGGGCTGGTCTACCCCGACGACGCCACGGCCATCCGTCCCATCGACACGAGTGCGGAGCCGGTTGCCGAGCTCTCGGCGCCCGGCGACGGGTACGAGACGGACCTGGTCGATCTGGACGAGCCGCCCGCGATGGCGCAGCGAGAGGCGGACCTCGCGGACGGGCCACCCGAGGACCTGGGACTCGACGCGCCGGCCGATCTCGACGCCCTCGGCCCCGTCGGTGGAGACTCCGACGAACGGGCCATCGCCGACGTCGTGCTGGGCGACGTTCGCGACGACGCCGATGCGGACGACTACACGACGCTGAGCGTCGAATCGCTCCTCAGCGACGAGCCGGCGTACGCCGAGGCGTATGGCGCCGTCGTCGACCGCCCGGCGGAGGCGGACCCGATCGCGTCCGAGGACGCGGGCTCGAGGCCGCCGCTGGCGGAGGACGACGGGCCCATGCCCATGCCGGAATGGACCGACGTCGCGCGCGGCAGCAGCGAAACCGGGTCCGGCCCGATGTCGCCCGTGATCGCAGGGGACGACGCGCTGGACGGGGATGAGGACGACATCGACGACCTGCCGCTGCTGGACGTGGACGCCTCCGCCGACCCCCTCTTCGCGACCGGGACCGGGGCGGAGCCCGAAGCGCCGGTCGCGGTCGACGACGCCTTGGACCTGGTGGACCCGTTCGACGCGGACCAGGCTGTGGAGGAGCGCATCGCCGCCCCGACATCGTCCGAGCTGTTGGAGGATCTGCCCGCGCTCGGCGACGCGGAGGAGGTCGCGGCGCCGCCGACGGCGGAGGCGGTCGAGCCCCCGGTGGCGGAGGCGATGGCGCCTCCCGCGGCGTCCGAGGACGCCCTCGTCGCCGAGATCCCCGAGGAATTCGCCGCGCCGCGAACGCCCGAGGAGCGAGCCCGAGCGATGATCGCCGAGGGGCGCGTGGACGACGCCCTCGACGTTCTGGAGCACGCGGCCGGGGCCGCCCAGGAGCGCGACGCCACGCACGACGCCGTGCGATTGGCGGACCTGATGGCCGAGTTGGCCCCGCGCAGCTTGCGGGCGATGCGCCTGCGCGCCGATATGCTCGAGCGCGCCGGTGACGGGAGCGCCGTCGAGGCCCTGTCGGCGCTCGCCCGTCGTCTCGGTGATGCCGGCGACGCCGAGGCTGCGAGGAGCTCCTGGCAGCGCGTGGTCGGGTTGGACCCGGCGCACGCCGAGGCGCGCGAAGCTCTCGCGGCGGCGGGCGGGGGCGATGCCTCGGACTACGTGGACCTGGCGGCGCTGGTCGGCGATGCCGCCGTGGAGACCACGCGCTTCGTGGTCGAAGAGGAGGTTCCGAGCGGGGACGAGGATCAGGACTTCCACGAGATGCTCTCGCAGTTCCGGTCCAAGGTCAGCGAGCACGTGTCGGTCGAAGACACCGCCAGTCACTACGACCTGGGCATCGCGTTCAAGGAGATGGGACTGCTGGACGAGGCGATCGCGGAATTCCAGACGGCGCTGCGCTTCGGCTCCCACCGGTTGAAGGTGTACGAGGAGCTGGGCCAGTGCTTCATGGAGAAGGGCGACTACGCGATCGCGGAGAAGCTGTTGCGGCAGGGCGCCAACGATATGGCCACCGATCCGAACGAGCTGCTGGGAGTCAACTACCACCTGGGCCGGTGCTACGAGGAGCTCCAGCGTCCCGACGACGCCCGCGAAGCCTACGAGCGAGTGCTCTCCCTCGACATCGATTTCAGGGACGTATCCGAAAGGCTGGAAAGGCTTTGACAGTCCCGGGGGGTGCTCGTACTTTGGCGGCCCTTTCCGACCCACGAAGGAGACGCCCGGAGCCGATGCTGACGACCGTCCCGCCGGGGCTGGCCACGATTCAAGACCCCGTGCGGGAGAGCCTCGAAGGGGTCGTGCGCGAGATGCGACGGATCGCCGTCTCCGACTATCGGCCCCTGGCCGACGTCAGCGATTACATCCTCCTCAAGCGCGGTAAGCTCTTCCGGCCGACGCTCGTGCTGCTGTCGAGCCGGGTCCAGGGAGCCGAGGTCGAGACCGCCCAGACGGTCGCCGCGCTCGTCGAGCTCGTGCACCTCGCGACGCTGGTACACGACGACGCGGTCGACCACTCGGTCATGCGCCGCGGGATGCCCACGGTGAACGCACTCTGGAATCACCGCACCGCAATCATCATGGGCGACTTCCTGTACAGCCGCTCGGTCGCGCGGCTGGCGGAGCTGGGAGATCTGGAGCAGATCGGCGTGCTCGCCCGCGCGGCGAATCGCATGAGCGTGGGCGAGCTGCGGGCGCTGCACGCCGCGGACACGCTGGACCTGGACGAAGAAGCCTACTACCGCCTGATCGCATCGAAGACCGCTTCGCTCATCGCGGCCTCCTGCGAGCTAGGGGCGCTCGTGGGGGGAGGGGCGCACCGCGAAGCGTTGACGACGTACGGACACGAGCTCGGCATGGCGTTTCAGATCGTGGACGACGTGATCGACTACGTCGCGACGGAGAAAGCCACCGGCAAGCCGAGCGGGCACGACCTGCGCGAACACAAGGTGACGCTGCCGCTCATCGAGGCGCTGCCACGCATGGACGCCGCCGAGCGGAGGGAAGTGGAGGCGTTCTTCGCGGACGGCGCGCCGACCGACGAAGGAATCGCCCGGGTGACCGAGATCGTGCACGCCAGGGGCGGCGTGCAGCTCGCCATGGAGCGCGCGCGGGGCTATGGGGACGCCGCGCTGGCGGCGCTGGAGGCCGTTCCGCCGGGCGAATCGGCCGACGGCCTCAGACTCGCCGTGTCCTACGTCGTCGACAGGAGGGCCTGATGTCCCAGCGGCGGCTCGCCGCCTTGCCGGCGGCATAGCATGGCGGGACTCGGCATCGGCGGCTCGGCGATCGCGCCCAGGCGTCTGTCCGGCATGCGGCCCTTCTGGGTGGTCGTCGCGGGCCTCGTCGTGGGCGCCTTGCTGACGCGCTTGGTGGTGCTCTTCATGCCGGAAAGCGCCACTCGAACCCTTCTGACGACGTCCGCCTCGGCCTCGCTGGGCCCGCTCGGAGTCGACGTGGGCGCTATCGCGCTGGTCCTCGGCCCCTTGACGCTGAACGTCAACATCTTGAGCCTTGTGGGTATACTGGGAGCCGCCCTGGTGGCGCGCTCCTGGCTCTATTAGCAGGCTGCTGCCAGGGAGGACCTGTCATGCCATTCGGTCTCGGCCCTACCGAACTGATCATCATTCTCCTCATCGTGCTGCTCGTCTTCGGCGCGAAGCGTCTCCCGGAGATCGGCGCGTCTCTCGGCAAGGGGATCCGCGAGTTCAAGTCGTCGGTGTCGGAGATCCACGCCGACGTCGCCCGGTCGACCGAACCCGAGCGCCGCGAGGTGCCGCCCGCGCAGGCGCGTCCGACGGTCGCGCCGCCCGCGGCCTCGGAGCCGGCGCAGCCGGCCGCGGCGCCGCCGGTGGAGGAGCCGCGGAGCACCACCGGCGGCTCGGACTAGGCGTCGACGGAGGGATGTAGAAAGGGCCCGGGGACGCGTGCCCCGGGCCCTTCGCGCGTTCGGTTTCCGGCAGGCTCAGCTGCCGAACAGGCCCCCGCCTAGCCCCTGCTGCCCGGTATCGGGCGGCCGCAGCACCGCTTCGCGGTTGTCGTCGATGTCGGCGGCTTCCCGAAGGTCGTTCAGGTACGCCGAGACGATCGCCTGCTGGCGCTGCTCCGCCGCGCGGGCGCGCTGCAGATCCTTCTGAGCCTCCCATTGAGCGCGGTCGGCGGCTTCCCGAGCCACCGCACGCAGCAGGACGAGCCGGCCGCCGGCGGCGTCGAACGGGCCGCCGATGGAGCCCAGCGGCAAGCCGAACGAGGCGCCGATGGCCTGGGTCGCCTGCCCGAGATCCGGCACGAAATCCATGCGGGTGAACGGTCCGGCCGTCCGCACCTCTAGCCCGTCGCCCGCGAGCGCCTCTAGCCCGCCTCCGGACCGCGCCCTTTCCAGCATGGTCGTGGCCTCGGCCCGGGCGAGGTCCGTGCGGCGCTCGGCCACCAGCCGCGCCCGGATCCCATCGGCGACGGCCTCGAGCGGTCGAACCCCTTCCGGCTGTTGGCTCACGATCTCGACCACGTAGTAGACGAGGTCGTTCTCGAAGTCGGGGCTTACCGGGACCTCCTCGCTCTCCGGGTCCTCGAACACCCAGTCGACCGCCTCGTCGAGGGGGCCGAGGCCGGGGACGACCGGCTGGTCGGCCCGGATCGTGGCGACACGTGTCGCCAGGTCGAGGCGCGCGGCCGCCGAGTCCAGCGGCATATCCTCGACCAGGTCGGCGAGCGAATCCACGAGGGCCAGGATCCGGTCCTCGGACTCGAAGGTCAGCTCGATGGGAATCAAGATGTGACGCGCGTTGGCGGTGTCTCCGTCGCGCTCGGTGACCTCGATCAGGTGGTAGCCGAACTGCGAGAGCACGGGCTCGCCCAGCTCGCCGACGGGTTGCGTGAATACAGCCTGGTCGAACGCCGGCACCATCTGCCCGCGGGTGAAGGAACCGAGGTCGCCCCCGACCTGAGCGGAGACGGGGTCGGCCGACTCCCGCGTAGCGACGTCGGCGAAGTCGGCGCCTTCCAGGATTTCCTGGCGCAACGCGGCGACCCGTTCGAGCGCGGCGGCGGTGTCCACGGCCGTGGGCGTCTTGTCGATCGCTGCGATCTTGATCTGCGCGGACGCCGCGTCGCGATAGTCCTCGCGATGATCGCGGTAGTAGCGTGCTACCTCGTCGTCGCTGACCTCCACTCGACCGTCCGCTATCACCTCGGCGGGGTCGACCACCACGTACTCGACCTCGGCGGTCTCGTTGCGGTCGCGGAAGGCCACCCACAGCTCCGCGTCGGACACCCACACTCCGGTGGCGAGCTGCTGGAGCAGCTTGGCCTGCGGGATGCGGTCGCGATAGTACGCCTCCAACTGGGCGAGCAGGCGGGGGTCCACCGCCGGCGAGGCCAGGTACTGGTGGTACTTGTTCAGGTCGAACTGGCCGTCGGTCTGGAATAGCGGGTCGTTGCGGAGCGAGGCCGGAGGCGCGAACCGGGCCGCCTGGCGGATCTCCTCATCGCTCACGTCGATATCGCGACGCGCCAACTCCTGCCGCACCAGCACCTGGGAGATCAGCTGCTCCCAGGTCTCGTCCTCTATCTGGCGCGCCTCGGCCGAGGTCAGGGGCCGGCCCGACGCCTCCTGCCTCTGGTCGTAGAGAAGCTGGTACGCGGGCAGCCAGGCCTCGTAGCTGATCGGGTCGCCGTTGACGCGTCCCATCTCGCCCCCACCCATCGCGAGCGCCGACTGTCCGCTCGCGTCCATCCCCCACTCGAAGAACATGAGGGCGCCGAACGCGAGGGCCGTCAGGACCATGATCCATTTGGTCCACTCGCGCATCTTGTTCATCACCATCGTCGCGTCCCTACGGTAAAGGCCGTGTCGCCCGCTCGGGCGGAACCGTAAATTGTAAATCGGTTCAGGGCAACGTTCAAGGCGGGCCGAAGAGCGCGTTGACACGACTTCGGCGCCTCGTCTATCTTGCGCGGTCGCTCCCCAGCCGTATCGCGTCCGAGAGGCGATTCCGTAGTGCACGCCGCGCGGAGCGGTGCCGTCCGCTTGGGGTGTGCCCCGGCAGGTGCGGCACCGGTCGCCAGTCACTCGGGGGCCGAGGCAGCGGGCCGGACCTCGGTTCTCCGCTCTGTTCGACGCCAGCGGTGTCCAGACGGCGACCTAGCCTTCGATCCTGCGAGAGGAATGGCCCGAGCCAGTAACGAGGAAATCGCGCGACTCGAGGCGATGCACGCCGAGAACCCGCGCGGCCGCGTCTTCACCCACCTCGCAGAAGCCTACCGACGGGCCGGTGACGCGGCCCGGGCCAGGGAGCTCCTCCGCAGGGGCCTCACCGAGCATCCGGACTACGCCAGCGCTCACGTCGTGATGGGCCGCGTCCTGGAGGACCTCGGGGAGGCGGCCGCAGCCGAGCGATCGTTCGCACGCGTCCTCGAGCTCGATCCGCACAACATGATCGCGTTGCGTCGCCTCGCCGTGGCCGCGGACGAGGGCGGCCGTCGGGAAGAAGCCCTCGCGCACTGGTCGGCGCTGGCCTCGCTGGAGCCCGGGGACGAGGACGTGGAGGAGCGCATCGCCGTTCTCAGCGCCCCGGCGGTTCCGCCGCCCGAAGAGGAAGAGGAGGCCGCGCAGCACGCGGCCGGCGCGCTGGGTGGCGCAGCCGGGGACGCCGTATCAACGTCGCCGGTGGAGCCCCGACCCCTCGACGATCCCTTCGAGGAGGAGCCGCTGCGCCCGGCCCGGCCGTTGGCAGAGACGGATGGCGACACGGGACTCGAAGCCGCGGACGGCCTGCCGCTGCTGGACCTTCCGACCACAGCGCTGGAATTGACCACCGTCGGCGTCGAGTCCTCCGGGGACGACGCGCCCCTGCACGATCCCGGCACCGAGGTCGTGGCGGGCGACGACGCGTCACCCGGAGAAGGCTGGCCTGAGCTCGACCCGGACCTGCCCGGAGCCGACGTGCCATCGGACCTGGCGGGCGTCGAAACCGAGACCCTCGGCGACCTCTATGCGGCACAGGGACTCCACAGGCGGGCCGCCGAAGTCTACCGCCGTCTGGTCGAGCGGAGCCCCGCTAACCTTCGGCTCCAGACCAAGCTCCAGGAGGCGGAGGCCAGGGTGGCCGCGGGCGAGGGCGAGCCCGTGCGGCCGGAGTGGGGGGACGTAGCCGGCGCGGCCGCGCCGACGGTGCCTACCCAACCGCAGGGCGGCGGTGGAGACCAGGCCGCGTCGGTCCCAGCACCGACCGACGAGGAAGAACTCGAGTCGGACGCCGGCACGTGGCAGGAACTGGAGGTTCCGGCCGAGGCGGTACCGCCGGAGCCCGAGCCGATTACCTTCGCCGAGCCCGACGCCTACGGCGCCGAGGACGCCGTCGAGGTAGGAGCCGCGTGGCTGGACCCGGGGGCCGTGGAGCGCGGCGACGATCCGGCCGGAGACCGCACACCGCCGCTCCAGCCCCAGGCCGAAGAGCCGGGCGCGCCGTGGACGGGCGAGGAATTCGAGGAGCTCTTCGCGACGGGCCCGGCTGACGAGCCGCCCACCGTCGAAGCCTGGGCGGAGGAGGACGCGGAACCGGGGCCCCCGCTCGAAGAGGCGGGGGGGTTCTCGATTCCCTACGGCGGAACGGATGCCGCCAGTCCTCTCGGCGGCCCCGAAGTCGCGGAGACCGCCGGGATCGCGGCCGGGGACCGCGAGGCTTACCCGACCGGGTCCGATGCGGCTCCGGACGCGCCCGTACCGGAGCTGCCCTCGGCGTTCAGCGGGTCGGAGGTCGGCGCGGATCTGCCCGACACGCTCGATCTGGCCCCCGTCTTCGAGTCGGCAGGCGACGACGATGGGTCCGTCGGCATCGCGCCGGCGGCCTCTGACATCTCCGGCGCGGCTGACCTCCCCGACTTCCGCGACGTTCCGGAAGCCCCCGCTGCACCCGACGCCCGGGACGCCCTCGCCGCCGAGCTGGCCGGCGCGCTCGCCGGTGAGGACGATGGCGCCTCGAGCATTCGCGACCTGCTGCGCGGCGTGATCGGCTGGGAGCCCGCGGTCGGCCCGGCGACGCCGGTGACGCCGTGGAGTCCGGAGCGGGCGGATCCGTCCGCGGATGCGCGCCCGCCTGCCGAGGAGGAGCCAACACCGGCCGCGACGACCGCTCCCCCGCCGGAGGACGCGAGTCGGACCGTACCTCCGCCTCCCGCGGTCGAACGCGCCCCTGCGGCCGCCCCCGCGCCGGAGCCGTTCGACCTCGAAGCCGAGCCGTGGGCCGCAAGCCCGTCGTCGGGCGCGGGGGGCGCCGAGCCTACGGCGCCGATCCTCGAGCTCGGAGAGGCCGACCGGATCCAGCCCGCTGCGGCCGTTTCGAGCGAGCCACAGGCCGGGCCGAGCGCGACCCCCGGGCCGTCCGCCGAAAGCCCGGGGCCGGGCACGCGCGTCCGCGAATCGGCCGGCGGCGACCTGGGGGATCTGGCGCGATCGCTCCTCGACGCGTCGGTTGAGGGGGACTCCGGGCCGACGGCTGCTGGCGACGAGGCGTCGGACGACGAAGAGGTCGAGGTGTTCCGGTCCTGGCTGCGGAGTCTCAAGAAATGAGGGTAGGCGTCCTGCACGGTCCCAATCTGGATCTTCTCGGGACACGGCAGCCGGATCTGTACGGGACGACGACGCTGGCGGAGATCGATAGCCGGCTCCGCGACCTGGCGGAGGAGCTCGGCGTGGAGCTCGATACGCTGCAGTCCAACCACGAGGGGATCCTGTTGGACTGGGTCCGTGACGGTGCACCGAGCCTCGCGGGCTACGTCGTGAACGCGGCGGCCTACACGCACACGAGCGTGGCGTTGCTGGACGCCCTGGTCGGCGTGGACCGGCCGTACGTGGAGGTGCACCTGACCAATCTGGCGGCCAGGTCACGGACGCGTCGGCGGTCCCTGCTGGCCGCCCACGCGGTCGGCGTGATCACGGGTTTCGGCGCGCGGAGCTACGAGCTGGGGCTTCGCGCACTGGTCGCGCACGTGCGCGACTCCACAGGCAATGGCGGCGGCCCGACGGGGTCGGAGAGGGGAGGGTGAGCATGCTGGATCTCGACTTCCTGCGGGGTCTGATCGAGGCGGTGGACGAGAGCGGGATCGATTCGATCGAAGTCGCCCGCGGCGGCACTCGCGTGCGGGTGTCGAAGAGTCCGCCGCCCGCGCCCGTCGTATCCTCATCACCGGCGCCCCCGCCGGGTCCGACCACGCCGCCGCCGGCCCCCGCTGCAGCCGCTGCGCCCACCGACGGGGCCGCGCCGCCCGCGCCCGCCGCCCCGGCCGAGGATGCGGGCTGGGTCGACATCGAGTCGCCGATGGTGGGCACCTTCTACCGGGCGCCGGCGCCCGAGGCGCCGCCCTACGTCGACGTCGGCACGCGGGTCTCCAAGGGACAGACCCTCTGCATCCTGGAGGCGATGAAGCTCATGAACGAGCTCGAAGCGGAAGTCGACGGGGTCGTGCGGGCAATCCTGGTGCAGAACGGCGACCCGGTGGAGTACGGCCAGGCGCTGTTCCGCATCGAACCGGACTGAGCCCCGACACCTCGTGTTCTCCAAGGTCCTGATAGCGAACCGGGGCGAGATCGCCCTGCGCGTGATACGCGCCTGCCGCGAGCTGGGCGTGCGGACGGTGGCGGTCTACAGCGAGGCGGACCGCGAGTCGCTGCACGTCCGTTTCGCCGACGAGGAGGTATGCATCGGGCCTCCCGCCGCGCGCGAGAGCTACCTCAACATCCCGCGCATCATCTCCGCGGCGGAGATCACCGGCGCCGAGGCGATCCACCCCGGGTACGGTTTCCTCGCCGAGAACGCCGAGTTCGCCGAGATCTGCGATCGATCCGACATCGTCTTCATCGGGCCGCGGGCGGAGCACATCCGGGCGATGGGGGACAAGGCGGCGGCGCGTCGGGCGATGCAGGCAGCAGGCGTGCCCACCGTGCCGGGGACCGAAGACACGGTGGAGGACGCGAGCGAGGCGCTCGACATCGCGAGGGACATGGGGTTCCCCGTGATCATCAAGGCGGCCGCGGGCGGCGGCGGGAAGGGCATGCGCGTGGTCGAGGAGGAGGCCGCGTTCGCCCGCGCGTTCCAGACCGCGCGCATCGAGGCCGAGACCGCCTTCGGCGACGGGTCCGTCTATCTGGAGAAGTACCTCGCCCGCGCGCGGCACATCGAGTTCCAGCTACTGGGCGACACGCACGGAAGGGTGGTGCACCTCGGCGAAAGGGAATGCTCCATCCAGCGACGCCACCAGAAGCTGATCGAGGAATCCCCGAGCGTCGCCATGACGCCGGATTTGAGGGCCCGCATGGGCGAAGCCGCCGTGCGCGGCGCCGAGGCGATCGGGTACGTGTCGGCGGGCACCATGGAGTTCCTGCTCGACGCCTCCGGCGAGTTCTACTTCATGGAGATGAACACCCGCATCCAGGTCGAGCACCCGGTCACGGAGATGGTCACGGGCTACGATCTCGTGAAGGCGATGCTTCGCGTCGCGGCCGGTGAGCCGCTCGCCATCGAGGAAAAGACCATCGAGCTGCGCGGGCATTCCATCGAGTGCCGCATCAACGCCGAGGATCCCAAGCGCAATTTCGCGCCGAGCCCCGGTCGGATCGAGATCATGCACCCGCCCGGGGGGATGGGCGTGCGGGTCGATACGCACGTCTACGACGGCTACATGGTGCCGCCCCACTACGACTCCCTGGTGGCGAAGCTCATCGTGCACGGCGAGGACCGCGCGGAGGCGATCGCGAGGATGCGCTTCGCGCTGGAATCCTTCATACTCCAGGGGATCCATTCCACGATCCCGTTCCTGCACGAGTTGCTGGGACATCCGGACGTGGTGGCCGGGGACTTCGACACCAAGTGGCTGGAGCGCCACATGGCGGCCGCGAAGGAGGCGTAGCGCGGCGAGCGAGACGCCTCGCCGGGGCGGAGGACGTACGGGCGGGAGGGGTCGCATGCTTAGCACCGAACAGCGGCTCGAACTGACGGGTCTGGCGCTTTTCGCGCTCGCCCTCGTGCTGGCGCTGGCCATGCTTCCGGCGGGGGTGATCGGCCTGGCCGAGGAGGGCAACCTCGTGGGCAGCCTGGGCCGCGCCCTGTCCTCCGGTGCGCGGACCGTGTTCGGCGGCGGGGCCTACCTCCTGCCCGTCGGCGCCGCGATCGGCGGCGCCTTCGGCTTCGGCTGGCTCGATCGCGAGCGAGCGCTCCGGCTGGGCGCTCTGGCGGTCGGCCTGCTCATCCTCCTCCCCGTCGCACAGGCGCTGGGCGCGCTGGCATCGACCGGCACACCGTTCCCGGCGTGGTCGGCGGCCCCGGGCGGGCTGGTCGGGGCGGCCGTCGCCAGCGGGTTGGTGGCGCTCCTGGGGGTGATCGGGAGCACCGTGGTCGTCGTCTTCGTCGTGCTCTCGCTCTTCGTCGCCACCCTGGGCTGGAACCCCGCGCGCCCGCTCGCGCGCGGCGCGGCGGCGACGGCGACGCGGGCGGCCGAGGGGCTGCGTGGCGGCTGGGCGGCGGTGCGCGAGCGCTGGCAGGCTCGCCGCGCCCGCGGCACGCCAGCCCCCTCGCCGTGGGCCGCCATCGAGGCGGACGAGGCCGCCGGGCCGAGCCCCCTGGAAGAGGCGGCCGCCGAGACGAGCGGCTCGCCGGCTCGTGCCGAAGCGTCCCCGAGCGACGACGACGCCGCCTCGGAGGCCCCTGGGCCGGTGTCCCGCGCCGGGCGGATCGCCTACAAGCCTCCGCTCGACCTTCTCACCCCGCAGCCTCCGCGCGACGCCTCCCTGAGCGAGGCCGAGCTCGACCGACTCGGGCAGGTCCTTGTGGACACGCTGCAGACGTTCCGGGTCGAGAGCTCGATCTCGGGGCGCACCACCGGCCCGGTCGTCACGCAGTACGAGGTCGTGCCGGCGCCCGGCGTGAAGGTGGCGCGCATCGCCAACCTGGACGCGGACCTGGCGCTCGCCCTGCGCGCGCCGAGCGTGCGCATCGTCGCACCGATCCCGGGCAAGGGCGCGGTCGGCGTCGAGGTCCCCAACCCCGCGCCCGAGGTCGTCTACCTGCGCGACATCCTGAGGACGCGGGCGTTCGCGCGGGGCCGGGCGGCGCTGCCGCTCGCGCTCGGGCGGGACCTCGAAGGGACCCCGTACGTGGCCGACCTGGCGCGTATGCCGCACCTCCTCATCGCGGGGGCGACCGGTTCCGGCAAGTCGGTGTGCGTGAACACGCTGATCACCAGCCTCGTCTACCGCCACGGGCCCGACAGCCTGCGGCTGCTGCTCATCGATCCGAAGATGGTCGAGCTCAGCATGTACGCCGAGCTGCCCCACCTGCGCCATCCGGTCGTCACCGACCCCAAGGACGCGGCCTTCGTCCTGAAGTGGGCCGTGTACGAGATGGAGCGGCGCTACCAGCTGCTCTCTGAGAACGGCGCGCGCTCCATAGCGGAGTTCAACCGCCGGCTGGACGAGGGCCAGGTCTTGCGCCGCGTCGAACCGGAGGGCCCGGAGGGCGATCCCGAGCGGTGGTTCTACAAGGACGGACCGCTCCCGTACGTCGTGGTCGTCGTGGACGAGTTGGCCGATCTCATGATGTCGGTGCAGAGCGAAATCGAACGGCCCCTGGCGCAGCTCACGCAGAAGGCGCGAGCCATCGGCATCCACCTCGTCGTCGCCACCCAGCGCCCGAGCGTCAACGTCATCACGGGTCTGATCAAGGCCAATTTCCCATGCCGCATCGCGTTCCGGGTGAGCTCGAAGGTGGACTCCCGGACGATCATCGACCAGAACGGCGCGGACGCGCTGCTCGGCAACGGGGACATGCTCTTTCTGCCGCCGGGCCAGTCCGACCCGGTCCGCATCCAGGGCGCCTACATGCCGACCGAGGACACCGACCGTCTCGTGAACTGGTACCGTGAGCTGACGCGCGAGGACGCGGCGGCCGAGGAAGAGGACATCCTGGAGGTGGTCCGCGCCCGCGAGCAGGAGGAAGCGGCCGAAGAGATCAACGAGGCGTTGATGGAGGAGCGGGACCCCCTGTTCCGCGCGGCCGCGGAGGTCTGCGTCCAGTACGAGCAGGGCTCCACGTCGCTGCTCCAGCGACGGCTGCGCGTGGGGTACGGCCGCGCCGCGCGCATCGTCGATCAGCTGCACGCCGCGGGCGTTCTGGGCCCCCCGGACGGCTCCAAGCCGCGCGACGTCCTGGTGGGCCTGGAGGCCGTCGAGAGGATCTGCCGGGAGAGCCGGGGATCTGCCGCGGCGGAGCCCTCCATCGAGGCCTGAGGCGCCCGGCGCCCGTCGGGAACGCGTCCCGTCGGGTCGGGTACGACGGGCCCGATTCCATCCGTACTTTGGTGACCCTTCGGCCCCGGCCCGACGCTCGATGATCCGACGCGCTCCCCTGGTGCTTCTGCTGGCCCTGTCCGCCTGCGGCACGGACGCGTCCGGCGGGGACGCGAGGCCGACGGGGGATGCCCTCGCGACGGACGGCGGCGCGGCCGATACCGTCGCGGGCGTGCCGGCGCCGTCTTCCACGGATTCCGCCGCGACGGCCGACACTCCGGCCGCCGCCCCGGCCGACCCCGCTGATCGCGCCAACGCCGGTGCCCCGGCCGACGACGAGCGGACCGACTCCGCCGCTGGCCGGGCGGCAGCCGGGGATTCCGGAGCGCGCGAGAACGCGGACGGCTCCGACCCTTACGCCGTCCTCGAGCGCGCCAGCATCGCCTACGAGGCCCTGCGATCGATCCAGGCGGAGTTCCGTCAGGAGGCCCGCAACCCGATTCTCAGGCGGACCATCCGCAGCCGGGGCACGCTCTACCAGCGGCAGCCCGCGTACTTTCTGATGCGCTTCGATGAGCCCGCCGGGGATGTCATCGTCAGCGACGGTGCGCACCTGTGGGTCTACTACCCGAGTGTCGATTCCGCGCAGGTGCTCCGCCTACCGGCGGCCCGCGGCGCCGGCGCGACCGACCTGCGATCGCAGTTCATAGGCGACCCCGCCGAGCGCTTCCACGCGAGTTCCCGCGGCACCGAGGCGGTCGAGGGCCGGCTGGCCGACATCCTCGTCCTGGAGCCGAGGGCCCAAGGCGAGGGGTACAGGACGCTCACCGCGTGGATCGACCGACAGGACGGCCTCGCGCGTCGCTTCGAGATCGTCGAGACCAACGGCCTGGTCCGCCGATTCGAGCTGTCGGGAATCCGCCGCAACCCGGACCTGCCGGCGTCCCTCTTCCGCTTCGAGCCCCCGGACGGCGTTCGCGTCGTGGACCGTGGCTGAGGCGCGCCCGGCATGAGCGTCGGCTCGACACGCCGGGGGGCGATGCTGCCGGTGTTGAGAGCGCCAGCGGCGACGGAGGGGGCGCGGACGACGCCATCCGACCCGGCTGCCCCGGCCGGCCCCGTGATCGGGGTGGTGACGCTCGGTTGCGACAAGAACACCGTCGACAGCGAGCGGGTCATGGGCGCCCTTCACGGCGCCGGCGCCCGTGTGCGGCCCGACGCCGAGGGCGCCGACGTGATCGTCGTGAACACCTGCGGGTTTATCGACGCAGCGCGCGAGGAGTCGGTCGATACCATCCTGGAGGCCGTCCGCCTCAAAGAGGAGGGCCGCACCGGCGCCGTCGTCGCGGTGGGGTGTATGGTGCAGCGCTACGGCGACGAGCTGCGCGCGGAGATCCCGGAGGTCGACCTCCTCCTGGGCCTGACGGAGATGGACCGGTTGGTGCCGGAGCTGAGGGCGCGCGGCCTGCTGCCCCCGCCCGAGGCGGTGCCGACGATGGAGCGCCCGCTCCGGGTCCTTTCCGGCCTGGCGGCGCACACGTCGCACCTGAAGATCAGCGAGGGGTGCGACCACGCGTGCGCGTTCTGCGCGATCCCGCTCATGCGCGGCCGCCACCGCTCGACGCCCATGTCGGAGCTGGTGGCCGAGGCGCGCGAGCTGGAGCGGCGGGGCACCGTCGAGCTCTGCATCGTGAGCCAGGACACGACCTGGTACGGCCGCGACTGGGTCCGCGCCGCGGCCGTAGCGGCGCGGGCCGGCCCTGCCGCGGAAGGCCTGCGCGCGGGTCGCGGGGCAGGCGCGGCTCTCGCAGACGCCAAGACGCCTGCGGAAACCGGGGACCCCGGCCGCTGGATCGGGGCGCCTTTCGCCCGCATGGCGGGCCCCGTGCCCGCCGGGAGGGCGACGGCCCCGAGGTTGCCCGATGACCTGCCCGCCGGACCGCTGCCGCGCCACGGGCTGCTCCCCGAGCTGCTCACGCGCCTCCTGGACGGTACCGACATTCCCTGGCTGCGGCTGTTCTACATGTACCCGTCCGGAATCACACCCGAGCTGGTGGCGCTGATGGCCGAGCAGCCCCGGATCCTGCCCTACCTGGACATGCCGATCCAGCACGGGGCGGACCGCATGCTCGCTCGGATGCGCAGGCCGGAGCGGCGCGCCATCCTGCGTGAGCGGGTCGGCTGGCTGCGCCAGGCGGTGCCGGACATCGCCCTGCGCACCACAGTGATCCTGGGCTTTCCGGGGGAGACCGACGACGACGTGGAGGAGCTGATCGACGTGCTGGAGGCGACTCGCTTCGATTACCTGGGCGCCTTCGCCTACTCGCCCGAGGAGGGCACTCCGGCCGCGGCCATGGACGAGGCGGTCCCGGCGGCCGTCGTGCGGGAGCGTCTCGAACGGGTGCTCGATGTGCAGCGGGGCATCACCCACGACCGCAACGCGGAGCGGGTGGGGCAGATCGCGGAGGTCGTCATCGACATCGCCCCCGACCCCGAGACGGGAAAGCACGCGACCGGGCGCCTCCCGTCGCAGGCGCCCGAGGTGGACGGCGTCGTGTACGTGCGAGGCGCGCCCGATGCCCGCCCGGGCGACTTCCTCCACGTGCGCCTGACCGAGGCGGACGAGAACGACCTGGCAGGGGTGCCCGCATGAGCGCGCCCACGGCCGGCTCTCGCAGCGAGGCCCTCTTCGATCGCGCCAACGCCCTGATCCCCGGTGGCGTGAATTCGCCCGTGAGGGCATTCGGCGCGGTGGGGGGGCGTCCGTTCTTCGTCGCCGCGGGCGCGGGCGCCGAGCTGCGTGACGTCGACGGCCGCGCCTTCATCGACTACGTGCAGAGTTGGGGCGCGCTGATGCTCGGGCATGCGGCGCCCGAGATCGTGGACGCCGTGCGTGAGGCGGCGGGTCGAGGCACGAGCTTCGGCGCCCCGTGTCCCGCGGAGGTCGAGCTGGCCGAGCTCGTCACCCGGCTCGTCCCTTCGGTCGAGAAGGTCCGGTTCACCAACAGCGGCACCGAAGCGACGATGTCGGCGCTGCGCCTGGCCCGCGGCGCCACCGGCCGCGACCTCGTGCTCAAGTTCGAGGGCTGCTACCACGGCCACGGCAACTCCTTCCTCGTGCAAGCCGGCAGCGGCGTGGCCACGCTCGGCCTGCCCGACTCGCCGGGCGTCCCCGCGGCCCTCGCGAAGCTGACGCTGACCGCGCCGTACAACGACCTGGACGCGGTGCGGGACGCCTTCGCGGCGCACGGGGACGGCATTGCGGCGGTGATCCTGGAGCCCGTGGTGGGCAACGCGGGGTTCATCCCGCCCGTGGACGGCTTCCTCGCGGGTCTGCGGGAGGTCTGCACCGACCACGGCGCGCTGTTGATCTTCGATGAAGTGATGACCGGCTTCCGCGTGGCGCTGGGCGGGGCACAGGAGCGCTTCGGCGTGATGCCCGACCTGACGACCCTGGGCAAGGTCGTCGGAGGCGGGCTGCCCGTGGGGGCGTTCGGCGGACCCGCCTCGTTGATGGATCGGGTGGCCCCCGTCGGTCCCGTGTACCAGGCCGGCACGCTGTCCGGGAACCCGCTCGCCATGGCGGCCGGTCTCGCCCAGGTCCGGGCGCTCGTCGAGCGTCGGCCGCACGCCGACCTCGAGCGCCGCGGCAGGCGGCTCGTCGACGGCCTGGTAGAGGCCGCCGGCGCGGCGGGAATCGCTGCCTGGGGAGACGCGATGGGGGGCATGTGGGGGGTGCACCTGCGCGCCGGCCCCGTCCGGGACTTCGCCGACGCCCGTGGAGCCGACGGCGAGCGTTTCGCCCGCTTCTTCCGGCGTTGTCTGGAGGGCGGCGTGTTCTTCGCCCCGTCGCCCTTCGAGGCGGGCTTCCTGACGCTGGCGCATACCGATGCGCACGTGGAGCGCACCCTCGAGGTCGCGCGCGAGGCCTTCGCGCGGGAGATGGAGTGACCGCCCTGCTCGCACGTCCCGCGGCGCCGGCCGCGCTCGGCGTACTGGCGGCGCTGAGCCTCCTCACCGCGTGTTCGCCGGCCGGCCCGCGCGGAGCCCGTCCCTCCGGAGGCGCGGGTGTGCCGGTCGGCATCGGGGACGACGTGGGCCCGCTGGGCCCCACGGTCGCGGTGGGCCTCGAGGTGGGCGCGCGAGCGGTCACCGTCGACGGCGACGGCCTCCTGCAGCTCTCCGCCGGGGGCCGCGCGGACGAGATGGTGCGGCCCCCGTGCATGGCCGGCGTGTCGGGGGGCAGCGTCGAGCTGCGGTGCACGGGCGACGCGCGTCCCACAGCCGAGGCCGGCGGTCTCCGCCTCCGGGCCCGGCCGGGCCATGCGCTGCGTGTGGGCGAGCGATCCTACGACGGCGAGATCGTGCTTCTGGCGGGCGAGGGAGGGCTGACGGTGATCAACTCGATAGCCCTCGAGACCTACCTGCTCGGCGTCGTCCCGCACGAGATCGGCGTCCGCCCCGCCGGTGAGATCGAGGCCGTGAAGGCGCAGGCGATCGCCGCGCGCACCTACGCCGTGGCGCACCGGGGTCGCCGTCGCTCGCTGGGGTTCGACTACTGGGGCGACACCAACGACCAGGTGTATCGCGGGTTGGAGGGCCAGGACAGCGTGGCCGCGCGGGCCATCCGCGAAACGAGCGGCCAGGTGTTGACGTACGATGGGCGACCGATCCAGGCCTACTATCACTCCACCTGCGGGGGACGCACCGCCGGCATCGACGAAGTCTGGCGCCGCGGTCCTCTGCCGTACCTCCGCTCGATCTCGGATCTGCGCGAGGACGGCCGAGCGTGGTGCGAGGCCTCCAGCCGATACCGCTGGAGCGAGCGCTGGGACTGGAGCGAGCTGGGGGCGATCCTCGAGCGCACCGTCGGCCTCGATGGCGGGGACGCGCTGCGCGGGTTGCGGGTCCGCGGCCGGACGCGGTCCGGGCGCGTCGCCGAGCTGGAGATCCAGGCCGACGGCGGCGACCGGGTGGTCTTCGGGGACTCGGTCCGCTGGGCGCTGCGTCGCGGAAACGGGGCGATCCTCAACAGCGCGCGAATCGACGAGATCCGCGAAGGCGTGGACGCCGGCGGGCGCCGCTGGGTCGAAGTGAGCGGCGGTGGGTGGGGCCACGGCATCGGCATGTGTCAGGTGGGCGCCATGGCGCGGGCCCGCTTCGGGCAGGACTATCGGAGGATCCTGGGAGCCTACTATCCCGGGACCGAACTGCAGCGCTTGTACTGAGACGGACGGAGACGATGACCACGACGGGGCGCGGTACGAGGAGGACGGCGGGCGTGGCGGCGGCGGTGCTCGCCCTCGCGGTGGCGGGAGCGGGCGGCGCCCGGGCGCAGGGCCTGGCGGAGTACGACTACGAGAACCTGAGCTTCCGGGGCATAGGCGTCCACGCCGGCTACAACTGGGCCGACAAGGTGGAGGGTACGACGACGTTCGGATTCCGAGTGGATCTGGGTTACCTGGGACCCGGCGTGCGCATCGTACCCACGCTGAATTTCTGGAAGTCCGACCTCGAGACCGAGGAGCTGGTCGAGCTGGCGGCCTCGATCAGCGCCCTGCCGAGCATCGCCGACGAGGGGATCGTCGTCACCGCGGACGAGCTGGGCGGCATCGAATGGAGCGATCTCGCCTTCGGGCTCGACGCGCAGTACGTGTGGGCCACCCCCTCGCCGCTGCTCGCCTATCTGGGGATAGGGATCGGGCTCCATTCCCTGAACGGGAAAGGCGCCGCGATCGACGGCACGTTCATCGAGGACCTGCTGGACTCGTTCGCCGCCGGAATCTCTCCGCTCGGAGGGGTCGAGTACATGCTCGAGGAGCGGCTCAGGGTGTACGGCGAAGTCCGCTGGAACCTGCTGAGCGACCTGAGCTTCGGCGGCGTCGCGCTGGGCGTGCAGTTCATGGTCCGGGACCGCGATCCCGGCGTCGTGGGCCGCGTCGACCCGCCGCCCCCCAGCGCGGTCCCGTCCCTATGAGCGGCAGGTTCCGGGTTGGCATCATCGGCACCGGGGCGATATCGCAGATCGTCCACCTGCCGACCCTGACGCAGATGCGCGGAGTCGAGGTCGCGGCGGTCTCCGACTCGGATCAGGCGAAGGCGCGCACGCTGGCCAAGCGCTTCGGCGTACCCGAGATCCACGCGACGGACGACGGGCTTCTGGCGGACGCGGACCTGGACGCGGTGGTCGTCGCGAGCCCGAGCCACCTCCACGAGGAACACGCCATCGAGGCGGTGCGCGCGGGCAAGCACGTGCTCGTCGAGAAGCCGCTGTCGCTGAGCGCGGAGGGTGCCGCCCGGGTGATCGAAGAGGCCGGTCGCGCCGACCGCGTCGTGATGGTCGCGCTGAACAACCGGTACCGGCCGGACGCGCGGGCGCTGCGGCCCTTCCTGCGCGGTGGGGAGCTGGGCGACGTGTTCCACGTGCGGGTCGGATCGCTCAACCGAAAGGTGCGTACCGCCCGACCCACGTGGCGCCATGATCCCGAGGCCGCCGGGGGCGGTGCGCTCATGGACCTCGGCGTCCAGACCCTCGACCTGGGGCTCTGGCTGCTGGGGCATCCTCGCGTCGAGCGGGCGACGGCCCTGGCGCACCGGTCCCCCGGCATGGAGGTCGAGGACGGCGCGAGCGCGCTCTTCCTCGGCGAGGGAGGCGTCTCGATCGCGCTCGACGTGACGTGGAGCCTGTTCGAGCCGAACGACCGGCAGTACGTGGAAGCGCTCGGCACGGCCGGCTCCGCCTCGCTGAACCCGCTCGGGGTCTTCAAGGAGGTCGAGCACGGCGTGCTCGATGTCACGCCGGCGGTGCCGCCCGGGCGGGCCAACCTGTACACCAGCTCCTACCGGCACATGCTGGCCGATTTCGTCCAGACCGCCAACGGCGAACGGGAGTACGAGCCGCCGCACGATCAGGTCGAGCTGATGGCGCTCATCGAGCTCGCCTACGACTCGATCCGGGAGGGCGCCGAGCAGACGCGCTGAGACGGGCGCGCGGCACCTTTCGCCTGTTGTCGGTAGGGAGAGGCCGCATTACCTTTTTCCGGCTGTGGCCGGGGGGACGCACACGTTCCCGGCTCGGGGGCGATTCGGTATCGGAGGGGTCATGAAGCAGGGCATCCACCCGGAATACAAGGCGGCGCGCGTGCACTGCGCGTGCGGCAACACGTTCGTCACGCGGAGCACGACGGACGACATCCACGTCGAGATCTGCTCGGTCTGCCACCCTTTCTTCACGGGTAAGCAGAAGCTCGTGGACACCGCGGGTCGGGTCGAGCGTTTCCGCCAGAAGTGGGGGGAGGGCCGCGGCCTCGCCGCGTCGCCCGAGGCGGATGGCGAAGCGGAAGACGACGCCGCGGACGCCGAGCCGCAGGCCGAGGTCGAGGCCGATGCGGTCGAGGGTTCAGCCGAGGGTGCCGACCAGCCAGCTGACGCCGAGGCCTCGGAGGTCGAGGCCGCCGCGGAGGAGCGGGCCGGCGACGCGGACGCGGACGCCGCCTCCGAGGCGGAGACGACGGAAGAGGCCGCGGGGGCCTGAGGCCCTTCGGCACGCAGCTGCCGGTACGCCTCCCCCGCCAGTCGAGGCGCCCCGGCCGCGCCAGCGCTCCCCACGACCGGTCCCGGTAGGCTCGCCCATCCATGTCCGACGATCTCGATCGCGCCGCCGATGTCCTAGCGCGCCACGAGGAGCTGACCGCGCGGCTCGCCGATCCAGACGTGCTCGGCGATCCCTCGACGCTCCGTGACGTCGCCCGCGAGCACTCCGAGCTCGCCGAGGCCGCCGCCACCGCGGGGGCGCTGCTGTCCGCCTCCCGCGAGCTCGACGAGGCGCGGGCGCTGCTCGACGCCGACGATGAGGAGCTCGCAGGCCTGGCCGAGGCCGAGGTCGCGGAGCTGGAGGAGCGCACCTCCGAGCTGGCCGACACCCTGCGCAGGCTTCTCGTCCCGCCCGACCCCCTCGCCGACCGCGCCGCCGTCCTGGAAATCCGGGCAGGGACGGGAGGGGACGAGGCCGGGCTCTTCGCGGGAGACCTGTTCCGGATGTACGCACGCTACGCCGAAGCGCGGGGCTGGCAGCTGGACGTCGTGGACGTCTCCGAGGGGGACGTGGGCGGCTACAAGGAAGTCGTCTTCGCGGTCAACGGGCGCGACGCCTACGGCACGCTCCGGCACGAGTCCGGGGTCCATCGGGTCCAGAGGGTCCCCGAGACCGAGAGCCAGGGTCGCATCCATACATCGGCCGCCACGGTCGCCGTGCTGCCCGAGGCCGAGGAGGTCGACGTGGAGCTGCGCGACGAGGACCTGCGCGTCGACGTCTTCCGTTCGTCGGGTCCCGGCGGACAATCCGTGAACACGACCGATTCGGCGGTGCGGATCACCCACCTCCCGACCGGAGTCGTGGTCACCTGCCAGGACGAGAAGTCGCAGCACAAGAACAAGGCGAAGGCGTTGAAGGTGCTGCGCAGCCGCTTGCTCGACGCCCGCGTCGCCGAGCAGGAAGCCGCGCGGGCGAGGGAGCGCCGGACGCAGGTGGGCACGGGCGATCGCTCGGCGAAGATCCGCACCTACAACTTCCCGCAGGGGCGCGTGACCGACCACCGGATCAACCTCACGCTCTACCGCCTCGCGGAGATCCTGGACGGCGACCTCGATGAGCTCGTCGGGGCGCTCCGGGAAGCGCGGGAGGCCGAGCGGCTGGACGCCGGGTGATCACGACCCCGCCGCTCCCGGCCGGGAGGCCGACCATTCGCGACGCGCTGCGCAACGCGTCCTCCGAGCTGGCCGCGATCGGTGCCGCCGGGGAGGCGCGCCACCTGGTCGCAGGGGTCCTCGGAACCTCCGCGGGCCGGCTGCACCCCCTCGGCGACGCGCCGCTCGATCACGGCGACGCGTCGGCGCTGGGCGCGGCGCTGGCGCGCCGCCTTGCCGGAGAGCCTCTCGCGTACGTGCTGGGCAGCGTCGAGTTCAGGGAGATCACCCTCGCCGTGGACCCACGCGTGCTGATCCCGCGGCCCGAGACCGAGTACCTGGTGGACCTCGTCGTCGGACTGCCGGTCGCGTCGGACGCTCGTGTCCTCGAGGTCGGCGTGGGCAGCGGCGCGATCGCCCTCAGCTTGCTCCACGAGGGCCGGTTCCGCCGCGTCGTCGGCACCGACGTTTCGGCGGCGGCCCTCGAGGTCGCCCGGCTCAACGCATCGGCCCTAGGTTTGCGGGGACGCCTGGAGTTGCGGCACGGCCGGACGTACGCTCCGGTCGCGGCGCGCGAGCGATTCGACCTGGTCGTATCGAACCCGCCCTACGTCGCGGCCGCCGAGCGCGAGGCCCTGCCGCCCGAGGTGCGGGAGCACGAGCCGGCCGAGGCGCTCTTCGCGGGCGACGGATTGGACGTGATCCGCGCTTTGATCCGCGGCGCGCCGCAGATCCTGGCCAGCGGCGGCTGGCTGGCCCTGGAAATCGGGGCCACGCAGGGCGTGGAGGTCCGACGGGCCTTGCGAGAGGCCGGACTGCAAGACGCGCGGGTCGTGACCGATCTCACGGGGCGGGATCGGATCGCGATCGCCCGAGCGCCCGTCGCGGCCGTGTCCGGATCGAATCGAAACGAAGCCGAGGCGTCGAGCCACGAAGGAGAGGCCCGTTGATGGAGTCCGACGAAGGAACGCTGCGCAAGGCCGAAGAGCTGGGTCGCCTGGTCGGCCAGACGACCGAATACAAGGCGCTCGTACGAGCCAGGGAACGCATAGAATCCGACGAGGACGTATCGTCGGCCGTGCGCAAGCTGGCGGGGCTGGAGGAACAGCTCGCCTCGGCGCTCCGCCAGGGCGAGACGCCGGATGAAGACACCGCGCGCGACTACGAAGAGGCCTTCGGTGAGCTCCAGGCCCACCCCGCCTACCAGGGGCTGGTCGCGGCACAGGCCAACTTCGACAAGGTGATGGCGGCCGTGAACACCGCCATCGCGCGAGGCATGGACTCCGGCGCCCGCTCCGGCATCATCCTGCCTTCCTGACGCCGGTGCAACTCGCCTCCCTCCGCAACGCCGTCTACGGGCTCATCGACCCGCTGACTGACTGGCTCGTCGCGCGACGCGTGCACCCCAACCTCCTGACCACGCTCGGGTTCGTCGTGACCATCGCCGCGGCGCTGGCGTTCGACCAGGCGATGATGCAGAGCGCCGGCTTCCTGGTGCTGCTCGGAGGGTTCTTCGACATCATCGACGGCCGCGTGGCACGCTTGAGCGACCTGGGGAGCAAGTTCGGCGCGTTCTATGACGCGACGCTCGACAGGATCAGCGAGATCGTCGTCTACATGGGGATCCTTTCTCTGTACAACGACCAGAGGATGGAGCTCGGCGATGTCGGCATGATCTACCTGGTCATGGCCGCCATGGCAGGCTCGCTGATGGTCAGCTATACTCGCGCCCGCGCCGAGGTCATGGGGCTCGATTGCCGCGTCGGATTGATGCCGCGCGCCGAGCGCGTCGTTCTGATCGGCCTCGCCGCGCTGATGTTCGGCGACGCCTGGGACGGCCTCGTGCTCAAGGTCGTCATCGGCATCCTGGCCGTCCTCACGAACGTTACCGCCGTGCAGCGGATCGTGTGGGTCTACCGCCAGGTGGGCGGCGTCCCTCTCGGCGCTCCGCCGGGGACCACCAAGGAAGAGGATTTATCGTGAGTTACGACATCGGCCCCGCAAGCGGGCGTCTTGGAGTGCTGCTGCCCGGATTCGGCGCGGTCGCCACGACCTTCGTGGCGGGCGTCGAGCTGATCCGCCGCGGGCTCGCCCAGCCGTTCGGCTCGGTCAGCCAGATGCAGAACATCCGGCTCGGCAAGCGGACCGACGAGCGGCAGCCGAAGATCAAGGACTTCGTTCCGCTCGCATCCCTGGATGATCTCGTGTTCGGCGCGTGGGATCCGATCCCGGACACCGCGCTGGAGACGATCCGCAAGGCGGGCGTACTGGAGCCGTCTCAGGTGGAGCCCGTCGCCGATGCCCTGGAGGCGTTGGCGCCGATGCCGGCCGTGTTCGACCCCGCGTACGTGAAGCGGCTGAACGGACCGAACGTCAAGACGGGCGCGAACAAGCGGGAGCTGGGCGAGCAGCTGCGGGAGGACATCAGGACCTTCAAGGCGGACAACGGCTGCGACCGGCTGGTGATGGTGTGGTGCGGCTCGACCGAGGTGTTCATGAAGTCCGGCGATGCGCACGCCTCCCTGGAAGCCTTCGAGGCGGCCATGGAGAAGGACGATGCCGCGATCGCCCCGTCGATGATCTACGCCTGGGCCGCGCTCAAGGAACGCGTGCCGTTCGCCAACGGCGCCCCAAACCTGACGGTGGACATGCCGGCCCTCCAGGAGCTCGCCGACGCGAACGGCGTGCCGATCTGCGGCAAGGACTTCAAGACCGGCCAGACGCTGATGAAGACCATCATCGCCCCCGGCCTCAAGGCGCGTATGCTCGGCCTGAACGGCTGGTTCAGCACCAACATCCTCGGCAACCGCGACGGCGAGGTGCTCGACGATCCGGAGTCGTTCAAGACCAAGGAGGAGTCGAAGCTCGGCGCGCTCGAGTACATCCTCCAGCCCCAGCTCTATCCCGAGCTGTACGACGGCTTCTACCACAAGGTGCGGATCAACTACTACCCTCCGCGCGGCGACAACAAGGAGGGTTGGGACAACCTCGACATCTTCGGATGGCTGGGCTATCCGATGCAGATCAAGATCGATTTCCTGTGTCGGGATTCGATCCTGGCCGCCCCGATCGTCCTGGATCTGGCGCTCTTCCTGGACCTCGCCCAGCGATCCGGTCTGAAGGGGACTCAGGAGTGGCTGTCGTTCTACTTCAAGGCGCCGATGACGGCGCCCGGGCTCTACCCCGAGCACGACCTCTTCATCCAGCACACCAAGCTGAAGAACACCCTTCGCCACCTCATGGGCGAAGGGCAGATCACGCACCTCGGGATGGAGTACTACGGCGACTGAGCCGCCGCGCCGTTCGGCCCGTCCGCCGGTGACCGCCGACGGAGCTCGCGGCCGGTTCCTCGTCTTCGAGGGACCGGACGGGTGCGGCAAGTCGACCCAGGTGCGGCTCCTGGGCGATCGACTGGCGAAGGCGAACGTCCCCCATCTCCTGGTCCGGGAGCCCGGGGGTACGGCGCTGGGGGAGGCGATCCGGCCGGTGATCCTGCAGGGCGCGGACATGACGCCGCGCTCCGAGCTGCTTCTCTACCTGGCGGCGCGCGCCGCGCTCGTCGAAGAACGGATCCGCCCCGCGCTGGCGGAAGGCAAGCTAGTCATCGCCGATCGCTACTTTCTGTCGAGCCTTGCGTACCAGGGTTACGGGCGCGGCTTGCCGATCGTCCAGGTAAGGAGCGCCGTGGAGTTTGCCACCGGCGGTCTGGTTCCGGACCTCACCCTGCTGATGGAGCTGTCCGACGAGGCGGCCCGGGCCCGCTCCGGCCGACGCAAGCCCGACCGGATCGAGAGCGCGGATGCGGCTTTCCACGAGCGCGTGCGCCGAGGCTACGGCGAGCTGGCCGCCGCCGACGACACGATCGAGGTTATCGACGCGGACGGAGGCGTGCGCGCGGTCCACCGCGCGATCCTCGCCGTGCTGCGGGGCCGTTGGCCCGAAACTTTCGCGTCCGGGTCGGTTTAGCTACGAAGGAACGGCCGCGCGTGCGACCGCGATGGCAGACCGCGCGGCCCCGTGGTACACTGAAAGCGTCGCGGTGCCCGCGAGGATCGGGCCCGCTGCCCCCAACCGGGGATCTCGATGAGGAAGACCGTAGCCATGCCGCTCCTGGTGGGAGCGATCGCACTCACGACCGGCGGCTGGTTCCTGCAGAAGGGCGCGGCCGACGAGCTCAACCTGTATTCGCAGGTACGGCTGTTCGAGGAAGTCGTGGACATGGTGTCCGAGCGCTTCGTCGACGCGAACGACCAGGACGAGCTGTACCAGATGGCGATCGAGGGGCTCCTGCACGAGCTCGGAGACCCCTACTCGATCCTCATGAATAGCGACCAGTACGCCGATCTCCGGCTCGACACGACGGGCGAGTACGGTGGACTGGGCATCGAGATCGCCGTTCGCAACGGCTGGATCACCATCATCGCGCCCATCCCCGGCACGCCAGCCGAGCGCGCGGGACTGCAGGCCGGTGACAGGATCGTGGAGGTCGACGGCGCCTCCACCGAGGGCTGGACGGAGGACGACGCCGTCAAGGTCCTGCGAGGCCCGAAGGGCAAGAGCGTCGACATCAAGATCGGTCGCGCCGGAGCCGAACGCCCCATCCCCTACACCATCACGCGCGACGAAATCGAAGTCCGCGCCGTGCCCGCGGCCTACCTCATGGAGGATGGCATCGGCTACGTCGGCGTGGCCCGCTTCAGCGAGTCCTCGGCGCGCGAGGTGCGCGATGCCGTGGAGAACATGCAGGAGCGCGGCATGCGCGGCCTGATCCTCGACCTGCGCGACAATCCGGGCGGATTGCTGGACCAGAGCTTCGAGATGGCGGACCTCTTCCTGCCGAAGGGCGTCGCGATCACCGAGACGCGGGGACGCGTGGACGAGGACAACCACAGCTACCGGGCCACGGACGGAGACCACTTCCCGGATCTGCCGATGGTGGTGCTGATCAACGGCGCCAGCGCCTCGGCCTCGGAGATCGTGGCTGGCGCGCTGCAGGACCACGACCGGGCCCTGCTCATGGGGCAGCGCACGTTCGGCAAGGGCTCGGTGCAGACGCTCTTCAGGCTGCGCGCGGGCGACTACGTGCTGAAGCTGACCACCGCGCGCTGGTACACGCCCTCCGGCAGGTCCATCCAGGCGCCCCACGGGGACCAGAGCGACGCGCCGGTGAGCGACATCGCGGAAGACGACGACCCCGACGACGACGGCGGCCGCGAGATCTTCCGCACGGACGCGGGGCGCGAGGTGCTCGGCGGCGGCGGCATCAGCCCCGACCTCGCCGTGGAGCGCGATGCCGACCCGGGCGTGGAGACGCTGGTACGCGCACTCAATCCCTACGGCGCGGCCTACAGCGACGCCATCTTCGCCTACGCGAACGCCTACGCGTCGAGGCACGAGCTGTCGCCGGACTTCGAGGTTACCGATCCGATGCTCGACGGCTTCTACGCTCACCTGATCGAGGGCGACGTCGACGTCGATCGCGAGATCTTCGATGGCGCGAGCGACTTCCTGCGGCGCCAGTTGGCGTACCGGATCGCCTATTCGGAGTGGGGCCAGGAGGGCGCCCGTCAGCGCTGGAACGCGGGAGACCCGGACATCGACGCGGCCCGCGCGGTGCTTCGTGAGGCGCTTTCCCCGGCCGACGTATTCGGCATCGCGGCCGCCATGGAGTCGGTCGAGGAGCAGTCCGAGTCGGAGACCGCCATGGCGGGTGCCGGAGCGGAGGGACAGCCGTAGGCTACGCCCGGTCGCTGACGGCGTGAGCGCTGCCGCCACTGCGCTGCTGCTCGCGACCGGCGGCATCGTCGGGGTCCTGTCCGGGCTGACCGGAATCGGAGGAGGGGTGCTCATGGTGCCCCTCCTCTACGCGTTTTACGCGGCGTCGCCGGCGACCGCCGCTGTCCCCGTGGTCGCCGCCCATGCGACCAGCCTGTGCGTGATAGCGCCGACCGCGCTGCTGGGCGCGGCGCGCTACGGGCGCGAAGGCGGCGTGGTCTGGCCGGTGGCGGGCGCGATGGGCGCGGGCGCGGCGGTCGCCGCGGTCCTGTTGGCCCGCGCTGCCCCGCAGATCCCGGGCGACCTCCTGCGCGCCGGCTTCGCCCTCTTTCTGCTCGTGGTGGCCCTGCGCATGGCCGGGTCCCGCGGCCCCGCGACCGCCGCCGCCCGTGGTAAGCCGGCCGGAGCGGTACCGCTCGCCGCCTCGGGCGCCGCCGTGGGCGGGCTGTCGGCGCTCCTGGGCGTGGGCGGCGGCGTGGTCGCGATACCCCTCCTGCACACCGTCGGGCGGCTCGGGATCCGGGAGCTGGCACCGACGTCGTTGGCCGTGATCGCGCCGGCCGCCGCCGCTGGTACGCTCGCGTACGCGTTCGCGAGCGCAGAAGCGATGCCCGCCTGGAGCGTCGGCTACGTCCACGTTGGGGCCGCGGCGCCGCTGCTCGCGGGGTCGCTGCCGCTCGTGGGGGTCGGCGCGTGGCTCAACCGGCGGGTGCCGGACCGGGCGCTCCGCTACGGATTCGCGGGGCTGCTGGCGGTGGCGGCGCTGCGCCTCTTGTGGGGTATCGTGCGTGGCGCTTGAACCCGCCGCCCTCGGACACACGGCGCCCGGCCGCCAGGTTGCCCGTGCCCCCGTCGTGGTGCGCGCGTCGCGAGGAGGGTACCCCGAGTCCCGCCACACCGTGCACGCCGTGCTCTGCGACGCCACGGGGGCGATCCGAACAGCCTGGGGCGATGCGGACATCGGCGTGTTCGCGCGCTCGGCGGTCAAGCCGTTGCAGGCGCACGCGGTGCTGGCCGCCGGCGCGTTCGACGCGTTCGGCTTCGGGGCCGAGGAGATCGCCCTGGCGTGCGCCTCGCACGGCGGCGAGCCCGAGCACGTGGCCGTGGCCGGTCGAGCACTGGACCTCTGCGGGGCGAGCCCGGACGACCTGGCGTGCGGCGCTCACGAGCCGATGCACGCCCCGTCGGCCCGCGCGCTCGCCGCGGACGGCCTACGGCCGGACCGGATCCACAACAACTGCTCCGGCAAGCACGCGGCAATGATCGCCCTCGCCCGGCACCTCGGCGCGCCCGTCCGCGGTTACGAGGCGCCCGATCACCCGGTCCAGGGCACGATGAGCGCGGAGATCGAGCGCTGGACGGGAATCCCGGCGGAGCGCCTCGAAAAGGCCACCGATGGCTGCGGCGTGGTCACGTTCCGACTCCCCCTCGCCACGCTCGCCGCCGCCTTCGGCCGCTTCGGCGCCGCGGAGGACGGATCCAAGCGAATTCGGGACGCCGTATCGGCGCACCCGCACCTGCTGGCGGGCACGGGCCGGCTGTGCACCGCGATCGCGCGCCACACAGGGGGACGCGTGCTCGCCAAGGTGGGAGCCGAGGGCGTGTACTGCGCATGTGCTCCCGAGGCGGGACTGGGCCTGGCCCTCAAGGTGGCGGACGGCTCCAGACGGGCCGCAGACGCCGCCCTGGTTTCGTTGCTGAGGGCCTGCGGCGTGATCGACGCCGCCGGCTACGACGGACTGGCGGCGATTGCGTCTCCGCCCGTCCGCGACACGCGGGGCGAGGTCGTTGGCGCGCTCGAGGTCGACCTCCCGGGGACGGGGTCCGGCGCGTGAGCCGGGCATCGGATTTCGGCGACGCGGCCGTCCTGTCGCGTGGGACGCGGCTCCTCGTGGCGGCCTCGGCGGCGATCGGCGCTGGGCGCGACGAGGCCGTGCGCGACGCGCTGAAGGCGGCGCACGCGGCCCTGGGCGACGGGCTCGACGCGACCGCCATCGAGGAGATGCTGCTGCAGACGCACCTGTTCGTCGGCTACCCCGCAACGATCGCGGCGCTAGCCGCATGGCGCGAGATCGCCGGAGTGACCCGGGACGCCGTGCCCGACGACGATCCCACGACCTGGCAGGCGCGGGGGGAGGAGGTCTGTCGGAGCGTGTACGGCAACGCGTACGACCGGCTGCGCGCCCACGTCGCTTCCCTCCATCGCGACCTGGACCGTTGGATGCTGCGCGACGGCTACGGGCGGGTGCTAGGCCGCCCGGGACTCGCGTTGCGCGACAGGGAGTTGTGCGTGGTGGCGCTGCTGTGCGGCCAGGACGCCGAGCCGCAGCTCTACTCGCACCTGCGCGGAGCACTGCGCGTGGGCGCTACCGAAGACGAATTGGAGGCCGTCCTGCGCGTCGCCGGGGACCACGTCTCGGCCGAGCGACGGGAAGGCGCCTGGCGGGTGTGGAGCACCCTGTTGGGACGCGCCGTACGCGCAGCCGAGGGGCCCTGAGCGATCGACCGGGACTTCCCCCGACGGGCGGCGGGGTCCCGGTCCGGATCGCCATGGACCTGCCCCTGCGGTGTGTGATGTTCCGAGGGGCGGGCCGGCGTTGGCCGGGATTCCACGGTTCCCTCGCGGCAGCGCGAGCGTTGCCGTGATCGTGGGCCCGATGTAGCCTCGCGCTACGGCGGCGGTGCCGCCGCGTGCCCTGGGCCCGAAGGGCTCCCCGACACCCGTCCCGAAAAGCGGATGTTCCTGGATTACGTGGAAATCGAGGTCTACGGCGGCACCGGCGGCTCGGGGGCCGAGGCCTGGCGACGAGAGTCGGGGGTCGCCCGCGGCGGGCCCGCGGGAGGCGACGGCGGCGACGGCGGCGACGTCGTGGTGGTCGCGGCGGGCGATGCCACGACCCTTCTCGACTATCGCTACCGCCAACACCACCGGGCCGAGCGCGGCATGCACGGGGAGGGAGCCAATCGAACCGGACGTAGCGGCGCGGACCTCGAGCTGGCGGTGCCACCGGGCACCCTGATCCGCGACACCGCCACCGGCGAGGTCCTGGGCGAGCTCGTGGAGGTAGGCGACCGCGTCGTCGTGGCGCGGGGTGGTCGCGGCGGGCGCGGCAACGCCGCCTTCGCGACCGCGACCAACCGGGCGCCGAGGCGCTGGGAGCCCGGCGAGGAGGGCGAAGAGCGACGCATCGCGTTCGAGCTCAAGCTGATCGCCGATGTCGGCCTGGTCGGCATGCCGAACGCCGGCAAGTCCACGTTCCTCGCGGCGGTGTCCGAGGCCCGTCCGAAGATCGCCGATTACCCCTTTACGACACTGACGCCGAACCTGGGCGTCGTTCCACGGTCGGACCGGCGCTCTCTGGTGGTCGCGGATATTCCCGGAATCATCGAAGGAGCGCACGAGGGGCGAGGTCTGGGTTTGCAGTTCCTGCGCCATGTGGAGAGAACGCGAACGCTCGCGGTCCTGGTTCCGGTGGACAGCGACGACCCACAGCGAGACTACGCCCAGCTGCGCCACGAGTTGGAGCTCCACTCGCCGGAGCTGGCTGCCAAGCCGCACTGCGTCGTGCTCACGAAGCTGGATCTGCTGGGCCCCGACCAGGCGCCGCCCGCCATCGACGCGCCGGAGGCGTGGGGCTCGTTCGCGATTTCGTCGGTCTCGCGCCGGGGCCTGGACGGGCTTCTGGATGCCCTCTGGTCCCACGTCGCGGAGGTGCGGTCCGAAGACGCCGGGGGGGCGTCGCAGGAGCCATGGACTCCGTGATGCGCCGGCGCGCAGGATCGGCGTGAGACCTTCGGCGGCCGGGGGGCGCGTGCGTGCGGGGCCGCGCAGGAGCGCCGGGAGGGGTGACCCCGCGGGCCCGGCCGGGTCGGAGGGGTGACCAGGGAGGCCGCCGTCGTCGGGCTGCAGGCAGCGGTGCGTAGGGTGCGCGCCAGGCCCGTCGAGGCGCCGCGGCAGGCGGCGCTGGGGCTGGTGCGTCTGGTCGTCGAGACCGGCGGATCGCCACGCCGGCTCTGGCCGCTGTTGGACCGCCATCGCGGGATTGCCGGCGCGCTGCGCAGTCTCCAACCCAGTCCGGCCTACGCGCGGCCGAGCGGTCGGCCGCCACCCGCGCTCCGCGCTGCGGGTATCCTCCCGTACTGGGACGCGCGCTACCCGCCCGGTCTCTGGCGACTCGTCGATCCCCCTCCGCTGCTGTTCTACCGCGGGGACGCGGCGTTGCTCGCGCGGCCCGCGCTCGCCGTCGTGGGCACGCGCCGCTGCAGCGAACACGGGCGCCGCGCCGCCCACGCCATCGCCGTGGCGGCGGGCAGGCGCGGCGCGGTCGTGGTCAGCGGGCACGCCCAGGGCATCGACGCGGCGGCGCACGAGGGAGCCGTGGAGCAGGGCACCATCGCCGTCCTGGGCTGCGGCATCGACGTGCCGTACCCGCGCGCCCTCGGGGCTCTGCGGCGGCGGCTCGAGGCGCGGGGGCTCCTCCTCTCGGAATTCCCGCCGGGCACGCCGCCGCTGCCGCACCACTTCCCCCGCCGGAACCGGCTCATCGCCGCGCTCTCCGGCGCGCTGGTGGTCGTGGAGGCGCCACACCGGAGCGGTGCGCAGAACACCGTCTCGCACGCGCTCGACCTGGGGCTGGAAGTCGGCGCCGTCCCCGGCGCGATCGACCGTCCGAGCTGCGCTGGCTCGAACCGGCTCCTGCGCGAAGGCGCGGCGGTGATCTGCGAGCCCGCCGACGCAGTCGACCTGTTGGGGTTGCGGGGCGAGGCGAGGCCGGCGGAGGAGACGTTGGGGAAGGCTCCTCTCGGGACCGACGCGTGGACGGCGCTCGCGGGGGCCGGCGCGACGCTCGACGAGTTGGCGGAACGATCGGGCCGCGCACCGGCGGAGCTGGCGGCCGCCCTCTCGGAGCTCGAGATCGCCGGGATGGTGGGCCGGGCTCCGGGCGGACGCTTCGTACGCCGCAACTAGGGGGAGGCGGCGCGTTTCACGGCTCCTCGACTTACGGCCCGGCCGGGCTGAGTGCCCCTCGTTCCGGCCACGCGCAACGGTACGGGGACGTCGGGGTATGCGCGTGCCGTGGACATCCGAGCTCTGTACGTGCATGCGCCGTTCTGCCGGCGCAGATGCGGCTACTGCGACTTCGCCGTGACGGTGGCGTCCTCTGCCGATCCGGCCGATTGGGCGCGCGTCGTGGCGCTGGAACTGCGCGACGCGATCGCCAGGGAGCGTCTCGCACCGCCGCTCCGACCGCGCACGCTGTACGTCGGGGGCGGCACGCCGTCCATGCTGGGAGCCCACGCCATGGACGCCCTGGCCGCCGCGCTGGCTCCCTTCGTGAGCTTCGGGTCGATCAGCGAATGGACCGCGGAGGCCAACCCGGAGTCCTTCGACCGCGAGGTCGCGCACGGCTGGGCGGCCGCGGGAGTGAATCGGATCAGCCTGGGCGCGCAGACCTTCGACGCGGACGCGCTTCGCTGGATGGGGCGGCTACACGGGCCCGAGGGACCGGCGCGCGCGCTCGACGCGGCCCGCCACGCGGGGATCGACAACGTAAGCCTCGATCTGATCTTCGGCCTGCCCGCACGCCTGAACCGGGATTGGGAAGCCGACCTCGACACCGCGCTGTCCCTGGGGCCCGCGCACCTGTCGCTTTACGGACTCACCGCGGAGAAGGGCACGCCCCTTCGACGCCGCGTCGACGAGGGTCGGGAAGCGCTGCCGCCGGCCGAAGTCTACGCCGAGGAGTACCGCCTCGCGTCGCGTAGGCTCGCCGAGGACGGGTGGGAGCACTACGAAGTGTCCAACTTTTGCCGACCGGGCCGATCCTCGGTACACAACGAGGCCTACTGGGATGGCAGCGCGTACCTCGGATTGGGCTCCGGCGCGCACAGCTTTCTTGCGCCCCGGCGGTGGTGGAACCTGCGCGACTGGCGCGCGTACCGGAGCGCCGTCGAGTCGGGCCGCACCCCGGTCGACGAAGAGGAGATTCTCGAGGCGGGCGAACGGGAGCTCGAACGCGTCTGGCTCGGCCTGCGCACGCGCCGGGGCATCGCCCCGCGGACGCCGGGACAGCGCAACCTGGCCCGAGCATGGGTAAGCGAAGGGCTGGCCGAGTGGTGTAGGGATGGGCATGCCGGCCCCGGTGCCGGGCGCCCGGCGCTCAGCCGCGTCCGCGCGCCCGAGTGCGACCGGTTCCGACTGACGCCGGAGGGCTGGTTGGTGCTCGACCGACTGGCGCTGGACTACGACGGCGTCGCGGGATCGGCCCGGGCGCACGGCAGGGCCATGGCGAGGGGAGTCGCGGAGTGAGTCACGCGCAGCTCACGCAGCGCGAACGGCAGGTCCTGGAAGCCGTCGTGCGCATGTACGTCGGCACCGCCGAGCCGGCCGGCAGCCGCGCCCTGGCGCGGCGTTTCGATCTGGGAGTCTCTCCGGCCACGATCCGCAATACGATGGCTGACCTGGAGGCGAAGGGCTACCTGTACCACCCCCACACATCCGCGGGGCGCGTGCCGACCGACCTGGCCTACCGTTTCTACGTGGACGTGGTCATGGAGCCCGTGCCCATGACCCCGACCGAGGAGCGCGCCCTGCTTGCCGAGATCGCCGAGGCGGGCGCCGCAAGCGGACTGGAGCTGCTGCTCCAGCGGACCGCGAGCGCCCTGGGGCTGCTGACAGGCGAGCTCGGCGTCGCCTTGTCGCCGGACCTGGGCGAGTCCGTGCTGGAGCACCTGGAGTTGCTCCCGCTGTCCTCGGGACGCCTCGTGCTCGTGCTCAGCCTGTCGGGGCGCCAGGCGCGGACCGTTTACGTCGAGGCGCGGGGCGAGGTGGTGCCGGACGCCGTCGAAGTCGTCGCGGGGATCCTCAACGAGCGCCTCGCGGGCCGCACCCTGGCGGAGATCCGCGCGACCCTGCCCGAGCGGTTGCGCGACTCGGTGCCGTCCGACGACCTCGCGGCTTCGGAGCTGCTCAACATCTTCGTCCAGTCCGCCGACGAGCTGTTCTCCGCGCCGGCCGGCGCCGCCTCGCTCCTGCACCTCGGCCGGACCAGCGTCCTGGCCCGACAGCCCGAATTCTCGAATGAGGATGAGCTGAAAAGCCTGATCGAGCTCACCGAGCAGCGCGACCTCCTGGCCACGGTCCTGTCGGGCACGAACTCCGGGAGCACGCTGCGGGTGACGATCGGCAGCGAGCACGAGCGCCCCGAGCTCAGTTCGTTCACGGTCGTCAGCTCGCCGTACGAGGCCGACGGCGTCGCAGGCGTGATCGGGGTCATCGGGCCGACCCGCATGCCGTACGAGAAGGTCGTGGCGATCGTCGAGCAGACCAGCGGCCTCCTCTCGACCCTGTACGGCGCGAGCGGTGACGGCCCGCGCTTCTCGAGGCAGTAAGGCGATGCGCGACTACTACGAGATCCTCGGCGTGGAGCGGAGCGCCGGCGCCGATGAGGTGAAGAAGGCCTACCGTCAGCTGGCGCTGCAGTACCATCCGGATCGGAATCCCGGAGACGCCGAGGCGGAGGCGCGCTTCAAGGAGGCGACAGAGGCCTACGAGGTCCTGCGCGATGCCGAGAAGCGGGCCGCCTACGATCGCTACGGGCACGCCGGCGTGCGAGGCGCGGGAGGCGCGGGATTCTCCGGCTTCGATTTCTCGGATGCCCTCGAGATCTTCATGCGCGAGTTCGGCGGGTTCGGGCTCGGCGACATGTTCGCGGGGGCGCAGGGCGGCCGCCGTCGCTCCCAGCGGGGTGCCGATCTGCGGGTGCGGCTCCCCATCACGCTGGCCGAAGTCGCCTCCGGCGTGAAGAAGACCATCAAGGTGCGACGGCTCGAGGCCTGCTCGACCTGCGAGGGTTCGGGCGCGGCCGAGGGCGCCGGTTCCACCATCTGCGAGGCGTGCGGAGGGACGGGGGAAGTGCGGCGCATGCAGCGCTCCCTGCTGGGGCAGATCGTCACGCTGGGCCCGTGTCCGCGGTGCGACGGCGAGGGCCGCCGGATCGCCAACCCGTGTCCCTCGTGCGGCGGGTCGGGCACTGCCGAGGGCGAGAAGACGCTCGAGGTCGACGTGCCGCCCGGCGTGTCCACCGGCGACTACATCACGATCCGGGGTCAGGGCAACACGGGGCGCCGCGGGGCCCCCACAGGGGACGTCCTCGTGGTCATGGACGTCGCGGAGGATCCCCGGTTTCGCCGCGACGGCGCCGACATCTTTCACGAGCTTCGCGTGACGTTCGGGCAGGCGGCGCTCGGCGCGGAAGTCGACGTTCCGACCGTCGAGGGCACCGCCCGGCTCAAGGTCCCGCCGGGGGTGCAGTCGGGCAGCCTGCTGCGGATGCGGGGCCGAGGCCTCCCGCGGCTGCGCGGTGGGGGACGGGGTGATGAGATCGTGCGCGTGCTGGTCTGGACTCCCACCGATCTCTCGGCCGAGCAACGAGACGCCCTGGAGGCGCTCGCGGCGGTGGAGGCGGACCCGCCGGTGCGCGAGCCGGGAGGGGACGGCAAGGGGTTCTGGAGCCGGGTGAAGGAGGCGTTCACCGCGTGACGGGGTCGCGGCCCGAAGGCCTGCGCGCCCACCTCGGCAGGGAGGCATGCTGACCCCGGCCGCATGGCTCTGCGTGCGCGTTCCGAAACCGGTCGGCGCGGATCCGGCGCTGGTCTCCGAGGCGCTCATCGCAGCCGGCGGCGCGGCCGTCCAGGAGTCCGCCGAGGCCCTCGTGACCCACCTGCCCCTCGCCGATGGGGATGTCGGCGGGGCCGTCGACTCGGTGCGCGCGTGCCTCCTGAGGGCCGGTTGCGCTGCTGGCCTGCGGATCGACTGGACGGTCGAGGAGGACCGCGACTGGGCGGCGGAGTGGAAGGCGGGACTGCGCCCCCGTCGGGTCGGCCGACGCTTCCTGCTCCACCCGCCATGGAACGTCCCCGATCGGGCTCCCGGCGACCTCACGATTGCCATCGAGCCCGGTATGGCATTCGGGACGGGGGAGCACGCCACTACCCGTGGCGCTCTACGCCACCTCGAGTCGGCCGTCCGGCCGGGCTCGCACGTCCTCGACGCCGGCACGGGCAGTGGCGTCCTGGCGATCGCCGCCGCCCGCCTCGGTGCTCGGCTCGTCACGGCGGTGGACCTGGATCCGACCGCGGTGGACGTGACCCGTGCCAACGCGTCCGCGAACGGCGTCGACGGCGTCGTGCGCGCGGCGGTGCGGGACGTCGACGGTGGTTTCCTCGCGGAGGCCGGGCCCTTCGATGTGATCGTCGCCAACATCCTCAGCGGCGTCCTCGCGCCCCTGCTCCCGGCGCTGCGTACCGGGCTCTCTCCCGCCGGAGCCCTCATCGTCGCCGGCATCCTGGAGGAAGAAGCCGCAGATTTCCTGACCGCTGCGGACGCCGCTGGACTCGCCGCGGCGTCCGAGGATCTGGAGGACGGCTGGTGGAGCGCGCGGCTGGAAGCGGTAGCGGACGGACCGGGCCGGACGGTCGCACACCCCTGAAGAGGAGGCTGCATGCGCCAGTACCTGACGGAGTTTCTGGGGACGTTCTTTCTCGTCCTGACCATCGGCCTGACGGTCGCCAGCGGCACCGCCCTGGCGGCCCTGGCGATCGGGTCCGCGCTGATGGTGATGGTCTACATGGGCGGCCACATCTCGGGCGCCCACTACAACCCGGCGGTGACCCTGGCCGTCTGGCTGCGCGGAGGGATCGAGACGCGCTGGGTGGCCGGCTACTGGGCGGTCCAGCTCCTCGCGGGGCTGGCAGCGGCTGCCGTGGCCGCGACGGCCGTCGGCGTCGCGGTGGCGCCCGCGCCGGCGCCGGAGGCGGCGCCCCTGGCGGCGTTCCTTCTGGAGTTCCTGTTCACGTTCGCCCTCGCTCTGGTGGTGCTGAACGTCGCGACGAGCGACGAAACCACCGGGAACTCGTACTACGGCCTCGCGATCGGCTTCACCGTCCTGGTCGGTGCGATCGCGGCGGGTCCGATTTCGGGTGGCGCGTTCAACCCCGCCGTCGCGGTCGGTCCGATCGCCTGGCGCGCCGCCACCGCGAACGGGGGCCTGGCCGACATGTGGCTGTATTTGGCCGCGCCGCTCCTCGGAGGAGCCGTGGCCGCGGCCGCCTTCAAGGTCCAGCATCCGGGACGCTGATCGCGGCGCCCGCTCCCGCAGCCGCGCGGAGGCGGACGCCCAGCCGATTCGCGGCGCGTGCAGCGCTCACGATCTCGCGGCGCTGGGCGTCGTCGGCCTCGGGGTCGCGCCAGAGATGGGCGAGGCCGTGCGCCAGCGCGCGCCGCAGCGTCTCCAGCGGCGTCGGTGCGTCCCCGGGGTCCGCGTCCGGCGGCAGCGCCAGCAGCAGCGCGGGGGGCGTGGCGGCCTCCCGCAGGACCGCGATCAGTCCGGGGTCGCCGGCGAGCGTCGGGTGGCGTTCCCAGGCGACGGGGGCGGCGCGCAGCACGAGAAGCCGGTCTCCCGCGGTCGCGGCCAGAGCACCGGGACGGGGCGCGGCGGGGACGTGCGGCCCCTCGCCGGCAATTTCGGGCCACGCCTCGGCGAGCACCGGCGCGATCTGGCCCGACCGGCGAGCGACGCTGCGTACGCCTTGCAGGAATTGCGGTCCGAGCATCGGGTCTCCTCCGTCTATCGAGCCAGAGCATGGGCCTCGGGTCCGCGCGTTGCCATGGCCGCCCGGGACCGAGGACCCTCGCGGTGGCGGATCGGCGTCCCGTCCGGCTGTTGCTGTGCGCCGGCCGCTTCGGCAGCTTTCCTGCGGGGCGGGTGGAGACGGGCGTTCCTCGAGAGTCGGATCGGTCGCGATGTCGGGAATCCTGGGGAAGTGAGGCGATGAACGAAGCGTGTGTATTCTGTGGCGTCGCCGCCGGCGCGATCGACGCGGACGTCGTCCACGCCGATGACCGGGTCGTGGCCTTCCGCGACATCGCGCCGAAGGCGCCCGTCCACGTGCTGATCATTCCCCGCGACCACATCGCTTCCGTCGACCACCTGACGGATGCGGATGCGGCCACGGTCGGGAACATGGTCGAGGTCGCGCGCGATGTCGCGCGAGCGGAGGGCCTGACCGACGACGGCTACCGCCTGGTCATCAACACGGGTCCAGCGGCGGGGCAGACGGTGCCCCACCTGCACATTCACCTCCTGGGCGGCCGCGAGCTCGGCTGGCCCCCCGGCTGACGCGACGGATGGCCGACACGCTGCTGGAGACCTTGCGGGCCGATCTGAACGCGGCTCGTCGTGCGCGCGCAAAAGAACGGACGTTGGTGCTCGGCACGACCCTCTCGGAGGCCCGCAACCGGGAGATCGAGCTGGGCCGCGCGCTGGACGACGACGAGACCCGGGCCGTCATCGGGACGGCCGTGAAGAAGCGCGAGGAGGCGGCCCACCAGATGCGCGAGGCGGGTCGCACCGAGCTGGCCGATCGGGAAGATGCCGAGGCCGAGATCCTGCGCGGCTATCTCCCCGAGCCACTCGGTGAGGCGGAGGTGCGCGCCATGGCGCGAGAGGCCGTCGACGCCGGCGCGGCCGACCTGGGGGCGGTCATGCGCTCGCTGATGCCCCGGATTCGAGGACGTTTCGAAGGCAGGGAGGCGAACCGGCTGGCCCGGGAAGCCCTGGACGAGGGGTGAAGGGGGCGGCGCGCGATCCCGCGGAGCGCGCCGCCGCGCACGCCCTCGCCGTGCTCGGCCTGGACGACGCGCTGGCCCTGGTCGCCGCGCACGCCGCGTCGCCGCTCGGAGCCGAGGCCATCCGGGCCCTGCGACCTGCCTACGACGAGCCGACGGTCGTCGAGGAGATGGCCCGCGTCGCGGCCATGCACCAGCTGCTGGCGGACGAGCCCGCGTGGATGCCGACCGCCGTGCCCGACGCCCGCCAGCCGCTGAAGGCGGCGTCCGCCGTCGGCTCGGTGCTCGCGGGAGCCGGCCTCGTCGTGATCTCCCGCCTGCTGGAGGCCAGCCGGTCGGCGTCGGCGCAGCTCGACGCCCTGGACGAGGCATCTCCGCTGCGCGAGTTCCGCGAGCGCCTGCACACCGACGACGCCCTCCGGAAACGCATCGACACCGCCATCGACGAGGACGGCGCGGTGCGCGACGGCGCGTCGCGGGCGCTGCGCGACCTCCGCGGCGAGCTGGAGCAGGCCCGCTCCCGCATCGTCCGCGAGCTGGAGCGCTACGCCGCGGGCCTCCCGGAGCGCGTCCGCGTGCCGGACGCGTCGGTGTCGGTGAGGGACGGCCGCTACGTCATTGCGATCCGCCGCGAGGGACGCAGCGTGGTCGGGGGGCTGGTCCACGACGAGTCGGCTTCCGGAAACACGCTGTTCGTGGAGCCCCCGGTGGGCATCGAGCTGATGAACCGGGTGCGGGAGCTGGAGAGAGCGGAGACCCGGGAGGTCCGGCGCATCCTCGCCGAGTTGAGCGACGCGGTCCGCCCGGCCGTGCCCGAGCTGCGGGCCTCGCTGGACGCCCTCATCGGCCTGGACTCGCTGGTCGGTCGGGCTCGCTACGCTCTCTCCGTCGGCGCCGAGCCTCCGACGATCGCGCCGGCCGACGGGCCCCGGCTGCGCATCGTCGGAGGCTCGCACCCGCTCCTCCACGCCGAAGGGCCCGAGCCGGTGCCGTTCGACCTGGAGCTGGGGCCCGACGAGGCGACGCTCGTGGTGTCCGGGCCGAACACCGGCGGCAAGACGGTGCTTCTCAAGGCGATCGGCCTGTTGGCCGCGTTGCACCAGGCCGGCGTCGTCGGCCCGCTGCGGGCCGGCACGCAGCTGCGCGTCTTTCGCGGCTTCTTCGCCGACATCGGCGACGAGCAGTCGATCGAGGCGAGCCTGTCGACGTTTTCCGCCCACCTCCGCAACCTCCGGCAGCTGTTGGAGGCCGCGCATCCCGGCGCTCTCGTCCTCATCGATGAGCTCGGCAGCGGCACCGATCCGGCCGAAGGAGCTGCGCTGGCGCGCGCGATTCTGGAGTCACTGACGCGCGCTGGCGTCACCACGGTGGCGAGCACGCACCTCGGGGCCCTCAAGCGGCTGGCGGGCGAGGAGGCCGGCGTCGAGAACGCCTCCATGGAGTTCGACGCCGCGGCGCTTGCCCCCACCTACCGGCTCCGGAAGGGCGTGCCGGGACGCAGCTACGGGCTCGCGATCGCCCGCCGCCTGGGCCTGCCCGAGGACCTCGTCGCGCGGGGTGAGGAGCTGATGCCCGACGCGGAGCGCGAAGCGGAGCGACTGCTCGCCGACCTGGAGCGGAAGGGACGGGCGGCCGAGGCCGCGCTCCGCGAGGCCGAGCAGCGCGCAGAGCGGGCGCGCGCCCGTGAGGAAGAGGTCGCCGCTCGCGAGAGGGCGGTCGAGCTGCGCGAGCGCGAGGTCGAGGTCGCCGCTACGGAAGGCGCCCGGCAGATGCTCCTCGAGGCGCGCGCGGAGGTGGACGCCGCCATCGCTGAGGTCCGGCGAGCCGGAGCCGGATCGATCGAGGACGCCGCCAGCCAGGCGCGGGGGCGCGTGGAGGCGGCGGCGCGGGATCACGCGGCGCGCTCCGAGCGGGTCCGGCGTGCCACGCCGGAACCCGAGCGCGACGCCCGCACCCTGCGGCAGGGCGACGCGGTGCGGGTGCGCGCGACCGGCGCTCGCGGGGTGCTGGCGGAGCTCCGCGACGGCGAGGCCGTGGTGGAGGTCCGCGGCGTGCGTCTGCGGCTTTCGGCAGCCGAGCTGGACCCAGACCGCTCGCCCGCTGACACCGCGCCGGAAGGGCGCCCGGCCCCGAGACCGCCCCCGCCAGACATCGAAGCCTCCTCGGAGGTGGATCTGCGCGGCCTGCGCGCCGAGGAGGTTGCTTCCCGGCTGCACCCGGCGCTGGACGCCGCGGTGGTGGCCGACCTGGGCTCGCTTCGCGTCATCCACGGCAAGGGGCACGGCATCCTGCGCGACGTCGTCGCGGAGCTGCTCGCCGCGGACCGTCGGGTGGTGACCGCCCGACCCGGCGGTGTGGGCGAAGGCGGCGCGGGCGTGACGGTGGCGGAGTTCCGGTGATCCGCGACGAGCTCGTCGAAGAGGTGCGGCTGCGTTCCGACATCGTTGAGCTCGTCGGCGAGCACGTGCCCTTGAAGCGGGCGGGGAAGGACTATCGCGGGCTGTGCCCCTTCCACAAGGAGAAGACCCCGTCCTTCTACGTCGTCCCCGCGAAGGGCTTCTACAAGTGCTTCGGGTGCGGCGAGTCGGGCGACATCTTCTCGTTCCTGATGCAACACGTGGGGCTGGATTTTCCCGCCGCCGTGCGCGCGGTCGCCGACCGCGTGGGCGTCGACATCCCGGATCGCGACGAATCCGCTCGCGGCCCCGATCCCCACGCGCCCCTGCTCGAGGCGCTGTCCTTCGCCGCCGAATACTACGCCGACCGGCTCGCCGATCCCTCCGCGGGGGCCGACGCGCGGGCGTACCTGGAGCGGCGCGGAGTCGACGCCCCGGCCGTGGAGCGCTTCCGGATCGGCTACGCCCCGGACGCCTGGCGGGCGCTGCGAGAGGCGGCGCGCACGCACGGTATCGAGGACCAGGTCCTGCTGGAGGCGGGCCTGATCAAGACGAGCGAGCGGTCCGAGGAGCCGTTCGACCGCCTCCGCAACCGCCTCGTGTTCCCGATCCTGGACGTGCGGGGACGGGTGATCGGCTTCGGCGGCCGGGCCCTGGGGGTCGACGACGCGCCGAAATACCTCAACTCGCCGGAGACGCCGGTCTACCACAAGAGTCGAGAGCTGTACGGTCTCCACTGGGCGCGCACGGCCATCCGGCGCGCGGGGGAGGCGCTCGTCGTCGAGGGGTACATGGACTTCGTCGCGCTCGCGGCGGCCGGCCTGGAACACGCCGTCGCGCCGCTGGGCACGTCGCTCACCGGCGAGCAGGCCTCGCTGCTGGCGCGCTACACCGATCGGGCGCTCCTGCTGTACGACAGCGACGCCGCGGGCCAGCGCGCCACGTTCCGCAGCGGCGACGTGCTCCTGGCCGCGGGAGTCCATCCGCTGGTGGTCACGCTGCCGCCGGGCGAAGACCCGGATTCACTCGTGCGCACGGGTGGCGTGGACGCGTTGACGCCGTACCTTAGGGGCGCTATAGACCTGCTGGACCGAAAGATCGAAATTCTGGCGGATCACGGACTTCTCGAGGACATCGACGGGCTGCGCACCGCCGTCGACAAGCTCCTCCCGACATTGCGCGCCGTGCGCGACCCCGCGCTGCGCGATCTCTACGTCGCCCGCGTGGCCGACCGCACCGGCGTGCGCGCCTCCACGATCGACCGCGAGATCGCCGGGTCTTCCCGCTCCCGCGAGCGAGGCGCGCCGCCGCCGCCACGGCCGGTGCCGGCTCCCGACGCGAGCGGCCCCGTACGCGAGAGCACGCTCGTGCTCCTTCTCATGCGCGACCCGCGGCTTCGCGAGCGCGCCCGCGACGCCGTCGAGCCCGCGCTCTTCCGCGACCCCGTCCTGCGAGAGCTCTACGCGGCGCTGCTGGACATGCCCGGCGGCGGCGCGGAGCCCGATGCGCAGCCAGCATCGGACTCGCTCGACGTGCCCGGGCCGCCCGACGGGCTCAGCGCCGAGGCGCGCCGTCAGTGGGCCGTCCTCGCGACCGATCCGCAGGAGGTCGCCCACGGGGACGCGATGTTCGCCGACACGGTGAGGGATCTGCGCGCCGAGGCGTTGAACCGGGAGCTGGACGAGGTGATGGAGGCCATGCGCGTCGCGGGACTGGAGGGCGACGACGCGAAAGAGCTGGAGCTGTACCGCCGGCGGGCGGCGTTGACGGCCAGGCAGCAGGAGCTGCTCGCTTCGCCGGTCGAACGGCACTACGCGAAGCACAGGCGGCGGACCCGGTGAGGGTCCGCCGCTTCGATGATGGAGGGGCGCCGCGGCGCCCCGCCGCCGCCGGCGACGGCCGCTGCGGAAACGGAGACCGAGCACAGGGACGATGAAACACGTGCACCAGGCATTGTTGAAGTTGCAGGAGCTGGACCGGGAGATCCGCACCGCCCGCGGACGCGTCGAGGAGTTCGATCCGCGGCTGGAGGAGCTGGAGGCGCCCCTGGAGGCGCTGGAGGCGTCGGTCGAAGCCGTGCGCAAGGACCTGGAGGCGACGGGGACCGAGCTGCGGCGCCTGGAGCGTGCAGCGGACGAGAAGCGGGTGCGTCAGAAGAAGTACGAGGAGCACCTCGAGCGGGCGCGCAACGCCCGGGAGGAGGCGGCCGCACGCGCCGAGCTGGATCTCGTGCGCAGGGCGGTCGAGGCCGACGAGCAGGAGGCCCTGGAACGCATGGAGGCCGTGACGCGACTCGAAATCCGTCTCGACGAGCTGACGGCCAAGCTCCAGGCTGCGCGCGAGGAGGCGGCGCCGGTGCGCTCCGAGCTCGTGCGCGAGCGGGACGAAGCGACCGGGGAGCTGGCGGCGCTACGCGAGCGCCGCGACGCCGAGACCTCCGACATGGACCGCCGGGCCCGCCAGCTCTACGAGCAGGTGGCCGGAGGCCGGACGCGCACGGTCGTGACGTCGCTCACGCCGGACGGCGCGTGCGGCAACTGCTACAGCGTCATCCCCCTCCAGCAGCAGAGCGAGATCCGGCGTGCCGGCGAGCTGGTCCGATGCGAGGCCTGCGGCGTGATCCTATACGCCGCGGAATGACCCCGGTCGGCGCTGCACCGGCACGCGCGTGGCGCCGTCGCGGCCGGGGTCTCGAGGACGGTGGGACGGCCGGCCTCGGGGCGCTGGGCCTCAGCTCGGCCATGGTCGAGTTGCTGCGCGCCCGCGGCGTAGGCACGGATGCCGCCGCACGCGCCTATCTCCGACCCCGCATCGAACACCTGCGGGACCCCTTCGACCTCGCCGACATGCGGGCGGCCGTCGAGCGGCTCTCCGCCGCCGTTCGCGGCGGCGAGCGGATCCTGGTACACGGCGACTACGACGTCGACGGCATGTGCGGCGCGGCCCTGTTCACGCGGGTGCTGCGTCGCCTCGGGGCGGACGTCGTGCCGTTCGTGCCGCACCGCACCCGCGACGGCTACGACCTCGGTCCGGCGGGTGTCGACCGGGCGCACGAGGTGGGCGCGCGCGTCCTGTTGACGGTCGATTGCGGCACCAGCGCCCTTGAAGCGACCGCGACCGCCGCGGCGAAGGGCATCGACGTCGTCGTGACCGACCACCACGCGGTCGGCGGAGCCACGCCCGACTGTATCGCGTTCGTGAACCCATCCCGCCCCGACTGCCGCTACGGCGAGCCGCTCTGCGGCGCCGGCGTCGCCTTCAAGGTGTGCGAGGCGCTGGTGGGCGCGGGGGAAGGGCGGGAAGACCTGCTGTGGGAGCTCGACCTCGTGGCGCTGGCCACGATCGCCGACCTGGTGCCGCTCACCGGCGAGAACCGGGTACTGGCACGCTACGGCATGCGCGCACTCGCCAACACTCGCAATACCGGCCTGGCCGCGCTGCTCGACGAAAGCGGCTCAAACCGGGCGGCGCTGCGCGTCCGCGACCTGAGCCACGTGCTGGCTCCGCGGCTGAACGCGGTCGGCCGGCTCGAGGACGCCGCCACCGGTCTGGCGTTGCTCCTGGGCGACGACCCGCGCGAGGCCGTGGCGCTCGCGGCGCATCTGGGCGAGGTGAATCGACGCCGCCAGGACCTGGATCGCGCGATGCTCGAGGAGGCGTTGGAGATGCTGCCGGACGAGCCCGGCGCCGCCCGCACCGTCGTGGTCGCGGGCGCGGGTTGGCACCCCGGCGTGATCGGCATCGTGGCCTCGCGCCTGGTCGAGCGGCTGCATCGCCCGACGTTCGTGCTGGCGCTGCCGGAAGCCCCCGACGCCCCCGCGCGCGGGAGCGGCCGCTCCATTCCGGGGTTCGATCTGGTCGGCGCCCTGGCCGACACGGCGCCCCACCTGGTGCGCTACGGCGGACACGCGATGGCCGCCGGCCTGGACATCGAGCCTGCCGAGATTCCGGCATTCCGGGCCGCTTTCGAAGTCGCGGCCGAACGCCGGATGGAGGACGCCCTGCTCGTCCCGACGTTCGCCTACGACGGCGCCCTCGACCTTGCTGCGCTCCTAGACGACGTTGCGCCGCTGCAGCGCCACATGGAGCCCTTCGGCGTCGGCAACCCGACCCCGACGTTCCTGTGCCCGCGGCTTCGCGTCGTGACCCCCCCCAGGCCGGTCGGGCGCGGTCACCTGCGTCTCCGACTGGCGGCCGGAGACGCCACGATCGACGCCGTCGGGTTCCACTTCGCCGAGGCCTGGCCGGATCTGGCGGAGGGCGACGTCGTCGACGCGCTCGTGCAGGTCCGTGACGACGTGTGGCGCGGGCGGTCGCGGCGCCAACTCAAGCTCGTCGACATGCGCCCCGCGGCGGCCGCAGCGGTCGCACCGGCGGTGTCCGGCAGCGTGTCCAGAGCGGCGCCACCCGGCCCGGGAGGCCTCGCCGCCGCCGGTGAGGCGGCGTCACCGGCCGCGGGGCCGCGCGGCGCGTGAGGATCGTCGCCGGACGCTGGGGCGGGCGCCGTCTGCGGGTACCGCGCGGGCGGGACGTCCGTCCCACCGGCGACCGCGTCAAGGAAGCCTGGATGAGCGCCCTCCACGAGGCGCTCCCGGGGGCTTCGGTTCTGGACCTGTTCGCCGGCTCCGGCGCCCTCGGCCTGGAGGCGTTGTCGCGGGGCGCGGCGGCGGCCACCTTCGTCGAGTCGTCGGCCGCGTCGCTGGCCGCGCTGCGCGCGAACATCGCGGAGCTGGGGGCGGAGGACGCCGCGCTGGTCGTGCGGGCGGACGCACTCGAATTCGCGCGGGGCGTTCGCGATCCGTTCGACATCGCGTTGGCCGACCCACCCTACGATCGGGGCCTGGCCGAGCGCCTCGTCGGAATCTACCTGGAGCGTCCCTTCGCTAGGTCGCTCTGGATCGAGCACAGCCGGCGCGAGACATTGCCCCCCGCCCCCGGCGCGCGCACGCGACGGTACGGCGACACGCTGCTAACCACGGTGATGGCCCATGCCTGATTCGCGCATCGCGATCTACCCGGGGTCGTTCGACCCGATCACCCACGGCCACGAGGACATCGTCCGCCGGGCCCTCGGCTTCTCGGACCGGCTCATCGTCGCCGTGGCCCATTCGGCGACCACCGCCAAGCGGGGGCTGTTCGCGATCGAGGAGCGCGTCGAGATGGTTCGCGAGGTGTTCGAGGACGAGCCGCGGGTCGAGGTGGCCGATTTCGAAGGGCTGCTCGTCGACTTCGCTCGCTCGCGCGGCGCCCGCCTGGTCATCCGCGGCCTGCGCGCGGTCTCCGACTTCGAATACGAGTTCCAGATGGCGCTGATGAACCGGCATCTGGACGCGGGCATCGAGATCGTCTTCCTGGCTCCCGACGCCCGCTACACGTACCTGTCGGCTTCGCTGGTGCGCGAGATCGCGTCCCTGGGTGGGGATGTCGCCGATTTCGTGTCGCCTGGCGTGCTGCGCCGCCTGGAGGACCGCCTGGGCGGATGAGCGACTTCCTCGCCGGCCTGCGCGAGCGCGCGGGTCGGCTTCGCCGTCGCATCGCGCTCCCCGAGACCGGCGACACACGCGTCCTCGAGGCGGCGGTCGCACTCGCAACGGGCGGCCTCGCCCGGCCGGTCCTGGTCGGACCCGAGGCCGTCGTGCGGGAGCGTCTGGCGGCGCTCGGAGATCCGGCGGGCGTGGACGTCCTCGACGGCCCCGATGGCGCCGACGGGATCGGCCACGCGGCGGGGCTGGTGCAGGACGGTGTGGTGGACGGCTGCGTCGCCGGAGCGGTGCAGAGCACCCCCGCCGTGCTCCGCGCGTACTTGCGCGAGATCGGCCCCGCCGAGGGGCTGCGCACGGTGTCCTCCGCCTTCTACATGCGCCTCGCCGATCCCGGCATGCCCGAAGGGGAGCGCGTCCTCACGTTCACCGACGCCGGGGTGGTCCCGGATCCCGACGAGGGCGAGCTGGTCGCGATCGCCAGGGCCGCGGCCGATGCGAGGCGAGCGATCGTCGGCGATGCGCCGCGGGTGGCCTTCCTGTCCTATTCGACGCTGGGCAGCGCCGACGGCCCCAGCGCCCGGCGCGTCCGGGAGGCGGCCCGGCGCTTCGCCGTCGAAGCGCCCGACATCGCATCCGACGGGGAGCTCCAGGCGGACGCCGCGCTGGTGCCGGAGATCGCCCGCCGCAAGGCCCCGCACTCACCCGTCGCCGGGTCGGCCAACGTCCTCGTGTTCCCAGACCTGGACGCCGCCAACATCGCATACAAGCTCGTGCAGCGGCTGGCCGGGGCGACGGCTCTGGGGCCGATCCTCCAAGGGCTCGCCGCCCCGGCCAACGACCTGTCCCGGGGGGCCACCGCCGAGGACATCGTCCACGTGGCTTGCATCACCAGCCTGCTGCGCTGACACTGGCCGCGCGGCCGGCCGCGGGTCGGCACCGATATTGCCGAGCAGGTCCGACGGACCGTCAGACCGCGAACCACGTGAGGACCCACAATGACTTTTCAGGTGAACACCGAGGGCGATGTGACCGTGATCGCGGTCGAGGGTCAGCTCATCGTCGGCAACCGCCAGGAGCTCAAGCAAACCGTCCTGGATGCGCTGGAGGCCGGCTCGCGCAAGTTCCTGATCGACTTCGCCGGCACCGGCTACATCGATTCATCGGGACTGGGCGTCCTCGTGAGCCTCTCCAAGAAGATCCGCGAGCACGGCGGCGAATTGCGGCTCGCCAACCTGAACGACGACCTCCGCAGCCTCTTCGAGCTCACCAAGCTCGACACACTCTTCCAGATCTCCAAGAGCCGGGAGGAGGCGCAGGCGAGCTTCTGAGCCGCCGGGCCACCCACCCCGACCCGTGAATCGACGACAGACTCCCTTCGACGACGACAGCTCAATCTCCGGAGCCGAAGGCGAGGCCTATCATGCCGAGGTTCCGGCGGACGTCGATCGCATCCCGGCTATCCTCGAAGAGATCTTGCGGCGCGGCGTCCGCGCCGGTTTCCCGTCCGACCGTCTGAGACTCAACCTGCGCGTCGGGGTCTGCGAGGCCCTGGCCAACGCGATCCGACACGGTGAGCGCGAAGGCCCCGGCAGCGTACGCGTCGAAGCGAGGTTCTCCGCCACCACGATCGAGGTCCGCATCGCCGACACGGGCAGCGGCTTCGTACCCGAGGACCTGCCCGACCCCACGCTGCCCGAGAATCTCTCCCGGCCAGGCGGGCGGGGCGTCTTCCTGATCCAGAGGTTGATGGACCAGGTCGAGTACAACGAGGTCGGGAACGCGCTCCGCATGGTGCTGCACGCACGGCCGGAAGGCGACGGGGAGACGGAAGCCACCGGGGAAACCGAGGCGCCCGTGGAAACCGAGGCGCCCGTGGAAACCGGCGCTTCCGTGGAAACCGGCCCTTCCGTGGAAACCGGCGCTTCCGTGGAAGCCGACACTGCCGTGGAAGCCGACGCTGCCGGGGCGGGGCCGCTCGCGCTACCCACCGTCGCGCGGGAGTTCCTGCAGGCTTACGCGGAAGCGCACGGCGCCGGCCTGCGCGTGCGCCGGAAGGACGGCGCGGGCGGGGCCGCGGAGGTCGTATACGAGCGAGGGTGGCACGACGTCCAGGGGATCGCGAAGTCCGGACATCACGTGCTGCGGGACGGCGCGCTCCTGGACGTCGCCATGAAGGGCGAGAGTGCGTCCGACGCCCGGGCCGCGTTCGCCGCCGCCGCGGTCGCCCGGCTGCTGGGGTTCGAGCACGAGGCCCGAAGCACCGCCACGGAACTGGCGGAGCGCTACGAGGAGATCAACCTCCTCTATACGATCAGCGAGATCCTGGCGTCGGTCCTCAGCCTCGATGACGCGACCCAGCGCATCCTCGCTCAGGTCGCCGATGTGCTCGGAGCGCGCCGCGCGACGCTGTGGACGCCGGAGGCCTCGGGGGAGGCGCTCCGCCTGCGGGCGTATGTGGGGGCGGCGCCGGCCCGCGAGCGCATCCCGCATGGGGACGCCGATTCGGTCACGGCCCGGGTATTCCAGTCGGGCGAGCCGGTCAACCTGGAGCGCGGGGTGGAGTTCCAGCGGGCGGCGCCACGCGTCCTCGAAGGCCCGCGCGAAGCGCTGCTCGCGGTGCCGGTGAGCTACACCCCGCCGGACGGCGAGACGCGCAAAGTCGGGGCGATCACGCTCGTGGGGCACACCGGATCGGAACGCTTCACGGCCGGTGATGCCCGCATGCTGGCTGCCATCGCCTCTCAGGTGGGCGCCGCGCTCGAGGCCCAGCGGCTGGTGCAACAGAGCCTCCAGCGCGAGCGTCTGGCCCGCGACATGGAGTTGGCCCACCACCTTCAGGCCAAGCTGCTCCCCGACATCGGCGATTTCGCCGACTTCGGGGAGGTGGCCGCCCGCAACGCGCCGGCCGGCGACGTGGGCGGAGACCTGTACCAGCTGATCCGGCTGCACGAGGGGCGCATGGGGGTCATGATCGGCGACGTCAGCAGCCACGGCGTCGGCGCGGCCCTCATCATGGCCCTCACGATGAGCGCGCTCGCCATCCACGCCCGCGAATCGGCGTCGCCCGGCGAGGTGCTCGTGAGGGTGTACGATACCCTCCGGGACGAGCTGGAGAGCACCGAGATGTTCCTGACCCTGTTCTACGGCGTGATCGACCCGGGCGAGAAACTGGTGTACGCGAACGCCGGCCACCCGCACGCGTTCCGGATCGGCGTCGGAGGACCGCCGCTGCGCCTGCCGGCGACCCAGCCGCCCCTGGGCATGGCCCCGGTATCGGCGTCGGAGATGTCCTCACCATGGTCGCCCGGTGACACCCTCTGCCTCTTCACCGATGGCCTGTCCGACGCGTACCCGGCTCAGGGGACGGCCTCGGGCGAGGACGCACTGATGGCGCGCATCAGCGGACTCCTCGGCGGTTCTCTCGAGACCGTGGTGGCCGCGGTGATCGGCGATACCGACGGGGGGCTCGGGGGACCGCCGGTGGACGATCGGACGATCCTCCTGGTGCGGCCATGATGGCGGTCGGCCGGGAGCGCCGGAGGCAAGCATCAGCCCCGCGACCCAAACGGTCGCTGGGGCAGAACTTCCTCATCGACCCCAATACGCAGCGCGCGATCGTGGCCGCGCTCGAGCCGGAGGCCGGCGACACCGTCGTCGAGGTGGGCCCGGGGAGGGGCGCCCTGACCGCGCACCTCGCGGGGGTCGTCGGCCGGCTGATCGCGATCGAGCTGGACGATCGGCTGGCCGAGGCGCTGACCCGGGAGCACGCGGCCGACCCGTCGGTGGAGATCGTCCACGGCGACTTCCTGGAGTGCACCCGCGCGCGGTTCGGCCTCGCGGCGGGCGCCTTCAAGCTCATCGGCAACCTCCCCTACAACCGCACCTCGCCGATGCTCTTCCACATCCTGTCCGACGCTTGGCGTCCCGCTTGCGCCGTCGTGATGGTCCAGCGCGAGGTGGCGGACCGGGTGTTGGCCGCGGCGGGCAGCAAGGCGTACGGTGCGCTGAGCGTCGGGGTCGGCACGCGGGCGGACGCGGAGGCGGCGCTGCGCGTGTCGCGCCGGGCGTTCCGGCCGGTTCCCGACGTCGAGTCCACGGTCCTGCGCCTGCGGCCGCACCACCCGCCGCGCCTGCGGGAAAACGAAGAGCGCGACCTGCGGACGCTCACCCGAGTCGCATTCGCGAGACGCCGGAAACAGTTCCAGCGGATCCTGCGCGACGCGCCGGAGTTCGCCCTCGACGCGGAGGACGTGGGAGCGCTCGAGCGCGAGCTGGGCCTCGACCTCACGGCCCGTCCGGAGACGTTCCCGCCACAGACGTTCGTCGCCATGAGCCGGGCGCTCGGCGTCATCAGGGGGACGCCGTGACGATCCCCGACGCCGATGCGAGGCGGGCCCTGAGCCGCGTTCTCCTGGATGAGGTCGGGCACGAGTTCCGCACGCCGCTGTCTTCGATCCTCGGCCACCAGGAGCTGCTCGATCAGGGCATACTCGGCGAGCTAGACGACAAGGTGGCGTCCGCGGTGGGACGCATCGGCGTGGCCGCGCTGCAGCTTACCCACCTGGTGAACGGCGCCGTCGATCTTGCCGCCATCGCCCTGGGAGACCCGCCCTCGCTGGACATCGAGCCCGTCTCCCTGGAGCACGTGGGCGCCACCGCCGCCGACTACGCCGCCGCGGTCGGCGGCGAGGACGGCGGCTTGCGGACGCGGCCAGGCGGCACATCGACGCTCGTGACGACCGACGTGCGCCGCCTCGAGCGAACGCTCATCCTGGGCACGACCGCGGTCATCCGTGAGGCCCCGGAGGCGTCCGTCGTGTTCGACCTCCCGCACGCCAGCGAGGACGAGGAGGGCGCCTTCGTCGCGACGTGGAGCGGGCCGGGAGGGGAGTGGCTGTGGGTCCCCGAAGGCGTGCCGGGGGACCCCGACCGGACGTTGGCCGCGGCGCTGCGCGCCGTGCCCCGACCCGGGGACGAACGGCCGCCCGGGTCCTGGCTTCGCATCGCGGTCGCGGCGGTGACGGCAGCGCTGATCGGTGGCGCGCTACGCTTCGTCGCGGGGGACGCCGAAAGCCGCCTGGAGCTCCGCTTCCCGGGGGACTTCCAGCAGGTTTGACGGCGGTATCGGGCACCGGTAGGTTGCTTTGTGAATCGATTCACAAGTACCGCCCCGCTCCCATGAAGAAGGTTTCCGACTCGACGGTCCTGCGCCTCTCGCTGTACCGTCGCCACCTTCGCGAGTTCGCAGAGCAGGGCTGCTCCACCGTCTCGAGCGAGGATCTCGCCGCGCGCGCGGGCACCACGGCCGCCCAGGTCCGGAAGGACCTGTCCGTCTTCGGCACGTTCGGCAAGCGGGGGCTGGGCTATCCGGTCGCCGAGCTGGCGGACGCGTTGCGCGAGATCCTGGGTTTGCGCCGGGACTGGCGGGTGGCGGTCGTCGGCGCCGGCAAGATCGGGTCGGCGCTGATGGGGTATCGCGAGTTCGGGAGCGAAGGATTCGAGATCGTCGTGGGCTTCGACGCCGATCCGGCCAAGGTGGGTGGCACGGTGCAGGGGGTGCCGGTGCGCTCGGACGACGTCATGGAAGCGGAGCTCGTCGCGCGCGGTATCGACATCGTGATCGTCGCGGTGCCCGCCCCGGCCGCTCAGCCGGTGGTGGACCGAGCCGTCGCCGCCGGAGCGAGGGCGATCCTGAACTTCGCGCCGGTGTCTCTGGATGTCCCGTCGGGGGTGGCGTTGCGCAACGTCAACATGGCCGTGGAGCTGGAGGGCCTCTCGTACGCGTTGAACGCGTTCGGGCACGCTCGCGACGAGGGCGTGTCGTGACGGACGCACGCGCACCGGCGACCCCGGCCGCCGCCCGATCCGTCCGCGTCGCGTCGGAGATCGGTCCGCTCGAGGCGGTGATCTGCCACACTCCCGGCGCCGAGCTCCTGGCCGTCACACCTGCCAATCGGGCCGATTTCCTCTACGACGACATCATCGACCTGGACGCGGCGCGCTCGGAGCACCGCGTCTTCAAGTCGATCCTCGGCCGCTTCGCCGAGGTCTACGAGGTGCGAGACCTCCTGCTCGACCTGTGCGGCGACGACGACGCGCGCGGCTTCCTCGTGGACCGCGCCGCGGGCATGGTGCACTCGGAGCCGCTGGCGGCGCGGCTGAGGGAGGTCGAGCCGGCCCAACTGGTGTCCTATTTCATCGAGGGGCGCGAGGTCAGCGAGGGGCCCCTCCAACGGCTCCTGGGGGTCCAGGGGTATGATCTGCCTCCACTGCCCAACCTCTTCTTCACGCGCGATGCCGGTATGGTCGTCGGTGACGGAGTGGTGATCGGCAGCATGCGTTACACGGCGCGGTGGACGGAAGAGCTCCTCATGAAGCTGCTCTTCACGCATCACCCCGCCCTGGGCAACAGCGGGCTGATCTACGACGGCAGCGAGGAGCGGCGGGGCGGGTATACGGTGGAGGGTGGGGACGTGCACGTCCTGCGGCCCGACCTCGTCGTGATGGGCCTGTCCGAGCGCTCGAGCCCCGGCGCGTTCGACGCGCTGTCGGAGCGCCTCGTGCAGGAACAGGGCGTGAGGGACATCCTCGTCGTCGTCCTGCCGACCGATCGCGCGATGATCCACCTGGACATGATCTTCACCATGGTCGACCGGGACCACTGCGTGGTGTTCCCGCCGGAGTTCATCGGCCCGGGCCGGGCATCGGTGCTGCACTACAGCGCTGGACAGGATGGGGTGCGGGAGCGATCCGACCTGTTCGAGGCGCTCCGGGCCGTGGACCTGCCCCTGGAGCCGATTCGTTGCGGCGGCGCCAGGCGAACCGATCAGGAGCGCGAGCAGTGGTCGAGCGGTTGCAACTTCGTCGCGGTACGACCCGGCCTGGTGCTGGGATACGGCAGGAACGAGCTGACGTACAGGGAGATGGAGCGCGCCGGGTACGCGATCGTCGACGCGGTCGATTTCTTGACGGGGCAGGAAGAGGTCGCCGATGATCAGCATGCGGTCATCACGTTCGACGGGGCGGAGCTGGTGCGCGGGGGAGGGGGTGCGCGATGCATGACGTTGCCGGTGAGGAGGGCGGACGCCTGGTAGGATCGGCCGCCGACTCGGAGTCCGCCGTCGACGGGCGCGATCTGTGGTTCGCGGACCGCAGCACCCGCCTGGCCGCCGCCCGCGTGGCACTGCGGATCGCCGAAGAGAGGCAGCGTACGCCCGAAAGTTCCTCGGTTCGCGAGCCCGCGCCGATGTACGCGCCTTTGCGGGAGTCGCGGTCGGGCGCCGACCGGTGGCCCCTCGGCGCCGGCCCTCCGCCGGATGCGGCGCGGACCCCGCACGCGGATGGCGCGGGCGCACCTCCGGCCCCCGTCCCCTGGGGCTTGCGCCCGCCTTCGGACCGCGACTCGCCCGCACCCTCCTCGCCCCGCCCGATCGAGGAGGCCGCCCCGCTGCGCGAGCTGGAGTACGCCGTCGTGGACGTGGAAACCACCGGCGGATCGGGCGCCTTCGGACACCGCGTGACCGAGGTGGGGGTGGTGTGCCTGCGCGGAGACGGGCGCTTCCTGGGCGAGCTGCGCACGCTGGTGAACCCGCATCGTCCCATCCCGGCCACGATCCGTCGGCTGACCAACATCAGCCAGGCGATGGTGGAAGCGGCGCCCGACTTCTCCGACATCGCCGACGCCGTGCAGGCGGCGCTGCGGGGTCGCGTCGTGGTCGCGCACAACGCGGGCTTCGACTGGCGCTTCCTGCACAACGAGTTCGCGCTCTGCCGGCGCAGGCTGCGTGCGTCGGAACGCTTGTGCACGGTGCGCCTCTCGCGCCGGCTGGTGCCCGAGGTGCGCAGCCGATCGTTGGACGCGCTGTCGCGCTATTTCGGCATTCCGAACGAGGCCCGACACCGCGCGTGGGGGGACGCCCGCGCGACGGCGGCGCTCCTGGTCCGTCTCATCGAACGCGCCGAGGAACGCGCGGCGCCGACGCTCGCGGACGTGCGGGTCCTGTTGCGTCCGCAGGAGCGGCGTTCGCGGCGGCGCTCGGCCCTCCCGCGCTCGATGGACTGGGCGTGAGCGGGCGGCCGCTCGTGGAGACCCGGATGGTCGGCGACACCCGCGTTCACGCGCTGGACGGCGGCTCGATACGCCTCGACGGCGGGGCGATGTTCGGCGTCGTGCCGAAGCCCCTCTGGGAGCGGCGGGCCCCTGCCGACGACCGCAACCGGATCTCCCTGGCGCTGCGCTGTTTGCTGGTGGAGACGCGCGACGCGCTGGTCCTGGTCGATACGGGCGTGGGCGCCAAGGAATCGGAGCGTTTCCGCGACATCTACGGGGTGGACAACGCCGGCGACCCCACGCGCCTCGAAGACGCGATCCGGGCGGCCGGCCACGACCCCGCGGACGTGGACCTGGTGGTCAACACGCACCTGCATTTCGACCATGCCGGGGGCAACACGCGCCGGGACGGCGACGCCACGGTGCCGGCGTTTCCGCGCGCCCGCTACGTCGTCCAGCGGGGCGAGTTCGGGTTCGCGCACCGGGACAACGAGCGCATCCGCGCCAGCTACCTCCCCGCCAACTACGAGCCGATCGCGGACGCGGGCCTGTTCGAGTTCCTGGAAGGCGATGTGGAGGTCATGCCCGGCGTGCGGGTGCTGCGGACGCCCGGCCATACGCCGAACCACCAGTCCGTCCTCATCGAGTCGGCTGGGGCGACCGCGTGTTACCTCGCGGATCTGGTGCCCACGACGGCCCACCTGCCGCTGCCCTGGATCATGGGCTACGACCTGGAGCCGCTGGTCACGCTGGAGAGCAAGCGCGCGCTCCTGGAGCGGGCTCGTGAGGAGGCGTGGCTGCTGATCTTCGAGCACGATCCGCGTACCGCGTGGGGCCGACTGGATCCGCAATCCGACCGGCCTGCGCTCCTGGAGGCGCCGCACTGACACGAGGGACGGAAGGGCGGGGGGGTGGTGCACCGCATGTCCGTGGAGCCAGGCCCCGTCTCGCGCGCGCTCGCGCGCGGGCGTGCTAGACCCGACCTCCGGGCTCCGCTATCTTTCGGCCCGCGCCGCCTCTACGGCGCGTTCTAGCGAGGCAAACCGAGGTGGAGGTGATATGAGCGATCCGCGGCGCACCGCGGTGATCGTGGGTTCCGCGCGCACGCCGATCGGGCGCTTCCTGGGGGGGCTGGCGGCGAAGTCCGCACCCGAGCTGGGGGCATCGGCGATCCGCGCGGCGCTCGACCGGTCCGGCATCGACCCGGCCGAGATCGACGATGTCATCCTCGGCAACGTGGTGTCGGCGGGGCTGGGCCAGGCGCCGGCGCGGCAGGCCGCGCTGGCCGGCGGGTGCCCGGACAACGTCGGCGCCATGGGCGTCTCGCGGGTGTGCGGCTCGGGCCTGCAGGCGGTCATGCTGGCCGCCCAGGCGATCCGCGCCGGGGACGCGCAGGTCATGGTGGCTGGGGGCATGGAGTCGATGTCCAACGCCCCCTACTACGTCTTCGGCCACCGGACCGGCGTCAAGTTCGGCAACCGGGACATGGTCGATGGACTGATCCACGACGGCCTGTTCTGTGGCTTTCACGCTTGCCACATGGGCGGGCACGCCGAGTACACGGCCCACAAGGCCGGCATCTCCCGCGCGGACGCCGACGCCTTCGCGCTCGCCTCGCACGAGCGCGCGATCGCGGCCCAGGACGCCGGCAGCTTCGACGCCGAAATCGTGCCCATCGAGATCTCCGGACGGAAGGGCTCGACCGTCGTCGCGGTGGACGAGTCGCCGCGCCGGGACACCACCCTGGAGGCGCTCGGACGCCTCCCGACCGTATTCGCCGGCGACGCCCCCGACGACGTGACCGAGCCCGTGGTGACCGCGGGGAACGCTCCCGGCTTGAACGACGGCGCCGCCGCTCTCGTGGTCGTGAGCGAGGAGTACGCGCGCGCCCACGGCCTCTCGATTCAGGGCCGGATCGCGTCGTATTCGTCGGGCGCGGTCGCCCCCCGTGAGCTCTTCTTCGCGCCCGTCACCGCCGTGCGCCGGGTGATGGAAAAGGACAGCCGCTCGATCGACGACTACGGCCTGATCGAGGCCAACGAGGCTTTCGCGGTGCAGGCGCTGGCCGACGGCCGGGAGCTGGGCTGGGACTGGGATCGTGTGAACGTCCACGGCGGAGCCGTCGCTCTCGGGCACCCGATCGGCGCTTCCGGGGCCCGCATTCTCGTAACGCTGCTGCACGCGATGGCCGAGCGCGACGCCGAATCCGGCATCGCTACGCTGTGTCTCGGCGGCGGCGATGCCGTCGCCCTCTCGGTGGACAGGAGCTGACATGGATTCCCGATCGATCGTCGTCCCGGCCGAGGAGAGCCGCGTCGCCCCACGGCTCGTGAAGGTGCTCGCGGTGGTGCTCTTCGCGCTCCTGACCGCCCTCGGCGCGCGGGCCGCGGTACCGCTGCCCGGCACCGCGGTCCCGGTCACGCTCCAGACACTCTTCGTCTTGCTGGCCGGGGCGCTGCTGGGCCCGAGGCTCGGCGCCGCGTCGCAGGTCGTCTACCTCGCCGCCGGTGTCGCGGGCCTGCCCGCGTTCGTCGCCGGCGGCGGGCCCGCGTACCTGTTCGGACCCACCGGCGGGTACCTGCTCGCCTTCCCGGCGGTCGCCGCCGCGGCGGGCTGGGTGGCCCGGACGGCGCCTGCGCGCGGCGCGCCAGCCCTGGCCTGGCTGTTCGCCGGCCTGTTCCTGGCGTCGCTCATCGTGTTCGTAGGCGGGGCGGCCCAACTGGCGGTCCTCACGGGCGATCCGGCGCGGGCGATCCAAGTCGGCGTGCTGCCGTTCCTCGTCGGCGACGTCGTGAAGGTTCTGGTCGCGGGCTCGGTCGCGTACAGGCTGCGGGAGAGGGTGGCATCGGCGCTCGGGTGACGGGCCCGGGCGGGCGCGTGCGCGCGCTGCAGGCGGTCGGGGTCGGGGTCTGACATGCGCGCGATCGATAGGGTCGCCGTGATCGGCGGCGGCACCATGGGGAACGGCATCGCCCACGTGTTCGCGCAGCACGGCCACCCGGTGACGATGGTGGACGTGGACGATGACGCGCTCGAGAGGGCGCGTGCGACGATCGACGCCAACCTGGCCCGGCAGGTTCGCAAGGGCGGCCTGGAGGAGTCCGACCGCGAAGCCGCGTTGGCGCGCCTCACCGGTACGACGGAGTTGGAGGCGGTCGCCGACGCCGACCTGGTCGTGGAGGCCGTGCCGGAGCGCCGGGGCCTGAAGACCGAGATCCTCGCACGGGCCTCCGCGGCGGCGGCGGACGCCATCCTCGCCACCAACACGTCGTCGATCTCGATCACCGAGCTCGCGCGCTCGGCCGCGCGCCCCGATCGGGTCGTCGGGATGCACTTCATGAACCCGGTGCCGGTCATGCAGCTGGTGGAGGTGATCCGCGGTCTGCAGACCTCGGACGACACCACCGCGGCGGTGATGGAGGCGTCCCGCTCGCTGGGGAAGACGCCGGTGGAAGTCAACGACTTCCCCGGCTTCGTGTCCAACCGGGTGCTCATGCCCATGATCAACGAGGCCGTCTTCTGCCTCATGGAGGGCGTCGCCGAGCCCGAGGCGATCGACACCGTGATGAAGCTCGGCATGAACCATCCCATGGGACCGTTGGCGCTCGCGGACCTGATCGGTCTGGACACCTGCCTGTCGATCATGGAGGTGCTGCAGCGCGATCTGGGCGATTCCAAGTACCGCCCGTGCCCGCTGTTGAGGAAGCACGTCGCCGCGGGGTGGCTGGGCCGCAAGAGCGGCCGGGGTTTCTACGTTTACGAAGGGACGTGATGAGCGCGGTCGATGCCATCGGCGACGAGCTCGCGCAGGTCAGGGAGCTCGCCGCGGAATTCGCGGCCGCGGAGCTGCGTCCGCACGTGGAGCGCTGGGACGCCGAACGCGCCCTCGACCCCGACGCTCTCCGGCACATGGCGGAGCTCGGTTTCTGGGGCCTCCTCGCCGACGAGAGGTACGGAGGCCTCGGGTTCGACTTGCCCACGTATCTGGCCGTGTTGGAGGAGCTGTCCTGGGGCGAGCCGGCGATCGGGCTCACGGTCTCGATCCACAGCGCGTTCGGCGTGCGGCTGCTCCAGGCGCACGGCACCGAAACCCAGAAGGCGCGCTGGCTGGAGTCGCTCGCGGCGGGGGAGATGATCGCCTGCTTCGCGCTCTCCGAGGCCGACGCGGGCAGCGACGTACGCGCCCTGCAGTCCACGGCTCGCCGCGACGGCGACCGGTGGATCCTCTCCGGCACCAAGAAGTGGGTCACCAACGCCCGCATCGCCGGCCTCGCCCTCGTCGTGGCCCGCCTCGAAGGGTCGGACCCCGAACGGCCATCGTTCGGGATGTTCCTGGTGCCCACCGACGCGCCCGGTTTCAACGTGGGCGAGCGGGAAACCACGATGGGCCTGCGCCCCGTGGAGGTGCTCACCGTGCACCTGGACGACATCCCGCTGGAAGCCGACGCGCTGCTGGGCGGCGAGGGCCGCGGGATGGAGCTCGCGATGGAGGGACTGCGCGTCGGCCGGCTCGGCATCGCCGCGCAGGCCGTCGGCATCGCGCGCGCCGCGCTCGATCACGCGACCGCCTACGCCGACCAGCGCGAGCAGTTCGGTCAGGCGCTGCGGCGCTTCGAAGCGATCCAGTTCAAGCTCGCTGACATGGCGACCCGCACCAGCGCGGCGAGCGCGCTGCTCGCGAGAGCCGCCGTGGAGCCGACCGTGGCCCACGCATCCATGGCCAAGCTGCTGGCCAGCGAGACCGCGATGTGGGTGACCACGCAGGCGGTCCAGATCTACGGGGGCTACGGCTACATGCGCGACTACCCGGTCGAGAAGCTGATGCGCGACGCGAAGGCGACCGAGATCTACGAAGGCACCAACGAGATACAGCGCGTCATCATCGCGCGCTCCCTCTACGACGACTGACCGCCGGCCACGCGGCGGTACGAGCCCGCGAGGGCAGGCGACCTACAACGGAGTGGAAATGGAGATTTTCGACCTCATCGGCGAGCACGGACACGAGCAGGTCGTGTTCTGTCACGAGCCGGAGGCCGGCTACAAGGGCATCATCGCGATCCACGACACCACGCTCGGCCCCTCGCTCGGCGGTTGCCGGTTCTGGAACTACGGGTCCGACGAAGAGGCGCTCATCGACGTGCTCCGCCTGTCCAAGGGAATGACCTACAAGGCGGCCGTCGCCGGCCTCAATCTGGGCGGCGGGAAGTCGGTGATCATCGGCGACAACAAGACCACGCGCCGGGAGGCGATCTTCAGGGCGCACGGCCGCTTCGTGGAGTCCCTGAAGGGCCGCTACATCACCGCCGAAGACGTCGGCACCAGCGTCGACGACATGGACTACGTGCTGATGGAAACCGAGCACGTGACCGGGATCCGCGGCGGTTCGGGGGACCCGTCGCCGGTGACCGCGTTCGGCGTCTATCGCGGCATCAAGGCCGTCGCCATGCGCCTGCTGGGGAGCGACGACCTGGACGGGGTCCGGGTGGCCGTGCAGGGGCTCGGACACGTCGGCTGCTACCTGTGCGAGGATCTGGCGGAGGAGGGTGCCCGCCTGACCGTCACCGACATAGACGCGGACCGCGTGGCGGACGTGGCCGACCGCCTCGGCGCGGAGACCGTCGAGCCCGATGCGATCTACGACGTCGAGGCGGAGATCTTCGCGCCGTGCGCGCTCGGAGCCGTCGTGAACGACGAGACGCTGCCACGCTTCAAGTTCCGCGCGATCGCCGGCGCCGCCAACAACCAGTTGGCCGAGGAGCGTCACGGCGACGAGCTGGAGGATCGCGGGATCCTCTACGCACCCGACTACGTCATCAACGGCGGCGGCCTGATCAACGTCTACGGGGAGATCCAGGGCTGGTCCGCCGAGCAATCGAAGCGCAAGGCGGCCGAGATCTACGAGAGCCTCCTCGCACTCTTCGAGATCGCCGAGAGCGAAGGGATCCCGACCTACGAAGCCGCCGACCGACTCGCCGAGCGCCGGATTCGCCAGGTCGCGGCGATCCAGAGGAACTGGGTATGAGCGGCTCGGGAGCGGGAATTCGTGGAGCGGGCGAGCCGCTGCAGGCTTTGCGGGAGGCCGACCCGGAGGTGTTCGACGTGATCCGGGACGAGGCCGAACGCCAGCACGGCGGCCTGGAGCTGATCGCCAGCGAGAACTTCACGTCGCAGGCGGTGCTCGAGGCGATGGGCACGGTGCCCACCAACAAGTACGCGGAAGGCTACCCCGGGCGCCGCTACTACGGCGGCTGCGAGGTCGTGGACAGGGCGGAGACCCTGGCGATCGAGCGGGCCCGGAGGCTCTTCGGGGCCCAGCACGCCAATGTCCAGCCGCATTCGGGGGCGCAGGCCAACATGGCCGCGTACTTCGCGACGATGGAGCCGGGAGACACGCTCCTGGGCATGGACCTCTCGCACGGCGGCCACCTGACGCACGGATCGCCCGTCAACTTCAGTGGTCAGCTCTACAGGATCGTGGCCTACGGTGTGGACGAAGCCACCGGACGGTTGGACTACGATCAGGTTCGCGAGCTCGCGCGGGCAGAGCGCCCGCGCGTGATCGTCGCCGGCGCGAGCGCCTATCCGCGCGTGATCGACTTCGAGGCGTTCGGCGACATCGCCCGCGAAGTCGAGGCCGTGCTCATCGTGGACATGGCGCACATCGCCGGGCTCGTCGCCGGCGGCGCGCATCCCAGTCCCGTCCCGCACGCCGATCTGGTGACCAGCACCACCCACAAGACGTTGCGCGGCCCGCGGGGAGGCTTCGTCCTTAGCACGGAGGACTGGGCCAAGCCTCTCAACAAGGCGGTCTTTCCGGGGATGCAGGGCGGGCCGCTCATGCACGTGATCGCCGCCAAGGCGGTGGCCTTCGGTGAGGCGCTGGCCCCGGAGTTCGCAGCGTATGCGCGGGCCGTGGTGGCGAACGCGCGGAGCCTGGCGGAGGCGCTGTTGGAACGCGGATACCGACTCGTCAGCGGCGGGACCGACAACCACCTGATCCTGATCGATCTCGCCGACCGGGAGCTCACGGGCAAGGACGCGGAAGCCGCGCTCGAGCGCGCCGGGATCACCACGAACAAGAACACCGTGCCCGGGGAAAAGCGCTCGCCGTTCGTCACGTCCGGGGTACGCATCGGAACGGCCGCCTTGACGACCCGCGGGATGGGCACGGCGGAGATGGATATCATCGGCGGGTGGATCGCGGACGTGCTCAACGAGCCGGAGAGCGAAACGGTCCGGCGACGGGTCGCCGCCGATGTCTCCGATCTCGTCGAGCGTTTCCCCCTGTATCCCGGTCTGCGGGAGCGCATGACGCCGGTGGCGGTATGAGGCGGCCCGAGGACGCGGCCCGGGGCCGCGCCGGCCGTGCGTGTCGCTGGCGCTCTGCAGCCGCCGTTTGCACATTACGGCATAACCGGGCCGTGGCGCTTCCCGACCACGACGCACCGTAACTCCGAACGGTTATGGGCAGTCTCGTCCTGGACGAACAGGTGATGGACCGGCTTCGGGAGCGCAATCCGCGCTACCGCGAGACGGCCTATGTGTTTCTGATATCGGCGCTGCACTACGTGCTGCAGCGGCTCGACGAGACGAGACACATTTCGGGCGCGGAGCTGGCCGAAGGCGTGCGCGACCTGGCGATCGAGCGCTTCGGGCCGATGGCTCGGACGGTGCTCGAGCACTGGGGTATCTGCAGCACGGTCGATGTCGGGGAGATCGTCTTCGCGCTCGTGGATTGTGGAATCCTGATCAAGCAGGATGAGGATTCCCTGGACGACTTCCTCGGGGTCTTCGACTTCGAAGAGGTGTTCGAGCGCGACTACCCGTGGGGGGCATCGATCTGAAGAACTCGGGCGACGCGGCCGAGAGACCTCGAGCATCCGCTACGGCGGGGTGAAGACGCGGGCGTCTGAAGACGCGCGCGCCGTTTTGGTACGATGAGGGGAGGGGCTTCGATGGCGGATCAGGAATTTCCAGCATGCCGCAAGTGTGGCAATGGTCACATGCTCCCCCTGTCCGACTACGGACGGGAGGGAGCTCCGATCACCTACAAGGCCTGGGTGTGCTCCGATCCGGATTGCGGGTTCAACATCCGGATCGACAACGGCGAGATCAGCTTCGGGCGCACCATCAGCCAGAGCTACAAGTAGCGGAGCCCGCTGGGACTCCGTACCCAGAGCCCCGTGCAGACGCCTGACCGTTCGCCCCCACCGGTTGCGTGGGGGCGTTCGCGTGTCTGGCTCCCGTCCGCCTCGGAGGCGACCGACGCAGATCGGCGGGCGCGCGAGGCCGAAGGGATTCCCGAGCGCGTGCTCATGGAGAACGCCGGCCGCAGCGCCGCGTTGCTCCTGGCCGAGCGCTTCCCCGAAGGACCCGTCGTGGCCGCGGTCGGCTCGGGCCACAACGGGGGCGACGCGCTGGTCCTGCTGCGGACGCTCCGCGCGTGGGGGCGCGAGGTCGCCTGGGTGCCGGCGGCGGAGACCGCCCCCGAGCTCGGGCTGCACCACGGCTACGACGTTCCGCGCATCGACTTCGAGGATCCGGTGGTTGCCGGGGCCGGCGTCCTCGTGGACGGCGTGCTCGGGACCGGCGCGCGGGGCGCACCGAGGGCTCGCGCGCGGGCCGCCATCAGAGCGTTGAACGGCGCGGCGCGCCCCATCGTCGCGCTCGACCTGCCCACCGGCGTCGACCCGGACACGGGAGCCATCCCGGCGCTCGACGAGGGGGTGGAACCCGCCGCAGCGGCGGTGCGGGCCGACCTCACGGTGTGCTTCGGCTGGCCCAAGCGCGGCCTCTTGCGGGCCCCCGGGCGGTCGCGCTGCGGCCGCATCGTGGCCGTCGAGATCGGCTTCCCGCCGGACACGTCGGCCGCCGCCGAGGCCATCACCCCGCAATGGGCCGCGGGCCGGCTGCCCGCGCGTCCCTTCGGCACCCACAAGTACCAGGCGGGCTCGCTCCTGGTCTGCGCCGGGCGGGCCGGGATGGCAGGCGCCGCGATTCTGGCGGCGCGCTCCGCGGTGCGCATCGGGGCGGGCCTCGTCCGGGTGGTGTCGCCGGAGGTGAACCGCGGCGCGATCCAGGAGGCCGTGCCCGACGCTCTCTACGTGGCGCGCAGCGACGCGGAGGCCGTGCGAGCCGCCGCGGCCGCGGCGGACGCCCTGGTCGCCGGCCCGGCGCTGGGCACGGACGAGGAGGACGCCGCGCTGCTGGAGGAGCTGCTCGAAGCCACCGAAGGGCTCCCCACGGTCCTGGATGCGGATGCGTTGACGCTCATGGCCGGGCGCGACCAGCGGCTCGCGGCCCTGGCGTCCGAGCGGCCGCTGGTGCTCACACCGCACCCCGGCGAGTTCGAGCGGCTCCGGCCGGGCGGCCTCGCCGCCTGCGGAGGGGACCCCGTCGAGGCCGCCTTGGCGTTCGTGACGGAACGCGGGGGCACGCTGCTGCTCAAGGGGGCGCCCAGCGTCGTGGCGGCGGCGGATGAGCCCGTGCTGGTGGACGCCTGCGGGCGGCCCGATTTCGCGAAGGCCGGGATGGGAGACCACCTCGCCGGGCTTACGGGAGGGCTGCTGGCCCAGGGGTGCGGGCCGCGGGACGCCACCGGCGTGGCGCTCGCGTTGAGCGGCGCCGCGGCGGCGCGTCTGGGCCTGGCCCGGGGCCTGTCCCCGGCGGACCTCGCGGAGGAGATCGCGCGCTTGCTGGGCACGGCGTGGACCCGGGACGGGGCTTCCCGCATGCCGTTCGTGGTCTTCGACCAGCCAGAGGCCTGACGTGCCGCCGCGGTCCACGCGGCGAGCTGCCCGCGCCCGGCCCGCGACCCGGCGGGGGCACGCGAAGTGCACGCCGGCGGTATCATGCGCATGATCCTCTCCCACCTTCGCGCGGCACGGCGTCACGGTTCCGTGGGGCGCGCCGCGCTCCTCGCCTGCGGCGGGTGCGCGGCCATCGCTCATGGCCCCCTGGTGGCCCAGCACGGGTCGTGGCGGCCGGAGGATCGCGTGCTGATCACCGATTTCTCCCAGATGAGCGCGCTCGCGACCGATCAGCGACGCGTCTACGCCGCGACCCCGGAAGGGATCGCCGTCTTCGATCCGTTCGCCGAGCGGTGGCTCGACCCGATCACCCTGGAGGACGGCTACCCGTTCGCCGCGGACCCCACGGCGCTCGCCTACGACCCTTTCGCCGACGAGCTGTGGCTGGCGACCGTGGATGGCAGGATCCTGAGCTACTCGCCGTTCTTCGGCCGCTGGCGCGACGAGGGTCTGGCCGACGCTCCGCCCGTGTTCGAGATCGCGTTCGGCGAGGACGTGGGCGGCGTCGTGTACCTGCGCGAGTCCCGGGGCTGGAGCGTGCTGGAGCGCGGCGGTCTGCGCGCGCGTCCACCCGGGGGAGGGAGCTTCGAGGCGCCTCCCCGGGTCGGCCCCGATCCCCTGGACGCGCCCGGCCGGCGCGCGCGAGGCCGGACCTTGACCGTCGACGAGGCCGGTCGCTCGTGGCCGATCACCGACGCGGTCACTCTCATGGGGTCGTCCGACATCTGGATAGGCAGCTACGGCGGCTACCTCTTCCGCTACGGCGACTTTGCCTCCGACACCAAGCACTTCGTCTACGGCGTCCCGGGACGCGGGGTCGGCTCGGTGCTCGCCACCGAGGATGCCGTCTGGTTCGGCGGGGATGGTCGGGGGCGGCGACGGGGCGTCGCGCGCAGCGACCACAACCTGGACGCCTGGCTGCAGTGGGACGCCCGGATCCACGGCGCCCCCGAGGGTCGCGTCCACGACATGGCCAGCGTCGGCGGCACGCTCTGGGTCGCGGCGGGCGGCGGCCTGTATGCATTGAAGGCCTCGGGCCGCTGGTCGCGGTCCGGAACGCGGGAGGGGTTGCCCGCCGACGCCGCCAGGGCGCTCGCGCCGGCGGCCGGCGGCCTCTGGGTCGGCACCGAGCGCGGCGCGGTCTTCGTGGACGGCGCGGGGTCGCCGGGCGTCGTGATCGCGCGCGGCATCCGCGTCGGCGGCCTGGCCGTAGCGGGAGACGACCTGTGGCTCGCCACGGAGACGGGGCTGCTCCATGCGCAGGGCGCCGCGACCGGCGGCATCGGCGTGGCGGTCCGGCGGGCGGGCGATGCCAATCCGCGGCTCGGCCGCAGGACGCGCTCCGTGGCCGCGTTGAACGGCGCCGTCTACGCGGCGTACGACGACGGCGTGGTGCGGGTCGACGACGGCTCGGCGGCCACCGTCCCGCTGGGCAGCGCGGGCCGGGAGGTCCGCCTGCGCGCGGCCGGCGGCCGCCTGTGGATCGGCGGCGCCCGGGGCGCGCGCGGCTGGCACCCCGGGAGCGGCGACGTCGTCCGCTACGACGTGGGCCGCGATGTCCCGGTGGGTCCGGTCCACGACGTCGCCGTCGGCGCCGGGGGCGTGTGGCTGGCCACGCCCGCAGGGGCCCTCCTCTTGCGCGTCGAGCCTTGAGGCTCGTCGACGACCGGGACGCCGACGCCGAGGCGAGCGAGTTCGACCTCATCCGGGCCGTCCTGGGCAGCCGTACCATCACAGCCCCGCTTCTGCGCGTCGACGCGGGCGACGATTGCGCGGTGTTCGCGCCCGCGCCCCTCGCGATCGGCAACGACCTCTCCGTCGAGGGCACCCATTTTCTGCGCGATTGGATCACGCTCGCCGAGGTCGGCTGGCGGGCCGGGGCCGCGGCGCTGAGCGACCTCGCCGCGATGGCGGCCGAGCCCGCCGCCGTCCTGCTCGGCTTGTGCCTGGACCCGGGGACGAACAGCGAAGGGGCCCTGGCTATCGCCCGCGGCGTGATCGACGCGGCCGAGGCGACGGGCGCGGGCCTGGCTGGCGGGGACGTCTCTCGCGGCCCGGTGCTGGCGCTCGACGTCGTCGCCATAGGCCGCTGCGACGCCCCGCGCACGCGCGCTGGCGCGCGCGCCGGCGATGCGCTCTGGGTGACGGGCCGCCTCGGGGCGGCCGCCACGGCCGTCCGCGCCTGGCGTGAGGGCGGCGAGCCCTCGGAGCGAGCGCGCGCCGCGTTCGCGTCGCCCCGGCCGCGCGTGCAGGAAGCCCTGTGGCTGGCCGGGCGCGGCGCGAGCGCGATGATCGACGTATCGGACGGCCTGTCGAGCGACGCCGCGCACCTGGCCGACGCATCGGGCCTGGCAGCGGTGCTGGACGCCGCGCGCATCCCGGTCGCGGAGGACGCGGGTGCCCGGCTGGAGGACGCGCTGCACGGAGGCGAGGACTACGAGTTGCTGGTGGCGTTGCCGGCCGCTTCGGGGGGCGTGGATACGGCGGCGTTCGAGGCGAGATTCGGGATTCCTCTGACCCGAATCGGTGTGGTGCGCCCGGGCGCCGGCGCGTACCTTCGCGACGCGGATGGGGAGTCACGACCGCTTCCGCGGGGCGGATTCGATCATCTCGGGGGGACGACGGCGTGATACGGACGCTTTGGGTCGGCCTGAACGGCCTGATTGCCACGGTGGTGATGGGCAGCATCGTCATCGTCGCGTCCGTGCTGCGTGTACGCGGGCGGATCTACCCCGCCGCCGCGCGGGGCTGGTCACGCTGGCTGCTCGCCGTCAGCGGCGTGCGGGTGCAGGTGGAGGGTCGCGAGCGGCTCGCGCTGGACCGTCCGCAGATCGTGATTTCCAACCACGAGTCGTGGTACGACGTGTTCGCGATCTCGGCGAGCATGCCGAAGACCTTCCATTTCGTCGCCAAGAAGGAGCTCGAGCGCATCCCGCTCTTCGGACGCGCCTGGAAGGTGGCGGGCCACGTCTCGATCGACCGAAGCGACCGACAGTCGGCCATCCGATCGCTGGAGACCGCGGGCGCGCGCATGGCGAGCGAGGACGCCGCGGTGATCATCTTCCCCGAGGGGACCCGCTCCCCCGACGGGCGGCTGCTGCCCTTCAAGAAGGGTGCGTTCATGCTGTCCAGGACTTCCGGCGTGGACCTGCTGCCGGCGGCCGTTTCCGGCAGCAGGGAGGTGATGGCGAAGGGCGCGTGGCGCGTCCGGCCAGGCACGATCACCGTCCGCTACGGCGAGCCGATTCCCGCGCCTACGCTCGGCAGCGTCGAGTGCACGATGCGTGAGGCACGATCGGCGATCGCGTCTCTCCGCGACGGCGGGCCGGCCCGACCCGCCCTCGGTGCCTCTTCCGAGCCTGTCGCTGCCCGCGTGCGCACCCCTGCGGCGGGCCGTCGTTGAGCGCGGTCGCAAGGGTCCGGGCCCGTATGATCCTGGACTCGCGGGGCAACCCCACCGTCGAAGCCGACGTCATCCTGGCGGACGGCACGCGCGGCCGCGCCGCGGTCCCCAGCGGCGCCTCGACGGGCGAGTTCGAGGCTGTGGAGCTGCGCGACCGCGGCCCGCGTTGGGGGGGGAAGGGCGTCGACGGGGCGGTGGCGCACGTCAACGAACGGATCGCCCCTGCGGTCGCCGGACGCGATCCGCAGGACCAGGCCGGGCTGGACGCCCTGTTGCGCGAGCTGGACGGGAGCGAGAACAAGTCGGTGCTGGGCGCCAACGCGATCCTCGCGGTGTCCCTCGCCAACGCGCGTGCCGCTGCGGCGGCGCTCGGACGGCCGCTCTATCGCTATCTCGGCGGCGAGGAAGCGGCCGTGCTGCCGGTTCCGCTCATGAACATACTCAACGGCGGGGCCCACGCGTCGAACGGGCTGGACGTCCAGGAGTTCATGATCGTGCCGGTGGGCCTGCCGGACTTTCCCTCCGCGCTGCGGGCCGGCGTGGAAGTCTTCCATGCGCTCAAGGCTCTGCTGTCCTCGCGCGGCATGTCCACGAACGTGGGCGATGAGGGCGGCTTCGCCCCCGACCTGCCCGACAACCAGGCGGCGCTGGAGATCGTCGCCGAGGCCATCGAGCGAGCGGGCTACGAGCCCGGCGCCGAAATCGCGCTGGCGCTGGATGTCGCGGCAAGCGAGTTCTACGACGGGCGCGGTTACGTCATGGATGGGACGCCGCGCGATGCCGGGGCGATGACGGAGGTGTGGGCCGACTGGGCGGAGCGCTATCCGATCGTGTCGATCGAGGACCCGCTGGACGAGGACGACTGGGCCGGCTGGAAGACGCTGACGGATCGGATCGGGGGTCGCGTGCAGCTGGTGGGTGACGATCTGTTCGTGACGAACCCGACTCGGCTCGCGCGCGGGATCGAGGAGCGCGTCGGCAACGCCATCCTGATCAAGGTCAACCAGATCGGGACGCTCACCGAGACCCTGGATGCGATCGGGATGGCGCGCGAGGCCGGATATCGCTATGTCATCAGCCATCGGTCCGGCGAAACGGAGGACACGTTCATCGCCGACCTGGCCGTCGCGACCGGCGCGGGGCAGATCAAGACGGGCAGCGCGAGCCGCACGGACCGCGTGGCGAAATACAACCGGCTGCTGCGCATCGCGGAGGAACTGGGCCCGGCCGCGAAGTACCCGGGCCGGGCGGCGTTCGGGTCGCCCGACGATTAGCTCGGATCGGGCGGGCCGCGGGATCGGGGGAGGGGAGGAAGGGATGGCGAGATCGAAAGAGGGCTCCAACCCGCGCAGGTTGCTGCTGCCGGCGACGCTCGGCGTGGCGGCGTACTTCGCGCTCTTCGGCGGGGAATACAACGTATTCGAGGCGTGGCGGCTGGACGGCCTGCGCGAGCGCGAAGCGGCGGAGCTGGACCGCCTGCGCGCCGACGTGGACGGATTGCGGGCCCGGGCCGACTCCCTCGAGCACGATTCCGCGACGGTCGAGCGTCTTGCGCGCGAGCAGTACGGGATGATCGGGGAAGGAGAGGTCCTCTACCGTTTCGTCGAAGAGGATTCGACCGCGGCGCGCGCGCCCGAGGAGCCCTGAGCGACGGGGCGGCGGAACGCCGGAGGAGCGGTCGAGGCCCGTTGACCGCCCCTCCCCCCTCGGATAGCTTTTTCGGCTCGGCGCGCTCGCCGCGCCGGTCCCCAGAGTAGCTCAGCTGGTCAGAGCGCACGACTCATAATCGTGAGGTCGGGAGTTCGAGTCTCCCCTCTGGGACTAGCCTTTCTCCTTGCTCCGTAGGCACTTACCCACTCGCGGCGCCGCGTTCGCCTTCCGTCGTGTCCGTTGCTGTGTCCAATCGGGACACCGCGGCCCGCAACTCGCGCTCGTCCAGCTCGTCGTAGATCCGCTTCAACGTGGCGAACGACGTGCCGGAGATCGCCTCCTGCGCCTTCGGCGTTAGCGACCGGAACCGCGGGTCCCGTACGCCGGCTCGCTTCTCGGAATGGAAGCCCACGCCCCGCAGCTTCTTCCGAAGCGCCGCCCGCTCCTCCTCGGGCGTCTCGCGTAGCCACTTCGCTTTCGCGCGCCGGAGCCACCGTGGCGACTGACGGAGCGCGCCGGGTCGTCGCCGCGCGGGAACAGCGGCACCTGCCCGATGCCCCGCTCGAGCGTCCGTAGCACGCCTGCGGCTGTGTTCGTCAGCGGCGTGAGCGGGCGGCTCCGTGGCGTCCTGCGCTGCTCGGAGTGCGCAAACCCTTGGCGCACTCTCCGCAATGGTCGCATTGTAAACGCGCAGCTGAAACGCGGATTCCTTGAGCTTGAGGCTCAGACCCGCTCCTGGCGGAGTGGACAATGCGCAACGTTGGCATGCATAGAACCGCGGCGAGTTTGTTCGCAGCTCTCGCGTTGACGCTTGTCGTACAGTTTCTGTGGTCACTCTTCTCGGCGGTGCCACTACCGAGCGGAGAGGGTGGCTTCCTGGCCGAGAGTGTACGAGACGCAGCCGTAGTTCTTTCCGGGCTGGGATCTGTTGCTGGCATTGTCGCTGGCCTCTACCTAGCGCTCACACTGGCCCGCCGCGGCTCACAGGATTACGCGGATGACGTCATTCTCTTCTTGACCTCCTCCGCGTTGGGTGTGGCGACCCAATTGTTGCCGGCAGCGGCCTATCGACTGCTCGGACGTTTCGACCTGCTGTGGTCCCGGATTCCTTTCGTCGGTGACCACATCACTTCGTTGGCATTTCTCGTCGCTGGCGTGTCTTATGTGCGGTTTACAGCTCGCTTCCCGGTGCCATTGCTCGAGCACAGACTGTCGCGGATTGGCAGGATAACGGCGGTACACAGCCTGACCCCCTTCGCATGGCTATGGCTAGGACTCGTTCCTATCCTGATGCTGGATCGCACCGAGGCAACCTTTGAGGGCTTGCTGGGCTTCGGCTGGAGTTTCCTGGTCTGGCTGATTGCGCTCCTGATCCTGATGTCTGCCGGCCTCTACAATCTGGTACTGGCCAATCGCATAGGTTCAAACCAACAGGCGCGGCGGGCGCGAATTGTGTTGGCCTCCTTGGTCGCTTTCGGCCTCTCGCTCGCTCTTGCGATCCTCGTGGCCATGCTGGGTGACCCTTCCGGGGTAGCTGACACCGTTTTCGGGGCTGGATACCTGGTCCATCTGCTTCTGCTACTGTTTGCCGTGCTTCTCTTCGGCGCGCTCGAACCGTCCCTGGCTATTCGTAAGTCTGCACGTATTACACTCCTTGCGGTGCTTGGAGTCTTCTTTTTCTCTGGTGTTGAGAGTGTTCTTTCCGATTTGGTGATCGGCACGCTGGGCCTGCCGAGCATCCTGAGTTCTTTTCTGGCGGGCGGGCTCGTCGCCGCGATGCTCACACTTTGGCATCTCCGAGCCGCTCCCGCGAATTAGGTCTGCTTCAGCCTGCCGAGCGGTTGCCGCTGACTGCGAAAGCGTTTAGGTCCGCGCAAGCCTGCTGACTCGGAACAACGCCGACCCATCCCGCATTATCGAGCCACCAGGTCCGGTGGGAACTACGGAGGAGCCGGCTTCGGCTACCGCGACAAGCGCCGGCAGCTGACGCGGGCTAGAGACTCATTGGGGCTCGACGCGTCAGCCGTCGTGACCGCGCGTGCTTGGCCCTGCGTTCTAACAAGGGCTGGAGCAGCTGACGCTGGCGAGCGCCGGCCTCTCGCTGAACTTCTCCATGGCGCGCCCTCCCCTGAGGTCGCATCGTGGGCGCGCAGCTTACTCGCCGAGACGGTAGACCAGGCGCTGCGTTTGAGCTTGGTCGCATGGCCTGGGAGATGTGGCGCTCGGCGGAGGCGGGACTTGCCCTTGGATTTGGCTTCGACCCGCCTTGAGCGTGAGTTGCGAAGCGAGCCGGAGGATCTTTCGCAGACTGCACGAGGCTCGTTTGTCGGAAACCCGCGAGGAGGGGAAGGTCGGTTAGTCGCCCGCCGTGTCCGTTTGTGTGTCCATTGGGAAGCCGGAAAGCCGGAAAAGTTGGCCGGTGCGGGGTTGCCAAGCCGTCCGCTATGCCGCCAGTTTGCTAGGAATCGTAGGGACAAACGGCTAGTTCCAGCAGGGCCGAACAAACGACTCATAATCGTGAGGTCGGGAGTTCGAGTCTCCCCTCTGGGACTTCGGCCGCACCGGCACGAAAACACCCCGTAGACAGGAGCCGTGATGGAGGGCCCGACGGAGACGTTCACGCCGCCGGAGGGCGACCCGCTCGTCGGCGTCATCATGGGCTCGACGTCGGACTGGGAAACCCTGGCGCACGCTTCCGAGACGCTGTCCGCGCTCGGGATTCCGCACGAGACGCGCGTGGTTTCGGCGCACCGGACGCCCGACCTGCTGTTCCGCTACGCCGAGGAGGCGGAGGGACGCGGGCTGCAGGCGATCATCGCCGGCGCGGGCGGGGCGGCACACCTGCCAGGCATGGTCGCGGCGAAGACCATCGTGCCCGTGCTCGGCGTGCCGGTGAAATCGCGGGCGCTCGCCGGCGTGGACTCGCTCCTGTCGATCGTCCAGATGCCCGCGGGCGTGCCCGTCGGGACCCTCGCGATCGGGCGTGCGGGCGCGGTCAACGCCGCGCTGCTGGCCGCGTCGATTCTGGCCCGTTCCCGGCCCGACGTGCTGACGGCTCTCCGATCGTATCGCGCGCGTCAGACCGAGCGCGTGCTGTCCCGGCCTGATCCGGCTTCTCCTGCCGACGAAGCGGGCGCCGACGCGTGAGGGTCGGCATACTGGGCGGTGGGCAGTTGGGCAGGATGCTCGCGCTCGCGGGCATCCCGCTCGGGCTGGACTTCGTCTTCCTCGACCCGTCCCCGGATGCTCCCTCGGCCGGGCTCGGCCGCCACCTCGTCGCCCTCTACGACGACGCCGACGCGCTGGACGCGCTGGCGGACGCCGCGGAGGTGATCACGTACGAGTTCGAGAACGTGCCGGGTGTCGTGGCCGACCGGCTTCGGGAGGCGGTGCCCGTGTTCCCGCCGCCGGCCGCCCTCGAGGTCGCGCAGGACCGCCTCGAGGAGAAGCGGCTGTTCGAGCGCCTGGGCATCCCGACGGCGCCCTACGAGGCTGTGGCCACGGCGGAGGAAGCGGCGGGCGCCGCCGAGCGGATCGGCTCCGCCGCGCTCCTCAAGACGCGGCGCCTGGGCTACGACGGGAAGGGGCAGGCCCGGGTGACCGGGCCCGCCGAAGCGGCCGAGGCCTTCGGAGCGCTGGGCGGCCGCCCGTGCCTGCTGGAAGCGCTCGTGCCGTTCGAGAGGGAAGTATCGGTGATCGCGGCGCGCGCGTCCGACGGAGAGGTCCGCTTCTACCCGTTGTCCGAGAACGAGCACCGCGACGGGATCCTGTGGCGGTCGGCCGCACCGGCCGATGGCGCCAAGGCCGCGACGGCCGCGTTCGGGGGCGTGCGCGCGGTGATGGAGCACCTCGACTACGTCGGCGTGCTCGCGGTCGAGTTCTTCGACGTCGGCGGCGAGCTCCTCGCGAACGAGATGGCTCCACGGGTCCACAACTCCGGGCACTGGACGATCGAGGGGGCGGAGACGAGCCAGTTCGAAAACCACGTCCGGGCGGTGGCCGGCATGCCTCTCGGAGCCACCGATGCGCGCGGCCACGCCGTGATGCTCAACGTCCTCGGCGAAGCGCCCGACCCGGCCGCCGTGCTGGCCGTGCCGGGCGCGCACCTGCACCTCTACGGCAAGAGCCCGCGACCCGGCCGCAAGCTCGGGCACGTGACGGTCCGTGCGGACCGTCACGCCGACCTGGCGGAAGCGGAGCGGAGGCTGAGCTTCCTGACACCGGCCTAGGCCGGTCTCGCTCCCGCCTCCCGCAGCACCGCCTCGACGCCCGGGCGGTCCTCGTGCGCCGGCAGGATCACGAGATCGCCGGGCCGCGCCCACGCGAGCGCCGATCGCGCCGCCGCGGCCTCGTCGTCGGCGCGCTCTATGACGTCCTCGGCCGCGCCCGCCGCCAGCAGCTCTTCCACGATCAGCGCCGGGATCTCGCCCTCGGGGCGGCCGCGCAGGTATGTCTTCAGCTCCTTGACGATGACGCGGTCGGGACGCAGTTCCCACGCGGCACGGGCGAGGTCGCGCACCGCGTCGTCTCCCCGGTCGCCGGCGTGACCCAGCACCAGGAGCAAGCGGCTGGGCGCGAGCGCTCGCACCATGGCGCCGAGCATCGCAAAGCCGTGCGGGTTGTGGACGAAGTCCACGAGCACCCGGGCGCCGCCCGCGTCGTAGAAGTTGCCCCTGCCCGGATTGTCTTGCGGTCGGCCGCGCACGTCCCTGAGAGCCGCGGCGATGGCGCCGTGCGGAAGCCCCAGGGCGCTCGCGCCGGCGACCGCTGCGAGCGCGTTGGCGACGTTGTGGACCGCCGCGCCGCCCAGCGCGATGGGGATGTCGTCCACGGGCAGTACGTCGACCAGGCGGCCGCTACGGCTGCGGCGTATGACGCCGTCGTCGACGCACACGACGTCGCCTCCCGCGCGCAGGTGCGAACGGACCAGCGCCGCATCGGCGCGCGTCGTGAACCAGATGATCGGCCCCGCCAGCCGCTCGCTCGCCGCCACGAGGCCGGCGTCGTCGGCGTTCAGGGCGATGGGAGCCCCCGGGCGGCGCGCGAGGCCCGCGGTGAGCTTGGCGTCCACCAGCGCTTCCAGATCGTGCACGCCGTACTCGCCCAGGTGATCTTCGGCGACGTTGGTGACCACCGTCCCGTCGGCCCCGGTAAAGGCCACCCCGCGCCGCAGAAGCCCACCGCGGGCGGTCTCCAGCACCGCCACCTCGACGCGCCGGTCGCGCAGCAGCGTGCGGGCTCCGCCCGGCCCCGAGTAGTCGTCCTTCTCGATCCACTCGTCGCCGACGAGGATCCCCTCCGTCGTGGTGCTGCCGACGACGCGTCCGGCCGCCGCGCCCATGGCGGCGGTCAGGCGCACGACCGTCGTCTTGCCGTTGGTGCCGGTGACGAGCACGGCCGGGACGTCGTGAACCCGCGTCCAGTCGACCTCGCCGGGGGGAGGGATCGCGTCGGTGGGCCATGTGAGCGAGCCGCGGCCCATGCCGACGCTCACCTCGTCGTCGTCCCACAGGAAGGCGACGGCGCGCTCCCGCGCGGCCGATTCGAGCGCGAGGAGGGCCGGGTTGGCCTCCTCCGCCAGCGCAGCGCGCGCGGCTTCCAGCGCTTCCGTGCGGCCCTCGGCGCTCTCGCCCGCCAGATCCGCCAGCGCGGCCTGGAGTGCCCATTCCGAGAGTTCGGTGGAGGCGTAGAGGGCGTCGATGGGGGCCGAGAACGCGAGGCTGACGCCGCCGGGCCAGGCGCGCACGTTGAAGCGCGGCGCGCGCCGCCCGAGGGCATCGACGAGGTCTTGGACGCGCGTGCTCCAGGCGGCCGCCAGGCGCTCGGTGGTCGCTGCGGGGCACGCGACATCCAGGACGGCCGCGGGTCCGGGGCTGACCAGGTTGGGTCCGGTCAGCCGCCGGGAATCGAGCAGAGAGACGTCGGCCAGCGCGGCCACCGCCCTAGTCTCCGGGGTCCAGGGCCTCGTCGATGCGAACCCGCGCATCCCGCAAGTGGATCCGCGTCGTGGCATCGCGCACGCGAGGCAGTGCCTGCCGGATACGCGCGTCCACCGCCTCCAGCTCGGCGCGGGCGAACGCGCGCACGTCGGACTGGCTGGCGTGCACCGGCGTGAAGTTGTCGCCGCCCCCGAAGAACGGAGGAGGCCCGCCGGGATCCTCGTTCAGCAGCCACGACATGCGGTCGATCCAGCCCCGCTGGAGGTTGCGCCTGAACGCGTCGATCGCGGCGCCCGAGCCTAGTTCTGTCCACACCGCATCACGCAGGTCGCCCAGCATCTCGCCGAGCGTGTACACCTCCCCGTCGGTGAGCACCTCGGCCTCCACGAGCCGCTGCATGCGGCTGGGGTTCAGCACGTTGTTGAGAACGCCGACCTGGCGGGCACGGAGGCGGTCGATCGTGCCGCCGTGCTCCACGCGGGACAGGAGGTCGCGTTCCAGCATCCATTCCGGGGTGGCGAACGCCTGTTCCGCCAGGAACTCCATCGCGCGACGCTGGGTGCCGGCGGGCACGGGCTCGTAGACCGGGCCCGACTGGCCCTGGGCCTTACGGGTCCGCGTCACGCCGCCGATGTTGGTGGCGACGTGCCCCATGTAGCGGTTCCACTGGGCGAGAACCTGATTGTACAGCTCATCCGGGGTGTCCCACGGCTCGCCCTCTTCGAGGGTCCAATCCATGATCCTCGGCAGGATGCGCTTCAGGTTCTCGATGCCGTACGTGCTGGCCTCCATGGCGTCGGACCCGATCGCTTCGGTGAGCGAGGTGGGGTCGGTCGCGCTCGGGTTGCCGAACATGTACAGCGGGTCCCCCTCGTGCTCCAGCACCCACGCGTTGAGGATCGGCTTCTGCTCCTCCGGCGATGCGCCGATGATGGGCCGGTAGCCCCATTCGACCGCGTACTTGTCGTACTCGCCGATCGCCGGTCCGAAGCAGACCCCGGCATCCTCCGGCTGCGCCACGTAGTTGAAACGGGCGTAGTCCATGATGCTCGGCGCCGTCCCCATGCGGCAGCTGAACTCCGCCGAGCGCAGCGAGTCCACCGGGTACGCGGCGCTGGCCTTCATGTTGTGCGGCAGTCCGAGCGTATGGCCGACCTCGTGCGCGGACACGAAACGGATCAGCTCGCCCATCACCTCGTCGTCGAACTTCACGCCGCGCGCGTCCGGGTTGGCCGCCGCGGTCTGCACGAAGTACCAGTTGCGCAGCAGGTTCATGACGTTGTGGAACCAGCCGATGTCGGACTCCAGGATCTCCCCGGTGCGCGGATCGTGGACGTGGGGTCCGTAGGCGTTCTGGACGTCCGAGGAGAAGTACCGTATGACGCTGTAACGCGCGTCCTCCGGGCTGAATTCCGGGTCCTCCTCGGGGCTCGGCGGGTCCGCCGCGCGGATCGCGTTGCGGAATCCGGCACGCTCGAACGCCAGGGTCCAGTCATCGACGCCCTGCTTGATGTAGGGCCGCCACTTGGCCGGCGTCGCCGGGTCGATGTAGTACACGATCGGCTTGACCGGCTCGACGAGCTCGCCGCGGTTGAACGCGGCGGTATCGCTGGGCTCCAGGCGCCACCGCGTGATGAAGCAGCGCCCCTCGGCGCGCTGTGCGTCCGCGCCGTAGTCGACCTGCTGGACGCTGAAGAATCCCACCCGCTCGTCGCACGGCCGCGGCGTCATCGGATCGTCCGGCAGGCGGACCATCGAATGGTTCATCTCGAGGGAGATCGAGTTGGTGGACCCCTGCGAGGGCGCCTCGGTCGCTTCGTAGGTGAGGGTGTTCCGGATCTCGACGTTGCGCGGGAAGCTCTTGACCCAGTTCACGAACGTGCGGTCGGCGTCGAGCCTCCGGACGCCGAAGTTCTGGCGCCTGTTCGCGTTCATGCCGAGCACCGGGATGTCGGTCGTGAACAGCTTGGTGACGTCCACGACGACCGCGCCCGAGTCCTCGGACATGGCGGCGATGTCGAAGACCGCGATGATCGGCTCGAAGTTGGAGTTGCGGACCGCCTCGAAGATGGGCAGGGAGTCGTCGGCGACGTTGCTGTACGACACCGTGCGGAGCAGGACGTCGTCCGCGTTGCGCTGCCAGCGCACCACCTGGGTGTTCTCCTTCTCCCCGCCGTAGCGCACGTTGTCGGCCGCCCGCGCGACGCGCGTGACGAGGAGGATCTCCTCGCCCAGCAGCCCATTGGGAATCTCGAACAGCACCTTGTCGTCCACGCGGTGCACGTGGAACATGCCGGAGTCGGTCTGGGCGGCCCGCGTCACGACCTCGGCGTACGGCTTCATGCCCTCGTCGCCCTCCGCGCGCCCTCCCGCGGCGCGGTCCGGTCGGGGCGTGGCGCCACCAGGAGCCTGGCCGGAACCGCCGGCGCACGCGGAGATGGCAGCTGCTGCGGCGAAGAGCGCCAGGACGGAGAGCCGTCGTCGAATCATCGTGCTATCCCGGTGGGGGTTTCGTTCTGGGATGGGCGAACCTATGCGCGGCGCGGGCGCGCGCGAAAGACGCGGCCCGGCGGGTGCGCGCGGCTGCGACCGGGCACGCGAGAATGTCGCCGAACCAGGCGCCGCAGGGTGGCCGTCGAGCTCAGGGCATCGTCATGAGCGCGGCGACGAGGTCGATGCCGTACCACAGGTTCGCGATCCGGAGGTTCTCGTCGGGCGCGTGTTGGTTGTCGTCGTGGTTCGCGATCGGGACGCCGACCGCCGGTGTGCCCAGCACCTCTTCGAAGAGGTAGAGCGGGAGCGAGCCGCCCAGCGTCGGCGCCAGGATCGGCTCTTCCCCGGCGGCGCGGGCGGCGGCCGCCGTCACGTCGCGCGCAATTCCGCTGTCGAGCGGCACCCGCGCGGCCGGGTAGCCGGGGAAACGGTCGATGCGCGCGATCCGTGCGTGTTGGGCTCGGGTGGCGGAGTCCGGATCGGCGCGGACGACGTGGTAGCCTCGAGCCCGGACGTGCGCCTCCACCAGATCCAGCATGCGGACGGGGTCGTTGCCCTTGGCGAGACGGATGTCGATCGAGGCCGTCGCCGTGGGCGGCACGATGTTGCGGGCGGTGGCGCCCGTCGTGCCGGCCTGGAGCCCGCGGATGTTGAGCGAGGGGATCAGCATCCGCTCGAGGTACGGCGCGTCGTCCGCCTCGGTCGCGGCCAGCCCGAGCTCCGCCCGTAGCTGGTCGTCGTAGCGCGCGGCTTCCGCGACGGCGGCCCGTTCCTGGGCGCCGACCGCCGCCGTGCCGTCGTAGAAGCCCTCCACAAGCACGTTTCCGCCGTCGTCCTTCATGGAGGCCAGCAGGCGCGCGAGGTCGAGCGCGGGATTGGGAGCCCAGTTGCCGTAGTGGCCGCTGTGCAGATAGCGATTCGCCCCGTAGACCGTGATCTGGAGTCCGGTGTACCCGCGCACGCCAAAGAAGAGCTGGGGCCTGCGGCTCTGGTGGACGGGCCCGTCCATGATCAGCCAGGCGTCCGACGCCAGGAGGTCCGCGTTGGCACGCAGGACCGCCTCCAGGTGGTCGGATCCGGCCTCCTCCTCGCCCTCGAAGAAGAACTTCAGGTTGGCCGAGGGCCTCAGGCCCGCCGCGTCGAGCGCGTCGAGCGCCGCCAGGATCGCCGCGACCGGCGCCTTGTCGTCGCCCGCGCCGCGCGCGTAGACGCGCCATTCCGGGTCGATCGCCGACGCCGCAGCGCCTTCGGGCACCACGACCGGCTGCCCCCCTCGCTCCACGGGGCCCGAGAGCACCGTCGGCAGCCAGGGCGGGTGGGTCCACTGCGTGCTATCGACCGGTTGCCCGTCGTAGTGGACGTAGAACGTCAGCGTGCGCCTCGCCCCCGGCACGGCGAGCTCCCCGAAAACCGCGGGTGGGCCGCCCTGTCCGTCCAGCGCGCGCGCCCGGACGCCTCGACGCTCCAGCGCGCTCACCAACCAGCGTGCGTTGCGCTCGATGTTGGGCGCGTCGGAGGCGACGTTCGGGATGCTCAGGAGGTCGATGAACTCGGCCAGGATGCGCCCGGCGTGCTCGGCTCGGTACGCCCGGGCGGCCGCGAGGGGGGCGTCCTGGTTGCCGGTGGGCGCCTGGCCGCTGGCGCCCGTGGCGACTCCGGCGACGAGCGCGGCGCCGACCGCAGCCGCCGCGCTGGCTCGTTTCCGCCCACCCGCGTGCTCGAGCCATCGGGCTCGTGGGATGCGGGAGATCGACCAGACGCGGCGGCTCGACCGTCGTGGTGTGCGGCGGTCCATGGGCACTCCCTCTGCTGGGCGGCGGACCGCCAGCAGGCTACAGATCGCGGCGGCGGAACGCCAGGAACCCTCCGAGGACGAGCAGAACGATCCAGCCGCCGGCGACCAGCGCCAGCGTACCGGGGTCGCCGGGCTCGGGCGCCGGACGCCCGGCCTCCTGCATGCGCTCCGCGACCCGCGCCAGCGCGGCGGGGTCGAACATCAGGTAGTCGCGCAGCGCGTCGAAGACCGCGACGGGGGCGTACGCGAGGTACGGGGCCGAGCCTTCCCAGACTCTGGCGATCCCGTTGCGGATGAGCGACTCGCCGAAGGCGACGTAGAAGAACCAGATCGCCATGGCCCCGCCGGTGCTCCGTACGATCGTCGCGATCAGCAGGGCGAGCGCGCCGTAGCCCGCGACGGACAGCACGACCGCGCCGAGGGCCCGGGCCTGGTAACCGTGCATGATGGGCTCAGGCCCCCCGAAGTCGGTCGCGGCGATCCCGAAGCCGCCGCCGATCACCAGGTACAGGCCGAGGAACGCCGTCGCCACGAGGAGCACGGTGATCGCCTTGCCCCAGTACCACTGCTCGCGCGTCAGGCCGTCGATGACGTTCTGCCGGGCCGTTCGCCAGGCGAACTCGCTGGAGATCAGGAGCAGCAACGCCACCGTACCGAAGATCGCGACGATCTGCGTAGGCTCGCCGAGGACCTCGCCCCAGAGGTTCGGGAAGGCATACGCGTCGGTGCCCTCGCGCAGCGCATCGACGAAGTCCTCGCCAAGCCCGAGAAGGGCGATCGCGGAGAACAGCGCGAGCGTCACCCAGAACGCCCGCCGCTTGCGCATCTTCAGGAACTCGTTGCGCGTCAGCACGCCCATGATGCTCATTCGATCACCCCCATGCCGGCGACGCTCGCACCGGTGCTCTCCATGAATGCGTCCTCGAGCGAACGCTGTTCGAGTGCAAGGTGAGATAAATAGATGTTTCGTGCTGCAAGCCAACTATTTAGAGCTGCAAGGTCGGCCTCTTTGAGCTGGACGCGGACGCGATCCCCGTCGGCATCCACGCGCACCGATCCCGGATAGGCCCGGACCTGAGCCGCGAGCATCTCCGTGTCGTCGGCGGCCAGCACGGCCACCGTGCGACCTCCGGTGAGCTCGGACACGGGGCCCTGGCGGACCACCTTGCCCTTCCGGAGAATCGCGACGTGGGAGCAGACGCGCTCCACCTCCCACAGCAGATGACTCGACAGGAAGATCGTGGTGCCCCGCTCCGCCATGCGGCCGATGATCTCCCTGATCTCGCGCATGCCCTCCGGGTCGAGACCGTTGGCGGGCTCGTCCAGGATCAGCAGCTCGGGATCCCCGAGCATCGTCGCGGCCAGGGCGAGCCGCTGCTTCATGCCGAGCGAGCACGCCCCGAAGCGCGTCTTCTGCCGGCTGGCGAGTCCGACGACGTCCAGGACCTCATCGATCTGCCGCTCGGCCACCCGCTTCACGCGAGCGACCAGCACGAGATTGTCCCGGCACGTGAGGTAGGGATAGAAGTTCGGCTGCTCCAGCGTCGCGCCGATCCGCAGGCGCGCGGCCTCCCGGTCCGCGCGGGATTCGGCGCCGAGCAGGCGGTAGCTGCCCGACGTCGGCGTGATGATGCCGAGCAGCATCCCGATCGTCGTGGTCTTGCCGCTGCCGTTGGGCCCCAGGAAGCCGAAGACCTGGCCGCGCTCCACCTCGATGTTCAGGCCGTCCACGGCTCTCGTCGCGCCGTACACCTTGGTCAGGGCGTGGGTCTCGATGACCGACATGGAGCTGACCTCCCGGATCGCGTCGCGTCCTGTCGTCCGCATACCGGACGGGATGGCGCCCCGTGAGTTTCAACAGAGCCACTGCGTGCGTCGGCGGGAAGGGGGGCGACGGCGCGTCGTGCTGCGCCGAAGCCCGATCCGGTCGGCGCGACGGATGCGCCGGTTGTGGGCCGGGTGCGCGAGGGGTAAGGTCGGCGCCGTGAGAGACGGTCACGCGGGATCCGGCGGACCCGCACAGGGCGGCGGGCTGCGGTACATGGCGCTGTCGGCGCTGATGTTCAGCGTGATGTCGCTGCTCGTGAAGGAGGCCGGGCGGCGTCTGCCCTCGGCGGAGATCGTGCTCGTGCGAGCCGTGGTGACGCTGATCATCAGTTGGGCTCTCCTGCGTCAGGCGGGCCTGTCCTGGCGCGGGAACCGCCGCGGGCTGCTCCTCCTGCGCGGCGCGCTGGGGTTCGTCGCGCTGACCTCCTTCTACTACGCCGTCGTGCACCTACCTCTCGCCGATGCGACGGTGATCCAG
>DATHRK010000005.1:0-26239 GCA_035465395.1 Longimicrobiales bacterium | reverse complement strand
CCGGATGCGGCCGCCGAAGCGGGTCGAACCGCCCGGCGAGAGCAGCAGAGCGGCTCGTGACACGCGCAGCGGGCTGACGTAGCGCCCAAGGTCGTCCAGCACGCCGGGCCCCTGGACGTAGCGGGCCGGGGCGATGAGGGCCCGTATCGCGGCGCCCGCGGTGCCGCCGTACACACCGTGGGGGGTGTAGGCAGAGTCCATCATCGGCCTTCCTCGGTTCGAGGATCCGGGGCCCATCGCGACCGAGCGCCTCGGGCGACACGCCTCCGCGAGGATGCGGGCTGCCGTGGGCACGCGCCAGCGGGGCCCGGCGCTTCCGGCGCCGGCGCCGGCGATGGACGGCGGCGCAGGGCGCTCGATTGACCGCGCCGTGCCGCTGTACGTCGGCATCCGGGTCCTGCTCGTCGCAGCGACCGCGGCGGAGCATGGTCGTCGGTAGGCCGCAAAGAGAACGCTCCCCACGGCCGTGGCCGCGGGGAGCGCCCGTCGATCCGCGGCGCGAGCCGCGAACCGCTACTTCGTTCCGAGAGGTGCGGAGACTAGTTGTCCTCGGTCTCGCCCTCGGTCACGACGGTGACCGTCGCGTCGCACGCGGAATCGGCCGTCGTGAAGACGACGTCGAACGCGCCGGCGACGGCTTCCTCGGTGGAGAGCCACAGCGTGAAGGAGTTGGGCTCCGTGCCCGCCTCGATCGCCGAGTACTCGAGCTCCTCGGTCTTCACGTCCGCCTCGACCTCGACCTCGATCTCGTCCTCCTCGACCTCGGCCTCGACCTCGACCTCCTCGACCACCTCGACCTCTTCGTTGGCCATCTCGTCGAGCGGGATGTCGTCGGCCTCGGCGAGCGTGATGCCGCTCTCGGCCGGAGCCTCGAAGCCGGTCACGACGCCGAAGTCACCGGACAGCGTGCCCATCACGTGGATGGCTTCCTGGCCGGCGGGCAGGTCGGTGGGCTGGAGCGACACGGTGCAAGCCTCGACGGCCACCTCGGCCTCGGCCTGCGCCTCGCCCTCCTGCTGGGCCACGGCCGCAGCAGGCAGCGCGAGGACCAGGGCTCCAAACAGCATCAAACGGGTGCTACGCATGGTACCTCCTGTGATGTTGGAGAGTGTTACGGGACCATCGACTCCGGCATCGACAGGCACGGGAAGCGGGTAGAAGAGCGCCTTCCCGCGGCGGCAACATCGCGCGCAACGATCGGATACCACACAGCCCGGCAGGCGTTCCATCGGACGAGGGCCGGGCGTTCCGCGCGGGAGGGCGGGTCCCCGGGGGGGGCGTCAGCGGCCGAGGAACTCCAGCGCGGTGACCTCCTCGCCTTCGGCGTCCTGCGCGCGGCGCCTGAGCAGCACCCGCGGGCGGTCCAGCCGGAAGAAGGCCGTGGTGTTGGCGAGATCGACCGCGATGTTCACGCGCAGGGCGCGGTAGGTCTCCCCCGCCGCCTGGATGCGCGTGACCTCGCGCACGTCGTAGCGGTCGTTGGAGATCGTGCCGGTCCCCGGATCGAACGTCACGAACTCCACGCTGCGATCGACCAGCGAATCCGCATCCAGCGTCGCGAAGGCCAGGTCGGTCATGTCGCGCAGCAGGATGCCCGGGGGCAGCTCGCGGTCCAGCTCCTCCCTGTGCCCGGTGGTGTCGGCGAGCAGCCCGCGCACGCGGTCCCCCTCGAAGGTCAGGTCGTGGCGTCGGATCGCCCAGCCCTTCCCGGTCCACCACATGGTCTCGCCACGCGAGGAAAGGGGGCTGAGGTCGTCGGCCCGCACGAGGGTGCGAACGCGCTCGCGCTGCACCGTCTGCTCTGTGTCGAATGGCCCGTCGCGCCGTGTCGTCTCGCTCTCCAGGTAGCGCTCGATGCGCGCCGGTTCGTCGCCGAGGGTGCGGATCACGCGGTAGGCGATCCTGGTCCGGCGCGAGCCTTCGAGTCCTTCCGGAGTCTCCAGCTCGAGGCTGTACCCGACGAAGCCCTCCAGATCGAAGCTCAGGGCGCGGTTGACCGCGTTCGCCGCTGCGGCCATGGGCTCCGCCGGCTCGTCGACACGGGCCGGCTCCGGGCGGAGGATCTCCAGCGGCTCGCCGCCGAGGTGATCCAACATGCCGCGCGCGTAGTTGATCGGCACCGCGAAGTTCAGGTTCTGGCCCGACTGGAGCTGCGACGCCGCGACGCCGATGACGCGCCCGTCGGCCGCCATCACGGGCCCGCCGCTGGATCCCCGCGAGGCCGGCGCGCTGATCTGGAGGAGCTGGAAGCCCTCGGGCTCGCGCCGGCGCCCGCTGACGATGCCCGTCGTCACGGTGTTCTCCAGGCCCAACGGACTGCCGATGACGACGATGCGGTTGCCGATCCTGACCGAGTCGGAATTGGCGAGCGGCAGCGCCGGCAGGTCGAAGCCGGCGACCTGCAGGATCGCCAGGTCGCGCCGCTGGTCCACGGCGAGCAGCGTCACCACGTCGTAGACGTCCCCCGACGCGAGCTTCACGCGCAGGGAGCGCGCGCCGCGCACGACGTGGTGGTTGGTGAGGATGATGCCGCTGGGATCGACCAGGAAGCCGCTCCCCTGCCGGCTCCCCGCCGGCGAGCGCACCTCGATCAGGACGACCGAGCGCGTGGCGCGGTCGGCGAGCTCCTCGAGGGGCACATCGGCCTGGGCGGCGCCGTCGGCCGGCGCGAAGGCGCCCGCCAGCGCGAGCGCGCACGCCCACGTCCACCCCACCCTGCTCCACCGCCCCGCCGCGCCCCACATCCTCGATGCTCGCGCACGCCGGGAGTCCACCGCCTGGGCCATGGCAGGCCTCCTCTCCCGCGCCTCGGTTGGTATCGACCGTCCGATACCCTTTACACCGCTGAAGCGAATATTGCGCCGCTGGCGTGCCGCCCGCCCCGCGTAGGGGAGGCAAGTGGGCCGGCCGCCCCGGGCGCACGGAGCGCGCCCTGGCGAATCGCCGCTAATCCACAGGCAATCCGCTCGGCACCCGTGTCGGCAGCATGTGCATCACGTTGCGCGAGCGGTCGTCGGTCAGGGCGGCGAGGAAGATCGCGATGGACTCCGCGTCGGCCCGCTCGAAGGAAAGGTTTTCGATGAGGGGGCTACGGGTTTCCAGGATCGCGTCGAGGTTGTGGTCGAGGATCTGGGTCTGCAGAAGGGGCTCCAGCGAGGGCCCGTGGGTCGCCGCGAAGGCGCGCAGCTTGGCCTCGGAGTCGCTGTAGTGGTCGATAAAGTCGACCAATTCGGCGAACTGCCCCGCGTGGCCGTAGGGCGCCGTCAGCTCGACGCCGCGCAGGGGCGCCGTCCGGAACGTGTACCGGTCGGCCGCAACGCCGGTGATCTTGCCGCGGCCGAAGTCGTCGTCGCCGAACGGGCCGTCGCCCTGGCCCGGACCCACCTGGGCCAGCGCCACGTTGTGGAAAAGCCCGTCCGATAGCGTCGGACCGGCGTGGCACACGGCGCAGCCCAACCCCGTGAAGAGCTCGGCGCCCGCCAGCTGCTCGGCGGTGAGCGCGTCGTCGTCGCCGCGCAGGAACCGGTCCCAGGGGGCGTCGTCGAACACCATCGCCGAGACCATGAACGCGGCCATCGCGTTGGAAGCGTGGCCGAAGTTCATCGACTCGAACGTGGTCCCCGGATACGCGGCCTCGAACATCTCCACGTACTCCGGGATCTCGCCCAGCCTATCCATCAGCTCGCGCCAGATGATCTTCGGCGTCTCGTCGCGGATCTCCGCCAGCTCGTTGCCGCCGAACGCGCGCATCTCTTCGCGCGAGGTGACCGGAAACAGCCCAAGCGCGGAGATGGGCCCGAACTCGAACACGCGGGCGAAGGCCGCCGGCAGCTGATTCCCCGCGGGCGTCAGCGTGCCTTTCGGACCCCCGCCGTGCAGGCGCCCATCCCAGAACATCGTGTCGGGCACGTGCAGGTTGAACATCGGCGGCGCGTTGCGCGGGATGAACGCGCCGTCCGGGTGCACGCGCGCCGCGCCCAGCCCGCTGGCGCCCTGGCCGATGGCGAGCGCGCGCCCGTCCGCCGTCGCCAGGCTCGGGTGGTGGCAGGTCATGCACGAGATGTCGTGATTGCCGCTGAGCACCGGATCGAACAGCAGCGCCTGGCCGAGATCGGACAGCGCCGGGCGCACGGCGGGCGCGGGCGGCATCGGCAGCAGGCCCGCGGAGATCGCCGCGGCGCGCACGCGCGCCGCGTCATCGGGCGAGATTGCGGCGGCCGCCACCGGGTCGAGCGGGTCGGCCGACGTGGACCGGTCGGAGCACGCTCCCACGCACAGGAGCGTGGCCGCGACGAGGAGACGGCGATTCACGGACCCTCCACGGCTACGGGAGAATCGACGACAGGACGCCACCGGAGTCGACTGTCAGATCGAGGTTGTTCGGCGGGCGCTCAGGGCGTCGGCGAGGTGCCGACCGATCGATCGGCGAGTTGCAGACGCCCGGGGAGAGCGTGCCCCACGAAGGGCAATCTGCACCCGAATCCGCCCACTGCGTCAAGGAAATTTCCAACCGTATGCGGGACGATCACGCGGGCGCGCGCGTCACCTGGCTGCGCGGAGCGCGCTGGCCCGCCCGCATGATCGCCCGGTCCGCTCAGCCCTCGGGATCGACCTCCCGCTCGGTCGGGAACTCCGCGGCGGGCCACGGACCGATCTCCTCGACGGTGTAGGCGCTGGCCCAGAAGTCCGGTGGACCTTCGCTGTCCTCCACGCGATTCACCACCGGGCGCACGCCGTGCTTCAGGTACGCGGCGATGTCCCAGATCTGTTGGTCGGACATGTGCCGCCAGGACGGCCAGGGCATCGGCGGCGCGAGGTACTTCGGATTCTCCGGGAAGTTGCCCTCCCCGGGCACCGTCGACGTGATCTCGACGTCGGGGGTCTCGCCCGGCCGCAGTCCGAAGCGCAGCGCGTTGAAGATCTGGCGCTCCGTGAAGCGCCCCAGGCCCGTATCGTTGTCCGGCGTGAGGTTGCGGGCGCGCGTGACGAAGCACGGCTGCGCCTCAGGCGCCGCGGACGAGCACGCGCCGATCTGGAACTCGCCGTCTTCGTCGGTCGCGCCCGCGAGCCAGCCTTCCGCCGAGGGATCGTTGCCTCCGCCGTGGCAAGCACCGCACGCGCGCGACAGCACTGCCTGACGGCCCCGCTCGATCTGCTCGGCCGTGGGCGGGCCGTCCGGCGCCAGTGCGGCGCCCTCTTCCGCGCCATCCTGACTCGAAAACGCGAGCGCGCCGGTCGCGGCGAGTATGCCGGCGAGCAGCAGCACGCGACGACGCACGTCCCCGGCGACCCCGCCTACCAAGCGCTTCCTGGGCTGCGCCATGATCGTCTCCTTTCTCTCAGCTGACTTCCAGCACTCCCATCATCCCCATGTCCTCGTGGTTGAGGATGTGGCAGTGGAACATCCACTTCCCCGGGTAGTCCTCGAAACGAACGATGATGCGCAGCCGCTCGTGTTTCGGGACGTTCACCGAGTCCTTCCAGCTGCGCACGGGCACCGGCACGTCGTTGCGGTCCAGGATCTGGAAACGAAATCCGTGCAGGTGGAACGGGTGGTCCATCCCCACCACGTTCTCGATCTCCCAGATCTCCGTGGAGCCGAGCGCCGCCGTGATGTCCACCCGGGCCGCGTCCATCTTGCGGTTGTTGATCATGCCCTGCGACAGCACCACCACGCGGGTCGTCGTCGCTTCGGAAGCGTCGATGGGCTCCACCGGGCGCAGGACGTCCGGGATGGTCATCGGCGCGACGGGCGGATCCGCGGTCGTGTGCAGCGTGAGCAGGTGGCGCGGCGTCTTCCAGTCGCGCGGGCGCGTCTGCGGTATGTAGCGGTCGTAGGGGAGCGTCGTGAGCTCGAGGTCACCGCCGGCATCGCCGCTCACGAGCACCTCCGCCCGCTCGCTGTTCGCGAGCACCAGCTCCGGCACCGCGAGCGGCCCGTCGAACAGCCCCCCGTCGCTCCCGACGTGGAGCATCGTCGACCCCGGAATGGCCAGGCGATAGACCCGCGCGGCGGAGGCGTTCACGATCCGCCAGCGCTGGACCTCGCCGACCCGCGTGTCGATGCGGGGCGCGACCTGCCCGTTCACGAAGAGGACGTCGCCTTCGCGTCCGTTCTCTTCGTCGATGCGTGCCTGCATCGACCCGGGCTCCGGCATGTCGATCGTGCCGTCCTCGCGGAAGCGGTTGTCCGTCAGGATCAGGAGCCGCTCCGGAAAACCCGCCAAGGGGTCGTCATCCGCCCGCACGATGAGCGCGCCGAAGAGGCCGTGCGACACCTGGTGCGTGGTCCGGTGATGCGGGTGGGGGTGGTACCAGTACGTACCCGCGGTGCCTTCCGGGATCGTGAAGACGTAGTCGTGCCGCTCGCCGGGGGCCACCGGGTGGAACGGGCTGCCATCCGATTCGAACGGCAGGTGCAGGCCGTGCCAGTGGATGGTGGTGGGCTCGTCCAGGTCGTTGCGGAAGCGCACGACCACCCGGTCGCCCTCGCGGACCTCCAGGGTCGGGCCGGGGACGCTGCCGTTGAACGCCCATACCGGGGTCGGCACGCCACGGCCCAGATCGACCTGCGCCGGGGCGGCCACAAGCTCGACCTCGACGACTCCGGGCTCGGTCGACAGGTTCGCGAGGACCGGCGGCTCCTCCAGGAGCTCGGCCGTTGGCGGGGCTCCCGGCGTCCCCGTCTGGGCGGCCTGGACGGCGGATGGCATGGCGATGAGCGCGGTGAGGAATAGCACTACGAGAGGCATGTGCGACCGGGCTGGGGTTACGAGAATCGGGGTGCCGCCTGCCCGGGCAGGCGTAGCTAGGCGGCGGGTCGCCGAATTGTATTCTGCGGTCCGGGTCGGCGCAAACCTCCCTCGCGGCCCGCCTGGCACGTGGCCGGTGGCAGCCGCCTCTCGAACCGGTGATGCGCGCGGGCCTCCTCGTAGAAGGGCCGACAGCCGTACGGCAAGGGGCGGCACGCGCCGGCGCGCCGCCCCTTCCGCGGGGTTCGTCCCCGCGACGTCAGCCGGCCCCTTCGTCCGCCACCGCCCGTTCGGCCGCCTCGAATCCGGTGCGGGAATGCGTGCGGGTCAGGCCGACGCCGCGGCCGCGAGGACCTCGAGCTCGGTCTCCGCCTCCTCCGCCTGCACCGCCTGGACCTCGAGGTCGATCTTCACGTCGTGGCCCACCAGTACACCGCCCGTCTCGAGCGCCTGGTTCCAGGTCAGCCCGAAGTCGCGTCGGTCGATGGTGGTCGAAGCGGAGAACGCCACGCGCTTGCCGCCCCACGGGTCCTGGCCACCTCCCTCGAACGTGGCGTCCAGGGTGACCTCGCGGGTCGTCCCGGCGATCGTCAGATCGCCGACGACCGTGAAGTCGGTGCCCGCCTCGGCGTCGAATCCCTCCACGTCCGTGCTCTCGAAGGTCATCACCGGGTGCTGCTCGACGTCCAGGAAGTCGCCGGAACGCAGGTGCTGGTCGCGATCCTCCACGCCGGTATCGATGCTCTCGGTCGGGATGGCGACCCTGACGCTCGCGGTGGACGGGTCGGCGGCGTCGGTCACGATCGTGCCTTCTGCCTCCGTGAAACGGCCCCGGACCTTGGTGATCATCATGTGCCGCGCGGTGAAGCCCACGGTGGTGTGGCTCGGATCGATCTTCCAGGTCGTGCTCATGGTTGTGTCCTTTCCGCTATGGAATTCAGGCGACGGCGCTTCCGTCGCTCTCGGGTCGTGCGTCGTACTCGGGCAACGCGGGCGGGGTCTCCGCCGCGTAGCGCCCGAGCTTGCGCAGCAGGTCGGTCGCCCGCCGCTGCTCGGCCGCGCTCAACCCAGCGAGCGCGGCGCGGATACGGCGGGCGTGCGGGGGGAAAACCTCCTCGATCATCGACCGTCCCGCGTCGGTCAGGTGGACGTAGAACGCCCTCCGGTCGCTCGGGCAGATCCGCCGCTCCACCAGGCCCTGCTCGGCGAGCCGATCCACGAGGTAGGTGATCCCGCCGCTCGAGACGAGGATCCGGCTGCGCACGTCGCGCAGCAGCATCGGACCCTTGTGGAGAAGAGCCTCGAGCACGGCGAACTCCCCGCGGGTGAGCCCGTGCGCCGCGACGCTGGCCTTGTCGTGCTCCTCCAGCGCGGCGGCTGCGCGCGCGAGGACGACCCACAGCTTGAGCGCACGCGCGGTGGGCGGGTCCATGACCTCGGCTCGTGGCTGCACGCCTTTCGCTTTCACGGCCTCCTCCTCGCTTGATACCTCACAATGAGTATCACAGTACTAAGATAATAAAACGTGTAACTCAATGCAACCGTCGAGGCCGAGGCCGGACGGAGCCGCCGTCGGCGTTGCCGGGCGCGCGTGGCCGCAGCCATGCTTGGGGCATGGCCATCAGGGACTACCTCGACCGTCTGGATCGCCGCCTGGGCTGCGCCTTCGCCTCGGCCCTCGGGCTGTTCCTGCTCACCTTCGGCGGCGTCGCCACGTGGGCGGGCATTCGCGTGGTGTTCGTCGACCGGGAGATCGTGGGGCTGATGCTGCTCGTGCCCGGCCTCCTTCTGCTGATCTGGGGCGGACACACCTGGATCACGCGCCGGAGGCGCCGCCTGAGCGACATCGACCCATAGGCGCGGCCGACGGCGGACCCTACCTTCCCCCGACGTCCGTCGGCCGGCTCGGCGCGCGCCGGTGACCGCGGCCGACCATCGGAATTCTCATCGACACCAGCACGACCTCCATGGAATGGCTCGCCGACCCGCAGGCCTGGATCGCCCTGCTCACGCTGACGGCCCTGGAAATCGTCCTGGGCATCGACAACATCGTCTTCATCTCGATCCTCGCCGGGAAGCTGCCGCCCGAGGAGCAGCCGAAGGCGCGGTTGATCGGCCTCGGGCTGGCGATGCTCATGCGCATCGCGCTCCTGTTCTCCCTTGCATGGGTCATCCGGCTGACGGCGCCGCTCTTCACGGTGCTGGCCGAGGAGATCTCGGGGCGCGACCTCATCCTCATCGTCGGCGGGCTGTTCCTGCTCGCGAAGAGTACGCGCGAGATCCATCTGAAGCTGGAAGGAGAGGACGACCACTCCGGCGGCCGCGTGACGCGTTCCCTGGCGAGCGTCCTCGTCCAGATCATGCTGCTGGACATCGTCTTCTCGCTGGACTCGGTGATCACCGCGGTCGGGATGGTGGACGAGCTCAGCATCATGGTGATCGCGGTCGTGATCGCGGTCGGCTTCATGATGGTGTTCGCGGGCCCCATCAGCCGTTTCGTCGAGGCGCACCCGACGGTGAAGATCCTGGCCCTCAGCTTCCTGATCCTGATCGGCGTGACGTTGATCGCCGAGGGCTTCGACCAGCACATCAGCAAGGGCTACATCTACTTCGCCATGGCGTTCTCGGTGATGGTCGAGATGCTGAACCTGCGCCTGCGCTCGGGGCGCGCGAAACCGGTTCGCCTGCGCGAGGCCTACGTGGCCGAGGGCGACGGGGAAGCGGCGTGACCCGACCCCTGGTACGCAGGGCGCGCGCCCTGCTCCACCGGGGGAATCGGTTCGCGTGCCCGGTCTGCGGCGGGCGGTTCCGACGCTTCGCAGCTGCGGGACGGCCCCGGCGACGCAACGCCAAATGCCCGGGATGCGGATCCCGCGAGCGGGATCGGTTCGCGGCGCTCTTTCTACGCGAGCGCGAGCGGGACCTGCGCGCGCCGGGCTCACCTCGGATCCTGCACGTGGCCCCGGAGCGCGCGGTCGCCGAGCGGCTACGGAGCTGGGACGGCGTCGACTACCTGTCGGGAGACCTCCGGCCCGGCCGCGCGATGGTGGCACTCGACGTGACCGACATCGACCGCCCCGAGGGCTCGTTCGAAGGTGTCTGGTGCAGCCACGTGCTGGAGCACGTGCCCGACGACCGCGCTGCGATGGCCGAGTTCTACCGGGTCCTCGCGCCCAACGGCTGGGCGGTGGTGCTCGTACCGATCACCGCGCCCCGCACCGTCGAGGATCCGTCGGTGCGCTCGCCCCGGAAGCGGCGCAGGCTCTTCGGCCAGCACGACCACGTGCGCCGGTACGGTCCCGACATCGCCGACCGCCTGGCGGAGGCGGGCTTCGGCGTGGAGGTCGTGCGACCCTCCGACGTGGCGGGGGAGGCCGAGCGGCGCCGCCACCTGCTTCCCGCGGACGACCAGCCCCTGTTCTTCTGCCGCAAGCCCGGTCATGCTTCGTAGAGGATCGCTCCCTCGGTCAGCGACCTGCCGGAGCCTTCATCACCGACCACCAGGACCCGCCATGCGACCCGTCGCTCTCCCCGCGCTCCTCGCGCTGACCTTCCTGGCCGCGCCCGCGGGCGCGGCGGCCCAAGACTACACCGAGGCGCCCGGCGGCGCGCTGCTCGATCCCCCGCCGCGCGTGGCGGGCGACCCGCTGGCGGCGTGCGCCACGCCCGCCGCCCTGCCGCCGGGGAGCGTCGAGACAGGCTGCGACGTCGTCGAGGCGCTCGACCTGGGGACCGCCACAGAGTCGTGGCTGGTGCGCTACCACCGAACCGCCGAGGTGCCCGAGGGGGGCGCCACGGCCGTCGTCGAGATCGAGGAGTTCGCCGTGCTGGAGGCGGCCGGGTCCGGCTACCGCGCCGTGTGGCACCTGCCCGTCGACCTGCGTTTCCAGAGCCTCAGCGCAGGCGAGGTCGCGGGGGTGGACGGCGCCACCGTGCTGGCCTACTGGCTCTGCTACCGCGGCACGGGCGGGTGCGCGCAGCAGTTCCTGATCCGGGACGGCGGCGGTTGGGGCATCGTGGACCAGCCCTATCTGGGCGCGCTAGCCGGGCTGGCGCCCGAGGGCTGGACCCTGCACGAGGGCCGCGAGATCGACCTGCGGTCGCTGTCCGGCCAGCAGCCCCTCCTGGGTCCGGAGGACCCGAACGCGAGTCCGTCCGGCGTGATCCGCTTCACGGTGGCGCTGCGCGGTCGAGCCCTGGAACTGGCCGATGCCACGGTCGACGTACCCGAGCCCGAACCGGAGGCCGCAGCGGACAGCACCGCCGATCCGCCCCGGTCTCGCCCATGAACCCCGAACCGGAGTCCACGATGGCCTCATCCGCGAAGCAGACCTTCCTCGACGTCTACGACCGCGAGCACGCAACGACCATGAAGGTCCTGCGCGCGTATCCGACCGACCGCCTGGATCTTCAACCCCATGGGAAGTGCAGGACGGCGCGCGGGCTCGCGTGGGTGTTCGCGCTCGAGCGCATGCTCGGCACGATGGTCTACAACGACGGCTTCCCCGAGGAGATGACGGGCGACATGCCCGAGCCGCCCGAGTCGTGGGACGACATCCTGGCGGCCGTGGAGAGCACCCACCAGGAGTTCCGCGACCTCATCGCCTCCACTCCCGACGACGAGCTCGACCGGAAGGTGCGTTTCATGACGGGGCCGGGCACGATCGGAGAGATCCCGCGCATGGACTGGCTGTGGTTCCTGCTGCACGACGAGATCCACCACCGCGGCCAGTTCTCGGTCTACCTGCGCATGGCGGACGGCCGCGTGCCGTCGATCTACGGACCCACGGCCGACGAGCCCTGGATGTAGGGCCGAAGCCACGCCGCGGCGGCGTCGACCTCGGCGCGGGCGATGGCGTGCCCGCCGTCCTCCCAATGCACGCGCACGTCGGCGCCGGCCGCGCGCAGGATGGCGGCGAGCCGCTCCACCTGCGCCGCCGGGGCGATGGGATCGCGCCGGCCGGCGCCGATGAAGACCGGCACGCCTTCCAGGGACGACGGTTCGCCCGGGTCGTAGGGCAGCATGGGGCTGAGGAGGACGGCGCCGCTCAGCGCGGCCGGATGCCGCAGCAGCATGCCCACGGCGGCGTTGGCGCCGTTCGAGAATCCCGCGGCGAACACGCGGCTCCGGTCGAACCGGTAGTGCGCTGCGGCCTCGTCCACGAAGGCCACGAGGTCCGCGGCGCGCGCGAACAGATCGTCCACGTCGAACACGCCCTCCGCCACGCGGCGGAAGAACCGGGGCATGCCGTTCTCGTCGACCGGGCCACGCGGGCTCAGCAGCGCCGCGCCGGGGGCGAGCATGCGTCCGAGCGGCAGGAGGTCGCGCTCGTCGCCGCCGGTGCCGTGCAGGAGGAGGATCGTGGAGCCCGAAGCGTCCCCGGCGCCGCCCTTCGGGTCGCCCGCGCCGCCGGCGGCCGGCCGGCCGCCGGTGCCGGGTTGGAAAACGTGGGGCCACGAGGGCCGCGGTGGCGCACCCGCGCCGGCCCTCGCCTCGCCCGCCCCGGCCGCGTCGGAGCCCAACGCCGCGTCCCCGAAGGCCGCGGGCTCCTCGCCCGGCACGCGAACCGGTGGCAGCGCCGCCGCTATGGCGTCGCGATGCGGAGCGTACTGCGGCGGGAGCTGCAGTGACTCGCCGAGCGCCTCTACCGGTTCGTCGATGGCGAACCCCGGGCCGTCGGTGGCGAGCTCGAACAGCACGCCCCCGGGCTCGCGGAAGTACACCGATCGGAAGTACGTGCGATCGATCACCGGGGTGGGCGCGAGACCGGCCGCCGCGACGCGCGAGCGCAGATCGAGCTGGGCCGACTCGTCGGCGACGCGGAACGCGATGTGATGGACCGTGCCCGCGCCGGACGAGCCGCGCCCTGCCCCCGACAGCTCGTCGACCGACACCAGCGTCCCCGGACCGTGGTCCCCGGACGCGAACCGGCGCCCGCCCGGCTCGCTTCCGAGCGGCCGGAAGCCCAGAACGTCCGTCAGAACGCGGGCGGTAGGCTCGCCGGCCGCTACCCACAGGGTCGCGTCATGGAAGCCGCGCAGGGCGGCGTGCCCGGGCACCTCAGGGTGGCCGTCCCAGCCCGTCCGCTCCGCCGCGGCGTCGCTCTCCACGATCTCCAGCGCCAGGCCATCGAAGTCGCGGAAAGCGAGGCGGGTCGGGTCGGCCACCCCTTCCACGGCGACGCCGCGCGAGCGGAGCCTCTCGCCCCAGAACGCCAACGCACCCGGCGCCGCGGCGAACGAAGTGACCGCCGTTTGGCCGGCGCCGACGCGCCCCCGGCGCGCGCCGGGCCAGGGGAAGAAGGTCAGGATGCTGCCGGGCGTGCCCACGCCGTCGCCGAAATAGAAATGGTAGGTGCGCGGGTCGTCGAAGTTGACCGTTCGCTTCACGAAGCGAAGGCCCAGCAGGCCCGTGTAGAAGTCCAGCGTGCGCTGCGGGTCGCTCGATATCGCGGTGATGTGGTGGATTCCGAGGACCGTGTGCATGGCGCGGCGAGTCAGGGGAACGGGTTGCCCGGCATCGAATCTATACGGCCCGTCCAGAGGCCGGCGCGTGTGACCCGCCGGCGTACTCGAGCGTCCGAACCGGGAGCGGCCGGTGGTGTTCGGCCGGCCGACTCGCTCTCCGCTACGACTCCCCGCCTCCGACCTTGGGCTCGTACGCCCAGCGCTCGCCGCCTGGCAACGCGTCGGCGGAGCGTGCCTCCATCGGCGCGAGCGGGAACGGCACGGGCACGCTCACGTCGGGCTCAGCGCCGCGCGCGCCGCGGCGGTGATGGATTGGCGTACGGTCGCGAACCCCCTCCACGGGTCCGGAACCGCGGCCAGCCGGTCGGGGACGTCCCGGATCGACCAGCGGGGTGGGCCGTCGGTGTCCAGCAGCTCCGCCCACCCCATCGGCACCGCGACCGGCGCACCTTCGCGCGCACGGGTGGAGTAGTTGCAAACGGACGTCGCGCCCCGCGTGTTGCGCATGTAGTCGACGAAGACCCGCCCATCGCGCCGATCCTTGGCCGCGACCTCCACGTAGCGGTCCGGGTCCTCGGCCGCCAGCCGGTCCGCGACGCCGCGGGCGAAGTCGCGCGTCTGGCGCCACGTATTGCGCCGCGTGAGGGGGACGACGACGTGCAGCCCCTTGCCCCCCGACGCCCGCGGCCAGCTCGTGAGACCGACATCGTCCAGCACGTCGCGGACGCGGAAGGCCGCGTCGAGCACGCCGTCCCACCGCACCCCCGGCCCCGGGTCCAGGTCGAGGACGAGAGTGTCCGGCCGGTCCAGCCGGTCGGCCCGCGCGTTCCAGGGGTGGAATTCGAGCGTGCCGAGCTGCACGAGGGAGAGCACGGCGGTGAGGTCGTCCACCAGCATGTACGGCTCGTCCTCGCCCACGTCCACGCGGCGCACGCTGTCGGGGATGGAATCGGCCGCTCGCTTCTGATAGAAGCACTCGCCGCCGATGCCCTCCGGGCAGCGCACGAGCGTCATCGGCCGACGCCGCAGCCATGGCAGCGCGTGCTCCGCGACCGCGACCCAGTAGTCCGCCAGGTCTGCCTTGGTGATCCCCGCCGCCGGGTACAGGACGCGGCCCGGGCTGGTCAGGCGAACGCCCGCGACCTCGGTTGCATCGGACATGGCAGACCGCTCCGGCAAGTCGGAGGCCGCCGCCACACGCGGAGCATGGCCCGCGCGCGCGCCCGGCCTCGCGCTCGCCGACCGCGCGTGCCACCTTCGCGCCCCATGGCGACCCGGATCATCGAGGACACCCGCATTCGCACGCTGAACGACGCGCCGCCCGACCCCGAGGGCGGCTACGTCCTCTACTGGATGCAGCAGAGCCAGCGCGCCGGCCACAACCCGGCGCTCGAGCACGCGGTCCGCCTCGCGAACGAGCACGACGTCCGGCTGCTCGTCGTATTCGGCCTCATGGACGACTACCCCGAGGCCAACGCGCGCCACTACCGGTTCCTCCTGGAAGGCCTCGCGGACGTCGCCGGGACGCTGGACGAGCGCCGGATCGCGTTCGACGTCCGGCGCGGGCACCCGGCCGATGTCGCGATCGAGGCGGCAGACGGCGCCGTCGTCGTGGTCTGCGACCGCGGCTACCTGCGACACCAGAAGCAGTGGCGCGAGCGCCTCGCGAAGGAGGCGGGCCGTCGGGTCGTGCAGGTGGAGGGCGACGTGGTGGTGCCGGTCGAGGTCGCGAGCGACAAGCGGGAGTACGCGGCCCGTACGATCCGGCCCAAGATCGAGCGCGCGATGGGCGACTACTTCGTCGACCTCCGTACCACGGCCATCGGCAAGGAATCGCGCGGGCTGAAGGGACGGGATTCGAAGTTCGAGGTGATCGACGCCACGAACGTCGACGCCGCGCTCGCGTCGCTGACTCTCGATACGACGGTGCCGCCGGTCCACCACCTCTTCCGCGGCGGCACGTCCGAGGCGCGCCGACGCTTGTCCCGGTTCGTGGAGGAGCGGCTGAAGCGCTACGACGAGCACCGCAACCAACCGCACACGGACGACCTCAGCTACATGGGCATGTACCTCCACTTCGGCCAGATCAGCCCGGTGGAGGTCGCGCTCACCGTGGAGGACAGCCGCTACGGCGCGACCAGGGACCGCGATTCCTTCGTCGAGGAGGTCGTGGTGCGGCGCGAGCTGGCGATGAACTACGTCCACTTCGAGGCGGATTACGGCGCGTACTCGGCGCTTCCGGAGTGGAGCCGCAAGACCCTGGACGCCCACCGCGACGACGAGCGGGAGCACGTCTACACGCGCAGCGAGCTGGAGAACGCCGAGACCCACGATCCGTACTGGAACGCCGCGATGCGCGAGATGCGCTACACCGGCTACATGCACAACTACATGCGCATGTACTGGGGCAAGAAGATCATCGAGTGGACGAACACGCCGGAGTACGCGCATCGCGTGGCCCTCCAGCTGAACAACTCGTACTTCCTGGACGGCCGCGACCCGAACTCCTACGCCAACGTCGGCTGGCTCTTCGGGCTCCACGACCGTCCCTGGAACGAGCGCGACATCTTCGGCACGGTGCGCTACATGTCGTCGGGCGGGCTCGAGCGGAAGACGGACCCGGACGCGTACGTGGCGAAGGTGGACCGGCTGGTGGAAGAGGCGCGGGAAGCGGGCGTGGAGGTCGCCGAGGCCTGAAGCGCCGCCCGCCGTGGGGCGCGGCGGATGCTCCCGCCGACCCCGGGCGGGCTGCCAGAGCGGCACCCCTCGCCGGCAGCGATTTTGCACGGCCGAAGGGGCGATCGACCCGACGGACGACAGCAAGCAGCAGGCATCCCGATGATCCAGACACGCAACAGGACGCTGATCGCGATCGCGGCCGCGGGCATCCTCGCGGCCGGCCTCTTCTTCACGATCCGCGCTACGGACGGCTTCGGCCTGGACGACGACGCGGCGACCGCCGCTCTGGCGGCCGGCGACACCCGGTTGGGTCTTGCCGCGCCGGAGCTCGAGGAGGCGTTCATCGCCGTGGCCGAGGCGGTGAGCCCGACGGTCGTGCAGATCCGCACCGAACGGGTCACCCGCGGAGCGCGGGTGAATCCGTTCGGACGCAATCCCTTCGAGGGCACGCCGTTCGAGGAGTTCTTCGGTCCCTTCCAGGGCCCGCGGGGCGGCCCGGACGGGGACGCGCCCGAGTTTCGTACGCCCGGACTCGGCTCGGGTGTGATCGTGCGCTCCGACGGCTACATCGTCACGAACAACCACGTCGTGGACGGCGCGGAAGAGTTGCAGGTGCAGCTCACCGGCGGCGACGTCTACGACGCGGAGGTCGTCGGGACCGATCCGTTCACCGACCTGGCGGTCGTCAGGATCGAAGCGGAGGGACTGCCTGCGATCTCGCTGGCCGGGGACGGTCCCCTGCGCGTCGGTCAGTTCGTGCTGGCCTTCGGCTCCCCGCTCGCCGCCGAGCTCGACAACACCGTGACGTCGGGGATCGTCAGCGCGGTCGGCCGATTCTCTGCCGCCGGCGAAGGCGTGCAGAACTACATCCAGACCGACGCGGCCATCAATCCTGGCAACTCGGGCGGGCCGCTCGTCAACCTCAACGGCGAGCTGGTCGGCATCAATACGGCGATCTTCACGCGCACCGGCGGCTACCAGGGCATCGGGTTCGCGATCCCCGTCGCGACCGCGCGATACGTCCTCGTGCAGCTCATCGAGTCGGGGCGCGTGGATCGAGCCCAGCTCGGGGTCGAGTACGGCGCCGCCACGCCGGCGCTCATCGACGCGCTCGACCTGCCGCGCGGCGCCGCGCAGGTGGGCCGCGTCGTGGCAGGCAGCGCCGCGGATCGGGCCGGCATCCGCGAAGGGGACGTGATCGTCGCGGTGGACGGGCAGCCCCTCCGCAACGCGCTCCAGCTGTCCACCATCATCGGCAGCAAGCGGCCGGGCGACGAGGTGGAGATCACCGTCCATCGGGACGGCGAGGCGCGGTCCTTCGACGTCACCCTGAGCGCGCCCGAGGCCGACGAGCAGTCCGCGCAGGCGGCCGACGCCGCGCGGCGCGGGGACGGCGGCACGCTCACCGACGAGCTCGGCTTCGAGTACGTGGACCTGACCCCCGCGATCCGCCAGCAGGCCGGCATCGCCGCCGACCTCGAGGGGGTGCTGATCCGCCGCGTGGACCCGGGGAGCGACGCGTACCGGGAGGCCAACCTGCGCCCCGGGCTGGTGATCGTGGAGGTGGACGGCGAGCCGGTCCGGAGCGCGCGCGACCTCGAGAACGCGTACGCGCGGGCGGACCGTGGCGACGATATCATCCTGAGGGTTCGCCAGCCCGACGGTTCGACCAGCTTCCTGACCGCGCTGACGAAGCCACGATGACGGCTCGCTGACCCCCCCGTCCGCGAGCGCACCCCGGGGAGGTCGATTGCAGGAGATCCGCGCGCCGGAAGAGGAGGGCCGCAGGTACCGCCACGGCGTTTACCGCCCGGTGGACGAGGAGGCGCTGCCCTTCGCGCCCCACGACGGCGCGCGCTTCCCCCGCGCCGGGCACGGGCCCGTCTTCCGCCATCACGACGAGGTCCCCCGCGTGCCGCGCCTGGCGCACCTGATCGGGCCTTCGATGATCGCGCTCGGGATGGGCCTGGGAGCGGGCGAGTTCCTGCTGTGGCCCAACCTGATCGCGGTCAACGGCTACTCGATCTGGTGGCTGTTCTGGGTGGGGGTGCTGACGCAGTTCGTCGTGATCGGCGAGATCGAGCGCTGGACCATCGCGACGGGCGAATCGACGTTCGCCGGGATGGCGCGGCTGGACCGGGTCCACGTGTGGCCGTGGTTCTTCCTGATCGCCACGCTGGCCAGCTTCCTTTGGCCCGGCTGGGCCTCGCAGTCCGCCGAGTACGTGGGGCGCATCACCGAAGCCGCGACGGGGACCTCGCTACCGTGGCAGCCGGTGGCGATCCTCATGCTGGTCTTCATCTGGATCGGGCTCGCGGTCTCGAAGATCGTCTACAACGCGCTCGAGCGGTTCGAGATCGCGCTGGTGATCGGCTTCTTCCCGCTGCTCGGGGTAGCTCTGCTCGTGGCCGGGATCGTCCCCGGCGACGCGTTGGCGCTCGCGAAAGGGGCCGTGTCGGTGGGCTCGGCGCCCCCTGAGCTCCTCACGGGCAACCAGTTCCCGACCCTGCTACTGGCCGTCGCGTACGCCGGCTCGGGGGGCACGCTCCTCCTGGCCCAGTCGCTGTGGCTGCGAGACAAGGGCTTCGGCATGGGCGCCTATCAGGGCCGCATCGCGGGCATCCGCGGCGTCAACGAGCACGTGAGTGGCACGGGGTTCGTCTTCGACGCCCGCGAGCGCGCGCCCCTTGCGCGCTTCCTCGGCTGGATGCGGGTGGCCCACCGCGAGCTCCTCGTCACCTTCGTGCTGCTCATCCTGATCAGCGTGGTGATCACCTCGCTGCTGGTGACGTCGACCCTCGGCACCGGACGCGAGGATCTCGCGGGCCAACTCGGCGCCATGGTGGTGCTCCAGGGCGAGGCGCTTCGCGAAGTGGGCGGCGTATGGCTCGAAGTGGCGTTCCTGCTGGGCGGCGCGTTCGTGCTCTTCTCCACCCAGCTCGGCATCGTGGACACGGTAACCCGCATCACCGGCACGATCTTCTACGAGCGGCACGGTCGCTTCACGAAGTTCTGGACCGTGAAGAAGACCTTTCTCTTCTTCCTCACGCTGCTCGTGTTCGGGTCGATCGCGATCATCGCCCTCTCCTGGGTCGGCGGCGCCGGACTGGACGTGCTCCAACCGGACTTCCTCGTGCTGATCGCGGGGCCGTTCACCATCACCAGCATGTATGCGTACGCGATCGTCGTGGGCGTGATGAACGCGCGGCGGCTGCCGCCCGCGCTGAGACCGGCGACCTGGCGCCGGTGGGGGATGGTATGGGCCGCGGCGCTGTGGGGGTGGTTCACGGCCGAGCAGCTCAGCCGCACGGTGCTCGGCGGACTCGGCGCCCCCGTCGAGACCATCGAGACCATCGCGTTCCACCCGGCGCGGTTGGTCCTGTACGGCGTCTGGCTTCTGACGCTGGCGTGGTTCGCGTGGGCCACGCTCGGAAGGGGACCCGTCGCGAAGACATCCCGCAGCGCCACGGACGGGTAGGCTCATACCTATCGCGCGTCGCCGCCGCACGCGCGAGCCGCGCCGGAAATGGACCCGGGACTTTACCACGAACACGTCGAACGGACGGAGTCCCCCGGTGTCACTCCGGCGCCCGCCAGCGAGTCCAGCGTCGCCGGACTCGTGATCGTGCCGTAGGAGACCTAACGCCAGGCGTTCCACTCGATCGTGGAGCCCGGCGCCAGGGGCGGCGGGGGCACCGGAAGCACCGATTGCGGATGCCCCGGGCCGATGCAGCGGCCGGTGCCGCTGAGGGAGGTGGCGACCCCTCCAACCGTCGTCATCGAGGCCGTGTACGGACACGGGATCGGGCCCGCCCCGAACACGAAGGAAATGCGCCTCCCCATGATCTGGCCGTCCACGACATCCAGGGCCGGCGGGAGGACAGGGGGCACCACGGCCACGCCACCCTTCGTCTCACAGCTCGAGGACTGCGTCGCGAATCCGGTGAAGGTGGCGCCGTTCTGGTCGAGCGTGAGGGTCCCGCCGCTTTCGCAGTCCAGGACCGTGTTCGGCCCTTCGGGCGTCACGCCGAAGATTGCTGCGGCCTCAACGCTCAGAATGAAGCGCGACCGTTCGTTCCAGTTCCAGTCTCCGGAGATGTCGACGGGGGCCGGCTTCGCGAACGCCGGGCCGTCCCCGGCGAATTCCGGGGCGAGGGCGCCCGAGTCGTCTGCGCACGCGCCGGACAGCGCGGACCCGACCAGGGCCAGCGCGATCGCCGTGTGTCGAAATGCTTGCTGCATCGTCTCTTCTCCCGTGCTGCGGGTTTGCGATCTGGCGCGGGGCGGTCGAGTTTCGGGGGTGAGGCCCGGCATGTCGCACTCGATCGACCCGCTTCGATCTCGGCTCTTTCACGGGATGACGCGCGAACCGTGACCGTACCCGGCCAACCGGCTTCCGAACACACCCACGAGGTCACCGATCTGCTCCACGCGGCGGCGGGCTCCGCCATGTCCGACGAGCGGCTCATGGCGGCGGTCTATGAGGATCTGAAGGCGATCGCTCGTGGGCGTCTGCTGCGGGAGCGCGCCGATCACACCCTGTGCACCACCGACCTCGTCCACGAGTCGTATCTACGCCTGGTCGATCAGCGGCACGCCGACTGGAACGACCGCGCGCATTTCTATCGGGTCGCGGCGATGATGATGCGCAGGGTGCTGGTGGATCACGCCCGCAAGCACCTGGCGCAGCGGCGGGGCGGTGAACGCGAGCGCGTGTCCCTGACCGACGTGGACCTGGCCGTGGATCAGCAGGCCGAGGTGGTCGTCGAAGTGAACGACCTCGTCGACCGCCTCGCGGCACTCAGCGATCGCATGGCCCGGGTCGTGGAGTGCCGCTGGTTCGCCGGCTACACCGAGGCGGAGACCGCGCGCATTCTGGGCCTCAGCGAGCGCAGCGTGCGCCGCGACTGGAGCAAGGCCCGGGGCATGTTGCGAGAGGCTCTGGCGTCGGGATGAACGCGGCGGGCGAACGCTGATGGACCCGTGGCACCCCGACGCGTGGCGCAGGCTCTCCCCCGTTCTCGACCGCGTACTGGACGCCGCCCCCGACGAGCGGGAGGCGCGTATCCGGGAGCTGTGCGGATCCGACCAGGAGCTGGCCGCGGCGGTGCGCGCCCTGGCGGCGGCAGCCCGCGAGGACTCCGACCCCCTGGAGGTGCCGGCCGCGGCGTTCGCGGCCGATTTGCTGTCGACCGGTCCGCTCGCCGCCGAAGGAAGCGGGCCGGGTCCGCACGGCCGGGGTGACCCCGACGCCGCGCTGACGGATCCTGCCGCCGCGTCTGCAAGGAGCGAAGACTCCGGCGCGCGCGTCATCGGCGGCTACCGCATCCTCGACCTCCTCGGCCGCGGCGGCATGGGCGAGGTCTACCGCGCACTGCACCCCACGCTGCAGCGGGAGGTGGCGCTGAAGGTGCTGCCGCCGAAGCGGACGCGGTCCGTCGACGCGCGGCGCCGGCTGATCGAGGAGGCGCGGTCCGTTTCCGTACTCGACCATCCGGCCATCCAGACCGTCTACGACGCGGGGGAAACGGACGACGGCGGCGTCTACATCGCCTTCGCCCTCTACGAGGGTCCCACTCTCCGGCAGCGGATCGAAGCCGAGGGTCCCCTGACCCCCGTCGACGCCGCACGCATCGCGATGGCGATGGCGCAGGGACTCGAGGCCGCGCACGCCCGTGGCATCGTCCACCGGGACGTGAAGCCTTCCAACGTCATCGTGTTCGGCGACGGGCGCGTGAAGATCCTCGACTTCGGCGTCGCCACGCGCGCGGGAGACGCGGAGGACGGGCCGAGCTTCGGAACGATCGCGTACATGAGCCCGGAGCAGACCCGCGGCGGGCCCGTGGACGCGAGGACGGACGTCTGGGCACTCGGCGTCGTCCTCAGCGAGATGGTCACGGGCGAGAGGCCGTTTCGGGGCGACGACGACAGCGCCCTGATCCGGGCGATTCGCGAGGCGGAACCCACGCGCCCGGATCGCGTCGACGCCGTTCCGCCGGTGCTGGCTGCGGTGATCGACCGTTGCCTACGCAAGGATCCGGACGCGCGGTACGCCGACATGGGAGCGCTGGCCGCCGACCTGGCTGGGTTCCTGGGGACCCGAGGCCCGGCGCGGCGCGCGTCGATCGCGACGGGCGTGGCGGCCGCGGCCGTTCTCGTCGCGGGAGCCGCGTTCGTCCTCACGCGGGGAGCGGGACCGGGTGGCGCCGGGGGAGGTCGGGTGCTGCCCGCCGCGTCTGCCATGACCATCCTGCCCTTCGTCGCGGTATCGGACGACACGGTGCTGACACGCCTCGGACGACAGCTCGCGGTCACCGTGAGCGCGAGCCTCGACGGCGTCGGCGAGATCCACACGACCGAAGCCGTGGCGGTCCTCTCGGCGCTGGATGGCGATGGGGCCGCCATCGAGGCGCGCGCGCTCGCCGAGCGATTCGCCTCGTCCAGCTACCTCGTGGGGACGATCCTCGAATCGGGCTCGGGGACGGTGCGGGTCGATGGTGTGATCCACGACACGCCCTCGGGGGAAGAGATCGCCCGCCTGTCCGCCAGCGGTGCCCGGACGGACATCGCCGCGCTCACGGACAGCGTGGCGCTCGCGTTGGTTCGCGCTGTGTGGCGGGAAGGCGACGTCCCGACGCCGAGCATTGCCGGGGTGACGACCCGATCGCTGCCCGCGTTGCGGGCCTACCTCGACGGCGAGCTGCTCCTGGCGGGGGGAGAGTTCGAGCGCGCGGTGGAGGCGTTCGACGCCGCTTTTCGAGCGGACAGCACGTTCTGGTTCGCGCTTTACCGCTCGCGTTACCCGCGCACGTACGAAGGCACGCGCCCGCTGGATAGTGAGCTCGCGGACAGGCTGTACCGGAATCGGGGGGCGCTGCCCGAGCCCGATCGGCTGCTGCTGGAGGCATCCCGCGCGCCGTCGGTGCGTGAGCGGATAGCACTACGAAGGGACATCGTGCGGCGCTTTCCGGCCTACGTGCCCGGCGGGTGGTCGTACGCGAATGCACTCGTGCATACGGGGCCCTACTCCGGAGTGCCACTCGAGGAGGCGCGCCGGGCGCTCGAGCGGACGCTCGCGCTCGACCCGGAGTTCTTCCCGGCCTGGGAACACCTGCTTTGGGTCACCGTCATCCAGCGCGACAGGGAGCGCGCCAACGAGGCCCTGCGTCGGCTGGAGGCGGCCGAGCGTCGTGGCAACCGGAGGATGCTTGTGGAGTTGGGGCCGACCTACCGTGCGCTGGTCGCGGGCCTCGACGGCGGGATGAATGCGGACGACGTCGACAGGAAGGTCACCGCGGTGCTCGAGTACCGCGGGCCCCTCGCGCCGTTCTTTTCGCTGGACTTGCTCGTGTACGGCGATCCCGTCGGCCAGAGCGCGGTGGGCAGGGAGGTGCTTCGGCGCGGCGCGCCGCAGAATCTGGACGATGTCTATCTGGCGGGCCTCGCAGCATCGCTGGCGGCGCGCGGCGACTGGAGGTCGGCGCTGCAGTCGGCCAGCGCGACGGACGGCGCCCGGATGGGCCAACGCCTGCTTCCGTACGGCGTCGGGGCGGTCGGCGCCTGGCTGGATGAGCTGAGCAGCGCCGAGGCCACCGACGCACGACGCGCCGTCGTGCCATCGGCTGAGCCCCTGCGCCCCGAAGAGCGGGCCGAGCTGGCCTGGCTGGATGGCCTCGTGGCCTTCGCTGAAGCCGACCGGGCTTCGCTGGACGCGGCCCGCGAGCGCCTGGTCGGCAGCGAAGGCCGCTTCACGGAGGACCTGGCTGGTTCGCTCGACGCCTTCGCGACTGCGCTCGATGGGGACAGCGCCTCGGCCGGCCGCCGCCTCGCGGCGCTCGAATGGAACGCGCTCGATCGGTTCGCCCCGCGGGGCCGCAGCCACCCCTGGGTCGCGGGGGTGAACCGCCTGGCGTCCGCCCGCTGGCTGGCCGCCGACGGGGACACGGCGCAGGCTCTTCGGCTGCTCGGCTGGGAGGAGGCGACGCTACCGGAGTCCAGCCGAGGACTGTGGCCGCTGGGGATCGCGCTTAGTCCCCACGCGTCGCTCCTGCGCGCCCGGCTCTACGATGGATTGGGCGACGCGGAGCGCGCGGCGTTCCACTACGGCACCGTGCTGCGTCGCTACGACCTGGCGGAGGGGCCGGGCGCAGCGCGCTTGCGTGAAGCGCGAGCCTTCCTGGAGCGTCTGGACCGCTAGCTCTCGACCGCTAGGTCCCGTAGGCGTGCTGCCGCTGGATGGTCCCGTCGCTTCGGTGCACCACCAGACGGCTGGGCTTCTGGTTGCGCGCTAGCTTGCGGCCCGCGTTCAGCGCCTTCCGCTTGCTCACGTGCTTGCTGGATGCCCGCTCGGAGTTCTCCGCCTGGACGGCCCACTCGTCGCCGTCGGGGGTGATGTGGTAGACCGTCGCGTTCGGGTCCGGCTCGCCCGCATCCCCGCGTGCGCTCAGGATCTTCCTGCCCGCGACGACCGCGGCTGCGGCGGCCGCGGCGGTACCCGCTGCGATGATCTTCTTGGAGCCTACCATTGATCTTCCTTTCGCTGTCGGTTCAAGGCTGATCAACGGAGCAAGTCGCATTCCGCGGGCCTCCCGCCGCGGTCAATCCCCTTTCTCGCGGAACCTGCGCACCTTCGCCCGATTCCCGCATTCCGCCATGTCGCACCAGCGCCGGCTCCGATTTCGGCTCGCGTCCACGTACAGATAGCCGCATTCGGCGCCCGCGCAGGTCTTGATCCTCGCCGGGTCGGCATCCAGCAGTAGATCCCCGGCCGACGACGCGAGCGCCCAGATCAGGCGCTCCAGATCGGTGCCGCCCTCGAACCGGACGCCGACCGCTCCGTCGCGCTCGGCGAAGAGCGACATCCGTGCGCGCGCTTCGGCCCATTCGAGACTCAAGGCGTCCAGGGCGGCCGGGGCGGGCCGCTGTCCGGCCGCCAGCGCCGCGAACGCGTCGTGAATCGCCTCGCGCAGATCCAGCGCCCGCGCGAACAGCTCCCGCTCGCGGCGGTCCGACGGGTCCGACGCCCTGCCGGCATCCAGCAGGCCGACGCGCGCGCCCCAGGCGCGCAGGTCGTCGGGTCCGCGGAGGCGGTCGTCCCATGACTCCGCGCCGCGCCAGGACACCGTGTTGGTGAAATCCAGGGCGGGATGACCGCCGACCAGCGACAGGTCGCCGACCCCGCGGTCGGGTTCCCGCGACTCCGCCGACGGGTCGTTTCGCCCTCTGTCTGTCGATCCCCTTGAAACCATCCAAATACTCTTGACTGGTTACACTGCCGGCCAGTATACTACTACCACTATAACTCGAATAGCCGGTTACACAATGCCCGGATCCACCACGACTCGCTGTGCAGGGACGCTCCAGCTGCCCGCTCGGCGTCGCATCACGCTGGCGACGACGGGCGCCCGGTCGGTCGCCGCGTTCGCGGCGATCTACCTCATCTGGGGGACGACCTACCTGGCGATCCGCTACGGCGTCGCGACCATTCCCCCCTACCTCATGACCGGGACGCGCTGCCTCGTCGCGGGCGGCGCGCTGTTCGCGTGGTCGGCCCGCCGAGGCGACGCCCGGCCCACGGCGCGCGGCTGGGCAGCGGCGCTCGTGGTCGGCACGCTCCTCTTCGTCGCCGGCCAGGGCCTTCTGGCGTGGGCCGAGACCCGCGTGGCGTCCGGTCCGGCCGCCCTCCTGATCGCGACGGTGCCCCGGTGGAGGGTGCTGCTCGCGTGGGCGCGTGCCGGTGGAGCCGCCCCGACCGGGCGCGTCTGGGCGGGCATCGTCGTCGGCCTGGCGGGGGTCCTGCTGCTATTCGGCGTCGGGGCGGGCGGCGAGCCCCTCCTGTCGAACGGCGGGGGCGGCGCGGGCGGAACCGATCCCGTGGGCGCGGCCGCCATCCTCCTCGCCGCGCTTTCGTGGGCCGTCGGCTCGACCTGGGCCCGGGGCACCGCGCTGCCCGCCTCCAGGACGCAATCGGCCGGGATGCAGCTCTTGATGGCCGGAGCCGTGATGATCGTGCTCTCGATCGTGCTCGGCGAGGCGGGGAGCTTCGCCCCCGCCGCGGTCACCACGCGCTCGTGGCTGGCGCTCGGCTACCTGATCGTCTTCGGGTCGATCGTCGCGTTCTCCGCCTACCTCTGGCTGCTGGACCACGACACCCCCGCCAGGGTCGGCAGCCACGCGTACGTGAACCCCGTGATCGCCGTTTTCGTGGCGGCCCTCGCCGGCGACGGCGTGCTCACGGGCCGCACGGTCCTCGCCGCGGCGGCCGTCGTCGCGGCCGTCACGCTTACCATGGAGGGATCATGATCGCCCGCGCTTGGACGGGAAGGGTACGCATCGAGGAT
>DATHRK010000004.1:0-8805 GCA_035465395.1 Longimicrobiales bacterium | reverse complement strand
CTTCCGGCTCTTCGTCGGCTTCGGCTTCCGGCTCTTCGTCGGCCTCGGCTTCCGGCTCTTCGTCGGCTTCGGCTTCCGGCTCTTCGTCGGCTTCGGCTTCCGGCTCTTCGTCGGCTTCGGCTTCCGGCTCTTCGTCGGCTTCGGCCCGCGGGGCCTCGTCGCCTTGGGCTTCCGGCTCCTCGCCCTCCTCCTCCGCGTCCTCGTCCTTCGTGCGGCGGCCGGTGGACGTGCGCTCGGGAATCTCGGTGCATGCCAGCACGATCCGTCGGTTGACCGGATCCGACTCGAGCACGCGGAGCGACAGCGCCTGGCCTTCGCTCAGATGGTCCGAGGCGTCCTCCAGGCCCTCGACCCCGATCTGGCTGACCGGCACGAAGCCCTCGATGTCATCGCCCAGATCGACCACCACGCCGTTGTCCACGAACCGGACGACCTTGCCGTCGGACTCCACGCCCGGCGCGAAGCGGTCGGAGATCTGGTTCCACGGGTCGTCCTCGAGCTGCTTGAGGCCGAGCGAGATGCGCTTGTTCTCGGGGTCGATGTTGAGAACCACCACCTCGACCTCGTCGCCCTTGCGCAGCACCTCGGAGGGGTGCTCGATGCGCTTGGTCCAGCTCATATCGGACACGTGGATCAGGCCGTCGATGCCCGGCTCGATCTCCACGAAAGCGCCGAACGACGTGAGGTTGCGAACCGTGCCCTCGACCTTGGTGCCGGTGGGGTACTTCACCGGCAGGGTGAGCCACGGGTCCTCTTCGATCTGCTTCATGCCCAGCGAGATCTTCTCGTCGCCCGGATCCACCTTCAGCACGACCGCCTCGATCTCGTCGCCGATGCCGACCAGTTGCGACGGGTGGCGGACGTTGCGCGTCCAGCTCATCTCGCTGACGTGGACGAGGCCTTCGACGCCGCGCTCCAGCTCCACGAACGCGCCGTAGTTGGTGATCGACACCACGCGGCCGCGCACGCGCGAGCCGACCGGGTACTTCGCCGCGATCCCCTTCCACGGGTAGGGCAGGAGCTGCTTGAGCCCCAGCGAGATGCGCTCGCGGTTCCAGTCCACGTCGAGGACCTTCACGTCCAGCTTGTCGCCGATCGACAGCAGCTCGGACGGGTGGCCGACGCGGCCCCAGCTCATGTCGGTGATGTGAAGCAGTCCGTCCAGACCGCCCAGGTCGATGAACGCACCGAAGTCGGTCACGTTCTTGACGATGCCCTCGCGCACCTGGCCGACGAGCAGCTCCTTGACCAGCTGGTCGCGCTTGACCTCGCGCTCCGCCTCCAGGATCACGCGGCGGCTGACGACGATGTTCCGACGCCGCTTGTTGAGCTTGATGATCTTGAAGCGGTAGGTGTTGCCGATCAGGTCCTCGATGTTGGGCACCCGACGCAACGCGATCTGCGAGCCCGGCAGGAACGCATCGACGCCCATCAGGTCGACCGTCACCCCGCCCTTGATCTTGCGGACCAGCTTACCGGGCACGGGCTCGTCCTTCTCGTGCGCGGCCTTGATCTTCTCCCACACCCGCAGGAAGTCCGCCTTCTTCTTGGAGAGCACGACGACGCCTTCGTCGTCCTCCAGGCTCTCGAGGAAGACGTCCACCTCTTCGCCCGCCTCCAAAGCGTCCGGATCCTTGAACTCGTCGCGGGGGACAGAGCCCTCGCTCTTGAACCCGACGTCGAGGATCACCGCGTTCTCGGTGACCCGCAGGACCTTGGCGCTGACGATCTCCCCTTCCTCGACGTTGCTGAGGGTCTCCTCGTACATCTCGAGCATCGCCTCGTACTCGTCGGGCGAATAGTCGTCGTCGTAGAGGTCGGGGCGGATGCCGATCTCGCGAGCTCGCTCTTCGCGCTCCTCGGAGGTCAGCTCGTCCATCTCGAGCGGCTCGGGCTCGAGGGAAATCTCGACCGGCGCGTTCGGGTCCGCGGGATCGGCGGTGGCAGTGGCGGTTGCCGTACCAGCTTCAACGTCGAGCTCTGCCACGGCGGTGTCGCCGGCGTCGGACTGCGTGTCGCTGTCGGGGGAGGTTGGCTGATCAGCCATTCGCGGGTGTCTCCGTCGGTCGGGACGACCACGTCTTCGGTCGTCCAGCCGGTTGCAAGGAACGAAAGACGGCGCCCCGGCATCCCCGCCAGGCGCGTCCGAAACAGTCAGGTATCGTAGACGGAGTGCCGCGGGTGGTCAAGGGGTTCGAAATCAGGACGGAGCCTCGCCGGGACCGTTCCCCAGCGCCGCGCGCGCGAGCGCCACGATCGCGTCTACCTGCTCCTCGAACGTGAGGTCGGAGGTGTCGAGCAGCACCGCGTCCGGCGCCCGCCGAAGAGGGGCGATGGCGCGGCCCGCGTCCGTTCGGTCGCGCGCCTGCAGGCGGGCGGCCTCACGCCGCACCTGGCGGCCGGCCGAAGCGGGCTCGCCTCGCTGGAGCAGTCGGCGCTCGGCCCGCACCTCCGGGCGCGCGTCCAGGTAGACCTTCAGGTCGGCCTCGGGGAAGACCACGGTCCCGATGTCGCGGCCGTCGACGACCACGTCCGCGTCGCGCGCCAGGTCGCGCTGGCGAGACAGCAACCATTTCCGTACCGCGGGCACCCGCGCCATGGCGGACACGCACGCCGTGATCTCGTCCGCGCGCAGCGCCTCGTCCTCGATGGCCCGCCCGTCGCGGAGCGTGCACAGCGCGCCGTCGCGGAATTCCGCCGTCACGCCCAGCCCGGCGACGTCTCCCGCCTTGAACGACTCCCACCGCTCCTCGGGGATGCTCGCGGACAGGGCCGCCAGCGTCAGCGCCCGGTACAACGCGCCCGAGTCCAGGTGCTGGAATCCCAGGCGCTCGGCGACGGCCCGCGCGGTCGAGCTCTTGCCCGACCCGGCCGGCCCGTCGATCGCCACGATCATGCGATCCCCCACGCCGCGCGCACGCGGATCAGGTCCTGCCAGTAACCCGGGTAGCTCACGGCGACGCAGTGCGGATCGTCGACTTCGACGGCGCCGGCGGGCAGCGCGCCCAGCACGCCGAAGGCCATGGCGAGTCGGTGATCGCCGTGAGCCTCGACCCGGCCGCGGAGGCGCCGGGTCGGGCCCGCCACCACCAGCCCGTCGTCCATCTCCTCCACCGTGGCACCGAGGGCCCGCAGGCCCGCGACCGTCGCGGCGATGCGGTCACTCTCCTTGAGGCGCAGTTCGGCGGCCCCGCGGATGCGCGTCGACCCCTCCGCCACCGCACCCAGCGCCGCGATCAGTGGCAGCTCGTCGATCAGCGCGGGCACCAGCTCCGGATCCACCGCGACGCCGCGCAGCGGGCCGCCGCGCACGACCACGTCACCGCTGGGCTCGCCCGCCCCCCCGGCGGCGTCCGAGGGCTGCCCCGCGCCGGCAAAGGCGTGACGCTCGGCCGACACCTCCGCGCCCATCGCGCGCAGCACCTCGAAGAACGCCGTCCGGGTCGGGTTCAGGCCTACGCCGAGGAGGCGCACTTCGGCGCCCGGCACGGCCCCGGCGAGCGCTGCCATGTACGCCGCGGAAGACGGGTCGCCGGGGACCTGCAGGTCCAGCGGCCGGAGGGCATCGACCGGCACGACCGCGGCGCACGGTGCCGCCGGTCCACCGGGCTCGGCCTCGCCGGTCGGGACCGCGACGCCCATGGCCCGCAGCATCCTCTCGGTGTGGTCGCGGGACAGCCGCGGCTCGCAGACGCGGACCGGGACGCCCGCGACGAGGCCGGCGAGGAGCAGCGCGCTCTTCACCTGCGCGCTGGCGACCGCACTGCGGTGGTCCGCCGGACCGAGGCGCGCGGGCCCGATCCGCAGCGGCAGCGTGGGCCGCACCGGGTCGGCGGCTTGGATGTCGGCGCCCATCGCGCGGAGCGGCGCGACCACGCGGTCCATGGGTCGGCGTCGGAGCGACGCGTCCCCGTCCAGCGCGGCGCGGGTGGCCGACGCCGCGAGGATCCCGGTGAGGAGGCGGGCCGTCGTGCCGCTGTTGCCGCAGTCCAGCACCGCACCGTCGCCGCGCAGCCCACGCAGCCCCACTCCCTCCACGACGATCTCCGCCCCGTCTTCGGACAGCGCCGGGATCGCGACGCCGAGCGCGCGCAGCGCCGCCGCCGTCGCGCGGGTGTCGGCCGACGACAGCACGCCCCGGAGCCGGCTCGTGCCGGAGGCCAGCGCGGCCAGCATCAGCGCGCGGTGAGAGATGGACTTGTCGCCCGGCACGCGTACGGCGACTGCCCCCGCCGCGGCCTCAATCATCGCGGTACGGCAGCTCGAGCGTCATGCCGTCGAAGGCGACCACGGAGGCCTGGAACTCGGCGCGCGCCTCCCGCTCGAGGCGGCGCGAGTTCTCCGAGTAGCGCGAGGAGATGTGGGTGAGCACCAGGCGGTGCGCGCCCGCCGCGGCCGCCAACCGCCCCGCCTGGCGCGCGGTCGAGTGGCCGGTGGCGCCGGCGCGCTCGGTTTCCTCGTCGTCGAAGGTGGCGTCGTGGATCAGGAGGTCCGCGTCCTTCGCCGCCGCCTCGGTCTCGGGGCTCGGCCGGGTGTCCCCGGTGTAGACGACCTTCCTACCGGAACGCGCCTCGCCCACGACGTCGCCCGGCTCGATGATGCGCCCGTCCACCTCGACCGCCTCTCCGCGGTGGAGCCGACCGAAGAGGGGACCCTCCGGCACGCCGAGCGCGCGCGCCCTGTCCAGATCGAACCGCCCCAGCCGCGGGTGCTCCACCAGCGCGTAGCCGAGCGAGCGGATGCCGTGCCGCGTGGGGAACGCCGCGATGTCGTAGCCCTCGCGCTCCACGCGCTGCCCCGGCTCGAGCTCGAGGATCTCGATCGGGAACGGCACGCGTTCCACGCCGAGGTGGACGGCGGCCTCGAGAACCGCCCGCGTCCCCGCGGGGGTCCACAGCCGCATCGGCGCTTCCCTGCCCTGCAAGCCCAGCGTCCGCAGCAGGCCGATCACGCCGAGGTAGTGATCGGCGTGGATGTGCGTGATGAAGATGTCGTCCAGGGAGAACCCGGTGCCGAACCGCATCATCTGCCGCTGCGTGCCCTCGCCGCAGTCGAACAGGAAATGATCACCCTCCCGCTGGACGGCCACGGCGCTGACGTTGCGGGCGACCGTCGGGCGGCTCGCCGCGGTTCCCAGGAAGGTGACTCGAATCATGGCGCGGAGAAGCTAGGCGAAGGGCGGAAGGGGGCCAACCCTTCGCTCGGCCAGGTCGCGCCGGGGTCCTCGCGGCGATCTCGCCGCGTCCGACGCCCCCGGAAGCCCGACCTGCAACGAGCGTCTCCGGGGGCGCCGGGCCTGGACGGAGGGTCGTCAGGCCTCTTGCGGCTCCATCTCCTCCGCGTAAGCGGCCGTGGGCAGTGGCACGTAGAACGCGGCGTACGCGGACACCATGGCCAGCCCGAGAATCGCGAAACCCAGGGCGTCCGCGGCCACCGCGATCAGCGCGGCGTGGAACGCGACGCCGACGATCGTCGCGGTCCGGCGCCGGCGAGCCGACCAGAGCGCCGTCGCGAGCCACAGAGCGGTGCCGATGTAGGCGACCGCGAACACGGCCACCACGTCCGGGGTGCGCCAGGCCGCCGGGAACGCGAGCGGACCGACGTCGCGCAAACTAGCCGCCAGCGTGGCCTCCGAAGCGTAGGCCAACTGGACCGTGGCGAGCGCCGTGAACAGGTAGACGATGGACACTTGCCCGCGGACCAAGAAGACCGCCCACGCCGGGGAGGCATCGGGGGCCTCGCCCGCTCTCGCGTCGACCGAGCGGTAGCCGCCGGCGTTCGCGACGGTGAGCAGGACCACCAGCAGCGACAGCAGATAGAGGTGGCTCGAATAGAACTGACGGTCCCACATGATCGTGAAGGCCATCGTCGCGGCGAGCGCGACCCCGCACGTTCGGGTTCGGACACCCGCTATGAATCCGCCGGAGGCGACCAGCCAGATCCCGCCGAGCAGGAGCGCGAGGAAGACGCCCGGCGCGGGCAGCCAATCGGCGACGGGGACGCGCAGCACGCCGGGCGTCGTGGCCTTGTCGAACAGCATCGTGGCGTACACGCCCTCCGCCATCGCGGCGAGGCCCACCCCGATGCGCGCCCAAGCGAGGTCCGGCGCATCGATCCGCTCCTCCCAGGCGAACCCGTTCACGGGGCCTCGCACGGGAAGACGGTCGGCGTCGAGTCCGGTGGCAGGACGAACCGCACTTCGCGCGTCTCGGGGACGACGCTGCACAGATGCGCCGGGAGGTAGCTCGTGGCATCCAGCTCGCCCGCCGAGGCCACCACGAAATCGGACTCCTCGATCGTCGAGGGTCCGACCTCGTCGACGAGCACGTAGGCCGCCCGCGGATCTGCCTCGAAGAGTTGCCAGCCGAAGCGGGCCGGACGCTGCGCTACGAGCTGTACGGCGGGAATTGCCATCTGCAGGAGCAGGTAGGCGGCTACGACGTACCGGATGGGGCTGCGACTTGCCTGGGACACAGCCATACCCCCTGGCGTTGCGGCACCCCCGGCCCCCCGGAGCCGACTACAAAGCTCTTCTGCCCCTCCGGAACGCGCAAGGACGGCGTTGGCGTCCCACGCCGCCCGGGGCGTCTCCGAAAGGGGACAATCGGCCGTGCGAGCGCGACGCTTCGCGACTCTCCTCGCCTATCGCGCCTGCACCCACGCTCGGCCCGCGCCGACGGTCGGGCGCCTTCACCAGCCGCAGGTGCGGCCCGCGTTCTGCTCCTCGAGCCACTCCATCAGCGGCGCGAAGTAGTCGATGATGGCCGTCGCGTCCATCTCGCGCGATCCGGTCATCGCCTCCAGCGCGTCCTGCCACGGACGGCTCTTGCCCATCTCCAGCATCGCCCGTAGCCGCCGGCCGGCCTCCTCGCTGCCGTAGATGGTGCAGCGGTTGAGGGAACCCTCGTGGCCCGCCGCCTCGCACAACGCGCGGTGGAACTGGAACTGGAGGATCGTGGACAGGAAGTAGCGCGTGTAGGGCGTGTTGGCCGGGATGTGATACTTCGCGCCCGGATCGAAGTCGGCCTCGGATCGCGCTACCGGGGCAGCCACGCCCTGGTAGCGCTCGCGCAGGTCCCACCAGCCCGCGTTGTAGCGCTCCGGAGGGATCTCGCCCGAGAACACCTGCCAGCGCCATTGGTCCACGAGCAGGCCGAACGGCAGGAACGCGATCTTGTCGAGCGCGTCGCGCATGAGCAGGCCGATGTCGCCGGAGGCATCGGGTTCCCGCTGGAGCAGACCGATGCGCACCAGATACGCGGGCGTTACGGACAGCGCGATGGCGTCGCCGATTGCCTCGTGAAAGCCGTCGTTGGCGCCCCCCCGATAGAGGTAGGGCTGATCCTTGTAGGCGCGCTGGTAGAAGTTGTGCCCCAGCTCGTGGTGGATCGTCTGGAAATCCTCGGCGTTGACCTGAATGCACATCTTGATGCGAAGATCGTCCTCGGCGTCGATGTCCCACGCGCTCGCGTGACAGACCACCTGCCGATCCGCCGGCTGGGTGAACAGCGAGCGCTCCCAGAAGGTCTCCGGCAGCGGCTCGAACCCGAGCGACGTGAAGAACGTCTCCGCCTGCTCCACCATGCGCCGCGGGTCGTACCCGTTGGACCGCAGGAGGCCGGTGAGGTCGTAGCCGGACCCCGGGCCCGGGGGCGCCACCAGGTCGTAGACGTTCGTCCAGGACTGCGCCCACATGTTGCCGAGCAGGTGCGCGGGGATGGGGCCGTCCTGCGGGACCACGTCGGTTCCGTAGGCGTCGCCCAAGCCTGCCCGCACGTAGCAGTGGAGGCCCTGATACAACGGCGCGACCTGGTCCCAGAGGCGGTTCACCTCGGCCGCGAAGGCGTCCGCGTCCATGTCGTACCCGGCGCGCCAGAGCGCCCCCGCGTCCGCGAAGCCCAGCTCGCGCGCGCCCTGGTTCATCAGCTCCACGAAGCGCTGGTATTCGGGCCGCATGGGGGGCGAGATCGTCCGCCACCCGACCCACGCCCGGCGCAGCGCGGCCTCGTCGCGGTTCTCGCCGATGATGCGGCTGAGCTCCTGGAGGTCGAGGCACGCCGAGCCGTCGTCGGGGCACCACTCGCCCCGGCCGTACCGAGACTCCAGCGACGACGCGAGCCGCGTGAGCTCACCGGTCAGCGCCGGGTCCGCCGGGGCGGGCATGGTCATGTCCGAGCGAAGCAGTTCGATCCGCCTCGCCACGTCCGGATCGAGGTCCTCCTCGTCCGCGAACCTCGCCGCCCCGATGGCTAGCTCCGTCTTGGCAGACAAGAGGCGGCCAAGGGCCTCGCTCGCCATCAACTCGGTGTCGTGTGTGATGAAGTTCGACTGCACCCAGCTCGCCCGTTCGGAGGCGATCGCGAGCGGGCCGAGGCGCGCCTCGGCGACGTCCACGAACTCGGCGGCGTTCGCCGGCTCGCGCGCGGCCCCTTCGGCATCCGATCGGGCGCAAGCCGTGCCGACCGTGAAAGCCAGCAACGCTGTGGCGGCCAGGGTGGGCGACGACGAAGACATCATGGTGAACCTCCGAGGGAAGGTGGACGCTTCATGACTCGGCGGCCACGTCGAGCTTTGCTTCGAGTCTAGCCACACGTTCTTCGATGCGCTCGAGCGCGCGAAGGATGAGGACGTGCGTCTTCTTGGCGTCGATCCCGACCGGGCTGTCGGCGCTCTCGATCGCGCGGGCGATTTCGGTCAGGCGAACTTCTTCGGGGTCGGGCACGACAGCTTCTGATCTCTGGCACAGTACGGGCGCGGAGCCCATCGCGGACCCTACGTCACGAGCGAGCGTAGGCGCAAGCAGGC
>DATHRK010000003.1:0-5172 GCA_035465395.1 Longimicrobiales bacterium | reverse complement strand
GTCTGCCTGCTGATGGGCGACGCCGCCGACCCGGAAGCTCCCGCCGTCTCGGCGGCCCTTCCGCTCCTGCGCGAGGTGTTCGCGGAGCCCGACCAACTCCACGTCGCCCTCGAGCACCACGGCCTGCCGGCCGACGGCCGTCGCTGCGGTCGCTGGATCGCGTTCGCCCGGGCCCGCGATATCCCGTGGGTGCCGGTGAACGCGCCGCGCTACGCCCGGCCCCGCGACCGGATCGCGTGCGACGTGCTGACCTGTCTGAAGCACGGCGTCACGCTCGACGAGGCGGGCGACCGGCTGCGCCCCAACGCCGAGTGGTACCTGAAGGGCGCCGAGGCGATGGCCGAGCGCTGGGCCGACGTATCCGGCGGCCGCGCCGCGCTCGCCCGCACGGCCGAGATCGCCGGGCGCTGCACGTTTCAGCTGAAACGTCTCGCACCGCGGCTGCCCACGTTTCCGGTGCCCGGCGGTGCGGACCCGCACGACTTCCTGCGCGGCCTCGTCGAGCGCGGGGCCGAGGAGCGTTACGGCGAGCGGCTGGCCGCCGACCCGCGGCACGGCCGGCAGATCGAGCACGAGCTGGCGGTGATCCGCCGGCTCGACCTGGCCGATTACTTCCTGATCATGTGGGACATCGTCCGGTTCGCGAATCGGCGCGGCATCCTCGTGCAGGGCCGGGGGTCGGCGGCGAACTCCGTCGTCTGCTACTGCCTCGGGATCACGGCCGTCGACCCGATCGGTTACGAGCTGCTGTTCGAGCGCTTCCTGTCGGAGTCGCGTGACGAGCCGCCCGACATCGACCTCGACATCGCGCACGAGGATCGCGAAGAGGTCCTCCAGTACGTGTACGTGCGCTACGGGCGCGAGCATGCCGCGATGGTCTGCGAATCGATCACCTACCGCGGAAAAATGGCCGTGCGCGACGCCGCCCGGGTGCTCGGCTACCCGCAGCGGGTGAGCGACCGGCTGTCGATGGAGGTCGACCGGGGCGGGGCGGGCGACGCGGCGGCACGCCTCGCGGCGGGTGGGCTGGCCGCTGCCGGCCTCGATCCGGCCGATCCGCGCGCCCGGGCGCTGCTGCGCGCCGTGCGCGGGCTGGAGGACCTACCGCGGCACCGCTCGATCCACGTGGGCGGCTTCGTGCTGTCGAACCGCCCGCTGGGCGAGCTCGTGCCGATCGAGCGCGCTTCGATGGCGGACCGCACGATCATCCAGTGGGACAAAGACGACCTCGAGCTGCCGGGGTTCGTGAAGTTCGACCTGCTCGGGCTCGGGATGCTGACGATGCTCGGCAAGGCGCTGCGCTACGTGCGCGAGACGCGTGGCGTGGCGCTCGACCTCGCCTCCATCCCGCCCGACGACCCCGACGTGTACGACATGATCTGCGCGGCCGACACGATCGGCGTGTTCCAGATCGAGTCGCGGGCCCAGATGAACACCCTCCCGCGGCTCAGGCCCCGCTGCTTCTACGACCTGGTCGTCGAGGTCGCGCTCATCCGGCCCGGCCCGATCCAGGGCGACATGGTCCACCCATACCTCAGGCGCCGGAAGGGCGAGGAGCCGGTCACCTACCTTGATCCGCGGCTCGAGCCGATCCTGAAGCGCACGCTCGGCGTGCCGCTGTTCCAGGAGCAGGGAATGAAGGTGGCGATCGCGCTCGCCGGCTTCACCCCCGCCCAGGCCGACAACATGCGCCGCGCCATGGGCTTCAAGCGCTCGCACCGGGCGATGCAGTCGGTAGAGGAGGATCTGATCGCGGGGATGCGGGCGAACGGCGTCGCGCCCGAAGTGGCCGACAGGGTGCTCCAGTACCTGACGGCGTTCGCGAACTACGGCTTTCCCGAGAGCCACTCGGCGAGCTTCGCGCTGCTCGTCTATGCGTCGTCGTGGCTCAAGTACCACTACGCGCCCGAGTTCTACGCGGCACTGCTGAACTCGCAGCCGATGGGCTTCTACTCGCCCGGCACGATCGTCCACGACGCGCACCTGCATGAAGTCGAGGTGCGCCCCGTCGACCTCGCGCGCTCGGGCTGGGACACGACGCTCGAGCCCGGATCCGCCGCGGCGATCGACGGCGAGCCCGCGTTGCGGCTCGGCCTGCGCGTCGTGCGGGGCCTCGGGGCGAAGGCGCGCGAGAAGCTGCAGGCGGCGCGCGCCGATGGGCCGTTCCGCTCGGTGGAGGATGTCGTGCGGCGCAGTGGCCTTGGGGCCCGCGAGCTACGGGTGCTGGCCGAGGCGGGCGCGTTCGAGGCCCTGTGGCCCGGCCGGCGCGACGCCTTGTGGGAGGTGCTGCGCCAGGTGCGCGGCGACGCGGGCCCGCTGGCGCGTCGCCCGGCGGAGCGGCCGCGCCCCATGCTCGCCATGTCGGCGCTCGAGCGCATCGCGGCCGACTACCGCTGCACGGGGCTGTCGGTCACGGGGCACCCGGTGGCCCACCTGCGGCCGGAGCTCCGCCGGCGCGGCGCACTGACGGCGGAGGCGCTGAAGTCCGCCCGGCGCGGCGACCGGGTGAGCGCCGCCGGGCTCGTGATCTGCCGCCAGCGTCCCGGCCCGGCGCACGGGATCATGTTCGTGACACTGGAGGACGAGACGGGGTTCTCGAACTTCGTCGTGATGCCCGACCGCCGGGAGCGCATGCGCGACGTGCTGCGGGCCCCGCTCCTCCTGCTCGGCGGCGTGGTGCAGCGTGAAGACGGGGTGGTGAACGTGCTGGTCGACCACGCCGAATCGCTCGACCTCGGTGGTCAGAGGCTGAAGGTGCGGAGCCACGACTACCGATGAGGCCGGTTCACTGCGCGATGCGCCGCACCCCCGGATGACGATCGAACCCCGCGTCGAAGCTGAGAATTTCCTCCACCTCGTGCCGCTCCATCACCGCGACGTGGATCGCGCCGCGTGCCGACAGGGCGGGAGAGGCAAGCAGAACCTCCTTCGCCCGCTGCACGTCCAAACGAAGCGGCGTGCAGCGTCCGATTGCCTGTCTCGCCATTCCGTCCCCGTTGTCCGCAACCGCTCTTTCGGTATATTCGCCGGGACTCCATCGTGGCCCCACATCGCGAGCCGCGGACGAGATACCAGGCAGGGACCGGAGCACCATGAGCGGAACCTACGAACCGAAGATCGTCGACAAGCCGTGGGGGCGGGAGGTGTGGTACGCCCACACGGACCGCTACGCGGGCAAGATCCTCGAGGTCGACGCCGGGCACCTGCTCTCGCTGCAGAAGCACGTCGTGAAGCACGAGACCCTGTACCTGCTGTCAGGGCTGATGCGCTTCACGCGCGAGGACGACGTGTTCGAGTGGCGGCCTGGCACGGCCGTCGAGATCCCGCCCGACACGGTGCACCGGATGGAGGCCGTGGAGGACAGCGTGATTCTCGAGGTCAGCACGCCCGAGCTCGACGACGTCGTGCGGCTGGAGGATCGTTACGGCCGCATGGGCGAGGCGGGCGAGGCCGGCGACGGGGAAGACTCCGGCGGATGACCAACCGTCTCGGCGGGCTCGACGGAAGCGATCTCCGCCGCTACCCCCAGACCTGGTTGTTGCTCGACGTGGTCGATCGACGGCCACGCCTGCTCGGACAGGAGATCGTCGACCTGTCGCCCGGCGCCATCGAGCTGCGCCAGGTCGCCCGCGAGCTCGGCGCGACGGCCGAGGATCGGGAGCGCTGGCTGCCGGTCGGGCCGCGGGGTCCGCACGAAGGCCTGGACGACGCCCATGCCCGCCGCCTGTCGTTCGGCATCGACGTCAGCCTGTGCGTGGAGCGCGACGGACGAGACGGCGTCCACGAGGGCCGGCCGTTTCGCCACCTGCGGCTGCGCCACGCGTCGGGATCGCTGACCCCCGCGACCTCGGCGGAGGTCGGCCTCTACTTCTACGGACGGCGTCCGGCGACCTTCGGCTTCGTGCGTGCCGACACGGCGCACGGATTCGTCGGCTTCGAATGGGAGCGGCTGTCGGACGACGACATTGCCTGGTTGCTGGAGCGGGAGCTGGCCGAGGCGTGAGTTTGCGCAACCCACCGTGGTCCACCTATTGTGCGCGGCCGGTCGACGGCGCAATCGTGTCGAAAGCCGGGAAAGTGGAGAGATGAGCAACCCCCTCGGCCACGGATCGACTGCGGGGATAGGATCCAAGGTAGGTTCCATGGCTCCGGGGGCGCTCACATCTTTCAACCCTGACCCCGTCCCGGGGTTCCCCGACACCCGCTCGGCCATCGTCCGCGTCGCCTGGACGCCACTTCGCCGTGACCCGTCTCATCGTTCGGAGATGACGAACCAGCTCGTACTCGGCGAGGTGGTCGAGCTGCTCGAGCAGCCGGCCGACGCCTGGCTGACCGTGCGTGCGGCGGACGGCTACGAGGGCCAGGTGACCACGGGAGCCCTGCGCCAGGTCGGCGAGGCCGACGCGGTGGCCTGGACGGCGGCGGCCGACGGTTTCAGCCTCGGCACCGGTCTCGAACCCGCCGGTCACGCCCCGTGGGGAGCGCGCCTCGCGCGCGCCGGCGACGGCGGCTTCCTGCTGCCCGACGGCGACCGCGTAAACGCTCGCCGTCCCGAGCGCATCGTGTTCGGGCCCGAACGGGCCCTGGCGTACGAGGCCGACGCGGCGGCCGCCGCCCGCACGGCGCGCGAGTGGATGGGCACGCCCTATCAGTGGGGCGGGCGGATTCGGGCCGGCGCCGACTGCTCCGGCTTCGTGCAGGCCGTCTACGGCTTGCACGGCATCCGCCTGCCGCGCGACAGCCGCGATCAGTTCGAGGCCGGCCCGCGGCTGCCGGACGAGGCCGATCACGCCACGCGGGGCCGGTCGGGCGATCTGTGGTTCTTCGCGTGGGACGATGGGCCGGTGTCGCATGTCGGGATCTGTCTCGGAAACGGGGCGATGATCCACGCTTCGGAGACCCGCGGCGCCGTCGCCATCGACCGCATCGGGGAAGGGGAGTTCGGCCGGCGCCTGGCGGCGGGGCTCGTCGGCGCCACGCGACCGGAGCGGCGATCCTGACCGCTATGCTCTCAGGTTCAGTCCCCGGAATTCTCGAGAATTACGACGGCCATCGCCGAGCCGGCCTCGTGCGTCAGGCTCACGTGTGCCCGGGTGCCGCCCCGAGCTTCGAGCGCCGTTCGGGCACCCCCGTGCAGGACGAGCCGCGGCGGTTCGCCCTCGCTGCCCCGCA
>DATHRK010000002.1:0-11775 GCA_035465395.1 Longimicrobiales bacterium | reverse complement strand
CGGACCGCCTGGCTGCTCTGGCGCGCCGCGCTCGTGACGGCCGCGGGTTTGCTGCTCGTCTACGCCTTCTACTTCTTCCTCCTGGCCTTCGCCGGCGTCCTGCTCGCGGTCTTCCTGTCGGCCCTGGCCGGCTGGCTGCGGGAGAGGACCGGGATGGGGAGGTTGGCGGCCCTGGTCGTAGTCGTGCTGACGCTTGCGCTGCTGCTGGCCGGAGCCGTCTTCTGGATCGGGCCAGGGGTAGGGCGGCAGATGATGGACATGGCCGACCGCCTGCCGGAGGCCTACCGGGAGATCGAGTCGTGGCTATCGCAGCGGCCGTGGGGGCGGACGGTGCTGCGCTACCTGCCGGACAGCGGCGAGAGCACCGCGCGCGCCAACCTGCTCGGCCGGGTCACGGGCTTCTTCTCGGCCACCCTCAGCACCCTCCTGAACGTATTGATCGTCCTCTTCCTGGGCGTCTACCTGGCCGCCGCGCCGGATCTCTACCAGCGGGGCGTCCTGCGGCTCGTGCCGGCCGAACGGCGCGCGCGCGGCGAGGAGGTCTTCGAGGCGCTGTACGCGGCGCTCCGGGGCTGGCTCGTCGGCCGCATCGCGTCGATGGCGGTCGTGGCGGCGCTGACGTTCGCGGGCCTGCTGGCGCTCGGGGTGCCGCTCGCTCTGAGCCTCGCCGTGATCGCGGGAGCTTTCTCCTTCGTTCCGTACGTGGGGCCCATCGCGGCGGCGGTTCCGGCAATCCTCGTCGCGGGGACCGAAGGCGTCGACCTGGCGATCTGGGTGGCCGGCCTCTATGCCGTCGTGCAGCTCGTGGAAAGCTATCTGATCACCCCGCTCATCCAGCAGCACGTCGTCTCGATGGCGCCGGCGCTCCTGATCAGCGCGCAGGTGCTGCTCGGCATGGCGGGCGGGGTGTTGGGCGTGCTCCTGGCCACGCCTCTGGCGGTCGTCACGGTGGTTCTGCTGCAGACGCTCTACGTCCAGGATGCCCTCGGCGAGGACGTAGAGGTGATGGGCTCGTCGTGGGGCGACGAGGAGGGGTAGGCTCCGGGGGCGGGGGAAGATGTCCGGACCGCGGTAGCGACGCGAGGCAGTGCCACGGACGCGTCGGGGGACGGCCTACCCCATGTCGGGCAAAGCCGTACTGACGGAGAGGGCGACGTGGTGTAGCGTTGAGCGAAGCCCCTCATTTTTCACACCGGTGGCGTTGCCTATGACCGCACCCGACGCCATGAACGGCTCGCTACGGTGGCGGTGGAGCGCCGCCGGCGTGGTCGCGATCGTGGTATCGGTCGCGGCCCTGACCCGCCTCGTCGACCCCACGCTGGAACGCCTCGACATCACCGGTGTGGTCGCGACGGCGACCCTGATGCTGGCCGGGGTGGTGATCGGTCGCTTCTCTCCAGGTGAAACCATTCGCGAAGCCGGGCTTGCGGGAGTCGTGTCCTTCCTCCTGCTCACGGGCTATCTCCAGGCGGTCGAGGGCGCAGGCGTGCGCGGGATCGTCTGGGTTGCGGGTCCATTCTACGCGGCGTCCCTCGCCATGGCCGCGGCGTGGGCGGGGGAGATGCTGCAGGGCACCGTCGAGGAGGCCTACGACGATCACAGCCTCGACTGGCCCTGGGTGTTCGTTTGCGTCGTATGTGGCTTCGTCGTCGAAGCCTATGCGGTGTTCGTGGGGGGCGCCCTGTTCTCCGTGACGGCCAGCGGGCTGCTGGTGCTGTTCGTCTTCACGATCTTCCTGACCGGCTGCCTCGTAGGCGCGCTCTCCCCCGGATTCACCGCGATCGAGCCCGCGGTCGCCAGCGTCGCCATGGTCATCCTGAGCGCCGCGTTGGCGGGTCTCTGGCTCGCCGATCCGCTCTCCGCGCCCGCTTTGCTGGCGGGGGGGGCGGGCGGATTGCTGGCGGGCGTCGCCGGCGGTTTCCTGGGGGAGACACTGCAACGCGGACCGGCGGGATCGGGATTTCGCCGGATGGTCCGCGGCGAGTAGATCCATAGAACCGGAGGGCCCGATGGCGGAAGTGGGGCAAGCCGAACCGGTCGGTGCGGACGGGACGGCGCCGAGCATCGACTGGTTCTGGGTGGGCGCCAGCGTCGTATCTGCGGCCCTCCTGTTGGCGATCTTCCTGGCGATCGTCGATCCCGGTCTCGCGCGGCCGCGTGTCTCCGGAGCGCTCTTCGTGGCGACGCTGGTATTCACCGGAATGCTCATCGGTTACAGGTCCCCGGGCGCCACGACGTGGGAGCCCGGCGTGGGGGGGTTGGCGCTCGTGGCCTTCGCCCTCGCCGCCGTCACGCTGTACTCGAGGGCACTCCCGCCTGCCGAGGCCCTCGTACTGGCCCCTCTGACGGCGCCGCTTTTCGCCATAGCCGGCAGCTGGACCGGCGAGATGCTTCAGGGCACGTACCGTGATGACTCGCCCGGACTGCAGTGGCTCTGGGTTCTCGTGGCCATCGTCGTGGGGTTCTCGGCAGGCCTGTACGCCGTGTTCCTCGCCGAGGCGATTTTCGGAATCAACTACCTCGCGGTGCTGGCCGCCTTTGCAGCGAGCTTCATGCTCACCGGCGCGATCGTGGGCTACTTCTCCCCGGGCAAGACGATTCTGGAACCGGCCGTCGCCACGGGCGGACTGATCGCCTTCGACGTCGTCTTCACCCTGCTCTACTTCCGCGCCTGGTTCCCGATCGGAGCGGTGCTCCTGGCGTTGGTCGCAGGGATAGTGTTGTCGGTCACCGGTGCCTGGATGGGAGAGGCCGCTCAGGACATCCGCGTGAGGACCCGGTCGGCGAGCGGCGCGACACCCGTGGCGGCCGGTGCGCGAAAGCAGTTGTAGCGGCGGCGTCGGCAGGGGTTAGCGGGGCACATGCCGACGATCATCGAGCCGTTCAAGATCAAAGTAGTCGAACCGATCCGCATGACGACGCCAGAAGAGCGGCGCACGTACATGCGCGAGGCGGGCTACAACCTCTTCTCGCTCCGTGCCGACCGGGTGCTGATCGATCTGCTGACCGACAGCGGGACATCGGCGATGAGCGCGGAGCAATGGGCCGGCATGATGCGCGGCGACGAGGCCTACGCCGGTAGCGAGTCGTTCTACCGCTTCGAGCGCGCGGTCCGGGACCTGTTCGGCTTCACCCACGTGATCCCCACGCACCAGGGCAGGGCCGCCGAGCGCATTCTATTCTCCACGACCTGCGGGCCGGGCGACGTGGTGCCGAACAACACGCATTTCGACACCACCCGCGCGAACGTGGAGGCCACCGGGGCGGTCGCGCTGGACCTCCCCTGTCCGGAGTCCGCCGACTTCTCCAACCCACTCCCGTTCAAGGGGAACATGGACCTGGAGGCGCTCGATCGCGTGCTGCGCGAACACGCGGGCGCGGTGCCGTTGGTGATGCTGACGCTCACCAACAACTCCGGCGGTGGACAGCCCGTATCCATGGCGAACGTACGGGCCGTCCACGAGCGTTGCCGGAAAGCGGGCGTCCCTCTCTACATCGACGCGTGCCGATTCGCGGAAAACGCCTACCTCATCAAACACCGCGAAGAGGGTCATGCGGGCCGCGAAGTCGTAGACATCGTCCGGGAGATCTTCGCGCTCGCGGACGGCTGCACGTTTTCAGCGAAGAAGGACGGGTTCGCCAACATCGGCGGCCTGCTGGCAACCAACGACGACCGACTCGCGGACCAGGAAAGAGACCTGCTGATCCTCACCGAAGGGTTTCCGACCTACGGAGGGCTGGCGGGACGCGACCTGGACGCGATCGCCGTGGGCCTCGAGGAAGTGGTGCAGGAGGACTACCTGCGCTACCGGATGGCCTCCGTGCGGTATCTCGGGCACGCGGTCGCCGAGGCGGGCGTTCCGATCGTGCAACCGCCGGGCGGTCACGCGATCTACATCGACGGCGCGTCGTTCCTCCCCCACGTGCCGCCCCTGGAGCTGCCCGCCCAATCGCTGGCCGTCGAGTTGTACCTGGAGGGAGGCATCCGGAGCGTCGAGATCGGCACCGTCATGTTCGGCCGGCGCGATCCCGAGACCGGTGAGGAAACCGCCGGCCCGCAGGAGCTGGTGCGGCTCGCCATCCCGCGGCGGGTCTACACCCAGAGCCACATCGACTACGTGGTGGAGACGGTGCTGGGGGTGTGGCGGCGCAGGGAAGGCATCGGCGGCTTCCGCTTCACCAGCCAGCACCCGGTTCTCCGGCACTTCACCGCGCGCTTCGAGCCCCTGTGAACCAGGACGCGAGCGTGAACGATCGCCACGGGACCGGCAGTTAGAAGGGAGGAAGACCGGTCTCGTAGAGAGAGACTCACCTGCCGATCGCCAAGAGCCGTGCTCGAAGCCGCGGCGGACGGCAGCCGGTATCAGACGGGTTCCTCCCGCACACCGGAAAAGCGCAGGAGCATACCCGCCCAGTGGAACCCGGCGCCGAACGCCGTAAGCAGCACGACGTCACCCGGTCCGATGCGCCCGTGGGCGCGTGCCTCCCATAGCGCGACGGGCACGGACGCAGAACCCGTGTTCCCGTAATCCTGCACGTTGCAAAAGACCTTTTCTTCGGGCAGCCCGAGCCGCTCCCGGACCGCGTCCAGGATCCGCAGGTTGGCCTGGTGCGGGATCACGAGGTCGACTTCGTGCAGGCCGAGGCCGGCCTCGTCGAGCAGCTCGTGCGCGCATGCGGTCATCCGTCGCACGGCCTCACGGAACACCTTCCGCCCGTTCATGATCAAGCGCTGGTGCAGCTTGGCCCGGGCGCGTTCCTCGGTGAAGGGCATGCGCGTCCCACCCACCTCGAGGCCGAGGATGTCGCTGAACGACCCGTCGGTCCCGGCGTTGGCCGCGAGCAACTCCGCGATGCCGGTGCCGCGGCCGACGACCGCAGCACCGGCGCCATCGCCGAAGAGCACGCAGGTATTCCGGTCCTGCCAGTCCATCATCCGGCTGATCAGCTCGACACCCACGACGAGGATCCTGCGGTCCTTCTGGATTGCGCGGGCGCGGGCGACATCGAGCGCGAGCACGAAGCCGGCGCAGCCGCTGCTGCCCAGGTCGTACGCTGGAATCTCTCGCGTGCCGAGCCTCGCCTGCAGAAAGGACGCGGTGTCGGGCGAATAGACCTCCGGGGTATCGGTCGCCACGACGATCTCGTCGATGCCGGCGGGGTCGAGGCCGGCGTCGGCGAGCGCGTGACGGGCGGCGTGCACCGCGAGATCGGCGGTGCTCTCATCGTCGGCCGCGAAGCGCCGTCGGCGTATGCCGGTCCGTTCGACGATCCAATCGTCGGTCGTGTCCACGTGTGACGCCCACTCGGCGTTGGTCATGATGCGCTCGGGCAGGTAGGCGCCGAGGCCGAGGATTCCGATGCGTTGCGTCATATGCGCGATCTCCACGAGCCCTGCGGAGTCGTCGATTCCCGGTTCACGCCGCCCGCAAGGCGCTGGCGGCGACCGAAATCGGGGGATATTGTCGCCCCGCCCATCTGGGGCGACTCGCCTTCCGTACAAAACCGGACCGTTTGAGACAGCCGCTGGACGTTGTGGATGCTGACGTCCCTGCGTGGCTCGTAGCAAGCGCGGCTGGCAGTGGTGTTGGCCCTCGTCGGGTGCGGTACATCGGGCCGTTCACGCTGCAGACGGACGTCAAGCTCTACGCGCTGTTCGTGGTGCTGACAGCTTTCGTCGTCTGTGCGGTGTGAACGTGCCCGTCCGATTCGGGTCGCGCGATGATGGCCGTGTGAGATCACGGTCTGGCCGCCGCTGTTCTCGGTGTGTCTCCCGCGCGCTACAAGATCACGTGCCTTTGAACTAGGCTCCATCTGGGTGCCTTCACCTTCGACTGGAGACTTGCGAGATGAGCAACGACGAAGGAGGCACCAGCAAGCCCGCACGTTTCTTCGCGACGCCCCAGACGCGGATCGGGCAGTGGTCGGTCGGACTTGCTGTCGCTTTTCTGGTGCTTTTCATGCTCTGGCTGTTCTATATCGGAGCTACGCCGAAGGCGCGCCCGACGTTTTTCTCTGATCCCGTCCATGCCGTTATGCTCCTTGGTGCTGCGGCGTCGGCCGTTGCGGGTGCGGTCCTAGGCGCGGTGGCGATCGCCGCCAAGCGCGAGCGCTCTTATATGGTCCTACTGAGCGTCCTCGTCGGCTCCTTTGTGCTATGGTGGGCGATCGCGGAGGCTATAGGGCACTAGCGGCCACCGCTGCACGCCGCCTAACCGGCGTTTGGAGCTGTCGAGCGCGGCGGCTGGCGTTGATACGAGCGCATTCCAAGAGGGCCTGAAGGAGGCTCTCGCCGACCGCAAGAGAGGCGCGATTCCGCGCACCAACGGCGGGAATCAACAGCGGGAATCGGGCTTAGCGCCGCCTGCACCAAACCTCGCTCGAGCCTTTAAGCTCAAGTGAGGCAACGAGCTGCGGAGAATCGGGACGGCCGGATTCGAACCGGCGACCCCCCTGAACCCCATACGAAGAGGGATATCGGTTTCATTCACTTAACACCGGGGCCACCTTCGACGGAGCCTACGGGGGCGAGTTCCTCCCGGGAATCCCTCCGTGCTAGCCATGCGGCTACGATCAAGCGATCGAACCGGCCAACATCACGACGAACCCGTACTCGATCTGAATCGAGGCGGCCATCGCCTCACCGATGCCCTGGAACATGCCCAAGTCCTCGGCCGCCATCCTTTCGCGCATGTCCGCTATCCCCGCCTGCACGCGAAAGGAATAGACGAGCGGGATCACGGCTGCCACGCCGCCGGTGAATGTTGTCAAGCGAGACACCACGGCCCATCGCCGCGCAGGTTTCTCAGGACCCCGCCTCGGCCTCCGGCGGGGGGAAGTGCCCGAGCTGCGAGAGCGCGGCCAGGTTGTCCCAGGTCACCCACATTTCCGCGATCCGCCCGCCCTCGAAGCGCATGAAGCCGGCGAAGTCGAGCGCGAATCGCTTACCCGTGGGCGGGAACGGCCCCATGGCCCCCTGCTGCGTGCCCTCGTAGGTGCACCAGGACGCGAGCAGATCCCCCTGGGCAGCGACCATCGGGCACTCGATGCGCGAGTCCGGCACCATCGCGAAATCCGAGCGGAGGAACTCCTTGAAGTCGTCCAGGCTGCGCACGGTGACGTCCGGCGTGGCCTGGCTGTGGCGCACCAGATCGTCGGCGATGAGCGCGTCGAGACGCTCCAGTGCGCGGTCGTTGACCGCGGCGACCATGGCCCGGAAGGTCTCTTCGTGTTGCGCTTCGGGGGACTGGGCGGCGGCCGTCGCCACTCCTGCCCCCAGGAAAAGGACGGCCAGGGACGTGCCTCGCAGGCGCATTGCTGATGCTCCCGTAAAGGTGGCGTGCGCGGCCGGCGGTCCGGGCCCTTTCGAGTCCAACGTGTTCCTGTCCGGATCCCGATGCCCGGGGCGTAGGCCGGCGGTAGTCTCCAGGGTCGATCCGTTCGACCCGGAGACCACCATGCAAGACGACCGCCGCCTTCGCTACCTCGCGCTCCGGACCGTGCTGATACTGGAAATGGTCGATCGCATCAACGAAGAGACCCTGAGGCGGCCCCCGACCGGACGTCCCCCAACGTCCGCGTGAGCTGCCGGACCTGTCACGGAGGCATCCCCCGCCCGGTGCCGATCGACGAGGAGCTGGAACATGCGATCGCCGAGCGGGGCGTCGAGGAGGCGGTCGCGCGCCACCGGGAGCTGAGGGAGCGGCACTACGGCTCCCGCGCCTACGACCTTGCCTCCCAGTCGTCACCACCAGGAAGAGAACGGTCGCGACGCGCACGGCGCCGGCGCTCCGATGCGGGGCGGCTTCCCTACCTAGGAGGCGCAGCTTCTTCGAAAGCAAAACAAAGGTGTTTCGTGGAAGTGTCTTGAGGCTCTGGTCGTGAACTGAAAATGATAGACGATACGGGCGTCCCCCCACAACGGGACTGGCAGGCGTTGGGAATGCGATGGACGAGAGCACTCAGAGAGCCGCCTGTGGCGGTAAGGACAGCGGAAGGGGCGGGTTCCCGAGACCGTGGTCACTAAGTGTCCGCCTGGGCTGTTCCCCTGTCCGGGGAGGCCCTCTTCCCATCGACTGCGGGGTTCGAGCATGCGAAGCACGCCGCGTCACACACTCCGCTCACGCCGCTCGTGATCCTTTCCGTCCTGTCGGCGTGCGACGCCTCCGCGCCGGAGGCGGATCCCGGACGGAAGAGCTCAAGGGGCCAGAACCAGCTGTCGCCCCGTGCCTGATTCGCCCTATTGTCTCTCGCCAGTTCGGCTCGCTCAGGCAGCCATCCCAAGGCTCGTTGATGGCCGTGAAATCCTATCTGAGAGGCCCGCCAGTCGGCGCCTACGATGCCATCGTCGTGGGCTCCGGCATCGGGGGGTTGTCGGCGGCCGCCCTGTTGGCGCGTTACGGCGGTCGCCGGGTACTCGTGCTGGAGCGGCACTACACGGCCGGCGGGTTCACGCACACCTTCCGTCGTCCAAAGTACGAATGGGACGTGGGCGTCCACTACATCGGGGACGTCCGGCCGGGCTCCATGTTGCGCGCGCTCTTCGACGCGATCGGAGACGGCAGCCTGAAATGGGCCGACATGGGCGAAGTCTACGACCGCGCAGTTCTGGGCGACGAATGTTTCGACTTTCGCGCCGGCAGGGAGAAGCTGCGGCACGACCTGAAGATCCGCTTCCCGGCCGAGGTCGACGCCATCGACCGGTACTTGGAATTGCTTGACGTGGTGGGATCGAGCACGACCCACTTCTTCATGGAGAAGGCGCTGCCGGCCCCCGTCGCCGCCGTTGCCGGACGGTTCCTCCGGCACCGCTACCTGAGGCACGCCCGCCTTACGACCCGTGAGGTCCTCGAGTCGTTGACGAGCGATCAGCGCCTGATCGGCCTGCTCACTACGCAATGGGGGGATTACGGTCTGCCACCAGGATTGAGCAGCTTCGGTATGCATGCCCTGGTAGCGGCGCACTATTGCGAGGGCGCTTTCTATCCGGTGGGAGGAGCCGCCCGCATCGCCGAGTCGATCCTCCCGGTGATCGCGGAGGCAGGGGGCCAAGCAATGGTCAGGGCGGAGGTATCGGAGATCGTGGTGGAAGGCGGCCGGGCGGTCGGTGTGCGCATGGCGGCCGACGGCTCGTTCCTGAGGGCGCCGCTGATAATCAGCGACGCGGGGGCGCGCAACACCTTCGTAACGCTCTTGTCCGCCGCAGTCGCAGGACCCCTCGGCGTCCTCGACCGTCTTGAAGGCCTCGGATCATCGACAGCCCACCTCTGCCTGTACGTCGGCCTCTCGCAGACAGCGCAGGAGCTCGACCTTCCGCGGGCCAACCTCTGGATCTACCCCGACGAGGATCACGATAGGACGTTCCGCGCAATGACGGAGACCGACCCGGGCCGCCGCATGGTCTATGTTTCTTTTCCGTCGGCGAAAGACCCCGACTTCCAGCAGCGTCACCCCGGTCGGGCGACGATCGACATCATCACGCTGGCGTCGGCCCGGGCCTTCTCCGACTGGGACGGAACCCGGTGGAAGAAGCGCGGCGAAGAGTACGATGCCCTCAAGGACCGACTCGCGCACCGACTGCTCGACGCGCTCTACGAGCATGTTCCGCAGGCCAGGGGCAAGGTCGATACGTGGGAGCTGTCCACGCCCCTGACGACCCGTCACTTTGCCAACCAGCCCCATGGGGAAATCTACGGACTCGCGCACACGCCTCGGCGCTTCGAGCAACGGTGGCTGCGTCCGCGAACGATCCTGCCTGGACTCTACCTGACGGGTCAGGACGTGGCGACGGCCGGCGTCGCGGGCGCGCTCATCGGAGGAACCCTCTGTGCTTCGGCGATTCTCCGGAAGAACCTCATGGGGATCATCGCCAGAGAAATGGGCGCAACGCCCGTCCTAGGGCGCGTTCGTGCGGGCGGTTGAACCGGCACGCGGGCGAGGCGCGCGACCGCGATCCCACGTCCAGGCCAGCTCGATCCAGGAGTGCCGGGCACGCCGGATGCCGGCGGAGAATCGGGACGGCCGGATTCGAACCGGCGACCCCCTGAACCCCATTCAGGTGCGCTACCGGACTGCGCCACGTCCCGAGGGCGCGGAAGCTAATCGAAGCGCGGGCGGGCTACAACCGCGGGCGGTCCTGGCGGAGAGGGCCTGACCCCTACCGATCCCCGTCCGGCATCGGTGCCCTGGTCGGGCGCCTTCCTTCGAGGTTGAATCGACGCAGGACCGCCTGGTAGCGCGGCTCGTCGAGGAACTGCTCGAACGGTGGGGCCCACAGCCTCGAGAGGGGGTTGCCCCGGACCGGCCTGGGGCCCTCGACGAGTGATTCCAACGCCTCGATCGCGCGCACGCGACGACCGTGATGGATCCAAATGACGGCGCTGATGTCGGGAGCCGGCCCCTCGGTCGCTTCCGCCACGGCGGGAGGCGGCGGCGCACCTCGGGGCCACATGGTACGAAATTCCGCCACGTCTTCCGGTGTTCCGCGAAGCGCCACGGTTGCCAGAAGTTCGGCCCTCGCCTCCGGCCACCGACCGGCCAGGAAGTAGTCGTACAACCGGTTGTCGCGGTGGAACGGCAACGCGTCAGGGTTTCCCTCGATCTCCTCCGTATGGAGGCGGATCGCCTCGTCGTAGCGCCCGTTGCTGGCCGCTGTCCATGCGTAGACGTTCACGCGTATCGATGCGCGGTCCAGGCTCAGGGCCCGGCGGGCGGCGTCGAGCGCTTCGTCCAGCCGCCCGACGTGCGCGAGCATTTCCGCGTACTGCTGGTGCGCCTCGGCGTCATCCGGGTCGACCGCCAGGGCGTCCAGAAAGGCGCTCTCGGCCGCGTCCCAGCGGAATCGTTCGCGATGGACGCTGCCCAGCGCGACGAGCGCCGAGGCGTTGTCCTCATCCAACTCGAGGGCGCGTCGGGCGGCGGCTTCCGCGGCTGCCAGGTGCTCGAGCCAGTCCTCCTGTGTCGCCTGCGCGACGTAGTACGGCGCGACCGAGTGGCTCTCGGCGAGGCCGGCCCAGGCCGGCGCCCACGCGGAGTCCAGCGCGATGGCCTCCTCGAACAGGCTCGCGGCCTCGAACACCGAGGGTCCGCGCTCGCGCATGCGGGCCCGGCCGGCCAGGTACAGGTCGTAGGCCTCCGTGCTCGAGGTGGGCGACACGAGGCGCCGGCGCTCGTCGAGGCCGAGCGGGATCCGCAGCGCCGCGGCGATGGCCTCGGCGATCTCCGTCTGGATGGCGAAGACGTCGTCCAGCTCCCGGTCGTACTGGTCGGACCACATGTGGGCGCCGTCGGAGGTGTCGATGAGCTGGGCCGTGATTCGCAACTGATCGCCTGCCTTGCGCACGCTGCCCTCCACCAGGTAGCGCACGCGCAGCGTGTCGCCGATCTGCTCGGCGGTGAGGGGCCGCGCCTTCAGCGCGAACGTGGACGTACGTGCCGTGACTTTCAGCTCCCGCACGTTCGCCAGGACGTTCAGGAGCTCCTCGGTCATCCCGTCGCTGAAGTACTCCTGGTCCTGTCCCGGACTCATGTCGTCGAAGGGGAACACGGCAATGGTCGGCCGACGGTCTTCGGGCGGCGCCCCCGCCGACAGCTCCGCGTTCGCGGCTCCCGATCCCGCCGCGCCGGCGCCTTGTTCGAGTGCCGCGTCGGGCGCCGGCCGGCTCGCGAACCACCAGATCCCGCCGACGAGCGCGACGACGCCGACCAACGCCAGGATGCCGGACGGCCAGCGCCGGCTCGCCGGTTGGGCGACGATCGCCTCGATCTCTCCTGGGC
>DATHRK010000001.1:0-1992 GCA_035465395.1 Longimicrobiales bacterium | reverse complement strand
CACGTCTGCTCCGGCCCGACCCCGGGGCTCTCCCGGCCGGGCTGCTCCGGGAAGGCGCGGCGGCCGGGACCGCGCCCCGCCTACTCGACGGCGCGGATCAGCTTGCGCTCGAGCACGCGGAGCACCTGGGCGAGGTCGTGGCCCCGCATGAGAATGCGGCCGTCCATCGCGACAACCGAGAACGCGCCCTGGCGCTGTGCCGTGCGCGGCGTCTTCTCGACCCGGTAGAGCGGCTGCTCCGAGGCGCGGCGGAAGATCGAGAACACCGCCCGCCCGCGCAGATGGTCGATCGCGTAGTCGCGCCACTCGCCGGCAGCGACCATGCGGCCGTAAATGCTGAGGATCATTCCGAGCTCCCGGCGCGTCCACCGCTCGACGTCCGGATCTGCGCCCCCCGGTCCGGACAGAAGCGTGTCGAAGCTCATGGCCGCGAGCATTGCACCCCGCCCGGCCCTTGGCAAGGGCCGATCGCGGCGTCAGGAAATGCCCCGAGGTGGCCGCCGGAGCGCCGGAATCCGGGCCAACATTCGCCCTCTTGCGGGCCTAGTGGAATGACTCCAACGCTTGGAACCCTCTGGTTCGGGCGGCGATGATCTGGTTGGGATCGGCGCGCCAGACGAACGGCTTGGGGGTCTCGTTGTGCTCGGATACGAAGCGGTTGATGGCGGCCTGGAGGTCGACGACGGAGCGGAAGACGCCGCGTTTCAGCCGCCGTCGCGAGAGCTTGGCGAAGAACCCCTCGACCGCGTTCAGCCATGAGGACGATGTCGGCGTGAAGTGGAACGTCCAGCGCGGATGCCGCGCCAGCCAGCGCCGTACCTCCGGCGTCTTGTGGGCAGCGTAGTTGTCGAGGATCGCGTGCACGACCTTACCGGCCGGGATCTCCCGCTCGAGCGCGTTGAGGAAGCGGATGAACTCCTGATGCCGGTGGCGGGCCATGTTGCGGCCGAACACCGTGCCCTCGAGCACGTCGAGAGCGGCGAAGAGCGTCGTCGTCCCGTTGCGCTTGTAGTCGTGGGTCATCGTGGCGCCCCGGCCCTTCTTCATCGGAAGGCCCGGCTGCGTCCGGTCGAGCGCCTGGATCTGCGACTTCTCGTCGACCGAGAGCACCACGGCGTGCGCCGGCGGGCTGACATAGAGCCCGACGATGGCATGCAGCTTCTCGGCGAAGGCCGGGTCGGTCGAGAGCTTGAAGGCGCGCCAGCGGTGCGGCGCGAGGCCGTGCCCCTTCCAGATCTTCTGCACGGTGGCCACGCCCATGCCGACCGCCTTCGCCATGGCGCGCGCCGTCCAGTGCGTCGCCTCGTGCGGCGGCCGCTCATGCGTCAGCCGCACGAGCTCGGCGACCCGAGCGTCGGCGATCGGCGCTTTGCCGGGCGGCCGGGTCTTGTCCTCGAGGAGGCCGTCGCCGCCGGCTTCCGCGAAGCGCGCCTGCCACCGCCAGACGGTGGTCTTCGACTTGCCCGTCGCGGTCATGATCGCATTTGTGCCGACGCCGTCGGCGCTGAGGAGGACGATCTGCGCCCGCCAGACATGTTTCTGGGGCGTGCTGCGGCCAGCGGCGATGGCCTCGAGGCGCCGGCGATCGGCGGCAGAGACCGAGATGGAAATCCCCTTGCGCATGTTCCAGACTCGCACACGCGGACGCGCAGGGGAATCCTCGATCAGGACTCTTTCGTTCCGGTCAGACCACTAGGGCGGCTCCCCGCCCGTCGCATCCCGATAAGACAGGACTCGGTAGGTGGCGCGCAGGAGGGTCTCGAGGTCGCTCGCGCTCAAGGCGCCTATGTCGACGTGCTGCAGGCCGCGGAGCAGGTAGATCCTCGTCTGTTCCGCTCCGGCGGCATTCGCGAGCTCCACGGTTTCGGTGTATGGCACCAGCGGATCGTCGCGCCCGTGGATCAGGATGAGATCCGCTTCGAGACCCGTCAGAACAAGCCTGGAGAGGTCGAGCGTACCGATTTCCTCGCGTAGTGAGGCGGGCAGCGCCCT